>JAAESI010000340.1 GCA_024229515.1 Pseudomonadota bacterium | reverse complement strand
CGCCGCCGCCGTCCGTTCCTGGAACGCCCGCCCTACCGGACGACCCGGAGGACAAAGGGAGTACTCCGATCTCGCGATCCTGACTGCCCTGACACTCCGGTCGCTGTTCCACCTGGGACTCCGGAAGACGGAGGGCTTCGTGGGCTCGCTGATCCGCTTGATGGGCCTCGATCTGAGCGTGCCCGACCACACGACGCTGTCCCGGCGAGGTCGGACCATCGACGTGCTGAGCCGCGGCCGGAAGAACGACGGCCCACTCCACCTGGTCATCGACTCGACCGGCCTGAAGATTGTCGGTGGCGGTCAGTGGAGCTCGGACAGACAAGCACGGCGATTCGAAGAAGCGCCGGCAGTGGCGGAAGCTGCACCTCGGGATCGACGTGGGCGGCTTCATCGCCGTCTCGGCCCTGACGGGAAGCTCCGAGGACGACGGATGCGTCGGCGTGGATCTGCTCGGCAGGCTGGTTGCACCGGTCGCGTCCTTCCGGGCGGATGGTGCCTACGACACCAGGGCGGTGTACGCGGCGTTGGACGAAGTTGGGATGCCGGGGATCGACATCGCGATTCCTCCTCGGCGGACGGCGTCGTCCTCCGGTCCCAGCGTGGGCACCTGGCAGCAGAGGGAAGCCGCCCTGCTGAGGATCGATGAGGTGGGGCGGCGTCAATGGCGCAAGGAGTCCGGCGCGCACCAACAAGCTCGAGCCGAGAATGGGATGTATCGATTCAAACAGATCCTCGGCCCCCGACTCCGCTCACGGTCCGAAGAAGGGCAGAGGAGGGAGGCGATGATCGGTGTGAACATCCTCAATCGCATGACCGAGCTCGGGATGCCGGAATCGCGGGCTGTCCGAAGCTGAACCTCCGAGAGAGCCGCTCAGTGGCCCGATCCGGCCTCGCTCGGAGCCGTGCAACAACGCCGTGGGCTGTGGGAGTTCCTGGCTTGTGATGGGGCTTTGGCGGTCTAGACTCCGGGGGATGCGTCGACTGCTCCCGTTCGTGTTCGCTGTCTTGCTGGCCGTTCCCGCGCTTGCGCAGGAGGAACCGCCGGCTGACGAGGCCCCCGCTCCCGAGGAGGAGGCTCCCGAAGGGGATGCTCCGCCGCCCGCCCCCGAGGGAGCGCTCGCGCCTCCCGAGGAGCCGCCCCCGCCGCCCCCCGCGGTAGACCTCAATCGGGGAACGGCGACGCTGTACGCCGAGGCCTACGAGCTGTTCGGGGCCGGGGACCTGGCCGGCGCGCTGCCCCTGTTCGAGGAGGTCGTGCGTCGCGAGCCGGACCATCCCAGCGCCCGCAACTACCTCGTCGAGTGCCTCATGGAAGTCGGCCGCGCCGACGACGCCGAGGCCGCCCGCGACGGCGCGGTGCCCCCCGGCCCGGTGACGGCGTACGTGCCCCCCGCGACCAAGTCGGGGAACAACGCCGCCCCGCCCGCGCCCGTGGTGGAAGCCCCCGAGACGCCCGAGTCCAAGAAGGCCCGCGGCGACAAGCGCAACCCGCGTCGGACCAGCCGCGGCGGCGCCGGCTTGACCCTGCTCGGTCCGGGCGTGGGGCTGGGCCTGTACGCCGAGTTCCGCCCCCACTGGGCGGTCGCCCTCGACGGCGGCCTGGGCTTCGTCCTCATCAAGTCCGACTCCGGCACCCGCAGCAGCATGGCCGGCGTGTGGGCGGAAGCGTCCCTGATGCCGGTTCCGTTCCGCCTCACCCCGACCATCGGCGTGGGCATCACGACCCTCGCTGGGGGGGCCGCCTGGCGTCTCGACTCGTTCGCCCAGGCGTTGGCGGGCCGCAACCGGCTGCGCCTCGTCGGCTACTGGCACCTGGGGCTGCGCTACGACAGCGCGCGTGGCTTCCACGTCGCCGCGGGCGTCGGCTTCGTCCCCACCGGGCGGGAGCCCGGCAAGGCCTTCGCTCCCTGGCCGGGGTTCAAGTTCGGGATGCGATTTTGAACCTGCCCCGCGGGAGCGCGATCGCCGTCTTGTTCCTGCTTTGCGGCTGCCCCCAGCCCGAAGCGGGCGGCGACGTCGAGCAGCGCTCCGCGGCCGCGCTCACCGAGATCGGGGACGCCCCCGCGGCCGGCTCCGTCCCCGACCTGCCGGCCCGCGCAGCCATTCCCGGCGCCCCGGCTGACGCGGTCGTCGCGGACGGTGAGGTCGAGCCGGCCAACTTCGCGGAGGTCCGCATCGACGTGCCCGGAACCGTCGCCCGCATCTTCGTCGACAGCGGCGACCCGGTGCGCAAGGGGGACGTGCTCGCCGAGCTGGAGACGGTGGATCGGGAAGAGCGGCTGGCCGAGGCCCGCCGCCGCCTGCGCGATGCCCGCGCCTCCTCCATCGGCGGCACCCGAACCGGGGATGAGCCGCCCGAGTGGCTCAAGTCCGAGCTTCGCCGTCGGCTCGAGTCGGCCGAGTCGCGGGCTCGCTCCGAGGACTACGACCGCCGCCGGATCGTGGAGGCGGGACTCAGTGGGGACGAACACGAAGCGGCCGAGAAGGCGGTGGCGATCGCGGCGGTGCGCAACCGGGGAGCGCGATCCGGGACCGCGGCCCGACGAGCTGCCGAGGAGCGGATCGCGGCGGCCCTCGTCGATGAGCTCGGGGGCCGGGTCCGGGGGCTGGAAGACGACATCGCCAAGTCGGTGGTGAGGGCCCCCATCTCGGGCCAGATCGTGTCGGTCCGGCTGTCCGAGGGAGGGCAGTGGAACACCCGCAACGTCGACCCCGCGTTCGAGATCCTGGACCCCGCGTCGCTGGTGATCCGGGCGGCCGTGCCGGTCGGACTCGCCAAGGTGATGCGGGAGCGCGAGATCGTCTGGCTTGATCTCGGAGACGGAGCCTCCGAGCCCGTCGAAGGCATGGTCTCGGAGATCGACGAGCAGGAGCTTCGGGTCAGCGGAAACGACGGGGAGTTCTCCACGGTCCGCCACGTGCGGTTCACGGTCACTCCCGCGGTGTCCCGCCGGCTCGAGATCGGCCAGCCCGTCCGGGTCGCCGTCCGCCGCTAACGCGTCAGGTCTTCGCCGAGCACCAGCCCGATGAGCTGCTCCGGGATCAGGCGATCGTCCAACACTTCCACGATGCGCGTGCTGCGCTCTCCCCGCTGCATGCCCAGGTCCAGCGCCTGGGGCGCCGGGAGGGCACGCCCCTGGGGGTCCCGAATCACGAGTACGGACGGCCGACCGAACATCCGGGAGTCCCAGGACGGCGCCGCCGTCATCGCGATGTGGCCTTCGGCGAGTCGCACCACCGAGCCGGGGGGGAACCGGCCGAGCATGCCGCAGAACTCGTGCAGCAGGATCCGGTCGAACCGCTTCCCGGCCTCCTGGTACAGCACCTCGAGGGCGACGGGGCGGGCCAGCCCGGGGCGGTCGCCCCGGTCGTGGACCAGCGCGTCGTATCCGTCGGCGATCGAGACGATGCGCGAGTAGAGGTGAGGACGGTTGTCGGGGGCGGCCGTGGGGTAGCCCTCGCCATCGACGCCGCAGTGGTGCTCGTAGGCGACCGCCAGGCGGGCCCGATCCCGACCCTTGAGGGCGCTCCCCTGGAGGCCTGCCGCGAACGACCCGATGGGGTGCGACAGGACCGCCGCGACGTGCGCGGAGTCCAGCTCGGAGAGGCTCCGGGCGCTCTCGCCCATGGCCACGTCGCAATACAGCGCGCCCCGGCCGCAATCGATGATCCCGGCGAGGCCGAGGCCGATCGCTCGGGCGAGGGTCATCGACAGCACCGCCGTGTTGGCTCCGTGGACCACCGCGTAGTCCCCCGGGTCGCGGTAGGTGGCCGCGCACAGGAGCGCCTCCGGCGCCGCCGCGACCACGTTCGCCGCCACCTGGAGCGCTTCCTGGGCCCGCTCGGCCGTGGACTTCAGGTGGGCCTTGGCGGGATCCTGGAGCAACTCGGACACCACCAGGAGAGCGCAGTAGGCGCGCAACCCGTCCTCGGGCGTGAGGGTGTCGGGGCCGAGATCCGCCCCGTCGTCGATCGCCTCCTGCGGGGGCAGCACCAGGAGCGCTGCGACCCCCCGGTCGTGGAGCTCGTCGTTGAGGATGCGAGCCCCCACCTCGGGGGCAGGTCGTCGTGCTTGGCCCAGAGCGCGACGAGGTGGCGGAGGTCGTCGTTGCACGGAGGGCTCTGGAAGTGGATGCCGCCGAGGCCGCGGGCGGCGAGGTCGTCGCCGAAGCTCGCCAGTTCCTGGACCGCGCCGCGGCCCAGTTGCGCGATCATGGTTCCATTGACGCGCACCAGCGTGCCCTCGATCCGCAGGAGGATCTCCCCCAGGTCCGCCACCAGCGGGGCGAGCCTGCTGCACGCCGACTCGATGCCGTCCGACAGCGCCCGGTTGTCCGTCGAGTAGACCCGGGCCGATCGCAGCACGCCCGCGAGCCGGAGCACCGCGGCGCGGACCGCGACGACCCGGTTGCGGGCCGCGATGCGCTCGAGGCTCGGCCCGGTCACGATTCGTCCTCGTCGACCGCGTCGGACATCGTTCCGGACCGCGAGGGGGCCTGGTGCCGACCGCTCGAGGCGCGGTCGTAGGTGCCCGACAGGGAGTAGCCGGGAGCCGACGGAATCGGCATGCCGGGCGAGGTCGTCATGGGCGGGGCGAGCTGGCCTCGCGTCGCCCGACGGCGCTCCCAGAGCGGGCGGGTGTTGGCCTCGACCGCCTGCACCCGGGGGTCGGTGGAGGCTCCCATCGCGTCCAGGTACTCCCCCGCGGCGGGCGATCCGGCCGCCGCGAGGCAGACGACCCAGGGCACGCAGCGGTCGGGCTGAAGCCGCTCGAAGCCGGCGGGGAGGTGGGTCCAGGCCAACTTCTCGGCGTCCGGCCCCCCCACCACGCCGAGGGTCTTGCAGACCTCGCAGCGGCTGGCGAAGTCGAGGTTCGCGAACAACCCGCTCTGGGTGAAGTCACGGAGGGTCTCGAACGCCGGGTGGTAGGCGTAGCGGGCCATGTACGCCAACGCCGCCGCGCGCACGTCCAGCGTCTCGGAGGTGACGTAGGGGAGGATCCGCTTGGCGATGCGGCGGGACCGCATGGGCAGTGGGATTTGACCTCGAGGTGGAGCGAAGAACGAATCGCCGCCGCGCTCTGCACGTAGCGGGTCATGTTGTGGGCCCACCGCACCACCTCGGCGTGATCGTCGGTGTACAGGGTGACGGCGCGCACGCCTTTGAACATGGCGAGCCAGGCGGAGCGTGCGTATTCGGTCGCTCGGGCCATCGCCCCTTCTTCTAGCCGTGGCCCCCCAGCCCCGCGATTCGTACAGTTCTCAGAGTACCAAGCGGTCAGGGGATATGCTTCGCGCGTGAAGCAGGCGGGACGTGTGGTGGTGGGGGTCGTCGGCGCGGTGGTGGCGTGGGTCTTCGCCGACCTCTACTTCCGGATCGATCTCCCCGGCGCCGCGGACCTGATCCACCTCGCCTTCCGCACCGCCGCGGCCGCCGTGGGGTGGCTCCAGGAGGGCGATGGAAGCCGACCCCGCACCATCGCGATCGCGGCCGGAGCGCTGCTCGCAGGCGGGCTCGCCGTGACCGCCGCGGGCAAGGGGCTCTGGTTCTGGAGGGTTGTGGCGCTGCCCGCGGCGGCGCTCATGCTCGGCGGCTTCGTCATCGCCTGCCTGATGGAGCGGGGCATCGCGGCGGGGCTGTTCGCGGTCGCCGCGGCGCTCTCGGTGGCGAAGATCGACGGCGACGAGCCGGGGCCCATCGGACGGTTCGCCGCCCCCGTCGCGGCGGTCCTGCTGTGCGGCGCGGCCGCCTACTACCTGTCCGAGCTGCTCGCCGCCCGGTCCGAGGGGTACGGCGCCCTGAACTGGTTCGCCCTGGCGGACGGTCCCCTGGGGGAGTGGGGACTCCCGTTGCTCCTGCTCGCGTTCGCCGTCGGCACGCCGGTCGAGCTTCGCTTCAGCGACCCCGATCGGGCCGCCCGCCTGACCGCGGGATGGGCCGTCGGCATCGTCGCGGCGTTGGTCTTCGCCGGGGGCGTGCCGAGCCTCCCCTACCTGGCGACGGCGGCCGCGTCGGTGGCGCTGCTGGTGAGAGGGTGGCCGAGCCTCGTGCGGGGGCCCGCGGCTCTGGCCTGGGAGCCGTCCCGCTTTGCGTTCCGGCTGGTGCCGTTCGCGTTGGCCGGCTGGCTGATGGTGGGCCACACCTACCTGGAGCGCGTCTTCGCCTGCCCCGACGTGGAGGACCCGACCTACGTGGAGGTGCCGGGGCCTCGCGGGGACCTCGAGTCGCGCCTCGTGGCGGGGGACGCCGAGGTCGTGCGGGTCCTCGACTCCCCGTCGTCCGAGCCGGCGTTCCGGGTCGTGCTCAACAGCGACGGGAGCCGCGCCGCGATGTCGCTCCGGTCCGACCGAACCGTGGGCTTCGTGCGGTTCGAGCCGGGCATGCTCCACGACGGAGGGGGGACCGCCGTGCCGACGGCCCTGCCCGCCTACGAGGCCAACCGGCGCGACCACGAGAACCAGTCGCTGGCCTCGATCGAAGAGTTGCTGTGGGCCCCCGGCGCCGAGCGGTTCTTCGGCACCGCGCTGGGCGGCCACCCGGACTTCTACGGGATGCCCAACTCACCCAGCAACGTGGTCAACAACGTGGTCATCGAGCTGCCCGCGGATGCCTCCGAGGTGACCCGCTCGGTCGGCCTCGAGCACCTCTGCTGGATCGGCGCGATGGCGTGGCGCGAGGCCGACGGCAAGCTGTACCTGGGGTGCGAGTACGAGCCGTCGCTGCACCGGTTCGATCCGACGTCCGGCCGGGTGGAGGCGACCCTCACCGACGAGGCCATCGGCGACGTCGCGGCGCTGGCCGCGGCCGCGGACGGCAGCGCGCTGTACACGGTGTCGTTCTGGAGTTCGCAGGCGGTGGCGGAGGTGGACCCCACGACGATGGAGTTGGTCCAGCGACGCGACGTCGGCGGTGCGCACTACGACATCGCGCTGGACGGCACGGCCGGGCGGCTGTTCCTGTCCAGCTACTACGGCTCGCGCGTGCGGGTGCTCCAGACGTCCAACCTGGCCCCGGTCGGCCGGATCCCCACGGGCCTCGGGACGCGGGCCCTGGCCGCCTCGCCGGCGCGCGACCTGGTCCTCGCCAGCAGCGCCTACGACGGGGTGCTGACGATCGCCCGAAGCTCCACCGGGGAGGTGCTGAAGCGCCACCGGGTGGGCGGCCACGTCAAGGACATCACCGTGGATGAGGGGCAGGGGAGGGCGCTGCTGTCCAGCCAGTGCGGGCTGATCTCGGTGAAGCTGCCCGACTAGTACCCATGGACAGAAGTCCCGACCCGTTTCCGCTGGCCCCGAACGCCGCTGCTGGCGTCCGCCCTCGTCGGCGTACACGAGGTACGCCTCGCTCGTCCGATCACCCGCCGCGACGCCCGGGCCTCACCGGAATTCGTGTCGCGACTACCGCCCAGGGATACTAGTTCAGGGCGAGCGCGAAGACCCCGATCGCCGACCCGATGGCGGCGCCGGCAAAGAGCCCGGCGATGAGCCAGCCGCGCCAGGCGCTGGGCGCCGGCTCCACGGGGGAGGCGTGGATCTCGTCGCGCACCATCGAGATTGTGGACCGCCGTTGGATGGGCTCGACCCCGGTGGGCGGCTCCAACGACGGCGCTTTCATCTGCTGCTCGACGTGATCCCACCAGTCGGTGAAGTCCTCCTGCGCGGTCGCCGCGAGGAGCTCGTTGCGGGTGGAGCGGTCCAGGGAGCGGAGCTCGCGGAGCGCGCCGCGGGCGTCGCCGTCGCCGCTCAGGAGCGCTTCGACCTCGGCCTGTTCGTCGCGGTTCAGTTCGCCGTCGAAGAAGCGGTGCACGAGCTCAAGCTGGTCAGGCCGGAGCGCCATCAGGATCATCGTTGCAGGTCGCCCAGGAGCTCCCGCAGGCGCTCACGCGCGCGGAACAGTTGGGACCCTACGGTCTTGCTGTCGCAGCCCATCGCCGCGCCCGCGTCCACGTAGCTGAGGCCTTCGAGGACCACGTAGGCGAACGCCATGCGCTGCCGCTCGGGGAGCCGCTGCAGGGCGGTCAGCACGCGGCTGCGCACCTGCTGGCGCCACAGCGCGTGCTCGGGATCGGGGGAGGTTCGTCCGGCGGCGACCACCGCCTCGGCGACGTTGCCGGGCAGATCGTCGAGGTGGACGAGCTTGCCGTCGCGTCGCCGCAGGGTGATCGCGGCGTTGACGGCGGAGCGGCGCAGGTACGCCTTGAAGTTGTCGGGGACCTGCCCCTTGCGGATGGCCAGGAGCACCTGACCGAGCGCGAACTGACCCGCGAGGCGGGCCCGGTCGGGCTTGGGGTAGACGCCGTAGGCGGCGACGAACGCCACGTTTTCGTACTGCTCGACGATCTCCTTCTGCGCCTCGACGTCGTCGGCCGCGGCGCGCACCAGGAGGTCGTGAAGCGAGCTCATCAAGTCGAGGGATTCGTCTGCCATCAGGGAATCGACGCACAGCCCCCCTTCGATATTCAGGTGAATCTCGATTTTCTTACTCACAGCGGAGCCAGTGCCCGAATCCGTCGCCGCGCTGCACCGTCACGACGTCGTCCTCGGCCCGCACCAGCGGCTGGCAGGCGCCGGCGCGGAAGCTCTTGCCGCCGTAGTAGTCGCGCATCGTGAGCTCGGCAAACTCGAAGTACTCGGCGCGTTCGGCGCGTCCGGGAGCCTCCGAGGGGATCCAGGTGCTGCCGGTGTGGCTGACGCAGGCCTGACCGTCCCGAATGGCGAGCGCCCCGTCGTAGTCCACTCGCGCCCAGTCGACGCGGTCGAACTCCACCCCCACGTGCCCGCTTCGGCGGTACTCCCCGGGATCTCCGGAGGCGGTCCAGGTCTCCCTCGCGAGGAGGCGGGCGGGCTTGCCCGAGGCGCTGGTAGCGGTGGTGATGCACCACGTGCCGCTGAGGTCGGGCAGGGGGTCGGGCGCGCCCCACTGGTCCGGGGCAAGCGCGGCGGCGTCCGCGTCGGCCCGATCCTCGCGGGGATCCGAAGGGAGTTCGACCGGCTCGGAGGGCTCGTCGAGCAGGACGTTCACGTGCCGGGGAGGGGGGCGATCGTCGACCGGGTCGGCGTCGGACGATGGGCTGCCGCCGACCACGGCGATCGCGACCGCGGCGGCTACCATCAGGCCCCCCACGATTGCCGCTCCGTATCCCTTCCGCTCGCTCATCGAAAACTCCTGTCGCGATCTTCCCAGAGAAGCGCGATCACGTGTTAGATCCGCCCCGCCATGCCGCGCCGCACCGACATCGAATCCATCCTCATTATCGGCTCCGGGCCCATCGTCATCGGACAGGCCTGCGAGTTCGACTATTCCGGTACCCAGGCCTGCAAAGCGTTGAAGGAGGACGGCTTCAAAGTCATCCTCGTCAACAGCAATCCGGCCACCGTCATGACGGATCCGGAGCTCGCCGACAAGACGTACATCGAGCCGATCACGGTCGAGTCCGTCGAGAAGGTGATCAAGCGGGAGCGTCCGGACGCGCTGCTGCCCACGATGGGCGGGCAGACCGCGCTCAATGTGACGATGGAGCTGGCCGAGGCCGGCATCCTGGAGAAGTACAAGGTCAAGCTCATCGGCGCGGACGTGGACGCGATCAAGATGGCGGAGGACCGCTCGCTGTTCGCCGAGGCGATGAAGCGGGTCGACCTGGAGATGGCCGAGGGCGACTTCGCCTACTCGATGGAGGACGCGCTCCGCATCGTCGAGACCACCGGCTTCCCCGCCATCATCCGGCCGTCGTACACGCTGGGCGGCACCGGCGGCGGCACCGCCTACAACCGCGAAGAGTTCAAGACGATCGTCGAGGGCGGCCTGCGCGCCTCCCCCACCACCGAGGTCCTCATCGAGGAGTCGATCCTCGGCTGGAAGGAATTCGAGCTGGAGGTCATGCGGGACCTCCACGACAACGTGGTGATCATCTGCTCGATCGAGAACTTCGATCCGATGGGCATCCACACCGGCGACTCGATCACGGTGGCGCCGGCGCAGACGCTGAGCGACGTCGAGTACCAGATCATGCGCGACGCCTCGCTCAAGATCATTCGGGAGATCGGCGTCGACTCCGGCGGCTCCAACATCCAGTACGCGGTGAACCCGCGGGACGGCCGCCTGATCGTCATCGAGATGAACCCGCGCGTGAGCCGCAGCTCGGCGCTGGCGTCCAAGGCGACCGGGTTCCCCATCGCGCACATGGCCGCCAAGCTCGCCGTCGGCTACCGGCTGGACGAGATCGCCAACACGATCACGAAGAAGACCCCGGCCGCGTTCGAGCCGACGATCGACTACGTCGTCACGAAGATCCCCCGCTGGGCCTTCGAGAAGTTCCCCGGCGCCGAGACCACCCTGGGCACGCAGATGAAGTCCGTCGGTGAGGTGATGGCCATCGGCCGGACCTTCCGCGAGAGCCTGCAGAAGGGGCTGAGCAGCCTCGAGCAGGGGCGCGCCGGGCTGGGCGCCGACGGTCGGGACGAGATCGACGTCGACGGAGCCGCGGGGCCGGAGTCCCGGGCGGAGATGATCCGCGCCATCCGCCGCCGCCTGCGCCGTCCGCAGAGCGACAACGTCTTCTTCCTGCGCCACGCCCTCCGGCTCGGCATGACCATCCCGGAGCTGCACGAGTACACTGGCATCGATCCCTGGTTCCTGGACCAGGTCGCCCAGCTGGCGGAGCGCGAGTCCCAGGTCCGGTCCGCCGGCACGCTGAAGCGGGTGGACGACGAGCTTCTGTTCCGGGCCAAGCGGGACGGCTTCACCGACATCCAGATCGCCCACCTGCTCGGCACCACCGAGGAGAAGGTCTGGCTCCGCCGCAAGGACGCCGGGATCCACCCCGTCTACAAGGCGGTGGACACCTGCGCGGCCGAGTTCGAGGCGGAGACGCCGTACTACTACTCGACCTACGAGGGCACCGAGAGCGAGGTCCCCGGGCCCGTCGAGGGCAAGCGCACCGTGATGATCCTGGGCTCCGGTCCGAATCGGATCGGGCAGGGGGTCGAGTTCGACTACTGCTGCGTGCACGGCGCGCTCGCGATGCGCGAGATCGGGTGCCACACGGTGATGGTGAACCTGAACCCGGAGACGGTCAGCACCGACTACGACATCGTCGACCGCCTCTACTTCGAGCCGCTGACGTTCGAGTCCGTGATGGAGATCGTGCGCATCGAGCAGCCCTGGGGTGTGGTCGTGCAGTTCGGCGGGCAGACCCCGCTGAAGCTCGCGCGCAAGCTCGAGGCGGCCGGCGTCCACATCCTCGGCACGCCGCCGTCGGCGATTCACAAGGCGGAGGACCGGGACGAGTTCCTGGACCTCGCTCGCGAGATCGGCGCACGCACGCCGCCGGGCGGCACCGCGCGGAAGCTGGACGAGGCGGCCGCGATCGCCAACGGCCTCGGGTACCCGGTGCTCGTGCGCCCCTCGTACGTGCTCGGCGGGCGCGGCATGGCCATCGTGTACAGCGAGTCCACGCTGCGGGAGTACATCCGCGACGCCATCGAGATGGACGCGGAGCACCCCGTGCTCATCGACAAGTTCCTCGAGAACGCCAAGGAGGTTGACGTCGACTGCGTGGCGGACGAGACCGGCGCCGTGACCATCGGCGGGATCATGGAGCACATAGAGCAGGCCGGCGTGCACAGCGGCGATAGCTCCTGCGTGCTGCCTCCGGTGGACCTCCCCGAGGACGTCATCGAGGAGATGCGCCGCACGGTGAAGGACTTCGCCCGGGCGCTGGGTGTGGTCGGGCTGATGAACACGCAGTTCGCCATCTACGAGGGCAAGCCGTACACCATCGAGGTGAACCCGCGGGCCTCGCGCACGATCCCGTTCGTGAGCAAGGCGATCGGCCACGCGCTCGCCAAGATCGCGGCCCGCTGCATGGCCGGCGAGACGCTGGCGGAGCAGGGGTTCACGAAGGAGATCCGGCCCACGATGGTCTCGGTCAAGAAGGTGGTGCTGCCGTTCCGCAAGATGGGCGGCGCCGACCCCCTGCTGGGACCGGAGATGAAGTCCACCGGCGAGGTCATGGGCATGGCCGAGGGCTTCGGTCAGGCGTTCGCGAAGGCGACGATGGGCGCGGGCGAGAAGGTCCCCGAGGGGGGCACGGTCTTCCTGTCGGTGAACAACGACGACAAGCCCGCGGCGGTGGATCTGGCGCGGCGGTTGGCGCGGCTCAAGTTCCACCTCATCGCGACCGCGGGCACGGCCAAGGCGCTGGAGGACGCGGAGATCGCCTGCCAGCCGATCTACAAGGTCAACGAGGGCCGGCCGAACCTCGTGGACTTCGTCAAGAACGACGAGATCGACCTCATCATCAACACCCCCCTGGGCCGCGACTCGCGGTTCGACGAGCGGTCGATCCGCATGGCGGCGCTGCAGTACACGATCCCCTGCATCACCACGCTGGCGGCCGCGCAGGCGATGGTTACCGGCATCGAGGCGCTGTCCGAGCAGGACTTCCGGGTGCGCTCGGTGCAGGAGTGGCACGAGGCCGCGGCTCCCTGACCAGTCGGGTAGGGCCGTCTTGACGACGCGCGCCGGGGCACCATGAGTGTTCGGTGACGCTCGTTCGCACGCTGGTTCTGTTGATCGCACTGCTGCTGCCCTCGCTGGCGGCGGCGGAAGCTCCGTCGGGGCTCGGCTGGAGCGAGCTGCGCGCCGAACCGTTCACGTTCTGGCATCGGGACGATGACGCGGGGCTGGCCGAGGGGTTGGCGGAGGCGTCCGGCGACGTGCTCGCCGACGTGGTCGATCGCACCGGTCTGGCCGCCCCCCGCCACATCGATGTCGTGCTCGCGTCCACGCCGGAGGCGTTCGCGGCGGCGCAGCCCGGGGATCCGCCGGACTGGGCCGCGGGCACCGCGTACGACGAGCGGTCGGAGATCTACCTCCGCACGCGACTTCCCCGCACCGGACCGAGCAACCTCGAGCAGGTCTTCACCCACGAGGTCGTGCACATCGTGCTGGGCCGCGCGTGGAAGCGGGGGGACCCGCCCCGGTGGCTGAACGAGGGGTTGAGCAAGTACCTGGCCGGGGAGATGGCCCCCGGCGAGCACGCGGTGCTGGCGCGGGCCGCGGCCGGAGGCTCGCTCCTGTCGATGGAGACGTTCACCAACGGCTGGCCCTCGCGGGCCGCCCACGCCCGCCTCGCCTACGTGCAGTCGGTGGACTTCGTCGCGTTCCTGGCGCGTCAGGGAGACGAGGTCCTCCCGACGGTGATCGGGCAGATGGCGACCGGCGAGACGCTGGACACCGCCCTCGTCGCGGCGACCGGCGACACCCTCGAGATCCAGGAGGAGCGCTGGCGCTCCCGGGTGACCGTGTGGCACGCGTTGATCCCCGTGCTGGGGAGCTCCGGCACCTTCTGGGGCATCGGCGCGGTGCTGTTCCTGTTCGCTGCGGTGAAGCGCCGCCGGGCCTTCCACCTCAAGGTGGCGGAACTCGAGGAGGCCGAGCGGCTGCGCGCCATCGTCGCGATCGAGTAGGATCCCCACCCCATTCGGGAGGTGGGCCTCAATGAAGCGTTTCGGACTCGTCCTCTGCCTTGCTCTCCTCGTCCCCGCGGGGGCCTCCGCGAAGAAGAAGAAAGCGCCGGAGGTGCAGCCGCCGACGGTCACGACCTACGGCTCGAGCCTGGACAGCCTCGTGCGCCGCGCCCCCGGCTCGTACGGGCGTGCGGCCTCCAGCGACGTCGACGGCGATCCCAACGTGGGTCCGGGCGAGACCGTCGTGCTCGCGAACATCGCCGGTCCGGCGGTCATCGACCGACTCTGGATCGCGGTGGAAGGCGGCGAGACGTGGTGGCGTGACCTCGTGTTGACGATCACCTGGGACGGCGCGGCGTCGCCGTCGGTCAGCGCTCCGTTGGGCGACTTCTTCGGGATCGGTCCGGGCGCCCGCCAGAACCTGCAGTCGATGCCGATCGCCGTGCAGAGCCAGGGCCGCTCGATGACCTCCTTCTGGAAGATGGCGTTCGCCCAGTCGGCGCGCATCGCGATCGTGAACGAGGGCGCCTCGGCGACTCGCCAGCTCCGCTGGGAGGTGCAGTACCGCACCCTGGATGCGATGCCGCCGGACGGTCTGTACTTCCACGCGCAGTACACGCAGGCGAACCCGCCCGAGGAGGGCAAGCCGCTGACCGTGCTGCGCGCCTCCGGCAAGGGGCAGTTCGTGGGCATGACGATGTCGTCCCAGAACGAGGAGCCCGGCGCGTGGGGCACCGGCTCGGTGCACTTCGAGGTGGACGGCGCGACGGACCGCGGTCCCGGCGCATCCACGCTGCTGAACTACTTCGGGAACATCTTCGGCGTGAACAAGACCCACGGTCCCTACCAGGGCTGCACGCTGGATGAGGGCGATCGGGTGAAGGCGCGCTCCTCGGTGTACCGCTTCCACGTCGAGGATCCCGTCCCGTTCGACAGCTCGATCGAGGTCAAGGTCGACCACGGCGTGGACAACATGCGCAAGGACCGGCTGGCCGCGGTGACGTACTGGTACCAGGACGCCCCCCAGGTTCCGTTCGAGAAGATGGCGGCGGCGCGGGAGCGTCGCTGGACCCCTCCGACGGACGAGGAGTTGGCGCTCTGGGCGCGGGCCGACGAGCTGAACGACTCGGTCCTGGATGCCTACCGGTGCGACGACTACGACACGGCCCTGACCCTGCTGGAGGAGCTCATCGAGCTGGAGCCGGACTCGGTGTACGCCTCCTACAACCTGGCCTGCCTCTACGCGCTCAAGGGCGAGCAGGACAAGGCGCTGCACATGCTGGAGACGGCGATCGAGCTGGGCTTCGAGGAGCTGGCGTTCGCCCGCCACGACCCCGATCTGACGTCGCTCCGCGAGCACGAGCGGTTCCGGAAGCTGGTCGGTCTGACCGAGTCAAAATGACCTAAAGGAGCGCGCTGCTCTGCCGATGAGGGGTGCATGGCGGAGACCGACCCCAGCAGCACCTCAAGCGCGAACGAAGAAGAGCTTCCGATGCTGACCCCCGCCGAAATCGAGCGGCGGGTCGTCTCCTACCTCAACGGATCACCCCGAGCGACGCGCGACCAGTGGCGTCGTCTCGGCGCCCACGGCATGCGGTGGCTCTACACAATCGCCGTCAGCGAAGCCCAGGGCACCCGGGCCAACCGGCTCCGCGCCGCCGCCCTCGCCACCGTCGGCCAGTTGGCTGGCGCGACCAAGCTCGACGCCCTGCTGGACGTCGTGGCAGACCCCGAGTCCTCGGTCATCGTGCGCTGCGGCGCGATCGAAGGCATGGGCCACGCGGGACTGAACCGGGCCCTCCCGGTGCTCCAGACCCAGGCCTACCACCCGGACTTCAAGGTGCGGCTCTACACCTGCACCGCGCTGGGGCGCATCGCCACCGCCGGCGCCGCCCGCATCGTCCGTGACATCGCCACCCGCGACCCGCACAGCCAGGTCCGTCGCGCCGCCCAGGTGGAGTTGAACCGCCTCAAGAGCAAGGCCGCGACCATGCGTAAGGTCGCCGTCGGGGAGTAGGCTGGCGCGCCATGAGCGCCGTCCCCTCTCCACGCCCCGCTGCCACCGTCCTGCTCCTCCGCGACACCGCGGACTCCTTCGAAGTGTTCATGGTCAAACGATCCATGAAGTCCAGCTTCATGCCCGGGGCCTACGTGTTCCCCGGCGGGAGCGTCGATCCCGAGGATTGGGAGACGACGCCGCAGGGCACCGATCCGGACGACGCGGTCGCTCGCTTCGGGGGCGCCCTGGACGGGGCGGTCGCGATCGCCCACCTCGCGGCCGCGGCCCGGGAGGTCTCCGAGGAGGTGAACGTGCGCCTCCCCACGGTGGCCGGGGTCGAGGTCTTCAGCCACTGGATCACGCCCGCGATCGAGTCGAAGCGGTTCGATACGTGGTTCATGATCGCGACCATGCCCGCGGACGCGGAGCCGGTGCACGACGACTTCGAGACGGTGGCGTCGCGTTGGGTGGAGCCCCGCGCGGCGGTGGAGCGGTACGGCGACGGCGAGCTCGTGCTCGCGCCTCCGACCTACTACACGCTCTGGGATCTGGCCCGGTTCGGGACGTCCGCCGACGCGATCGCGGCGGCGCGGGAGCGGCGGGTGGTGGCGGTGCAGCCGAAGTTCCAGGAGGTCGAGGATCGCTGGACGATCCTGCTGCCGGGGGACGAACTGTTCCCCTCGAACGACCCCGTCGAAGGCCCCACTCGAATTGTGATGGGCGAAGGCGGCCGCTGGTGGGTCGTCAACCGGCGGGGTTGAGCGCCAGCGTCAGGAAGCACAGCAGGGCGATGCCCTGCGCCGCGAACCGCAGCGGACTGGTGTCCGTGCAGGTCAGCATGCCCTTCTCGTACGTCGGCAGCGGCAGGTGGTAGTCGAGGACGGTCTCGTCCACCTGCTCCATCGTGGGGAGGTACATGACCGTGCCGCTGGGCGCGACCCACGGCGCGGCGGCGGGGGGATCGACCCGCCAGACCGTGGGGGCGTCGGGCTCCCCGGTCGGGTTGAAGGCGACGCACGGCCCCCCCGGCGGGGTGACGAACTCGTCGACCACCTGCTTCCTGGTCAGCTTCACCTGCGACGTCTCGGTGCCGTCCGAGGCGCTGTACCAGCCGCCCTTGCCGCCGTGCACGGCCGCGCCGGGGCGGAGGATCGCCTCGCGCTTGTCCTTCGTCTTGGTGGTGGTGCGGTCGGCGACGGTGGGGATGATGGCGGTGGCGGGAACGTACAGATCGAGGGCGCCGGGGATGGTCTCGAAGGGACCGGCCGCGCAGGCGTTGCCGAGGCTCTGGACCGACGGCACGGTGGAGACCATCACGAGGTCCCCGTGGCGGCTCCGGAGCAGGCCCTGCCAGGCCCGCTGGCCTCCGCTGACGTGGATGCAGCGCTCGGGATCGGCGTCGAGGATCGACGACGTCTCGAGGATCGACGCGCGCATGTGGGCATCGCAACTGACCAACACCCAGCGTTCGTCCTGGGCGGTGGCGGAGAGCGCGAGCAGGAGCGCCAGGAGCAGGGCTGTGACTTGGATGCGTATTGGATGGTCCCCCGGACCCGATCTGCCTCACTCGGTCGTGACGCGCAGAACCTCTTCGTAGGTCGTCTCGCCCAGGGCCATCTTCTTGATGGCGTAGTCGCGCAGCGTGACCATGCCTTCGGCGAGCGCCTCGCGGCGGATCTCCTCGACCGAGGCCTTGGTGTCGATGAGGTTTCGAATGCGCTCGTTGACGGGCATGACCTCGAAGACGCCGGAGCGGCCCATGAAGCCGGTACCTCGGCACTTGGCGCAGCCCGCGCCGTAACAGACCTTGAGGTTCTTGCCCTCGGCGCCGGCGATGTTGAGGGTCAGCACCTGATCGTGGCTGAGGAAGTCCTCCATCTTGCAGAACTTGCAGATGGTGCGAACGAGCCGCTGGGCGACGACGCCGACGAGCACCGAGCTGAGCAGGAACGGGAGGATGTTCAGGTCCAGCAGCCGGGTGACGGAGGTGGCGGCGTCGTTGGTGTGCAGCGTCGACAGCACGAGGTGGCCGGTCAGCGCCGACTGGATCGCGTTCTCGGCGGTGTCCTGATCGCGAATCTCGCCGACCATGATGATGTCGGGGTCCTGCCGGAGGATGTTCCGCAGGGCCGAGCCGAACGTGATTCCGACGCGTTCGTGAACAGCGATCTGGTTGAACTCCTCGCGGACCATCTCGATCGGGTCCTCGATGGTCGTGATGTTGACCGTCGGGCTGCTGAGGAACTGAAGCGTCGAGTAGAGCGTCGTCGTCTTGCCGGAGCCGGTCGGTCCGGTGACGAGCACGAGTCCGTTGGTCCGGGCGATGAAGGACTCGAAGACCTCCTGCTCGGGGGGGAAGAACCCCAGCGTCGAGATGTCCTGCATGAGCACTTCGGGGTCGAAGACGCGGATGACCGCCTTCTCGCCGAACGCGGTGGGGATCGTGCTCACCCGGAGCTCGATCTCGTGCTCCTTGAAGTTGGTCTTGATGCGGCCGTCCTGGGGTCGCCGCTGCTCAGCGATGTCCATGCGCGCGAGGGTCTTGATGCGGGAGATGACGGCGCGGTGCACCGCGCGGGGCATGACGTGGATGCGGTGGAGCACGCCGTCGATGCGGAGGCGGACCTCGCTGGTCTCCCGCTTGGGCTCGATGTGGATGTCGGAGGCGCGCTGGTCGAAGGCATAGTTGAAGAGGAACCAGACGGCCTGGACGACGGGCTGATCGGAGGCGTCGATGTCCTCCAGCCGCTTCATCTTGGAGAACGCTTCGAGGTTCCCCAGCTCGTCCAGCCCGCTCTTGCCGAACTCCTTGGCGGCCAGGTCCACGGACTTCTTGAAGCCGTGGAATTCCATGATGGTCTTGAGGAGGTCGGTCTTGGGCGACAGGACCATGTCGACCTCGGTGCCGGTGTAGCGGCGGAGGTTCTCGATCATGGCTTCGTCGAAAGGATCGGCGACGGCGAGGGTGATGGTCTTGCGCGTCTTGGCGATCGGGATGATCAGGTTCCGCTCGGCAAACGAGCCCGGGAACGTATCCGTGATCATCTTGTAGTCGAGCTTCATCGGGTCGGGGATGAAGTACGCCAGCGACAGGTGGCGGGCGACGCACTCGGTGATCATGTGCTCGGTGAGCTTCTGCCCCTCCTTGTTGGGGAGGGGGAAGTTGAACGAGGCGATGATCTCCATCTCGCCGACGCGGTACGGGATCTTGACCCGGCCCATCTGCTTGCGCATCTGGCCGCGCTTGGAGATGAGGATGCGCTTCTCCTGGATGGAGTAGCGGACCATCACGTCCTTGACCTGGCCATCGTGCATGAGGCCGTCCGCGACGAGCATGTCGCAGACGCGGCCGAGGTTGGCGACGGTGTACATCGACTGCGAAGGCTACCAGCCGGCCGCTGTCCGTGAGTGTCCGGGCACCGGACACTCACGGACGACACTCACGGACACCTCACGGATGGGCACCCGCTGCGTCCCCCGTTTCGGCCCTGGCATCCCCCTTGCGAGGGGAGGGGGCGGAGGTGTGCGATGGCGGTGGGTTCCCACTTGATGATGCGGTTGAAGGACGGCCGGGTGATCGCGAACAACGCGGCGGCGCGGTGTCACGTGGCGGAGTCGATGCTGACGGTGGGACGGCCGTTCGAGGTCGTCGTGTTCCGGTTGGTCGACGACCACCTGCATGCGGTCACGATGAACGACGGTCCCGCGGGCCGGGAGTTGGGGCGGCGGGTCGAGATTTCGCTGCAGCATCGGCTGAAGCCCGGGGTGGGGTTCTCCGAGGTGTACGTCAAGCCGGTTGTGGACCAGCGGCATCTGCGCAACCTCTTCTGGTACTGCCTGGGGCAGGAGAAGCACCACGGGGTCGAGTTGGATCCCCTGTTCGAGGCTTCGAACCTGCCTGACTTGCTCGGTTGGCGGACCCTGGGAGGGTGGACGATCGGGAACGTGCGACGGTACCTCCCGCGGGTGGGGCGCGAACGGCTGCTGGAGCAGCTGCCGGTGATGCCAGCGGTGGCGCCGTTCGACGTCGGCGTGTTGCGAGCGTCGGTGGGGGCTGCTGCGTGTGTCATCGCGGCGCATGCGAGGCACGAGCGGGCGAGGGCGGCGCGGTGTGCGGCGGTGTACATCGTGGACGGCTCGGCGGTGACGCTTGCGACTGCGATCGGCATCGGTTCGCGTTCGGTCGAGCGACTCAAGAGCCTGGAGCCAGAGATCGAGATGGTTCGGGCGGTTGAGGGGCAGCTGGCGTTGAGGACCGCGTGGCGGCAGGTGGTCCGGGCGCGGGAAGTTGGGAGGTAGGGGCCCGGCTTTCCGCCACCGGTGGGCGAAACGAATCGTTCGGCCGGTTTGTGGCGGTTTGGCTCCGCCACTGGTGGGCGAAACGGTTCGTTTCGCCCCGTTTGTGGCGGTGTGGCCTCGCCATCGGGAGGAGAAACGACTCGTTTCGCCCCGTTCTGGCGGTCACAGACCGCTCCCTCCTCAAGGACCCCCCACACCCCTCTGCGCTACCCTCCCGCGATGCTCCCCGGCGCGAAGCCTCGCAAGTTCATTGCCGTCGCCGGAAACATCGGCGCGGGCAAGTCGACCATGGTCCAGTTTCTGTGCCAGACGTACGGCTTCCGCCCCTTCATGGAGCCCAACGCCCTCAACCCGTATCTGGACGACTTCTACGCCGACATGAACGCCTGGGCGTTCCACTCCCAGGTCAGCTTCCTGTCCCACAAGTTCCGGCTTCACATGGAACTGATGGAGGAGCCGTCCACCGTCGTCCAGGACCGAACCATCTACGAGGACGCCGAGATCTTCGCCCGGAGCCTGCACCAGTCGGGCCGCATGTCCGATCGCGACTGGGCCACCTACACGCACCTGTACGAGGCGATGACCCAGGCGCTGGCGCCGCCCGATCTGCTCATCATCCTGCGCTGCTCCGTCCGCGCCGTGCGCCGCCGCATCAAGTCCCGCGGTCGCGCCAACGAGCAGGCCATCCCGTTGAAGTACCTCAAGGAGCTTCAGACGCTGTACGAGGACTGGTTCTCGCGGTGGGACCTGAGCCCGACGCTCGAGATCAACACCGAGAAGCTCGACTACATCTCCGACTTCATCCACCGGCGGGAGGTCACGGATGCCATCGCTCCGTTCCTGGAGTAGCGCCGCCGCCCTCGCGCTCCTGCTCGGCTGCCCCAAGCCGGTGCCGCCGCCGCCCGACCCGGCCCCCGGCGAGGCCCCCATCGAGCGGGGCCTCCGCCTGTCCAGCCGAAGCCTCGAGAGCCTCGCCCTCCCCCGAGCCGAGGAAGCCGGCTACTTCGTCCCCACCAGCTCTCCGGTCATCGACTCGGTGCTCGCGCGTCCCCTCGCCGCGGCCCCGTTTGCCAACCGCCTCGGCGACGCCCTCGACGCCGCCGCGGGCCCGCTCCCCGACCCCGGCACGCGCTACCGCAAGCCGGAGCTTCCCGGCATCGGGAGCCCCTCGGCCCTGCTCGACGCCCTCACGCCCGTCGCGCCCGGCGGCGACGCCGACCCCGCCGCACCGCTGCCGCCGCCGGCCTCGACCTTCGTCTCACCGCTGCCCAAGCCGTCCGAGCTGTTCGAATCCGAGAAGGGCCAGGTGCTCAGCGCCCACCTCCCGGCCGACTTCCGCGACGCCCTCGATGAGCTCTGCAAGCACATCTACAAGGCCCACCTCCGGTGGGGCGCCGACGGTCAGATGCCGACCCCCCGCCGCACCGCGGAGTCGTTCTTCGTCGGCTCCTTCGGCACCGAGCTGCGCGTGCGCAGCCACCCCGTCGGCGTGCAGCTGGGGTTCCTCGAGCTCGCCCAGCGCTTCTCCTACCCCTGGATGCGCTCCCACGCCTCCGAGCTGCTCGCCCAGATCGAAGCGATCCTCCCCCGCCTCGCCGCCGCCGAGCTGCCCGCCTCCAACGGCCCGCTGCTGTACGTCGAGACCTCCCTGGGGGCCCTCATCGTGGGCAGCACCGGCGACGACAAGCACGCCGGGAACGACGCCTTCCTCCTCATCGACCCCGCCGGGAACGACGAGTACACCGGCGGCGCCGGCTCCAACGTCGGCCTCCCCTCGCGCGTGGGCGTCGCCATCGATCTGGGCGGCAAGGACCGCTACACCGCCACCGCCCCCCACACCCAGGGCTCCGGCTACGGCGGCGTGGGCATCCTCATCGACGCCGGCCGCGACGCCGACGACTACCTCTGCACCTACCAGTGCCAGGGCGCCGGCTTCCTCGGCGTCGGCGTGCTCTGGGACCAGGGGGGCGACGACGCCCGCTCCGCCAACGGCTTCGCGCAGGGGGCCGGCACGCTCGGCATCGGCCTGCTCGTCGACGGCTCCGGCGACGACCGCTCCGTCGTCCACGGCCGTGGGCAGGGCTTCGCCTCCACCGGCGGCCTCGGCGCCTACATCGATCTGTTCGGCTCGGACCAGGTCCGCCTCGGCATCCCCGGCGAGGACATCCTCGGCCTGTACGGCGGCGGCGGACAGGGCGGCGCCTACGGCACCCGCCCGTACCCATGGGTCGGCGACGCGACGCTGCACGGCGGGGTCGGCCTGCTGTACGACCGCCACGGCAACGACGGCTACTACGCTCGCGCCTACGGCCAGGGCAGCGGCGAGATGCTCGCCCTGGGCATGCTCCTGGACCGCGCCGGGTCCGACCGCTACGTCGCCGAGTACCGGTCCCAGGGCAGCGCCTCGCACCTCGCCGCCGGCATCCTCGTCGACAGCGCCGGATCCGACGCCTACCAGGGCACCAACACCGTGCTCGGCGCCGCCGTCGACCGCTCCGTCGGCGTGCTCTGGGACCAGGGCGACGCGCCCGACTCCTACCGCCTGGAACCGGCCGGCAACGCGGTCCCCAACGACCTCGGCGGAGGCATCGGCTGGGCCCGCCGCGCCCACGCCCTCGGCCTGCTCGTGGACGAGGGCGGCGACGACCACTACGTCGCCCTGTGGGACGGCATCGCGTTCGCAGTGCCTCCCGCCCGCCCCGACCGCGGCGCCACCGCGCTGCTGGCCGACCTCGGCGGCAGCGACACCTACGCCGTCTCGATCAACCGCCCCGGGGGCAACGCCGCCGACAACGCCACCTGGCTCTTCGAAGACCGCGCCGCCGGCATCGACACCGTCGTCAGCCGCGCCGGCTTCGACCACGCCCCCCTGCGGCCCGAGGGCGGCTTCGGCCCGTTCACCTGGTCCGGCGAGGCCGTGCCCGCCGAGCTCCCCCCCGACCCCGGGACCGGCGACCCCGAGGGCGATCCGGCCGAGCGCTGGGCGGCGGCGGAGGCCGAGTACCGCGCCCGCATCGCCGACTCCACCCTCGCCGAGCCGCTCCCCGAGTGGATCAAGATCGCCGCCCTCAGCGACCGCGACCGCACCGTGCGCCGCGCCGCCGCCCGCGCCCTCCTCGCCGCCGGCGACCCCGACGGCGTGGACGTGCTCGTCGACTCGCTGGTGTGGCAGGCCGACGACAACTGGGACCGGATCTCCTGGGACACCGTCCGCTTCCAGCTGCACCTGCTCACCGACCTGGACCCGTACCTCACCGACGAGCAGTGGCGCGTGCAGTGGCGGGCCATCCGCCCCGACGTCGACCTGCCCGCCCGGTTCGCCGCCTACGCCGCCTTCGAACGCGCGCGCCGCGCCTCCGCCCGCCGTGAGCTCGACCTCCTTGTGACCGAGTGCCGCGTCGCCGTCGAGTCCGACCTGGGCACCCTGCGCCGCCCCTGCGCCACGCTCGTCGGCCTCCACGCCTGGGTGCTCGGGCACCCCGAGTCGCACGTCCACCACGACCCCCAACGGGCCGTCGAGTTGGGGAACCTCGCGATCGTGTGGGCCCCCGACCAGCCCGACCACTTCGTGAACCTCGCCCGCGCCTGGCTCGCCCTCGAGCAGCCCGAGCTCGCCGTCCGCGCCCTCGACAAGGCCGAGCTCCTCGACCCCGACGACCCCGGCCTGCTCGCGCTCCGGCGCGTCGTCGGGGAGGACGACTGAGCATGGCCTTCGTCGTGCGCGTCGACGTCGCCGAGCTCCCGACCCTCGCCGATCTGATCGACGCGGCCGGAGACCGGCTCGGAATGGACGTGCAGGCCGACGAGGTCACGACCATCGCCGCCGATCAGGGCGAACGAAGCACCTCGTGGTGCCCCTGGCCCCACCCCCGCATCGCCATCTACGTGCCCGGCGCCTCCACTCGCGGGGTCGAGTTGCTCGCCACCCGCGGCCGTGACGCCGCCGAGGTGGTCGTCTCCGTCGCCGCGCTGGCCACGTGGAGCGATTGGCGGCTCGCCGTCGCCGTCTGCCAGGTGCTCGCGGGTCCCTCGGGCACGCTGCGGGTCGAGGGGGAGGGGGAGTTCCTCGCCGAGGGCGTGCTCCGCCACTTCGAGCAGGACGATCAGCGCTACCTGAACGAGTGCGTCGCCGGCGTCGCGTCGGTCGAAGCGACCGTGCGGCAGGGTCGGGTGGCCCGCATCGGCGGCCCCGCCGGGCACGCCGCCATCGGCCCCCGCACCTGGATCGAGCTCATCGACGATCTCCACGACCCCGAGGACCTGCCGGTCGCCTTGATCGAGCGCATCCAGGGGAGCATCGAGGCCCGCGGGTTCGAGCGGTACCACGAGGCCAACCCGATGTGGCTCGACGGTCGGGACGGGCGCGAGGTGCTCGCCGTGGTGCTCGCCCCCGACGTCGACACGCTGCTGCGGGATCCCGAGTACGTGCTCATCGGCGACGACCTCGAAGCGGACGGCGAGGTCACGATGTGGCTGCTCCCGTTCCACCAGCTGGAGGGCGGGCTCCCCGGCGTCTGCAAGTGGCTGGACGACCGCACCGCCGCGCTCCCGGCGATCCCGCGGGCCCAGTGGACGAACGTCCTGGCTCGGCTCCGCCCCCTTCTGGTGAGCGTGCCGGACGTCCTCGATCGATGACCGTCGTTCGACCGACAGGGTCGCTGTCCTCACGCGCGTAATCCTTCAATTGACTTGATCGGGCCGGCTGAAGTAGGGTCCGTCGGCTGCGGAGTTCGGGGTAGGTCAGCGCTGTAGCCCCCCAGGTCCCGCGCCCATTCGGGAGAGTGATGCGAGTCGTCTGCGACAACTGTGGCGCGGTCTACAAGATCGCCAACGAGAAGCTGAGCAAGGAGGTCAACCGGGCCACCTGCAAGCGTTGCGGCCACAAGATCATCATCTACAAGCCCGGTAGCCGTGCTGCCGAGGAGGCGGCTGCGTCCCAGACCAGCCCCGCCGCTGAAGAAGAGGACGAGGAGCGGACCGTCATCAAGTCGGTTCCGGAGCTCCAGAAGATGGCCTCGAGCCAGGCTTCAGTCCCCTCCATCGGGAGCCTCACGGCCGAGCTTCGGGCCATCTCCATCCCCGGCATCCAGTCCGTCGGTGGCCCCACCGCCAAGGCCGACGCGCTCGGGCCGCTCGGGCCCGCCGGACCGTCCGAGCCGACCCCCGCTCCGCCTCCGCCGCCGGCCATCGCGCCGCTGCCGAGCCAGTCCGCGGCCCCCGGCCCCGCCGCGCAGCCCAGCCCGCCGCGCATGCCTTCGGTCATCCCTGCGACCGCCATCCCCCCCAGCGACTCTCCGGCGACCAAGGTCTACGACGGCCCCTCGCCCAGCGTCGCGGGCGTGCCCAGCCCTGCCTCCCAGGCCGGCCCGGTGCCCCCCGGCCCGACCGGCGGATTCGCTCCATCGAGCGATCAGACCCGCCCCCTTCCGCTGCCCACCACCGGCCGCGGCGGCGTCGCCCCCAGCAACGGGAGCACCGGCCCGACGCTCGGCTTGAGCCCCTCGCCCGGGCCCAGCCCGACGGTCGGCGGCTCCGTGCCCCCGCGCAGCGCCGCAGCCATGGGTTCGGCCACCGCCGTGACCTCGGTCAAGGTGTCCGCCTCGCCGGTCCTCGGCGCCGTGACCTGGTTCAGCATCGTCGGCCTCGTCGGCCTCCTGGGAAGCCTCGCCGGCCTCGACTGGCCGGTCTCGCTGATCTTCTTCGCCCTCGCCGCCCTCGGGCTGACCGCGTGCCTGTTCCTGGCGACGGTCACCGGCCGCGGCCTGCACCCGCAGCGCACCCCGATCGCGCTGATCCTCGCCTTCTTCCTGACGGTCGTGCTTACCGCCATCCACTTCGCCGTCGCCGGCGGGCTGGTCAGCGGAGGCAACGACACTCCGTCGCCGGCGGAGCTGCGTCCGCCTCCGACCAAGCCTGTGCCCCCCGTCGCGACCCCCGCTCCCGCCCCCGAGGGCGAGGCGACGGGCGACGGCGCCACCGGCGCGGGCCTCGACAGCGATGAGCTGGAGATGGCGCGCAAGTACAGCGGCACCGAAGTCGCCGGCCTGGGCAACGGCAAGGAAGACGAAGCCTGGCGCGAGCCGACCCCGGCCAAGGAGAGCAAGGCTGATGTCGTGCGTCCGCCCCCCGCGGAGCGTCGCACCCCCCGGCCGAAGGCCGAGCCGACCCCCGCCCCCCGGGAGTCGTCGGGCCCCGGCCCGTCCCGTCCCCGCCTGAACGAGCCCGACGCCTCCTCCTCCAGCGCAAAGAGCGACGGCCCGAGCCCGTTCGTCATCGACACGATCATCCGCAACAACGCGGCCATCGTGCGCTGCCTGCGGGTCGAAGAGGCCAAGGGCGTCGACCTCAGCGGCAAGATCTACTTGAAGTTCACCATCGCCCCCGAGGGCGGCGTGTCGAAGGCTCGCGTGACGACGTCGAGATTCGCCGGCACCGCGCTGGACACCTGCATCAGCCGCGAGCTGAATGCGCTCAAGTTCCCGCCGTTCGACGGGACCCCCAAGAAGATCACGTACCCGCTGATCGTTCAGTAGCCCGCGCGTGAGTCAGCTGATCGAACGGCCGGGGCCCGAGGTGCCCCTGCTGGCGGACCTCCCGACCGTGCCGCTGCCGGATCGTGTGCTCGTGGTGGAGCCGCGGTTCTACGACGTCGAGTACGTGATCAACCCTCACATGGAGGGCAACGTCGGCCAGGTGAACCGCTTTGAGGCGCGTCACCAGTGGCGTCACCTGGTGGAGGCCTACCGGGGAATCGGCCAGACCGTGGACGTGCTCGAGGGCCAGCCGCTGCTGCCGGATCTCGTGTTCTGCGCCAACCAGTCCCTGCCGGTCCCCCCGGGTCTGCTCACCGAAGGCTCGGGCGCGATCATGTCCATCATGCGGCGCGCCCGACGGGAGCCCGAAGTCGCCCACATCCAGGGTTTCCTCGCCGAGCGCGGCGTGCACATCGCGCACCTGGACCCCTGGAGCGTGCCGAGCATGGAGGGCACCGGGGACGGCGCCTGGCACCCCGGCCGAGCGCTGCTGTGGGGCGGCGTCGGGCCCCGCTCGCGGCGGGAAGCGTGGGAGCGCGTCTCGGCGATGACCGGCGTGCCCGTGGCGCTGCTGAGGCTCGTCGACCGGCGCTTCTACCACCTGGATACCTGCCTCTCGTTCGTGGACGAGCAGACCGCGGTGGTGTTCCCCGGGGCGTTCGACGACGCCGGCCGCGAGCTCCTCGCGTCGCTGGTGCCGCGCCTCGTGGAGGTGAACGAGGTCGAGGCGATGAACATGGCCTGCAACGGCCACAGCCCCGATGGACGGCACTTCCTGGTCCAGAAGGGGAGCCCTCGCTGCAACGCCCAGCTGCGGGAACTCGGCATCGAAGTGATCGAGCTGGAGACCGACCAGTTCCTGCTCTCGGGCGGCTCCGTCTACTGCATGAAGCTGCACTGGTGGTCCTGACCCGGTTTTGTCCGAGTCTTTACCGGGTTGACGGAAACATCACCGGGCTCGCAAACACACTTCGATATCCTTCCCCCGCCGACCTATCTTTCGGCCCGGAGTGTTCATGCGACGACGGATCATCGCCCTCGCCAGCGCGGCCCTTCTCCTGGCGGGCTGCCCTTCCAGCGAGGCCCCGCTCGAGCTGACCGCCGAGGGCTACCCCCTCGGCTCCCTGGAGACGTTCCCCGGGCTCGCCCTCATCCCCAACATCGACGACGACAACGTCGACGGTGAGCCCGACTGGTCCGAAGCCGGGCGCGCCGCGGAAGACGACGACCGCTCCGTCTTCGTGCTCCCCGCGACCGCGTGGGAGAGCGTCAAAGCGAACAAGGGCGAGTGGCTCCGCCTCGATCTCGGCGGCGACGCCGGCAACATCCGCATCACCCAGGAAGACGTGCTCATCCTGGGCGAGGCCGAAGGCCCCAACCTCACCAGCTACAACCTCACCGAGACCGACGTCGACCAGGTCTTCGAGGTGGAGGCGGACCAGCCGCTGACCATCACGACCGCGACGCTGTATCACCTCGACGAGGACGGCGAGGTCCTCGCCTCGTTCACCCTGTGGATGACTACCGGGTCGATGCTCCTCAACCACCACCTGCAGCAGACCGAGCACGTCTGGGTGATGGACCTCAGCTTCGGCGGCGGCAGCTACAACAACCGCCACATGGTGGAGACGTACGAGGACGTGCTCGGCGAGCAGTTCACCGCGTTCAGCGCCCAGACCTACTTCGGCGACGTCTGGATCCAGGACGAGGTGCAGTTCGGTTGGTACGGCGCAAAGGACCAGCGCATCGACGTCGTCATCGACTCGGTCCGCGACCGCGGCCTCGACAACTGGCCCGAGAACAACTTCGACGCGATCCCCGGCGACGGCTTCGTCGGCGGACCTGACGCCATCATCGGCACCTGGGGTCGGCCCCAGGTCGCCAACTCCCTGGATTCGTTCGGGAACCTCGAGGTTTCGCCGCCGCTCGGGGACGCCTACCCGTTCGGTCGCGCCTACTGGGGCGGCGACGACAACTACCACCCCGCCGTCGAGATGACCGACCACCTCGCGGACCAGCTCATCCAGGCGCCCTTCCGGGTCGACACCTCCTGGCTCTGCGTCGGCCACGTCGACGAGTTCGTCAGCTTCGTCCCCGACCCCAGCGCCCCCCGCGGCTTCCGCTTCGTCTACAGCGACGCCTCGGCGGCCTGGGAGGTGCTCGAGGGAGCCGACAACGTCGAGCTGCCGAAGTACCGCCAGAGCTACGGCATCGACACCATCGAGGAGTTCGTCAACGACGACGCGGTGCGGTACTTCAACGAGGACCTGACCGAGGACGTGCTCGACCCGATCCTCGACCGGTTCATCGACAAGTTCGACCTCACCGCCGAAGAGATCATCCCGATGCCGAGCCTCTTCGAGGAGCCCGGCGGCTGCGGTGGCACGGACGCCGCCCTCATCCCCGGCATGGCGAACATGATCGTCGCCAACCGCGGGGACCGGACCGACATCTTCCTCGCGGACCCCTTCATGCGGGACAGCGCCAACTCCGACATCGGCCAGGACGAAGACCCGATGATCGCCTTCATCGAGGACACCTACCCCTCCGGCATCGACTGGCACTTCGTGGACAACTGGTCCGTCTACCACCTCGGTCTGGGCGAGGTGCACTGCGGCACCAACATGACGCGGACGCCGAACGAAGAGTGGTGGCTGACCGCCGGACATCTGATCGAGGACGAGGTGTTGAACTGATGCGTACAACCCTCCTGACCCTCCTCGCCCTCCTTTCCGCCCTCCCCGCGCTGGCGCAGGATCACGCCGACGTCGCCGACGTGCTGCTGATCGCCTGGGACCTGGAAGAGGCCGACTACCCCTCCGCCCGCCGGCAGCTCGTGCTGGACGAGGCCATCGACGACGGCTTGCTCGCCGACCTCGCGGAGTCCCACCTCGACGTCCGGGTCCGCACCCAGGCGGCCATCGTCTTGGGCTGGCGGCACGACGCTGAGCTGTTCTCGGCGGTCTGGACCGCCCGCCCCGTCAATGACCGCCGCGACGTGCGCCAGCGCTTCGTCGACGACGTCTTCGCCGACCCGGACGCTCAGCCTGCCGTCGTCGAGCGCATCCTCCACGGAACCGATGCCTCCCTCGCACGGGCGGGTCTGGCGATGTCGATGATTCGAATTGGCGACGACTGGGGTGAGCGCATACTCGCCGTGCTCAGCGACAGCGACGACGGCAAGGTCCGCGAAATGGCCGCGTGGTCGTTCCGCCATGCCGCGCCCGAGAGCGCGTTCGCGGGACTGTCTCTAGGCCTCCGCGACACCCTGCCCGACGTGCGCGCTGAGGCCGCCCGCTCGCTCGGCTTCCGGGTGGACGGCGAGGAGCTCGCCGAAGACCTCGTGCTCGCCCTGCAGGACACCGATCCGGCGGTCCGCGCCGCGTCCGCGCGCTCCCTCGGTTACCTCCACGTGGTAGCCGCCGCGGGCGCCCTCACCGCCGCGATCGGCGACGCCGGTCCCGACGTTCGGTTGAACGCGCTCCGTTCGCTGGACCGGGTTGATCCCACGTTGAGCAAGGCCCTGCCGGGCTTGGACCGACTCGCTCAGGATCCCGATCCCAAGGTCGCCCGGGTCGCGGAGCGCATCCGGCTGCGATAGACCCGAGCGGGTATGATTGCTACTTCCGGGGAAGTCCCCCGGGGGGATGATCATGCGTCGACGGCACCTTCTTTCCGGCTCCCTGTCTCTCGCTTTGATGCTCTTGGGAGGGCCCCCCGCGGTCGCGGCCACCCTCACCGTCAACAGCCTCGCGGACACGGACGACGGGGTCTGCGGAACCAACGCCGGCGGCTGCACGCTCCGTGAAGCGCTCGACAACGTCGCGAACAACGACACCATCAACTTCTCCTTCGCTGCGCTGCCGTCCGGCGGCCCGGTCATCGTGCTGACCTCGGGCCTGGAGATCGACAACGAGATCGTGCTGGACGGCTACGACTGCACCGGCTGCGCCACGGTCGAGAACACCAACGACCCCGCCGACGGCTTCAACCTCGTCATCGGCCCGACCCTGGACGGCTCCGCGGTCACCGGGGAAGCGGTGCTCACGATCGACAAGGAAGACGTCACCGTCCGCGGCCTGAACATCCGCGGCGGCGCCGAGGCCGGCATCGAGATCACCGACCGCCCCAGCGCCAGCGAGCCGATCATCATCGAGGGGTGCCTCATAGGCACCGACCGCGACGGCCTCGCCGCCATCCCCAACGGCACCGGCATCACCATCTCGGAGGATGACGGCGAGGGCTACATCATCGGTCCCTTCAACGTCATCTCGGGCAACACCGGCAACGCGATCGAGATGGGGCAGAACGGCGACGACCCCGACTTCGGCGAGATCTTCGGCAACCTCATCGGCACCGACATCACGGCCGACTCCGGCCTCGGCAACGGCGGCTACGGCATCTACGTCGAGGGGCCCACCCAGAGCGGCCGCCTGCTCCGCAACTGGACCGTCGGGGACGGCACCGCGGCGGGCACCAACGTCATCTCCGACAACGGAAACTCGGGCATCTACCACGAGGCCAAGGTCAGCACCTGGGAGGTCAGCGGCAACATCATCGGCACCAACGGCGCCGGCGACGCCCCCCTGGGCAACGGCGGCTACGGCGTGCAGTTCGAAGGCGTCAGCGGCGGCACCAGCTACCCCCGCTACAGCGACTTCGAGGGGAACATCATCTCCGCCAACGCCCTGGGCGGCGTCTACGGGCACGCCACCAAGGACGCCGACTTCCTCGACAACGCGATCGGCACCAACTTCGGCGGCACCCTCGACCTGGGCAACGACGGGGACGGCATCTACATCCTCGGCCAGGACTACCACCACAGCGACGGCTGGCAGATCGGCGGCATCGATCTGGATGGCGCCAACATCATCGCGTTCAACGACGGCGACGGCGTGCGGGTGCGGGACGGCGGCGGCTCCCGCCAGGCCCGCCTCAACGCGATGTACGTCAACCTGATCCACGACAACACCGGCCTCGCGATGGACATCGAGTCGGCCTCCGGGGACGACGGCCCGACGGTCGGCTCCTGCTCGATCGACACCACGGTGGGCAACCGCGACATGGGCATGCCCACGATCGCCACCGCCTACCTCGACGGCACGGTGCTCACCGTCACCGGCACCTCGTGCGGATCGGCCCTCGTGGGCGCCTGGGGGGCCGATGAGGATCCCACCGGGTACGGCGAGCCGGCGGTCTACCTCGGCTCGGTCACCACCTCCTCAGGCGGGGCCTGGACCGTGGTGTCCGACCCTGCCCCCGTCGCCGCCGGCGAGCCGGTGACCGCGATGGCGCTGCGGTTCGGGTTGGACTCCAACCTCGAGACCGAGGGCGAAGCCAGCGAGGCCGCGCTCAACTTCGACGTGGTCGACTGCGATGCGGACGCCGACGGCGACACCATCCCCGAATGCGGGGGGGGCGACTGCGACGATGGCGATCCCACGATCAGCTCGCTCAACGCCGAGATCTGCGACGGCCTCGACAACGACTGCGACGGCCTCGTGCCGGCCAACGAAGCGGACGGCGACAGCGACACCTACCGCCTGTGCGACGGCGACTGCAACGACGCCAACGCCGCGATCAACCCCGGCGCCACCGAGGTCTGCGACAGCGTCGACAACGACTGCGACGGCAGCATCGACGAAGGCTTCGACACCGACAGCGACGGCTACACCACCTGCCAGGGCGACTGCGACGACACCAACAGCGCGGTGAACCCCGGCGAGGCCGAGATCTGCGACGGCCTCGACACCAACTGCGACAGCGCCATCCCCGCCGACGAAGCGGACGCCGACGGCGACGGGTACCTGATCTGCGAGAACGACTGCGCCGATGGAAACGCCGCCATCAACCCGGGCGCCACGGAGGTCTGCGACGCGGTCGACAACGACTGCGACGGCTCCATCGACGAAGGCTTCGACGCCGACGGCGACGGCTTCACCACCTGCAACGGTGACTGCGACGACACCGAGGACGACATCAATCCGGACGCCGCCGAGGTCTGTAACGGCCTCGACGACGACTGCGATGGCGCCATCCCGAGCAACGAAGCCGACTCCGACAGCGACACGTACCTCGTCTGCGAGGGCGACTGCGACGACGGCGCGGCCGCCATCAACCCCGGCGCGACCGAGGTCTGCGACGGCGTGGACAACGACTGCGACGGCAGCACCGATGAGGGCTTCGACGGCGACGGCGACGGCGTCACCTCCTGCGCGGGCGACTGCGACGACACCAACGCCTTGATCAACCCCAGCGCGACCGAGGTCTGCGACGGCGTGGACAACGACTGCGACGGCACCATCGACGAAGGCTTCGACGGCGACGGCGACGGCTTCTCCTCCTGCGCGGGCGACTGCGACGACACCGACGCCTCGATCAACCCGGACGCCGCCGAGGTCTGCAACGGCGTCGACGACAACTGCGACGGCACCCTCCCCACCGACGAAGCGGACGCCGACGGCGACGGCGTCGCCACCTGCGACGGTGACTGCGACGACAGCAACAACACGATCAACCCGTCCGCAACCGAGGTCTGCGACGGCGTGGACAACGACTGCGACGGCACCATCGACGACGGCTTCGACGTGGACGGCGACGGCTTCACGACCTGCGACGGCGACTGCGACGACAGCAACGGCGCCATCAACCCCGACGCGGCCGAGATCTGCGACGGCGTCGACCAGGACTGCGACGGCAGCATCGACGAAGGGTTCGACCAGGACAGCGACGGCTTCACCGAGTGCGACGGCGACTGCCAGCCGCTGGATCCGAACATCTACCCGGGCGCTCCCGAGCTGTGCAACGGGCTGGACGACAACTGCGACAGCCTGCTCGACGACGGTTTCGATCTCGACGCCGACGGCGTCACCACCTGCGGCCCCGACGGCATCCCGGGCAACGACGACGACGACTGCGACGACACGAACCCCGCGATCAACCCCGCCGCAGTCGAGATCTGCGACGGCATCGACAACGACTGCGACGGCCTCGTCGACCCGGACTTCGACGCCGACGGCGACGGCCTGACGGTGTGCGACGGCGACTGCGACGACAACGACGCCGCGGTCTTCCCCGGCGCAGTCGAGGTCTGCAACGCGGTCGACGACGACTGCGACGGCGACATCGACGAAGGCTTCGACGCCGACGGCGACGGCGTGACGGTGTGCGGCCCCGACGGAACCCCGTCCACCCCGGACGACGACTGCGACGACACCGATCCCTCGGTCACCCCCAACGCGGTCGAGCTCTGCGGCGACGGCATCGACCAGGACTGCGACGGCAACGACTTCGTGGACGTGGACGAAGACGGCTTCGACGACGTCGGCTGCGGCGGCGACGACTGCGACGACACCAACGCCGACATCTACCCGGGCGCGCCCGAGGTCTGCGGCGACGGCATCGACCAGGACTGCGACGGCTTCGACCTGTCGACCGAGGACCTCGACGGGGACGGCTTCAGCGAGTGCACGGGCGACTGCGACGACGAGGACGCGGGCCTGTTCCCGGGCGCCGAGGAGCTCTGCGACGGGCTCGACAACGACTGCGATGGCGACATCGACGAGGACTTCCCCGCGGTCTGCGACGACTGCGAAGACGTGGACACCGACGGCGACGGCATCACGGACTGCGACGGCGACTGCGACGATGACAACGCCGACGTCTTCCCCGGCGCGCCCGAGATCTGCGACGGGCTCGACAACGACTGCGACGGCTCGGTGCCGGCCATCGAGCTGGATCAGGACGGCGACGGCGTGCTCCTGTGCGACGGCGACTGCGACGACGACCCCGACAACTTCGAGGGGCAGCCGGAGGACTGTGACGGCACCGACGACAACTGCGACGGCTTCGCCGACAACATCGAGGACGCCGACGGGGACGGGCAGACCGCCTGCGAGGGCGACTGCGACGATGACAACTCCCTCGTCTTCGATGGCGCCACGGAGCTGTGCGACGGCCTCGACAACGACTGCAACGGCCTCATCGACGAGCTCTACGACCTCGACGGTGACGGCGTCAGCAGCTGCGACGGCGACTGCGACGACGCCGACCCGACCGTGCTCGAGGGTGCGCTCGAGGACTGCACCGACGGCGTCGACAACGACTGCGACGGCCTCGTCGACGAGGACCTCGACAACGACGACGACGGCTTCAGCAACTGCGACGGCGACTGCGACGACGCGGACCCGACGATCTTCCCCGACGCCGAGGAGTTGTGCGACGGCATCGACAACAACTGCGACGGCGTCATCGACGAGGGCTTCGATCTGGACGGCGACGGCGTCACCTCGTGCGACGGCGACTGCGATGACCACGACCCGAGCGTCTTCCCCGGCGCCCACGAGGACTGCGCCGACGGCGTCGACAACGACTGCGACGGCGAGGTCGACGAAGCCGAGGACCTCGACGGCGACGGCTACTCCAGCTGCCTGGACTGCGACGACGAGCAGCCCACGGTCCACCCCGACGCCGAGGAGCTGTGCGACGGTCTGGACAACGACTGTGACGGCGTCATCCCCGACGAGGAGCTCATCGACAACGACGGTGACGGCTACCCCGAGTGCGACGACTGCGACGACGACGACCCGCTGGTCGGCCCCGCCGCCCCCGACGTCTGCGGCGACGGGATCGACAGCAACTGCGACGGCGTCGACGGCTCGGAAGAGGCGGACGTGGACGGCGACGGCTGGGACAACATCGACTGCGGCGGGCAGGACTGCGACGACACCGACCCGGAGATCTACCCCCTGGCGGACGAGATCTGCGAAGACGGCATCGACCAGGACTGCGACGGGCTCGACTCCGCGTGCGTCATCGACGACGCCGGGATTATCAGCGGCGGCGGCTGCCTGCGCTGCTCCGGCGACGTCGGGGCGGGCGAGGGCCGGATGCCGGGCGCGCTCGCGTTGCTGGTCTTCGGAGGACTCGCTCTGCGGCGCCGGACCCCTCGTCGGTCCACGAGGTCCTGCTAGTCCGCGAAGCGCCTGGTTCTCTCGCCTCGTCCGTCCCCCTCGCCGCCTGAATGAAACCTCGGTCCCCGCAGCGATCTACCGGTCCAGAACAACCACCCGGAACGGAGCATCCGCCCCACCGATCGTCCGCACCCCCGCGCCCCTATCGAACTCGATGTAGTAGTCGACCGCCTGGCCGACCTCCTCCACCAACGGGACGCGACCCTCGAAGCGGCCGTCACCGGTGTGGTCCATCGCCAGCGGCCGGTACTGACCCCGCCAGGGTCGCCACATCGCCGTCACGCTCCACTCTCCGGCTTCGGTCATCTGCACGGCGATCGGGAGGTCCTGCCCCACCCGGGCGGACGCGCGCGGCATGTGGATCGCCGGCCCCACGCGCTGCAGCTCCGTCGAGCTGGGCACCAGGGGAGGCGGCGGCGCGGACCCGAGGTCCTCCTCGGCCGCCACGGGCGCCGAGGGCGGCACCTCGGGCTCCTCTTCGGGGATGGAGGCGGGCCCCAGGTTCATGGCCCACAGGAGCGCGACCGCGCCGACACTGCCGGCCAGCAGGAGCAGGCCACCGATCGTTCCCCACCGCTTCAGCGCCCGCTTCCGACGCCGCTCCGCGCGACGCTCGGGCAGCGCCTTGGTGCCGCCCTTGGTCTCAGCGAGCACGACGCTCTGGCTGCCCCGCGGCTCCTTCCACGCCGGTCCGGGGGCGGCGCGCCGCGGCCGATTCGCCAGCGGCTCCTGCGCGCCCACCGCCTGGAGCCGCGAACTGAGCTCCCGGTACGGCGTCTTGATGGTCTCGGGGAGCCCCACCGGCTCCTCGTTCAGCAGCGCCCCCACCAGCGCCCGGGTGTGGGATCCCGCGACCGCCTCCCCCGCGAGGAGATCCAGGTCGCGCGCCACCTCGCGGGCCGTCTGGTAGCGCTGACCGGGGTTGGCCTGCAGCAGCCGCCCGACGATCGGGAGCAGCCCCGGCGCCTGGCTCGTCATCGCCGACATCGCCTCTTCGCAGTCGACGTTGAGCACCTTCATCAGCGTGTTGGGGATCGAGTTGCCCTCGAACGCCCGCAGCCCCGTGCAGAACTCGATGATGATCGTGCCGAAGGCGAACAGGTCGCTGCGGGAGTCGATCGCGGAGCCGCCGATCTGCTCGGGCGACATGTACAGCGGGGAGCCCTTGGTCTCGTCCGCGTCGGTGGTGCGGTACAGCGCCGCGGTGGACTTCGCGAGCCCGAAGTCGGCGATCTTCACCACCCCGGTGCGGTCCAGGAAGATGTTCTGGGGCTTCAGATCGCGGTGCACCAGCCGCAGCGGGAAGCCCTCCGTGTCCACCGCCTCGTGGGCGTAGGTGAGCCCGTGGGCGATCTGCCGGAGGATGTCGATGATCGCGGGCGGGGGGAGCCGCTCGTCGGCCTCGATGAGCCGCCACAGCACGTCGTCCAGGAGCCAGCCGCGCACGTACTCCATGGCGAGGAAGAACGTGCCGTCGTGCACGTCGCAGCCGTAGATCTCGACGATGTTGGGGTGCCGCAGTTGGCCCCCGAGGCGGGCCTCATTGACGAGCGCCTCCATCTCCTTGCGGTCGCGGGAGATCGCTCCCGTGCGCAGCCGCTTGAGGGCCACCTCCTTGGTGAACCCCATGGGCCCGGACTGCGTCGCCCGGAACACCTGCGCCATCGCCCCTTCGCCGACCAGCTCCAGCAGCTGGTACCGCCCGAACGGGATCGGACGATCCTCGGTGGGGAGCGGATCGTCGGGCGGGCGGGGCTCGTTCAAGACCTCCTGATCCTACCTCGCAACTCGTTTACACTCCGCCGCCGTGCAGATGGCCATCATCTGGGGCCTGCAGGGCCTCGCCCTGGCAGCGGTGATCATCGGTCTCCGGATCGACAATCCGTGGCTGTTCCTCACCTTCCTCGCGGCCGGCGTCGCGGTGGTGGTGGGGGCGCGCTGGTACGGCGCCCGGACGGGCCACGACGCCACCGTGCGGGTCGCCTTCGCGGACCATCCGTGGGCGACCAAGGCGGGGATGATCGCGGCGCTGCTGGCGTTTCCGGCGATCTTCTCGCTGGGCTTCCACAACCCCCACTGGATCTACGTCGGCACCCTCGCGGGCATCTACGTCTGCCTCGCGCTGGGGCTGAACATCGTGGTCGGCCTCGCCGGTCTGCTCGACCTCGGCTACGTCGCCTTCTACGCCATCGGCGCCTACAGCTCGGCCCTCATCTCGGTGAAGTTCCCCGAGTACTGGTGGGCGCTGTGGGCCTGGATCCCCTGCTCGGTGGCGTTGGCGGGGGGCATGGGCATGCTCCTGGGTGCGCCCACGCTGCGGCTGCGCGGCGACTACCTGGCGATCGTGACGCTCGGCTTCGGCGAGATCGTGCGCATCGTGCTGAACAACTGGGACTCGCTGACCAACGGCCCCAAGGGGCTGATCGTCCCGCCCCCCCGCATCTTCGACTACTCCCTGAACCAGGGCGTGCCGGCGCTGAACCAGGCCCTCGGCTTCAACGCTTGGGGCAAGGAGGTCAACTACTACTTGATCACCGTGGCCTACGCGATCCTCATCGCGGTGGTCGCCCGGCGGCTCGACAACAGCCGCACGGGGCGGGCGTGGCGGGCCATCCGCGAGGACGAGCTGGCCGCGCAGGCGATGGGAATCGACACCACCCGGACCAAGCTGCTGGCCTTCGGCATCGGCGCGTCGTTCGCGGGCGTGGCGGGGCTGCTGTTCGCCCACATGCAGGGCTTCATCGACCCCATGTCGTTCATCTTCATGGAGTCCGCGATCATCCTGTGCATGGTCGTGCTGGGCGGCATGGGCTCGATCCCCGGGGTCATCCTCGGCGCCATCATCCTCGCCGTGCTCCCCGAGAAGCTCCGCACCTTCAGCGACTACCGGATGCTGGTCTTCGGCATCGCGCTGGTGGCGATGATGGTGCTGCGGCCCGAGGGCCTGCTGCCGCCCGCCCGCGCGCTCGAAGCCAAAGCTGCCAAGGCGCGCAGCTAGTACACTTCCCGGATGCGCACCTGGCTTTACGCATCCTCCCTGCTCCTTCTGGCGTCCTGCGGTGGCGGTGAGCCCGAAGAGGCGCCGACCGCGCCGGTCTACTACGACGCCAACGCGGAGGCCGAGCGAGACGCCGCCGCGGCCCGCCAGGAGGAGCGAGACGCCGCCGCCGCGGCTCAGGAAGCATCGCGCGCGGGCAAGGCGCCCGGGCTGGCGTTCCAGGGGATCACCCTGGGCCCCGAGCAGGTGACCATCGAGGACGTGCTCGAAGCGGAGGCGACGCTGCAGGCGGGCGCCTCGTCGTTCGCCGAGGTCGAGTACACGTGGAGCGTCAACGGCCGCTCGGTGCTGGGTGTCTCCAAGGGCGAGCTGAGCGCCGCCACCGGCCGCTTCCGCAAGGGCGACCGCGTCTCCGTGAAGGCCGAAGCGATGGACGAACGCGGCCAGATCGCGACGGTCGAGTCGAAGGAGATCGTGATCGCCAACTCGATCCCCGTGATCCTCAACGACATCGCCCGCCGCCCCGGCATCGACGGCCTCCGCATGGAGGGTGCAGACGCCGACGGGGACGAACTCACATGGTCGATCCTGAAGGGCCCGCCGGGCATCTACCTGGACAACCGGGGGGTCGTTCGCGTCGAGCAGCGCGATCTGGATGAGGCCTTCGACGGGGAGGTCGTCATCGCCGCCACCGACCCCGACGGCGCCCGCGCCGAGCTGCACGTGCCCGTCACGGTCAACGCCGCGGTGGAGGAGGTCATCGGCGAGAAGACGACCACCACGAAGCACTACCGCGACACGATGACGGACGAGGACTACGAGCGCATCAACCTCGACAGTGGCGAGCGCGTGATGAAGATGACCGAGGAAGAGTTCGACGCGCACTGGGCCGACCAGGAGCGTCGCGAAGAAGAGCGAAAGAAAGAACTCGAGAAGAAATAAGCCCGGATCTCGCGCGTAGGGCCCTCGTATGAAGAACCTCCTCACGCAAACCGGCATCTCCCGCTTCTTCGCGAACCTCGGAGACGGACCGCTGGTTTTGATGATGATGGGCGTGGTCGCCTTCCTCGGACTCGACCTGCTCCTCTTCGACCCCATCCCCCTCCTGGACGAAGCCCTGCTCGGCTTGATGCTGTACGGCGGCGCGTCCGAGCTGATGGTCCGCCGCAAGCGCAAGGCGGCGGGGCTGGCGCCCGTCGATCCCATCCAGGTGCGCCGGGTGCCCTCGGACCTCAAGACGATCACCACGCGCATGCAGACGGTGACCGAGAGCGCGAGCCGGTTGGTCGGCCGCGGCGCTGCGCCGCAAGTCGGGTCTCGCGTTCGCGAGCTCGGCAACGACGTCCGGGCCAAGCACGAAGAGCTGCGTCGCGCCGACGCGTTCCTCGCCCGCCGCGACAACGACCCGTGGCAGAGCAGCCGCCAGATCACGAAGCTCGAGAAGCAGGCCGTCGACCTTGAAGTGCGGGGTGACGACCGGAAGCTCGACGTGGCGCGCAAGGCGCTGGAGGTCGCGCGGGCCCACCGCGAGACGATCCAGCGTCGCGTCGGTCAGCGAGAGGACGTGATGGTGGAGTTGGAGTCCCTGTCGGCGCAGATCGACGCGCTCGGGGAGGACCTCGACCAGCTGCTCCGGGGCAAGCACAACGGCCGCTTCGTCGTTCGCTCGCTCGGCACGGTCGACCCGCGCATCGCGGCCGTGGTGGACACGCTCGCGGCCAGCGCCGAGGCCGAGGCTGAGGTCGACGCCGCGGTTCGCCGCCGTCGCCGCCCCACCAGCGCCATCGCGCTCTAGAGCTGGAGGGGTAGACTCCCCGGTGACGTGACGAACATTGTCATCATCGGCATGGGCGAGGTCGGACGACACCTCGCTGCCACGTTGTCCCTCGAAGGTCACAGCGTGCGTGCCGTGGACCGATCCGCGGCCGCCCTCGGGCTCGCCACCGAACACGCCGACATGCAGACCCTCGTGGGCCACGGCAGCACGTTGCCGACGCTGCGGCAGGCGGGGGTGGAGCGGGCCGATCTGGTGGTCGCGGTCAGCGACAGCGACGAGGTCAACCTGCTCGCGGCGCTGACCTGCAAGCAGCTGGGGGCCCGCCAGACGATCGCCCGCGTGGGCGATCGGGCGTACTACGAGGAGGACGGCGGGGTCGCCCACGACGTGGTCGGGGTGGACCTGCTGATCAACCCGCAGGTGCTCGCGGCGATGGAGGTCCACCGGGTCATTCGCAGCTTTGGCGCGATCGAGGCCAAGAACCTCGCCGACAACCGGGTCGAGGTGGTGGACATCGCCGTGGACGCGGGCTCGCGCAACCTGAACAAGCAGCTGCGGGACATCTCCATGCCCCGGGGCGTGCTCATCGCCGGCATCGTCCGCGGAGAGCGGGTGCTGATCCCCCACGGCGGGGACCACGTCGAGCCCGGCGACCACCTGTGGCTCATCGGCGACATCGACACCATCCCGCGCATGCACAAGATGTTCGGCGCCGGCCGCGAGCGGCGGGCCCGGCGGGTGATGATCGTGGGCGGGGGCGAGATCGGCGCCGAGGTCGCGCGGCGGCTGGAGCGCGACGGCATCGACGTGGTGATCATCGAGAAGGACCTGCGCCGCTGCCACGAGCTCGCGGCGGAGCTTCGGGACGCGCTCGTGCTGCACGGGGACGGAACGGACCGCGCGTTGCTGCTGGAGGAGGACATCGAGTCCGTCGATGGCTTCCTCGCGCTGACGCATGCGGACGAGGTCAACATCATGGCGGGGCTGCTCGCGCGCGGGTTGGGGGTCGGCCGGACGCTGGTCCTGGTGCATCGCGGCGACTACCTGACCACCGCCGCGGACGTCGGCCTGGACGTGGCCATCAGCCCTCGGCGGAGCACGGCGGAGTACATCCTCACGCACGTGCGCAGCGAACACGTGCACCGGGTGGTGCAGGTCGAGAACGGGCGGGCCGAGATCCTGGAGATCCACGTGCCGGAGCGCTCCCGGGCGGTCGGCCGGTCCTTGATGTACGTCGGGTTCCCGCAGGGGGCGATCATCGGCTGCATCGTGCGCGGCGAGTCCGTCTTCATTCCGCGCGGCACCGACGAGATCCAGCCCGGCGACACCGTGGTCGTGTTCACGCTGCCGGAGGTCACCCAGGAGGTGCTGCGCATATTCCGCGACCCCAAGGGGAGCTGAGGTGCGGGTGCGACCGGGGCAGGGGGACGCGGCGACGGAGGCATTGAAGAAGGCGGTCAAGGGCAAGGACCTGGAGGCCATGAGGGCGGTGCTGGAGGCGGGGGCGGATCCGAACTTCAAGAGGCTCCCGTTCGGCGGCTTTGCGCTGATGTGCGGAGGCGGCGCGTCCTTCGACGACGGCCTGCGGCTGCTGCTCGAGTTCGGGATGAAGCCCACCAAGGCGGCCTACGCGGCGTGGTTCGGCAACCGGCCGGCGGCGCGCTTGCTGCTGCCGGCGAAGCCGAGCGCGAAGTGGACGCCGTTCGTGGCCCTGGTCGAGTCAGATGCCCCGACGCTGGAGGCCTGGACCTCGGAGCACGGCGGCGGGGCTGCCGATCCGGACATGAAGGTGCCTCTGCTGGTGTGGGCCGTCGGCCTCGGCCGGGACGAGGACGTCACTGCGATCGCGGCCGCCGGCGGCGACCTGGTGTGGCGGAAGATCAGCGGCGCGACGGCGTTGGCGCAGGCGGTGATGCGCAAGCGCGAGGGCGCCGCCACCATCCTCCTGGACGCGGGCGCCGACCCCAACCAGAAGGTCTACGTGCGGAGCCAGCCGCCGCTGTTCCGGTCCGTCGTGCGTACCGGGTCGGTGGACTGTGCGGGCGTTCGTGGACGCGGGGGTGAACCTCGAGGCGAAGACCCAGGGCGCGACGTGGGTGCAACTCGCGCGCTCGGTGGAACGGCAGGACGTGGCCGACCTCCTGACGTCGGTCGGCGCCCCCGGCTAGGAGTCAGACCCCCGGTTCCGCCCCCGCAAGCAGGCGCTTCGTGGACGCTGGCGGCGAGGGTGGGCGTTGCGCGCGGCTAGGCAGGCGCTTCGGGGACCCTCGCCGGTGGTCTACCGATCCTGGCCCAGGAGCTCCGCCAGCAGGCGGGCCTGGCCGTGCCAGGGGGGCGGCTCCTCGCCCAGCAGGACCGCGCAGCGTCCTTCGATCGTCGCCAGCCCCTGAATCCGGGCGTCCATCCGCGCCCGCTCGGCCTGGACCTTGGACTCCTCGTGCCGTCCGCACGCCTTCATCGCCCAGGCGAGGCACGCGCGCGCCGCCGGCTCCCCGGTGGAGGCACGCTCGGGGTCGTCGGATGCCACATCCAGCAGCCGCTGAAGCTGGCGCATCTGGCCGATGGGCGTGGTCCCCGCGAGCATCGCCCCCAGCAGTTGCCCCTCGGCGGCCTGGATCGCGGCGGTCAGGTGGCGGGGGAAGAAGGGACGAGGCGGAATCTCCCGCAGCGCCTCGCCGAGGGCCCGACCCGCCGCCAGCAGCGGTGACGTCGCGCGGTTCTTGGCCGCAGCCCAGGCAGCCGCGTTCTCTCGGTCGATGGTTCGGCTGGCCCGGAGGGCGGGGTCCACCCCCTCGGCGGTGGCTCCGAGGGCCCGATCGAACGCGCCGGCGGCGGCGTCGAAGTGGCCGGCGATCCGGGTGATGTGTCCGGCGGAGCCGGCGAGGTCGGCGACCAACTCCCGGTCGCCGGCGTCCGACGCTTGCGTGCTCGCCTCCGCGAGGTCCCCGGAGGCGCCGTCGAGATCGCCGGCAGCGCGACGCATCCCCGCCCGCAAGGATAAGAACCGGCAGCGGCTGCGATCGCTGGGGCCGCCCCCGACCGCAGCGAGGTCCCGAAGCGCGCGCCGCCCCGCGTTGATGTCGCCGCGCAGCAGCTCGACCAGCACGAGGTTGCCCAGGCGGTGGGCCACGCCGTCGTCGTCCCCCACCTCGCGGCCGATGGCGACGGCGTCGCGGAGCAGCTGCCCCGCCTCGGTCAGGCTCCCGCGGTACAGCCGCACCCCCGCGAGGCCCGCGGTTCGGCTCCCGCGACGGCGCGGATCGTCGACCTGCTCGGCGAGCTGGAGGGAGGCGGCGAACGCGTGCTCCGCCGCCTCCAGATCGCCGGTCTGGAGCGCCAACACGCCGAGCTGGTTGTGCAGGTCGCAGCGGCCGACGGGGTCGGTGGTCAGCGCGAGGGCGGACCGCAGGTGGGTGCCCGCCTGCGCGGGGCTCCCGGCGAGCAAGCTGCGGCGGGCGAGGTGGCCGTGGACCTGCCGCAGCAGCACCGGATCGCTGGCCTCCTCGGCGAGCGGGAGGGCGTGCCGCAACGCGCCCTCGGCGGTGCCGTGATCGCTGATCGCCATCGCCGCCCGCGCCTGTGCGATCCAGCCGGCCCCGAGCTCCTCGGGCGGACGGTCGGCGGGACCGAGGGCGAGGGCGAGGCCCAGGTCGTCCCGCAGCGCGCGCCACGCCCGGAACCGCTCCAGCAGGGGCGAGGTGCCGCCGTGCAACGCGAACGTGAGCGCCATGACGTCGTGCTTGGCGGCCGCGGCGTAGCGCAGCCCGAGGCGGCTGGAGCGGGTCGGCTCGGCCGAGGTCCAGCCCTCCCCAAACCCCTGGCCGGTGCGGATGTACCAACCGCCGAGCCGCGCCTGGAGGGCCAGCGGGAGCACTCCCGGGAGCATCGCGGGGAGAACCTCGCGGGCCCCCGCGGCGACGTGCCGGGAGCATCTCCAGCCCTCGGCGCGCTGCTCCGCGAGGCCGAGGTTCATCAGCTTGAGGAGTACGTCGTCGACCCACTCGCGGGGGAAGTCGACCATCTCGGCGATCGCCTGCGCGGGCGCGGGGTTGCGCACGACCGCGAGGCCCAGCAGGAGCTCCTGCTCCTCGCGTTTGAGGTGGGCCACGGCGAGGGCGCGGACGAGGCCGGGCCAGGGGGCGTCGTCCTCGATGGGGTCGGCGTCGGGGGGGACGAAGCGGGCCAGGGTGAGGGCGGCGGGGCGGCGGAGCCACGCGTCCGGGAAGGGGGCCTCGCCCGCGAGGAGGCGACCGTCCTCGGGGGACAGGGGAGGGACGGGGCGGCTGGGCACGTCCAGGCCGGGCGGGGTGCGGCGGGTCGCCAGGAGCACGCCGCCGTGACCGAAGGCGGGGGATCGAAGGGCGCCGGCGTCCAGGGCCCCCAGCAGCAGGCCGAGCTCGTGATCGCGGATGCGGGCGGGGCCCGTGGTCGGGGTCATGATCTCGTCGAGGTCGTCGATCACCAACAGACGTCGCTCATGGCTGAGTCGGCTGAGGATGGCGTCCACGAGGCCCCCGGCGGTGCCCTGCTGGACGACGTCGGGGGTGGAACCGGCCCACAGGGGCGCGATCAGGTCGTGGAGGTGGATCCACAGTCCGGGGCGGATCCACGTCACCGGGCCGTCCCACCGACGGGCCGCCGCCATCGCCAGCCACGAGGTGCCGGAGCCGGCCGGCCCCTGCACGACGGCCACGCCGAGGGTGCGCAGGTCTTCGGCCACGGCCTCGTCGACCGCGCCTCGGCTTAAGAAGCGGTCCCCGGAGCGGGGGGGATGGTCGGGGCCGGTCAGCTGCACGCGGCCGAATCTTACGGGCGCGTCAGCAGAGGCGGATCTACGTTGAGGGGCATGAGGGGTGTGAAAGGACCCGCCCATGGGCGCACTGCAGCCCCTTGACCCCGATCCCAGCCCCTCTGAACTCCCGCTGAAGTTCGGCCGCTTCCTCCTCCTCGACGTGCTCGGCGAGGGCGGGATGGGGGCGGTGTTCCGCGCCGAGATGGAAGGTCCGCAGGGCTTCCGCAAGCCGTGCGCGCTGAAGGTGATGCACCCGAGCGTGGCGATGGCGGCGCGGCGGATGGGCATCGACCTCAAGAACGAAGCGAAGCTGGGAGCGCTGCTGCACCACCCCGGGATCGTCGAGGTCTACGACTTCGGCATCACCTTCGGCCAGCCGTGGATGGCGATGGAGCTGGTCGACGGCACGGAGCTGTCGGACCTGCTGTCGGGTGCGGGCGTGCTCCCCGTGACGGCGGTGTTGGATCTGGGCAAGCAGGTCTGCGAGGCGCTGGAGCACGCCCACCAGCTGCGCATCGGGGGGCGGCTGGTGGAGGTGGTGCACCGGGATCTGAAGCCGTCGAACCTGCTAGTCGGCCGCGACGGGCGGGTGCGCATCGCGGACTTCGGGGTGGCCAAGGCGGTGGTGCTGAACAGCCTCGCGACGCGCACCGGGATCACGAAGGGCACGCCGTCGTACATGTCGCCGGAGCAGGCGAGCGCGACCCCGGTGGACGGGGCCAGCGACTTGTTCAGCCTCGGGGTGATCCTCTACCAGGCGCTGACGGGGAAGCGGCTCTTCTACGCCGGCAACGCCGCCGCGACCGTGGTCGAGGTGCTCAAGGTGGACGAGATTCTGCACAAGCGCGGGGTGATCGCGGAGCTGGACGAGATCCTGCCGGGGCTGGGCCGCGTGCTCGGCATGGCGTTGCGGCGGCGCCCGTCGGAGCGCTGGCTGTCGGCGAAGCTGATGGGGGACGCGCTGGAGGACCTGGAGATTCGGGCCGGCCTGGGCACGAACCTCGCGGAGTGGATCGAGACGCTCCCCGACCAGGGCACCTACTACCGGGGGCTCCGGGATGCGCGACGGCGCGCCAAGGGCAGCGGCCCCCCGCCGTTCGTGGTGTCGGAGCACCTCGTCGGCATCCAGCGGCTGGACGGTCCGCCGCCGTCGATCCCGGACGACATCGAGCTGGACAGCTGGCCCGTCGCGCCGCCATCCGCGACCGGCATCTCAGCGATTCGGACGAGCTCCCGGCCGTTCCCCGCGCGGATTCCGCTGGCGATCGCCATCGGGGTGCTCGCCGCCTTCGGGCTCAGCCGGGCGCCGTTCCCCGAGGCCCCCGAGTTGCTGGTCGAAGCGCCCGCCGCCCCCACCGTCACGGTCACGCCCGACCCGGAGCTTCCCTGGACGTTCGTGATCGAGGGCGCGCCCATCGCCGGCGGCGAGGTCTGGGTGAAGCAGGCGCCGGGAGCCTGGGTGGGGAGTCCGCTGGTGTCGGTGGGCGCCGGCCTGTGGCGGGCGAGTGTCGACGCTGCGCCAGGCACGGTCCACCGGTTCGTCCTGCTCGACGAGGATCAGGTCACCCTGCACGAGGTACAGGGCGCTACGGGTAGTAGATGAGCTCCACGTCGTCGAGGTACCAACCGTCGTCGCCGGAGTCGAACCCGTCCATGCTGTCCAGCCGGAACCCGAGCGTCAGGTCGCCGCCGAGGTAGCCGCTGAGGTCGATCACCTCGAACGACCACCCGCCGGTGCTGGCCGCGAACGGGCCCCACTCGACGTTGATGGTATTGCCGCCGTCGTCGCTGGCTTCGAGGCGCGTCAGGTCGGTGGCGGGGAAGCCGGGTGAGACCTGCCAGTGGCGCCAGTTGAGCTCGAGCGTGCCGCCGGACAGGCTCGACAGGTCGAACGTGAAGGGTTGGACGATCAGGTAGGCGTTGAAGCGGCCGCCGTTGACGGGGTCCTCTTCGCAGCCGGTGCACCACGCGGCCGTGCCCGCATACGGGCCCGTCGGGCCGGCCCCCGTCTGGAGTGACGTGTCGGGGATGCCTTGCTCCCACACCACGCTGCTGCCGTGGTTGGCGAGGCCGAAGTGGATGAAGTCCTGGGGGTCGTCGTCCACCGACGAGAAGAGCACCACGGAGCACCCGGGGTCGCCCGCGCAGTCCGTGTCGTCGCAGTCCGTCTGGCCGTCGCCGTCGTCGTCGAGGCCGTTGCCGCAGATCTCCTCGTCGGGCTCGCCACCGTCGTCGCAGGCCGGGAGACTGGCGCAGTCGGTGTCGTCGCAGTCCGTATCGCCATCGCTGTCGTTGTCGATGCCATCGACGCAGTTGGTCTCGGGGATGCAGGTCGGCGTGCCGAAGCAGTCCGTGTCGTTGCAGTCCGCCGCCGCGTCGGCGTCGTTGTCGATGCCGTCGTCGCAGATCAGCTCGGGGCAGGCCGCGTCGCCGAGGCAGTCCACGTCGGCGCAGTCGGTGTCGCCGTCACCGTCGTCGTTCAGCCCGTTGTCGCACAGCCCCGTCTCCTGCAGCGGGGTGCAGGTGACCGTCAGGTTGAAGCTGCTGATGGCTCCATTCCAGCCGTCGATGACGATGTAGTAGGGCTGGCCCGCGAAGGCGAACCAGTCTATCTGCTCGTCGTCCGGTGGCGGGTTCCAGCCGTTGGCTTCGCAGTCCTCGGCGTCGCAGCCCTCGTCCTCGACCACCGCCTGGATGTCCAGGTCCGCGGTCAGGCCCGACAGCGTCATGTCGACGAAGCCGTCCGCCGTGGGCGTGAACAGGTACGTGATCTCCGGGCCCGTCCAGCCGGGGGCGAGCGGGTTGCCGCACCACTCGTCCAGCACGTTGGTGCTGCCGAACGCGTCGTTGCTGCTGGCGATGACGTCGCCGCAGGTGATGTTCTGGATCGGCGAGCAGACGCCCGGGTCGACGCACGCGATGTCCGCGCTGCAGTCGCTGTCGGCGCAGTCGACGTCCCCGTCGCCGTCGTTGTCGACGCCGTCGTCGCAGTCCTCGCCCGTGGCGCAGGCGGGGTCGAAGGCGCAGTCGCTGTCGTTGCAGTCCGTCAGCCCGTCCGCGTCGTCGTCGATGCCGTTGACGCAGTTGGCCTCCGGCGGGTTCACGCAGCCCGGGAACGAGGCGCAGTCGCTGTCATCGCAGTCGATGTCGCCGTCGGCGTCGTTGTCGATTCCGTCGACGCAGGACGTCTCGAACGGGTTGATGTTGCAGTTGGGGTCGGCCGTGCAGTCGCTGTCGTCGCAGTCGGTCGCGCCGTCGCCGTCGTCGTCCAGCCCGTTGGCGCAGTTGGTCTCCGTGCCCGGCACGACGCACGCCGGGTCGGCGAAGCAGTCGCTGTCGGCGCAGTCGATGGGGCCGTCGAAGTCATCGTCGATGTTGTTGGTGCAGTCCGTCTCGGTCAGCGGCTCGGCGCAGTCCGGCGTGCCCTGGCAGTCCAGGTCGTCGCAGTCGATGAAGCCGTCGGCGTCGTCGTCGAGGCCGTTGTCGCAGATCTCGACGTCGGGGCAGGCGGGGTCGCCGGTGCAATCGCTGTCGTCGCAGTCGGTGGCGCCGTCGGCGTCGTCGTCGAGGCCGTTGTCGCAGATCTCGTCGGCGCAGGTGCCGCCGAAGACGTCCTGGTACTCGTCGGCGCAGATGAAGTCCCAGGTGACGTTGCAGCAGAAGGGATCCAGGTCGCAGACCAGGTCCTCGCCCGCCTCGTCGTCGCAGCCGGGGCTGCCGTTGCTCACGCAGCAGTCGCCGTCGCCCGCGTCGCAGACCGACTCGAACGTGCAGTCCCCATCGTCGCAGTCCACGAGGCCGTCGCCGTCGTCGTCCAGGCCGTTGGTGCAGTCCTCGTTGCCGGGGAGGCAGACGGGGTCGGTGGCGCAGTCCGGGTCGGCGCAGTCCACGAGTCCGTCGCCGTCGTCATCGACCGTGTTGTCGCAGTCGAACTCGTTGCCGGGGGTGACGCAGTCGGGGAACAGCCCACAGTCCGCGTCGTCGCAGTCGGCGAAGCCGTCGCCGTCGTTGTCGATGCCGTCGTCGCAGATCTCCGTGCCGGGCCCGTCGCAGGTGCCGCCGCACTGGTTCTCGAACTCGTCGGCGCAGATCCCGTCCCACTCGACGTTGCAGCAGTAGGGGTCGATGGCGCAGACGCAGTCCTCGCCCAGCTCGTTCTCGCAGCCGGGGCTGCCGTTGTCGGAGCAGCAGTCGCCGTCGCCGTAGTCGCAGCCGGGGAACGCCTGGCAGTCGAGGATGTCGTCGCAGTCCGCGTCGCCGTCGCCGTCGTTGTCGATGCCGTCGTCGCAGATCTCGGTGCCGCCGATGCAGCCGGGGAAGCCGACGCAGTCGGGATCGTCGCAGTCGACGAGGCCGTCGCCGTCGTCGTCGAGGCCGTTGTCGCAGAACTCGACGCCCACGATGTCGCACTCGACCGTCAGGTCGAAGTTGCTGACGGCGCCGTCCCAGCCGTCGACCACGAAGATGTAGCCGGTGCCCGCGAACGCGTCGAAGGTGATCTCCTCGGGGTCGGAGCCGCCGGCCCAGTCCTCGTCGATGCACAGGTCCGGGTTGCAGATCTCGTCCTCGTTGCCGGCGCCGATGTCGGCCAGCAGCACGGTCAGGTCGAGGTCCTCGGACAAGCCGGTCAAGGAGACCGTGACCTCTCCGGTGACGTCCGGGAAGTAGAACATCGCCACTTCGGGGCCGGTCCAGCCGTCGAAGCCGTTGTCGCAGTAATCCGTCACCTCGTTGGTGCTGAAGTCCGCGTCGTTGCTGGCGCTGTAGAAGCCGCCGCACTCGCCGAGCACCGCCGGCTGGCAGTAGCCGTCGGGGGCGCACTCGGGGGTGCCGAAGCAGTCCGGGTCGTCGCAGTCGGCGAGGCCGTCGCTGTCGTTGTCGAGGCCGTCGTCGCACTCGTTCTCGAAGCTGCCGCCCTCGCACTCGAGGAACAGTTCGTACTCGCCCGAGGCGCCGTCCCAGCCGTCGATGACGATGAGGTAGAGCGTCTCGGACTGGGCGTCGAAGAAGGTCTCTTCGGTGGGCTGGCCGGGCGGGCTCCACGAGGTCGCCACGCAGTTGGTGGGATCGCAGATGAAGTCGCCGTCCTCGCCGCGGGCCTCCAGGATCGTCAGGTCCAGGTCCCAGCCGCCGCCGCCGGGGCCGGGGCCTCCGCCGCCGCCGAACGCGGTCGCCGCGACGTACACCTCACCGGGGGAGTCGGCGTAGTAACCCCAGACGTGCTCGGGGCCGGAGAAGCCGTCGAAGCCGGAGTCGCAGTAGTCCTCCCACTCGTTGGTGCCGTCGCCGGTGTCGGACTGCACGAAGCCGCCGCAGAACAGCTCGCCCTGCGGATCGCAGCCGTCGATGCTGATGCAGCCGGGGAAGTCGGCGCAGTCGGCGTCCTCGCAGTCGACGCGGCCGTCGCCGTCGTTGTCGATGCCGTCGTCGCAGATCTCCGGGTCGCCACCGCACTCCGGATCGTTGGCGCAGTCGGGGTCGTCGCAGTCGACGAGGCCGTCGCCGTCGTCGTCGAGGCCGTTGCCGCAGTCGAACTCGATCTCGCTGCAGTTGGGGAAGGTGAGGCAGTCGGGGTCGTCGCAGTCGACGAGGCCGTCGCCGTCGTTGTCGATGCCGTCTTCGCAGTCCTCGAACTGGGCCTCTTCGTTGCCCGTGCCGATGACCGTGACGGCCACGAACTGGGTCAGGTCCTCGGGCGCTTCCTCGCCGCAGCCGGCGCTGCAGCCGCCGCCGCCGACCACGAAGTCGGACATGCTCAGCGAGCCGGTGAGCACCGCTCCGTAGGTGCGCACGGTCTCGGGGCTGAAGACGATGGTGAGGGGGAGGTGCTCGCCGGGGAGCAGGTCCACGGGGAGGGCGCCGCCTTCGCCGATGACGACGTCGAAGCGTTCGGCTCCTTCGTCCGCCGAGGACATCGCCAGGGCGGTCAGCGTCCAGGTCTGGCCGGTGCCGTTGATCACGGAGAACTCGGTCGACGAGGTGAACCCCGGGAGCGCGTCGGGGAGCTCGACCGGGTTGGGATCGAACCGGAGGGTCTGGTCCTCGGGCTCGGGGCAGCCCGCAGTGAAGAGGGCGATCAGAGCAAGGGTGATGCTGCGGCGGAGCATGGATGACACCTTCTTCCTCATGCGCGGGCACTCTACCCGCGCGTGCGGGACCAAACAAAGGCGACGGCCTGCCCGTCGGTGATGGACCGCTGGTAAGGTCCGGCCCGCTTGCTCAACCGAATCCAACGCCTCCTGGCCACCTTGTTCATCTGGCATGTCGTCCTCAACTGCGCGTTCGCGTCGTTTGTGTGCGGGATGCCGCTGGCGTTGCTGGTGCCCCGGCGGCTCGATCCCGAGCGCAAGCTCCCGCACCGCGTGGGCGTGTTCTGGTGGGGTCGCATGGTCTGGGCCCTGAACCCCTTCATCAAGCTGGAGATCGAGGGCGCCGAGCGGCTGACCGAGGGTGGCCCCTACCTGATCATCACGAACCACCAGTCGCTTTTGGACGTGCTCGTGATGATGGCTCTGGGCGGCGACTTCAAGTGGGTCTCGGGGCTGCGGTTCTTCAAGATCCCGCTGTTCGCCTGGTACATGCGGGTGACCGGCTACATGGCCGTCGACATGAAGAACCCCTTCGGCGCTGGCGCGATCCTGACCGAGTGCGGTGAGTGGATCGACCGCGGCGTGTCCGTCGGCGTCTTCCCCGAGGGGACCCGGAGCCGGGACGGGAGCCTGGGCCACTTCAAGGCGGGGGCGTTCCGCGTCGCCGTCGACAAGCAGGTCCCGGTGGTGCCCATCGCGATCGACGGCACCCGCAACATCCTCCCCAAGGGGAGCTGGAGCTTCCTCGGCGACACGCCGTTCACCACGATCAAGGTCCGCGTGCTGGATCCGATCGCGCTGGCAGATGTGTCCGAGCCGAGCCCCGTGGCGCTGAGCAAGGCCTGCCACGCGGCCGTCGCCGAGCAGCTGACTCAGTGGCGGGGCGAGGACTCCACCAGCAGCGCCCTCGGTCGGAAGACCGGCCAGAAGAGCCGCATCAGCATCAGCCGGGTGTAGACCCCGACGATCCGACCGTTGTCCCGCCACTTGTGGAAGTGGCTGACCCGCTCGTCGTGCGGTGGGTAGTGGACCGAAATGGGCACACCGAGCACCGGGATGCCCAGCCACGCGGCGCGCACCAGGACCTCCATCTCGAATTCGTAGCGCACGCCTCGGAGCGGCAGCTTCGGGACGTGGGCGAGGGGGTAGACCCGGAAGCCGCACTGCGTGTCGGGGCGTTCCCGGCCGATCTCCTTGGAGGCGGCGGCCCACAGCATGAAGTCGGAGATCGCGCGGCCGATCCGGGACGACCGGGGGACGTGGTCGCCGTCCATGGGGCGGTCGCCGACCAGCAGTGCGTCCGGGGCTTGCTCCAGGCGGGCGAGGAACGCAGGGATGTCGGAGGGGTGGTGCTGCCCGTCCGCGTCGATGGCGATCGCGTGGGTGAAGCCTCGGTCTACGGCGGTCTGCCACCCCGTCTGGAGGGCCTGTCCCTTGCCGCGATTGACCTCGTGGGTGACGACGTTGGCGCCCGCGGTGCGCGCCGTCTCCCCCGTTCCGTCGGTGCTGCCGTCGTCGATGACGATCACCGGCAGCCCCTGCGCCACCGAATCGGTCACGACGGCGGCGATGGTGGATGCGTTGTTGAGGCTCGGAACGAGCACGCAGACGCGGGTGGAGGGGGCCATGTCGGCGGCGGAGGCTACACCAGGGAACGCGGCTTGCCAGCGGCAGGTCCCCCCAGTACCATCCCGACCCCCCGAGAAAGGCAATAGAGCAGCCCCATGAGCGATCCCAACGAGGTCCTTTTCCAGGTCACCAACGCCCACCTGAACACGGGCCTGCGCGCCTTCCCCGTAGGCACTACGCGCACATCGCGTGTCGATCCGATGGAGGGCGTCTCCTACGTCGGCTATTCGGTCAAGGAGCTGGCCTACCACGACCCCGAGGCGGTCGTGTACCTGCTCCACAACAAGGTGCTGCCCAACGACGAGCAACTCGCTGCGTTCAAGGCCGACCTCGCTTCGCGGGCGACGGTCGACCCCCAGGTCATCGACCTGATCAGCCAGCTTCCCCGTGAGGGGCACCCGATGGAGTGGTTCTGCTCGGCGCTCTTCTTCCTCGGGATGACGGGCAAGACCAACGACTTCCGTGAGGACGCGCTGAACCTCATCGCCCGCACCCCCGAGGTGGTCGCGGCGATCTTCCGGCTGCGTTCGGGCTGGGGCGACCCCATCGCGAGCAAGCCGGAGCTCGGCCTCGTCGAGAACTTCGTGCACATGCTCGGCGTGCCCGGCGGCGACAACAAGGCGCTGACGTCGCTGCTGCGCACCTTCTACGTGCTCCACATGGACCACGGCGGCGGCAACCTCTCGACGTTCACGGGCAAGGCGGTCGCCTCCGGCCTCGCCGACATGTACGCCTCGATGGCGGCGGGCATGGCGGGGCTGTACGGCCCGCGCCACGGTCGCGCCAACCAGGACTGCCTCAACTTCGTGCGCAAGGTCGGCAGCAGCGACCCCGCGCAGATCGAGAAGTTCATCCGCGAGGCGATCGCGAACAAGCAGCTGATCTACGGCTTCGGTCACGCGGTGCTGCGCGCCGAGGACCCGCGGGCGACGATCCAGTACGAACTCGGTGAGGAGATCTGCGCCGACGATCAGCTCTTCCGCACCGCCAAGAACATGCGCGAGGTCGCGGTTCGGGTGCTCAAGGAGAACCCGAAGATCAGCAACCCGTACCCGAACGTGGACGCGGTCTCGGGCACGCTGCTGAACGCCTCCGGGCTGACCGACAGCGACTTCTACACGGTGCTGTTCGGCTTCAGCCGGGTGGTCGGCATCACGGCGCAGATCGTCGATGAGCGGACCAAGCTCCGCAACGGCAAGGGCGTGGCGATCTACCGGTGCAAGTTCATCGCGGAGAACCAGGAGCCGAAGTCGCTCTAGAGCCCGTCCGGCCGCTTCACCGTCGGCACCGCACCCCGCTTTTCCAACCACGCCGTCGCGCGCTTCGTCCCCAGGCCCAGGCCGGGGATGCGCTGCAGGTACTCGGTGTACGCCTCCGTCGCGCACGCCTCGTCTTCCAACGCCACGCAGGCGTCCGCCTTCATCAACGCCGGACCGGGAGCCCCCGGGAGCGCGGCGTCGGCGCGGTGGGCCATGTCGAGCGCCTTGGCCGCCTCTCCATTGCCCAGGTACGCCTTGGCGTCGCCCAGGTAGGAGCGCTGGCGCTCCAGATCGCCCAGGTCGCTCAGGAACGTGTGGTCGAAGTAGAACTCCGTCGGCGGGCCGGCCTCGGGGTCGTCCGAGTGCTCCCAGGCGCGGGCTCCCTCGGCCAGTCCGGCGCGCCACTCCTCGGTGTCGATCCCGGCGGCGTCGAGCTCCGCGAGCAAGTCGATGCGCTCGTAGCGGCCGACCGTGTGGGGTGCGATGGAGACCCACAGCAGCCGATCGGTGACGTCCGCGACCGCTGAGTGGGTGGCGATGACGGCGTCGATGGCGTTGCGGTTGCCGGGCACCAGCGCCTCGCCCCCGGGGGCCTTCTTGTCGCGCAGGATCTCCACCCCGCGGGACGGGCTCAGCGGGGCCATGTCGACCAGCTCCCGCATGCGCATGTGGCGCGACATCGTGGAGGAGCGCTGGCGCAGGTTGGCGTCGTCGGTGTCGCCCGCGAACTCGGGCGTGAGCATGTGGTTGGCGGCGACGATTCGGCCCTTGGCGTCCATGCTCCGCTCGCCCATGCGGGTCTGGCCGCGCTCGATGACGACCGCCTCGCCCGTGGTGCCGTCGCCCACGAGGTAGATGTCGCTGACGATGGGGTCGGACGCCCGCATGAGGCGTCGCACATCCTCGATCGACCGCGCCTGCTCGAGGATGTCGCGGATCCACAGCGACACCGGCGGTCCCTGGGTGTTGCGCCCCTCCGTGGCGGCGGCGTTGATCGAGATCCAGATGCCGTCGGCGTTCATGCCCGTCACGACCCCCGCCATCGCCATCCACGTCACCGACAGCACCGGGATGGCGCCGTCGCGCACGTACAGGTGGACCACCTTGTCGGCGTCGAACGTGGGGAAGACCTCGAAGTCGAAGTTGCGGCCGGCGATGAGGCGACCGCCTTCGGAGGACTCGCCCGAAGCCGCGAACGCCGTGCACGCGCCCGCCTGCGATGCATCCACGTGGTCGGCCACGTGCGGGCTGTCGACCAGGCTCTGAATCATGTCGTGCAGCGCGTGGTAGTAGATTCCGCGACGGTAGGCCGACAAGGGGAAGCTGTGACGGTCCGCGTACGAGGCGGAAAAACCCCAGAGTTCTTCTTGCTGGTGGACCGGGATCTGCCCGGGCATCGCCCGGTACTTCCACAGCAGGTACGGGGGCACGAACACCTTCGCCAGCGCCGGCATCGACTCGTCGAACTCGGCGAACATCAAGTCTTCGGTGCGCTGGATGAGGAACTCGCCCAGCTGCGCGTGTTCCGCCCCGAGGGTGACGGCGTCCCCGCGGTGGAGGAAGAACCAGTAGCCGTCGCGCCGCTCGAGGAAGCCCCCGCCGGGGCGGCTGATCCGGTCGCCGTCGATGATCGGCGCGGGCAGCACCGGCACGTCGACGTCCGGCGCGGGCAGGCGGACCATCCACCAGAAGCCCGCCTGGAGCACGACGAACGCCACCACGAAGCCGATCGCGGCCCGCTTGAGGTGCACTTTGACTCGGTCCATCCGCTCGCCCATCGGCCGGCGAGCGTACCAGTCCGGGTCCTGACGCTGCTGCTGGTGCTGTCCGGCACGCTGCTGCCGAGCTACGCGGCGGCGGCCGAGGGACGGCCCGTGGTCTACCTCCACGGGTTCGCCAGCCGCACCGACATCTGGCGGGGCGCCGAGGTCGCGGCGAAGGAGGCAGGGCTCGACCCGATCCTGGTCGGCTGGGAGCCGGGGGAGCTGCGGTCCGCGCGGGCGACCGCGACCGAAGTCCTGCTGCCCGCGATCGAAGCCGGGTTGGCCGCGCACGGTCACCCCCCGGACGCCTCCTTCGACGTCGTCGCACACTCGATGTCGGGCTTGCTGATGCGCTACCTGATCGAGCAGGCGAACCCCGAACTTGGGGACCGGGTCGGCGCCCTGGTGATGATCTCGACCCCCCACCGGGGCGCCCGCACGGGGGTCGCCAATTGGGCCTGCGGGATCTGGAAGGACCGTGGCTGGCGGGCGCTGGGGTGCGAGCTGAAGCCCACCGCGGATCTCGTCAAGTCCCTCGGATCGACGGCCCCCGAAGGCGTCGCCACCCGCTACCTGTCCATCGGCGTGGAGAGCTACGAGCCGTTCGTTCCGATCCCCCGCTGGGACGGCGACGGCGACGGCGTGGCGTTGGGGCACGACAAAGCGGTGATGACCGAGTCGGCCAAGCTGGACGGCGCCCCGTTCGCGATCTGGCGGGCGTGGGGCCGCCGCGGCGACCACTTCGGGGTGACCTGCAGCGCCGAGGTCAACGCGTGGGCTCGCGACTTCCTGGTGTCCGGCACGATTCCCCAGGCCAACCCGGAGCGGATCTTCGGCACCAACGTCTGCGCCGGCATGCCCAAGAAGGTCTGGCGCGAGGCTCGGGAGTAGAGTGCCCGCCATGACCGGCGCCCTGCGTCCCCTCGTCGCCTCTGACAGCGCCCGCGTGCGCGCATTTCTGAGCCGGAACCCCGATCGCGACGTCTACCTTTGCGGCCTCGTGTGGCGGTTCGGGGTGGTGCTGCCGTCGGGCGCCGGCCAGCTCCTGGGGTGGTTCCGCGCCGACGAGCTGCGGGGGGTCTTCCTGCACTCGGCCGTCGCGGTGCTGGCGTGCGAGGACGAGGCCGGCGTCGATGCGTTCGCGGCGTGGACGGCGGACCATCTGGAGACGCTCCCGCTGCTGCAGGCGATCTCGCCCGACGCCATGGTCGGTCGGTTCACGGATCAGCTCGCGGCCGCCGGCCGGCTCCCCCCCCTGCGGTTGGAGCGCCGGCACATGCCGATCATGCGGCTGGAGCGCAGCCAGTTCGTGGTCCTCGAAGAGCTGGAGCCGCCGGTGGCCCCGGCCCGCATGCGCAACGCCACCGAAGCGGAGTACGAGCTCGTGCGGGAAGCCTGCCGCGCCGTCACCATCGAGGAGCTGTCCATCGATCCCGACGACCTGGATCCGGCCGCTTTCCGGACCGCGCTGACCCGCCGGGTGCGCGCCGGGCGGGAGTACATCTGGACCCACGCGGGCACGCTCCGGTTCCGCGCCGCCCTGTCCGCGGCCACCCCCGAGTGCGCGCTCGTGGAGGGCGTCTACACACCCCCCGGCGAGCGGGGGAACGGCTACGGCACCGCCGGCATGCACGGCCTCTGCGAGCGCCTGCTGCGCTTCCATCGGCGGGTCGTGCTGTTCGTGGGAGCGGAGAACGAAGGCGCCCAGCGGCTCTACCGGCGGCTCGGGTTTCGGGCCTTCGGCGAGTACCGGGCTACCTACTTCGAGGCCCCCGCCCCGTGAGTGGGGATCGCGAGCGCTACAAGGTCGAGTGTGACGACGGCTGGACCCTGGACGTGCTGCACATCCCCGCCGTCGGGGAGGCCAAGGGGTCGGTGGTGCTGGGCCACGCGATGATGGTGGACCGCCGCTCCCTGGACCGCCCCCAGGGGGCCGGATTCGGCACCGCCATGGCGGAGGCGGGCTGGAACGTGCACCTGCCGAACCTGCGGGGACGGGGGGACAGCGGGCCGGACGTCGACGCCGGCGGCTCCTGGAGCTACGACGACATCATCCGCTTCGACCTCCCCGCCTGCGTGGCCGCGGCCCGCAAGCTCAAGCCGGGACCGGTCTGGGTGGTGGGGCACTCGCTGGCCGGACACGCCTCGATCGCGGCCGCCGGGGCGGGCTTCTACGAGGACGCGCCTCCCGACGGGCACGTGCTGCTGTCGTCGAACATGTGGACCCCCGACCTGGAGCCCCGCTGGTGGCTGCGGCGGCGCAAGGCGACCTCGGTCCTGCTGTTCGCGGGCATCCTCAAGCTCTTCGGCAAGTTCCCCTCCCGCGGGTTCGGCATGGGGCCGGTCGACGAGGCGGGCAGCTACGTCAGTGACATCGTGCGCATCTGGAAGGGCAACGCGTGGGCCTCGCGGGACGGCGAACACGACTACTTCGAAGGCATGAAGCGTGTGACCGGCCCGGTGCTCGCGGTCGTCGGCAAGGGGGACGACCTGATGGCCCACCCCAGCGGCGCCCGCGCCTGGACCGACGGCTTCGGCGAAGGCCGCGCCGACTGGTGGCTGGTGGGGGAGGGCGACCACGGGCTCCCCTTCGACCCGGACCACATGACGGTGGTGACCGACGACCGATCGCGGCCGCTGTGGAACACGATCCTCGGCTGGATGTCAGAGCACGCGTGACGCCGGCTCAGCTCATCGCCCATCGGTTCCGGCAGCGGCAGCAGCGGCAGCTGGGGATCTCGCTGTTGGCGATCCCCGCGGTCATCGTCGTGATCGGGGGCTGGCAGGGCTGGTGGAGCGGGCCCGTGGCGTTCGGCCTCGCGTTCGCCAACCTAGGGCTCATCCTCGGGGTGACGCTGGCGGTGTGGCGCTGCCCCGCGTGCGATCGCTACCTCGGGGGGAGCTGGAAGCTCCACGCTTGTCCGCTGTGCGAAACCTCGTTCACGGGAACCGCCCGTCCCCCGACGCCCCTGCCCAAGGGCCCCGCCCCGCGCGCCGGCCGGGTCCGCTGCCCCGACTGCAAGTGCCTGACGGACAGCCTGAAGACCTACCGCCTGTGGACGTCGATGTGGTTCCTCGTTCTCTTCTTCCAGATGGGAATGGAGTTGGTCACCGCGTGTCCCTCCTGCATGCGCCGCAAGCTGGGGCGCTACGCGATCCGAGACCTCCTTCCTGGGAACGTGATCTGGCTCCTCGTCGGCCTTCCCTATAGCGCGGCGGCAGCTCTGATGAGCCGCCGGCGGGGGCATTCGCGAAACATCGTCGTGTTGCTTCGCGAAGACCCGGGACGGTTGCTGAATTGACCGCCGCTGGCATCGGCGCCGTCCTCGGTGTAAGACCCCCCGTCGCATGACGATTCGATCCCAAGGTCCCCGCCCGATCCGCGTGGGCGGACGCAAGAAGCAGCTCGGTCCCCTGCATTGGGCGCTGCTGATCTCCGTCGGGCTCAACGTCGTGCTCCTCGCGACCCGTGGCGGGGGTGACGAATCCCCCTCCGAGGCCACGCCCGAGGCGGTCACCGAGCTGGACGATCCGATCGGCATGCCCACTCCGGAGGAGCCGACCGATGGCGCCACGGGGGAGGCCGCATCCGACGACGACGACTCGGCCCCCGGCATGGTCGCGATGGCCGAGGGTGAGGCGCCCGCGAAGTTCGCGAAGATCACGATCAACGGCCCCGTCAGCCGCGGCTTCGTCAAGGCCGTCGGGAGCCCCGAGGGGGACCGGTTGGCCCTCACCGTCAGCCGCATCCTGGTGTGGAACCTGAACCTCACGAAGGACCCCCGCCCCGGCGACGTGGTCGAGGTGCTTTACCGCGTCAACCCCGAGGACGAGGTCGACATCGACGTGCTCGCGGTGCGCTACGAGTCGGAGAAGTTCGGCAAGACGTTCGAGTCCTGGCAGTACGCGCCGGAGGGGTGGAAGTACCCCGGCTGGTTCGACGCCGACGGCCGGGAGGTCGCCGCCTTCCTGACCGACGGACCGATCAAGGACTACCAGCAGATCACGTCGCTCATCGGCGACGGCCGCGGCCACTCCGGGATGGACTTCAAGGCCCCGGTGGGCACGGAGCTCTTCGCGCCGTTCGACGGCACGGTGACCCGCACCAACTGGAAGTGGAAGTACAACGGCAACTGCGTCGAGCTGCGGGGGAGCGACGGCCGCACCGCCAAGATGCTCCACCTGTCGGGCCTCGCCGACGGCATCAAGCCGGGGAGCAAGGTCAAGGCCGGAGACCCCATCGCGATGTCCGGCAACACCGGCCGCAGCTTCGCCCCGCACCTGCACTACGAGCTGAGCAGCTCTTCGGGCCGCACCCTCGACCCCGTCGATGAGCACACGACGAAGCACCGCCTCCTCGGCGGCGCCGACAAGGCCGGGTTCGCGACGGCCGTCGCCGAGCTCGCGCGACGCATGGACGGGCCCGGATCGGGCGAATGAGCCGCCGCGCCCGCCTCATCGCCGGCGCGGTTGCGATCGTCCTGCTCGCCGGGTACGTCGGGCTCAACTTCTCGATCACGGCTGACGTCACGCACTTCCTGCCGCAGGGCAACGACGTCCGCCTCGCCAAGCTGAGCCGCGCGCTCGCCACCTCCGACATGGCCCGCACGATGGTGCTGCTGTACGAGGGCGACGGGGCCGCGGACCGAGCCGCGGATCTGGCCGAGCGGCTCCGCGGGGACGAACGGTTCGAGCGCGTCGTGGGGGGCATGGAGCCCGACCGGCTGGACGCCATCACCGAGGCGCTCTTCCCCTACCGCTACCACCTCGCCCCCAGCCTCGCGGGGGACGTCGACTTCAAGGCGCGGGCGGCGATGCCGCAGACCCTGGCCCAGCGGAAGCAGTTCGTCGCCGATCCGATCGGCGCCTGGGATCGCTGGCAGTTGAAGCTGGCCGAGAGCGCCGGCGGCGGGCTCACGATCGACGATCAGGGTCGTCTCGTGACCGCTGACGGCGAGGCCGCCGTGATCTTCGCCCGCACCATGGGCTCGCCCCTGCGGTTCCAGGACGCCGCCCCCGCCGTGGACGCCCTCGCCGACGAGGACGCCGCGCGCACCGGGGCCCACTTCTACGCCGTGGGCGCCGAGCGCTCGATCCGAGCCGACGTCCGCAACATCAGCATCCTCAGCATGCTCGGCATCGTGCTGCTGTTCGGGCTCGCGTTCCGGTCGTTCCAGGCGCTCGGTCTGGCGTTCCTGCCCACGGGCGTGGGCGTGCTCGCGGGGCTCGGCGCCTGCCTGCTGCTGTGGGGGCGCGTGCACGGGCTCACGCTCGCCTTCGGCGCGTCGCTGCTGGGCGTCTGCGTCGACTACCCGGTGCACCTGCTGTCGCACTACCGCGCCACCGGCGACGGCGACGGAGCCGCCCGCCACGTGCGCGCGGGCCTGTTCCTGGGGGCCGGCACGACCCTGGCGGGCTTCGCCGGGCTGGTGTTCACGAGCTTCCCCGGCATCCGCGAGATCGCGGTCTTCAGCGCGGTCGGCGTCGCCGCCGCCCTGACGACGACCCTGCTCCTGGTGCCGGCGCTGATCGGGACTCGCGAGCCTGAGGAGCTGCCCCGGTTGATGGCGGCGGGGCCGAAGCTGGCGCGTGCCCGAACCGAGGTCTGGGTGCTGGTCATCGTGGCCGTGGCGGCGTGCGTCTGGACCCTCCCGCGGCTCGAGTGGAACGACACCGTGGCGGCGCTGAGCGGGATGGACCCCGATCTGCAGGCCCAGGAGGCGCGCATCACCGCCCGCATTGCGCGGGACGATCCCGGCCGGCTGGTGGTGGTCTTCGCGTCGGATGTGGAGTCCGCGCTGCCGGTGGTCGAGCAGGCCTCCGAGCGGCTGAGCGCCGCGGTCGATGCGGGCGAGCTGTCCGGGTTCCGGGCGCTGACGTCGTTGCTTCCTTCCCCGGCGACGCAGGCGGAGCGGGCCTCCGCCGTGTACGGCACGGCCGAGGCCTGGCGGGAGAAGCTGGCGGCCTCGGGGCTCCACGCGGACGCGTTCGCGCCGTTCCTGGACGAGGCCGGCGGCTCCCCCCCGGCGCCCCTGACCTGGGCCGAGGCCTCCACCGGCGCCGCGGGCGAGCTGCTGCGGCCGCACGTCTTGAACACCGACGACGGCGGGGTGGTGGTGCTGACGTGGATGCGGGGGCTGTCGGACAGCGCCGCGGTGACGGGGCGGCTGGCCGATCTCGGCGACGACGTCGTGCTGTTCGAGCAGGCCGCCTTCCTGGACGCGATCCAGGCCGACTACCGGGTCCGCACGACCCGGCTGGTGCTGCTGGGGCTGTTCCTCGTCGGGTTCGTCCTGCTGCTGAGGTACCGGGCCCCGCGTCCGGCCTTTGCCGCGTTCCTCCCCGCCCTCCTCGCCGCGGGTACGAGCCTCGCCGTGCTCGCGGCCTTCGGGGTGAAGCCGCACCTGCTCCACCTCGCCTCGACGCTGTTGGTGTTGAGCATCGGGGTCGACTTCGGCGTCTTCCTCGTGGAGCACCGGGACTCGGAGCGCGCGTTCGCGGCGTCCCTGAGGGCGATCATGGTGGCCGCGGGCACGACCGTGCTGTCCTTCGGGGCGTTGGCGGTCAGCTCGCAGCCGGCGCTTCGGGCGATCGGCGCCACGGCCGGCGTGGGGGTGCTGCTGGCGCTCGTGTTCGCCCCCGCGGGGCTGGTGCTGACGAGATCCTTGGCGGCGTCAGAGGCTCATGAGAGCATCCCGCGCCGACCGGACGGAGGGTGAGGATGAAGCGGCGAGTGGTCATCACGGGGGTCGGTCTGACCAGCCCCCTGGGCAACGACCTGGACACCGTCACGACCGCGCTCGCGGAGGGCCGCACCGGCGTCCGCGTCATGGACGAGTGGGCTGAGCACGGCGGCGTCGAGACCCGCCTGGGTGCGCCCGCAGCTCCGTATTCGTTGGCCAACTACTCCCGCAAGCAGCTCCGCACGATGGGGTTGGTGGCGCGCCACGCGACGTTCGCCACGGCGGCCGCGATCGAGGACTCGGGCCTGCCCGAGGAGCTGGTGCGCAGCGGCCAGGTGGGCCTGTCGTACGGCTCCACCGACGGCTCCTGCAGCTCGGAGGAGAGCTACTACCGCAAGCTCTACGCGACCAATTCGTTCAGCGGACTGCTCGCCAGCAGCTACCTCAAGTTCATGTCCCACACGTGCGCCGCGAACCTGGGTCAGCTCTTCGGGATCACCGGGCGGGTGGTGCCGATCTGCAGCGCCTGCACCTCGGCCAGCCAGTCGATCGGGCAGGGCTACGAGGCGGTCGCCTACGGCATGGAAGAGGTGATGATCTGCGGCGGCGCCGAGGAGCTGCACTTCACGGTCGCGGGGGTCTTCGACCTGATGCTCGCGACGTCGGTGAAGTACAACGCCGAGCCGGCCCGCACGCCGCGGCCGTTCGACGCCGATCGCGACGGCATGGTGGTCGGCGAGGGCGCCGGCACGCTGGTGTTGGAGTCGCTGGAAGGGGCGAAGGCCCGGGGCGCGAAGATCTACGCCGAGATCGTCGGGTACGGCACCAACTGCGACGGCGGGCACCTGACCTCGCCGTCGGACCGCGGCATGGCCGGGGCGATGATCCGCGCGCTGAAGGACGCGGCGTTGGACCGCGACCAGATCGGCTACATCAACGCCCACGGCACCGGCACCGAGGTCGGCGACCGGGCGGAGAGCCGGGCCACCTACGAGGTGATGGGGGGCGACATCCCGATCAGCTCGACCAAGTCCTACACGGGCCACACCCTCGGTAGCTGCGGGGCGATCGAGTCAGCCTTCATCTTAGGGATGATGCGGGACGGCTTCCTCCCCCCGACGCGCACGCTGGATGTCCCGGATCCCGAGTGTGCGCCGCTGGACTACCTGACGGGGACCCCGCGGGAGGCCCGGCCCGCGCTGGTGATGAACAACAACTTCGCCTTCGGCGGCATCAACACGTCGCTGATCTACCGCCGGCCCGACACGATCTGATGCCTCGATGGATGCGGAGCCTGGCGACCGGGATCTGCTTCCTCGGGTTCAGCATCGGCGGGGTGGTGGTGCGCCTGCTGCTGCCGTTCGCGGCGCTGCTGGGGATCGACTCGCGGCGGGTGATGGCGGGCTCGTTTCGCTGGTTCCTGCGGTTCATGTGGCTCATGGGGATCGGCCGGTTCACGGTCGGCGGCGAGGTCGAGGAGCTCCCGGCTGAGGGGGCGTTCGTGCTGGTCGCCAACCACCCGACGCTGATCGACGTCGTCTTCCTCCTCGCGACGGTCCCGAACCTCTGCTGCGTCGTGCACCGGCGGCTGTTTCGCAGCCCGTTCGTGGGGCCGGTGCTCCGGCGGGGACGGCACATCGAGGGTCCGAACCCGGACGACCCCGACGCTCCCTCGGTGCTGGACGGCATCGTGGAGCGGCTGAACGACGGCCTCCCCGTGCTGGTCTTCCCGGAAGGCACGCGGTCCAAGGCGTGGTCCCTGAACCGCTTCAAGCGGGGAGCCGCGGAGGCGGCGATTCTGGCGGACGTGCCGCTGGTGCCGGTGTTTCTGAGCTGCGATCCGCCGACGCTGATGAAGGGCCAGCCGTGGTGGGAGGTGCCGGATCGGCGCTTCCACCTGAGCCTGGAGTACCTGCCCGCGGTGCACCCCGGGGATGACGACAGCCGCGCCGTGACGAAGGCGTTGAAGGAGCAGTACGTCGGCCTGGTCGAAGCCGCCAAGGCAGCGTCGTCGTGAGCGACTTCCGACCCTGCGCGGTGGTTCCGACGTACGAGAATCCGGACACGATCGGGCGGGTGGTGGAGCGGCTGAAGGCGCACCTGGACGCCATCATCGTGGTGGACGACGGCAGCGGGCCGGCCGGGGCCGCCGCCGTGGACGCGCTGCAGGGGGTCGACGTCGTGCGTCTGTCGGCCAACCACGGCAAGGGCGCGGCGGTGTTGGCGGGGTTTGATCGGGCCTCCGAGCAGGGCTTCACCCACGCGGTCCAGGTGGACGCCGACGACCAGCACGACATCGACGACCTGCCCCGCTTCCTGGAGGCCTCCAGGTCCGCCCCGGATGCGCTCGTGTGCGGCGTTCCGATCTTCGACGCGAGCGCGCCCCGCCGCCGGGTGATCGGCCGGAAGATCAGCGTCTTCTGGGTGAACCTGGAGGTGGGCCGGGGGGTGATTCAGGACCCGCTGTACGGCTTCCGGGTCTACCCCGTTGAGGCCTCCCGCGCCGTGGGGTGCCGGGCGTACCGCATGGGCTTCGACACCGATCTGGCGGTCCGCCTGGTGTGGCGGGGCACGCCGACGGTGAACCTGCCGACCAAGGTGTCCTACTTCGAGGGCGGCGTGACCCACTTCCACCCGTTCCGCAGCAACTGGGCGCTGAGCCGGCTGCACACCGGGCTGTTCCTGCGCTCGCTGTGGTGGCGGCTGACCGGCCGATGAGCGACTGGCACCACGAACAGGAGCGGGGCTCGAGCTTCGGCATCACGCTGCTGGACCGCACCACGCGGCTGCTGGGGCGGCGGGGCGGGCGGCTGATCCTGCGCTTCGTGATGGCCTGGTTCGTCCTCTTCGGGGGAGACGCGCGGCGGGCGTCGCGGCAGTGGCTGTCGCTGCACCGGGAGCGGGTGCGCCTGCGCGACGTGTACCGGCACTTCTTCCGATTCGGCACCGTGGCGCTGGACCGGTTCGCGCTGGTGCGGGGGGAGGTGGACGCCTTCGACCTGGACTACGTGGGGCGGGAGCACGTGGAGTCCCGCGGCGGCGGCATCCTCATCGGCGCCCACCTGGGCAGCTTCGAGGCGATGGGGGCGTTCAGTCGGGACCACGATCTGCCGGTGCATCCGGCGATGTACACCGAACACGCGCGCCGGATTCAGGGGCTGCTCCGGCGGGCCGCGCCGGAGGTTGCGGAGCGGGTGGTGGAGCTCAAGGAGGGAGACCCGGGGGTCATCCTGAAGCTGCGGCGGCTCATCGACGGCGGCGCCTGGGTGGCGCTGCTGGCGGACCGCGCCGCGGGGGGGCGGACCGTGACCGTCGACTTCTTCGGACGGCCCGCCGAGGTCGCCGCCGGTCCGTACCTGCTGGCCGCGGCGTTGAAGTGCCCGGTGATCTTCGTGAGCTGTACCTACGAAGAGCCGAGCCGCTACCGGCTGCAGGCGGAGCCGCTGTGGGAGGTGGTGGAGCTCCCGCGACAGGACCGGGACGCCGGGGTGCGACTGCACGCGCAGCAGTTCGCGGACCGGCTGGAGGCGCTGGCGCGGGAGCATCCGGAGAACTGGTTCAACTTCTATGACTTCTGGGCGTAGGGATGCCGGGGACGTGTCCTGTTCAATTCTCACCACGGAGGACACGGAGAGCCACGGAGGGGCACGGAGGGGCGACCGTGGTGAGAATTGAACAGAGCACCCCCGCGGCCATCCCTCAAAGGTCCCGGGTCGTCCTCGTCAGCCTGATACAAGGACGCGTGCTTCGAGCCGCCCTCCGCTACGGCATGTTCCCCGTCGTCTTCGGCGGCGCACTCACGGCCGGCGCGGTGCTCGTGCATCGCATGCCTCCGGGCCAGGCGGTGGCGCTGCTGACGGTGGCGGCGGTCGGGATCATCGTCGTGCTCGAGCGCATCCAGCCCAAGCACGCCTCCTGGAACGAACCCAAGGACGACCTCGGCACCGACCTGGTGCTCACCTTCGTCGGCACGACCGGCCCGCCCGAGCTCATGAAGGCGCTGTTCCTGGGCGGGCTGACCGCGGTCGGAGCCTCGATCTCGGAAGCGGTCGGCTTCCCCCTGTGGCCCTCGGCGTGGCCCCTCGCCGCGCAGGTGCTGCTCGCCCTCGTCGTCGCCGAGCTGGGCCAGTACATCGTGCACCGGGCGGCCCACGAGACGGACCTGCTGTGGCGGCTCCACTCGATCCACCACAGCGCCGAGCGGCTCTACTGGCTCAACGCGGGCCGCTTCCATCCGCTGGACACCGCCGCGCAGTACACCCTCGCGGGGCTCCCGCTGATGCTCCTGGGCATCCCCGAGGAGACCCTCGCCCTGTTCCTGCTGTTCACGGGCGTGCACGGCCTCTTCCAGCACGCCAACCTCGACCTGAAGCTCGGGCCGTTGAACTGGTTCTTCAGCATGGCGGAGCTGCACCGCTGGCATCACTCGCGCACGATCGACGAGAGCAACAGCAACTACGGGGCGAACCTGATCGTCTGGGACATCGTCTTCGGCACCCGCTTCCTGCCGGCCGACCGGGAGCCCCCGGAGGCGATCGGCATCGCCGACATGCCGAACTTCCCCCGGCGCTGGTGGGAGCAACTGCTGGTCCCCTTTCGCTGGAAGCACACCAAGGACGCTTCGGGCCCCCCGTAGCCCTGCTAGCGTTCGCGGACTGGGAGGCCTTCATGTCGCGTTTCGCTCACCTGCTGTTCAGCTTGTTCCTGCTCCTGTCCCTCGCGGGCTGTCCGGATGACGACGACGACGCCACCGGCGCCACCGACGACGACGACACCTCCGTGGGGGATGACGACGACGCCACCGACGACGACGACTCCGGCGGCGACGACGACGACAGCGGCGACGACGACGACAGCGGCGACGACGACGACTCCGGCCCCGCTGACGGCGACGGCGACGGCGACCCCGCCGACACCGACTGCGACGACACGGACGCGACGCTCAACACCCTGGACGAGGACGGCGACGGCGAGACCACCTGCGATGACCCCGCCGACTGCGACGACAACGACGCCAACGCCACCAACACCGACGGCGACGGCGACGGCATCACCGGCTGTGACGGCGACTGCGACGACGGCAACATCGACGTCTTCCCCGGCGCCACCGCGACCTGCGACGGCGTGCTGGACACCAACTGCGACGGCGCGCTGGACGATGAGGAGGTCGACAACGACCTCGACTTCCAGAACGAGTGCGACGGCGACTGCGACGACACCGACGACACCATCTACTCCAACGCCACCGAGCTGTGCGACGGCATCGACAACGACTGCGACACCATCGTCCCGGCCGACGAGACCGACGACGACACCGACGGTCAGTCCGAGTGCGAAGGCGACTGCGACGACGCCGACATCAACAACTTCGACGGCAACGCCGAGGTCTGCGACGGGGCGGACAACGACTGCGACACCGTGGTCCCCGCGACGGAGATCGACGACGACACGGACGGTCAGTCCGAGTGCGAGGGCGACTGCGACGACGCCGACGTCAACAACTTCGACGGCAACGCCGAGGTCTGCGACGGCAGCGACAACGACTGCGCCGGCGGCGCCGACTTCGTGACGCTCGACGATGACGGCGGCGGCGAGCTCGACAGCGACACCGACGGCGCCCTGGACTGCGCCGACTGCGACGACGCGGACGACGACAACTTCCCCGGCAACGCCGAGGTGTGCGACGGCAACGACAACGACTGCGCCGGTGGCGCCGACTTCGTGACGCTCGACGACGACGGCGGCGGTGAGACCGACAGCGACGGCGACAGCTCCCTGGACTGCGCCGACTGCGCCGACTCGGACGGCGACAACTTCCCGGGCAACACCGAGGTCTGCGACAGCGCCGACAACGACTGCGACGGGCTGCTCGGCGGCGACGAGATCGACGACGACACCGACGGCCAGACCGAGTGCGACGGCGACTGCGACGACACCGACCTCGACAACTACGACGGCAACCCCGAGGTCTGCGACGGCGCCGACAACGACTGCGACCTGTCCGCCGACGCGGGTGCGCTCGGGCTCGACGCCATCTGCGCGGGCGTCGACTGCGACGACATCCACGACGACGACCCGTCGCTCCTGGACGCGATCTACTGGATCGACCCGCTGACCAGCGGCACGCCCTACGAGGTGTTCTGCGACATGAGCAACGACGACGGAGGCTGGACGCTGGTCGCCAACCTGGACGATGCGGATGACCCGTACTTCAACGGTCCGTCGCCGTACTACTCCACCGACTACGTGGAGGCGTGGGAGTCCGACTCCGTGCGCAACGCGACGACGTTCCCCAGCTTCAGCGTCGACGTGAACGTGACCACCAAGTACCGCAGCTGGAGCGAGATCGACGTCGACGACGTGCGCATCGTCTACAAGAACGACGGCGCCACGTTCCTGTGCGAGGGGCTCGACGTGGTCGACACCCTGGACGCGACCTTCCAGGTCGACCCCGGGCGGGGCAACTGCGCCGCCACCTGCACGACGGTGACCGACAACCGGTTCGCCGCGGGCGCGACCGTCGCGCCGTTCGGGCTGAACTGCAGCGACCCCAACGAGGACTGGTACCCGACCCACACGCACGCCGAGAACGCGCGCATCGGCGGGCTCGACTCCGACATCGGGTGCTGCGTGATGAACGCCTATCTGGGGGCGATGGGCGACCGGGGCTACAGCACGTCGGTGTTCGAGCGCACGTGGGCGGAGTACAGCACCGGCGCCATCCACGACGACAACATCATGCTCTTCGTCCGGTAGCCGAAGCGCCGTTGCGTCCGCGCCGAGATCAACGCCTCCGCTACCCCACGTTTCCGGACTGCATCGGGTGCGCCGAGGATCATCCCCACGGTCTTCACCTCGAGTTCTACCGAGAGGGCGACGCCATCGTCGGCTGGCCGACGGTGGATGCGTCGTGGCAGGGGGCCAAGGGGGTGCTCCACGGCGGGGCCGCGGCGATGATCCTGGACGAGTTCAGCTGCGCCGTGAGCTTCTTCCTGCGCGACGTGGTCGCGGTCACGGGAGAGCTGACGGTGCGGTACGCGGCGGCCTGCCCGACCGAGCAGGAGCTGTCGGTGCGGGCCTGGGTGGCGGACGAGAGTCACCCGAAGTACCGGGTGATCGAGGCGGAGATCCGGCGGGAGGGGATCCTGCTGGCGAGTTCGCGCGGTCGGTTCTTCCCGATGTCGGAGGAGCTGGAGGCCAGCTCGGGATCGCGCCCCTAGTCGTCCTGCTTGAACGTCACCTTGGTGACGCGCAGCCCGAAGTTCGCCGCCTGAGCGCCGTCGGGCACCTCGGCGGTGCTCCAGCGGAACGTGCGCGACGCCTGGGGGTGCAGGGTCGGCTTCATCTCCGGCGGGGTCGGGAAGCCGCCCAGGTCGGGCGCGACGGCCCACCACTTGTCGCTCTTGACGGAGTTGCCGGTGGCGCTGAGGTAGTCGATCGCCATCTCCACGGTGCGGAGCGAGCGGTCGCCGCCGTTGACGACCTCGGCGAAGATCTCCCAGCCGTTGAGCGGACCCTTCGGGTCGCGCGCCATGTTGATCGGCTCGACGCGGATGTCCTGGATCGCGATCTGCGGCAGGTACGTCAGCTGATCGTGGGCGAAGCGGGCCTCCTCCACGAAGGCGCCGTCGGGGTGGCTGTCGAGGTAGGCCCGGTACGCCTCCGGCGTGTGCTCGTGAGCGGCCTCGCGGTGGGCGATCTCGTCCTCGAGCTTGCGCGCCTCGTCCACGTACGCGCCGTCGGGGTGATGCGTCAGGTAGTCGCGCATCGCCTGGCTCGACTTCTCGGCCTTGGCCCGCGTGAACCTCAGCTCGTCGATCCGCGTGCGCAGCCGGGAGGCCTCCGCCGAATCGGGGTACTTGGCGAGGAACGCCTCGTAGCCCTCGGGCGAGTCCATCAGCTCGGCGTCGTACAGGGCGTTTCCCTCGCAGCCGAGGAGCGGGAGGAGAAGGAGCAGGGTCAGGAGCAGGGTGCGCGTCATGGCCGGGGAGCTTATCCGGGGGTGGGGGAGGGGGCCAGCGGGCATGTTGCTCGTCACCTCGGTCCGGGGTAGATCGATCAATGCAGGGGAGATGCGTACGTTGGTTTTCCGAATTATCGAACGTCTGTCCGAGGGGCGCGAGACCGTCATCTACCGCGCCGAAAACGGGGGCGGTCAGGTCATCCTGAAGGCGCTCCGGGGCGAGTACCCCACCGCCCGCCAGCGCGCCCGGTTGCGTTGCGAGTACGACCTCTGCCGCCACCTCGCCTTGGCGGATGCGGCCGGCATCGTCCAGGCGGCCGAGCTGACCGAGTTCGAAGATCGCCCGGCCATCGTGTTCAAGGACACCGGCGGCGCAGTGCTCTCCCACGTCTTGGAAGCCAAGCGCCAGACGGTGGCCCAAGCCACTCGCATCGGCGTCCAGCTCGCCCGCGCCATCGGCGAGGTGCACCGCGCCGGCGTGGTGCACAAGGACATCAAGCCCAGCAACGTGCTGCTGGACGAGGCCGACGCCAGCGTCACGATCATCGACTTCGGCATCAGCTCGTTGCTGGCGACGGAGCGCAAGCGCGCAGTGGGGCCCTCTCGCCTGGAAGGCACGCTCGCGTACTGCTCGCCGGAGCAGACCGGCCGCATGAATCGGGCGGTCGACCACCGCAGCGACTTCTACTCCCTCGGCGCGACGCTCTACGAGTTCCTCGTGGGCCGTCGCCCCCTCACGTCGGACGACGCCCTGGAGCTGGTCCACTGCCACATCGCGCGCACTCCGGTGCCGCCCCACGAGGCCGATCCGAGCCTTCCCCGGAACGTGTCCGACGTGGTCATGCGGCTGCTCGCCAAGAGCCCCGAGGATCGGTACCAGACGGCCCGGGGGATCGCCGCCGACCTGAAGCGATGCCTCGAGACGGCCGAGCCGTTCGAGTTGGGCACCGACGACGTCTCGGACCGCCTCGCCGTCTCCGAACGCCTCTACGGACGGGAGGGGGCCATCGCCCAGCTGATGGACGCGTTCCGCCGGGCCGCCGGTGGGCGCTCCGAGGCGCTCTGGGTCTACGGGTACTCCGGCATCGGCAAGTCCGCCCTGATCCGGGAGGTCCACAAGCCCATCGTCGAGGAGCGCGGCTACTTGCCTCGACGGCAAGTTCGACCAGTACAGCCGCAACATCCCCTACGCCTCGCTCATCCAGGCGTTCGAGGGACTGGTCGACCAGCTCCTCAGCGAGAGCCCCGATCGGGTGGCCCAGTGGAAGGCCAAGATCGTCGCCGCCCTCGGCGACAGCGGCTCCGTCATCACCGACGTGCTTCCCGGGGTCGAACTCATCATCGGCGAGCAGCCCCCCGCCCCCGAGCTGAGCGGAGACGCCGCCGCCCTCCGGTTCCGCGAGCTGTTCGGCCGCTTCGTCGGGGCCCTGGCCGCGTCCGACCACCCCCTGGTGCTCTTCCTGGACGACCTCCAGTGGGCCGACCAGCCCTCCCTGAACCTGCTCGAAGGGCTCGTCACGGACCCGCAGGTCGGCTGGCTGCTCCTCATCGGGAGCTACCGCGACAACGAGGTGCCGCCGTCCCACCCGGTCGCGATCATGCGCGCCGACATCCGCACCAAACGAGCCGCTGCGGACATGGCCGAGGACTGCGACATCGAATTGCAGGGCCTCGAACTGGACGACCTCGTCGCCATGACCGCGGACACGGTCCGACGCCCGGCGGACGAGGCGCGCTCCCTGGCAGAGCTGATCCAGTCCAAGACCGCGGGCAACCCCTTCTTCGTGAATCAGTTCCTTGATCAGCTCCACGCCTCGGGCCTGTTCGAACACGACCCCCGGGGCTACTGGACCTGGGATCTGGACGCCATCGCGGGCAGCGAGCTGACCGACAACGTGGTCGAGCTGATGATCGGCAAGGTGCGGGAGCTGGAGCCAGGCTGCGTCGAGGTGCTCCAGCTGGCCGCCGCCGTCGGTGGACGGTTCGATCTCGGCACCCTCGCGACCGCCGACGCCAGCACCGCCTCGTCCATCGCCGACCGGCTCTGGCCGGCGCTCCAGGCCGGGCTCGTCCTGCCCCTGGACGACGGCTACCGCCTCGCGGGGGACGCCGGCGGCGAGACCGACCTCAACGCCAGCTACCGCTTCCTCCACGACCGGGTCCAGCAGGCTGCCTACTCCACCATCGACGAGGACGTGCGAGGTCGGCTGCACCTCTCGATCGCTCGCGCCTTTGCCGGATCCGCCGGGGCCCCCGACGTCTTCGCGGTGGCGACGCAGTACCAGCACGCGACGGCCCTGATCACGGCCCCCCCGGAGCGCGCGGCCGCCGCTCAGTGGTTCGCCGATGCGGGACGCAAAGCCCGGCTGGCGTCCGTCCACGCCCCCGCCATCGACTTCTTCACGGCGGCGGCGGAGCTCCTGGATGCACCCTGGGAGGTGCAGTACGAACTCGCCTGGAGCACCTGGTTCCAGCGCGCCGCGAGTGAGTACCTGGGCGGCGACAAGGACGTCGCCGATGGCCTCATCGAGGAGCTGCTGAGCCGGAGCCGCACCGACCTGGAGCGCATGCAGGTCTACAACCTGCAGGTCGAAATCCTCGCGAACCGGAGCAACTTCCGCGAGGCCGTGAACACCGCCTCCCGGGCCGTCGCGCTGGCGGGCATCAAGATCCCCGCCGACCCGGGCATGCCCGCGATGCTGCTGGAGGTGGTCAAGACCCAGTTCCTCGTCCGCAAGACCGCCCCCCGCGCCATCGCCGAACTGCCCGAGGCTTCCGACCCCATGATGGTCATGGCCCTGAAGCTGCTCAACAACATCGCCGCCGCGGCCTTCTTCATCAATTCCAACCTCGGCTCGATCGTGCTGCTGAAGATGGCGCAGACGAGCTACCGCTACGGCAACTCCCCCGACTCGGCGTTTGCCTGGGGCTGCTACGCGATGGTCGTGGGACCGATCCTCGGCGACTTCGCGAAGGCCCACGAGTACAACGAGGGAGCCAAGCTCATCGCGCAGGCCTACCCCGACCCCGGTCAGCTGGCGAAGATCCCGTCGGCCGTCGCCGGCCTGATGCAGCACTGGTCCCACGATCAGCGCAGCGCGATCCCGCTGATGATGGACGGCTTCGCGGCCGGGCTGGAGGCCGGCGACCCGCTCCACGCGCACTACGTCGCCGTCCAGATGATGAACCTGCGGTTGCTGCTGGGCGAGCCGTTGCACGAGCTGGACGAGCTGGCGCAGCGCTACCTGGATCATGCGACCCGCTACGGGATCGACGACTCGCTTCAGAGCCTGCACGTGATGCGGCACCTCGTGCGATGCCTCAGCGACGTGGCCCAGCCCCCGTTCCTGGGAGCGGACGAGGCGGCGGAGGCGGTGTGGAAGGCGGAGCTGGAGGGCTACACCAGCAAGCTTCCGATCCACTGCTTTGCGATGTGCAAAGGGCTCATGCTGCTGGTGCGGGGGGACCCCGCGGGGGCGCGGCCGTGGATGCAGGAGGCCCGCGGGTACGACGCGGCCGTCACCGGCAACCCGCAGTACACGCAGCACTGGTGGCTGGGTGCGGTGATCGACCTGTTGGTCCTAGACACGCTGCCTCCAGGGGAGCGGAAGAAGGCCCTGAAGGCTGTTCGGAGCGTCAAGAAGAAGGTCGACGCGTGGGCCGCCTCATCCCCCCTCGGCTTCACCCACAAGAAGCTGTACCTGGAGGCGGAGCTGGCCTGGCTCGGTGGAGACTCGGACACCGCTACCCGGCTGATCGATGAGGCGATCGACGCCGCCGTGGCCAACTCCTACCCCAACGACGAGGCCATCCTGAACGAGCGTGCGGTCGCCTTCCATGCTTCGCGTCGACGGGTTGCCCGCGTCTACCTGCGCGCGGCGCGGGCAGCGTGGGAGCGGTGTGGGGCGCTGGCGGCCGTGCAGCGGTTGGACGAGGCGCACCCCGAGCTGGCCCTCCTGGCCCCGTCGGCCGGCCCGCTCCTGACCAGCACGTCGATGACGAGCGGGACCAGCACCACGACCTCGACCGGAAGCCCTTCGCTCGACCTGCTGACCGTGCTGCGGGCCAACGAGGTGGTCGCGCGGGAGATCGTGACCGAGCGGCTGCTCGAGCGGCTGCTGGGCCTGGCGCTGGAGAACGCGGGCGCCCGCCGCGCGATGCTGATTCTGGGGGATGCGGGGGCGCTGACGGTGCGCGCCGAGCGGCTCCCCGACGCTGACGAAGTGCTGGTGGTCGATCGCCCCGTGGACGGGGCCGACGATCTCTCGGCCGCGTTGGTGAACCTCGTCGCGCGCACCCGGCGTCCGGTGTTGGTGGCGGACACCGCGAACCCGGGGACGTTGACCGCTTGTCCGTACATCCGCGGCCGGCACACCCGCTCGATCCTGGCGGTGCCCCTGGTCCACAGCGACAAGCTGGCGGGGGTGATGTACCTCGAGAACGAGCTCACCACCGGCGCCTTCACCAATGAGCGGTTGGAGCTGCTCAACCTGCTCAGCGCCCAGATCGCAATCTCGATCGAGAACGCCGCGCTCTACGCCAACTCAGAGGCCCTCGCGGGTGCGTTCGCCCGGTTCGTGCCCCAGCAGTTCCTGACCTTCTTGGGGAAGGAGAGCGTCGTGGACGTCGGGCTCGGCGACTCGGTCCAGCGCAGCATGACGGTGCTGTTCAGCGACATCCGCTCGTTCACGTCGCTGTCCGAGGGCATGACTCCGCAGGAGAACTTCGCGTTCCTGAACGAGTACCTGGCCCGCGTGGGGCCGGTGATCCGGCAGCACGACGGCTTCATCGACAAGTACATCGGCGACGCGGTGATGGCGCTGTTCCCCAACTCGGTGGATGACGCCGTGCGGGCGGCGCTGGCGATGCAGGACGCCGTGGCTGAACTGAACCTTGACCGGGCCTCCCGGGGGCTGCCCGAGATCACCATCGGCGTGGGGCTGCATCACGGGTCGCTGATGCTCGGCACCATCGGCGAAGAGGAGCGCATCGACTCCACCGTCATCTCCGACGCGGTGAATACGGCGTCGCGCCTGGAAGGGCTGACCAAGACCTACGGCTCGCCGGTGCTGATCAGCGGGACGACGCTGGAGAAGCTGACAGACGCGGCTCCCTTCGAGACGAAGTCCCTGGGTGAGGTCGAGCTTCGGGGGCGCGCGCAGACCACCTCGCTGCACGAGATCCGCCGCAAGGGCTAGTCGACGTTCGTCTCGTAGGTCTCGTCCGTCACCGCCCGGCTCTCCACCACCGCGAAGTCGTGGTCGATCACGCTGACCGCGACCGCCGGCGCGTCGAAGAACGGGTCCGCGTGCTCCACCAACACGCCCCGGTCCTCGCCGTCGATCCAGAGCACGAAGTCGCGGCTGAAGTGGTGATGCTCGGGGTTGTAGAGCGCCTCGAAGTAGTCCCGCTGCACGAACGGCGCCCCGTCCAGCTCGCCCTCGCCGCCGACGAAGACCGCCGGCTGCGTCGCGAGGAAGGACTGGCCGATGCGCAGCTCGACGTCGATCCAGCCGCCTTCGAACTCGATGTGGTGCCGCTCCGCCGCCACCCGGTCGAACCGGCACGAGTCCAGGAGCAGCCCCTCGGCCGCGGACCCGCACGAGCCCTCGCACAGCTGCAGGGCCACGGCGTGGTCGGTGTCGGTGGCGAGCCCGATGTGCTCCCCGTTCATCGCCGGTCCGTCCGCGGTCAGCTCGTCGCGGGGACCGTCCAACCACAGCACCAGCTCGTGGCTGCCCATCGGCTGGCGCAGCTGAAGCCGGTACCGGCCGCTGCCTCCGAGGTCGGTCGTCACGGTCAGCTCGCCGTCGGCCGACGGGGCCAGCTCCTCGCCGTCGGCGGTCAGCGCGCAACCCGGGAGGCGCCACGGGATCGTTCCATCGACCGTCGGCACCGCCACGGCTCCGTCCGCCAGCCAGAGCATCGCCTTGGCGTCCCGCTCCTGGGCCAGCGTGCGGGTCTCGTGGAAGGCGGCGCAGTAGACCGCTTCGTCGCCGATCGTGAGCGTGCCCTCGCCCGTGCCGCCGCCGCCGTCGGGGCACCACGCGAACCGCTCCGGGAGGTGCAACGCCGGCCCCCCGACCGGCACCGAGTCGTCGTCGTCCCCGCCGGTGCTGTCGTCGTCGTCCCCCGTGGGGCACGCAGCCAGGACCGTCGCGAGCAAGGCCAGGACCATCGGTCGCGCGCGCATCACTCCTCCATCCGCAGGAACGGCCGGATCTGCTTCACGATCAGCCGCCCGTCCTCGAGCACCTTCCACTCGCTGTCCAGCAGCACCACGCCGCCGTCGGGAGGCTCTTCGTCGACGGGGTACAGGCCCGCGATGTCCGCCATCGCGGCCCCCAGTTCGCGGAGCCGATCATCGTCGATCACCCAGGTCCCCGCGGGCACCAGGTTCGAGGCTCGGACCCGCTCGATCGAGGCGACCTCGCCCCCGGACATCGTCAGCAGCGACTTCTCGACCACCTGGCCGGGCCGCGGCGAGACCACCGACTCGTCGCCGGTCTGGGCGTTCACCACGTAGTCGTCCGCCCCCGGCAGCGCCGGCTCGCCCGTGAACACGACGAGGTTGGCCTGCTCGTGGACACTCCGGTCGTTGACCAGCACGCCCATCGCGACCTCGGCGTGGTCGATGCCGTACCAGGCCCGCTCTTCGAACGCCGCCATCGCCCACAGCGACGACCAGACCTTGCCCAGGCCGCGTTCGATCGTGCGTTCGTTCGGCTGGTCGGGGTCGCAGTGGCTCGGACCCTCGTCATCGCCGTCGGTGGTGTCGGCGAGGCAGACCGAGGTCGAGTCGTAGAGCCCCGCCCCCCCGAAGCTGAGGCCGTCCTCGGCGTTGCTGCTGGAGCGGAACCGCACCATCTTCAGGTCGGTGCCCCACACCGCTTCGATCTGGGCCCCCAGCGCGGCGACCACGGCGGGGTCTTTCGCCGCCGCCTCCATCGCGTCTCGGAGCGCCTCCAGCCGGCTCCGTCGCAGCGGCGCGTCGGCCTCGAACGCCTCGTCGGCGAGCCAGTCCGACAGCGTCTCGGCGAACGTGCGCTCCTGCTCCTCGTACGTCCACGACGTGCCTTCGACGAACGCCGCGTAGTACGAGAACGGAACCCCGAACCCCTGCAACTGCAGGTCGGGATCGATGCGCTGGTACAGCGTGCCCAGCGCCGCCGCCTTGCTGCCGTACCGGCCCCCGCTGGCGGTGCGCTCCTCCGCCGAGTCGCTCGGCATCTCCAGCAGCGGGGTGAGCCCGTCGAACTCCAGGTCCGGCTCCGGCACCGCCACCGGCTCGGGGCGCAGCTGCTCCCACCACGCCTCGGCCTCGTCCAGGGTCGTCTCCTCGACGGTCAGGCCGTCCTGGGCACAGGTCAGCGCGACCAGCTGCCCCTCCCATTCGGCGAGCGCCTCGAAGGCGTCCCGGAGGTAGCAGTTGGGGGTGCCGCGGGCTGCGCTGCGCACGTTCAGGTGGGACAGCTCGTTCTGCCGCGCCGCCGTCACCGCTCCGGCGATCACGCGTTCGATGTCCAGGGGGGCGTCGTCCAGGACGAGCAGGTCGCGGAAGCCGAAGCTGGCCTGCTCGATGGCGGCGCCGAGCTCCTCGACGGGGACCAGCCGCACGGTGCCGTAGCCCGTCCCCTGCGTGTACGCCTCGTAGGCCACGTCGTCCGCGGGGTCGTGCATCGGGAAGGGCACGTCCCAGGAGCGGGCGATGTCGCGCTGCCGGTTGGACACCGGCACCCAGACCAGGGGGCGCAGGGTGAAGGTTTCCGAGATCGACTCCCACGCGGCCGTCGCCTCCTCCGCCGTCAGCGCCGCCTCGGGGTCGGTGAGGTCGTCCCAGACGGTGAAGCCGTACAGCGTCGAGCCGTCCGTGCGCAGGTACTGCCCGATGGTGCCGGTGTAGTACTCCCGCTCGGTGGGGTGCAGGACCAGGGTCACGTAGTCGACCGGCGTCAGGCCGGGGAAGCGATCGCCGAACACCTCGACGATGAAGTCGTAGTGGAGCAGGTAGCGGTTGCTGTCGACGTACAGGGTCGGCACCCGCGCATCCTCGACCGACGGCACCATGTGCTTGGCCGCCCGCAGCAGGTCCACCTGGCCCGCGGGGATGCTGAACCGCTCCCACGTCTCCACATCCTCGATCGTGCCCGTGCAGGGGGCGAAGCCGAGCTCTTCGGCCTTGGTTTCGCAGTCGTGGGGTGCCCCGGTGGGGCAGCCGGTGAGGGCAAACAACCACAGAACTGCAACGAGGATCGGCTTCTGGCGGTTGCGGGACAGTGGCATCATCCGATCCGATGATCGCGAAGCTCGTGCCAATGTCGAGCGCGCTCGCCTGCCTGCTTCTGTTGGGAGCCTGTCCGAGCGAGCCGCCCACCCCGTCTGACGACGACGACGCAACCGATGCGCCGGACGACGACGACAGCGCCGATGACGACGACGTCGCCGATGACGACGACAGCGCGACCCACCCGGACGACGACGACGCGACCGATGACGATGACTTCACCGACGTCGAGTTCCTCTGCCCCGACGGGGAGACCGTGGACCCGCTCGACCTGAGCGACGGCACCGAGTTCGTGCGCACGACGTTCGCCCTGGCCCAGATGCGCTACCTGGGCGAGATCCTGCGCTTCGGACTCGCCAGCGCCGAACCCAACTGCCCCACCTGGGCCGGCGACCACCCCGCCAGCCCGGGCACGACCGTGTGGAGCGGCGGCTGCACCACCGACGGGGGCGGCGTCGGCTACGAGGGCGAGCTGACCCAGGTCCGCACCTCCGCCGAAGGCAGCTCGACCACCGTGAGCACGGCCAAGGCGTGGTCCTCGGCGGGGGCGGGCGACTACGACTCGCTGGCGTTCTCGGGCACCTGGACCGCGAGCGAGGGCGACGGCGGGATCTGGCGCGACGACACCTCGGCGGGCGAGCTCCAGCTGGTCGGCGTGCCCAACTCGACGATCGACGCGGCGATGCCCCAGGGGGTGGTCGGCAGCTACGACTGGACCGGTGACTGGACCGCGCCGCCGTCCGAGGTCCACACCTTCGACTTCGCCGGCACCGTGCGCTGCCGCGGCCCGGTCTTGGCGAGCCTCACGCTGGGCGAGTCGGGCAACTGCTTCGGTTCCAACCCAGACAGCGGAACCGCGGTGATCGAGGCGTTCGGGGACGTCGCGACCATCGACTTCAGCGATGACGATTCATGCTCCGGCTGCTGGCCGTGGAGCCTCAACGGGGAGGTGCAAGATGACGTGGTTTGTTCGTTTGATCGCTAGCGCGGTCGCGCTCTTGATGGTCGGAGCCTGCTACCAGGTCGACCCCTTCGCCACCGACGACGACGACGACATGGGGCCCGCGGGGGACGACGACGACGCCTCCGGGGACGACGATGACGACGCCAGCGGGGACGACGACGACGACGCCTCGGACGACGACGACGGGTTCCCGCCGGCGCCCGAAGTGGAGGAGACCTCGTCGCTGCCGGGTCGCGTCTACTCGCTGGACCTCGCGGGCGCGACGTTCGTCGAACCGCCCGGGGCGGGGGGGCTGCTGTCGACCCTGCTGAGCGACGAGTACCTCCTCTTCAGCGTCGGCGAGGGATCCGACTTCTCCGCGGGGGGGCAGCCGGGCCTGCAGATGTTCGGCGCGGCCGGTTCCGCGGACGACGACGGCAACGTGCTTCAGGGCCTGTGCAACGAGTCCTTGAACCTGACCGCCGGTGCCGACGAGGCCTTCGACACGAGCGACGACACGCCCGCGGAGTGGCTGGACCCGTGGCTCGACCTGGGCCCCATCGACCTCGCCCTGGAGATCAGCGGTGAAGCTTCGACCCTCACCGACGTCACGATCTCCGGCCGCTTCGAGCCCGACCTGAGCGCGTTCGTGGACGGCCGCCTGCACGCGAGCATGGACAGCCGGCCGCTGGACGAGACCCTCGGGGGCGGCGAGGGCGCGGCCTGCGACTTCGTGGAGGAGGCCTACGGCGTCGCCTGCCACGAGTGCGGCGCGCCCGATCCCGGCCCCTTCTGCATCACCGTCGTGGCCGAGCAGATCACCGGTGCCTACCTCGACGGCGTCGTGCTCCAGCCGCGCTCCTGCGCCGACATCATCTGGTCCAACATCGCCGCGGGCACCTGCCAGAGCGCGGCGGATGACTACGACCCGGCGGGTGACGGTTCGTTCACCGGCTGCCCCGAGTTCGACGGTTAGGGGCACTCGCAGACGCGGTAGATCTTCCCCGCCAGGGGCGCGGTCCAGTACAGGCAACCGTCGTGCCACTCCACCCCGTCGGGGTTCAGTTCCGGGTTGTTGAGGCCCGTGGTCCAGTGGTCGAGCACGTCCGGCTCGTTGGGATCCCAGCGCACGATCTGCCCTCCCGCGTCCGCGAAGTAGGACGAGGTGTAGACCTTGCCGTCGACGGGGTTGAAGGCCACGCGGTTGCTCGTGATCCAACTGGGGTCGAGCGCCGCCAGTTCGGCCTCGAGCACCGCCTCCAGGGTCACCGGATCGATCGACCACAGCCCCCCGGCCATGCGGCCGTGCACCCAGACCTCGCCCTCGGCGCCCATGTCGACCGCCACCGCGTCCCCGGTGGGGGAGGCGTTCTGGGCGCCGGTGGAGTCGATGCGCCAGACGGCGCCCTCGTTCTGGGCCACGTAGAGCACGTCACCGACCGGGTCGATCGTGAGGTCGTTGTTGTTTCCGCCGGTGTGGAACCAGGCTTCGTTGGGGCCGCCGTCCACGAGCGAGTGGAGCTTCCAGACCTCGCCGCTGCCGGTGCCCCAGTACATGCCCGTGCTGTCGACGCCGACGCCGTCGGGGTCGGGGATGGTGGCGGAGCTGGTCACCTCGCCGGCGGCGTCCAGCAACGTCACCGACTCCCAGCTCCAGGCCGCGAGCCCTTGCCCCATCAGGACCGCTCCGTCGGCCGCCGGGCACGCAGGCTGAGGAGGACCGCCAGGGGGAGCACGCAGACACGCATGCCTCCGTCATCGGAGGAGGCAGCGCCGGCTTGAGCGCCCGGCCCCCCGCGGCGCTATCGTCTCCGCATGCGCCGAGCCCTTCTCTTCCTCGTCTCCGTCACGCTCCTGAGTGCCGCCCCCGCGGCCGCGCAGGACCTGCTGCTGGACGGCACGTCGCAGACCCTGGGGGGGACCCAGACCTTCGACAACGTCACCCTCATCAACGGCGCGACCCTGAACGTCGCCGCCTACGACGGCGACGCCTCGACCACGGGGCTGCTCCACCTCGTCGTCAGCGGCACCGTGACCGTCGACGCCAGCTCCTCGATCGTCGGCAACGCGGCCGGCTACCGCGGGCAGAACAACGCCGGCGGTGAAGGCCCCGGCGGCGGCACCGGCGGCGCCTGCTGCCAGGACTCCGGCGGCGGCGGCGCCTACGGCGGCGACGGCGGCTTCGGCTCCCGCGACAACGGCTCCACCCCCGACGGCCTCGGCGGCAGCGCGTACGGCGCCTCGGACAGCAACGCCATCCAGATGGGTTCGGCCGGCGGCGCGGCGGGCTCGGCCGATGGCGACGGCGGCGGTGAAGGGGGCGACGGCGGCGCCGCGCTCTGGATCGAGGCCGCGACCATCACGCTGGACGGCAGCGTCTCCATGAACGGCGGCAACGGCCCCAACGTCAACAACGACGCCGCGGGCGGGGGATCCGGCGGCGGCATCCTCCTGGACGCCACGACGATCAACCTCGGGGCCGGTGCGACCCTGCAGGCCAACGGCGGCTCCGGCGCCAACGTCGACGACGACGGCGGCGGGGGCGGCGGCGGACGCATCAAGATCTTCCACGCCCTCGGCAGCATCGACGGCACCCTCCAGGTCTCCGGCGGCAGCGGCCCCGGCCCCGCCAGTGACGGCGGCACGGGCAGCACCCACATCGAGATCACCAACGCCCCGCCCACGGCGGACGATCAGACCGTCACCACCGACGAGGACGTCGCCGTCGCCATCACCCTGACGGGCAACGACCCCGAGGGCCTGCCGCTGACGTTCACGCTGACCGGGCCCGGCCCGAGCAACGGCGCCCTCAGCGGCTCCGCCCCGAACCTGACCTACACCCCCGACCCCAACTACAACGGGCCGGACTCCTTCACGTTCGAGGTCGACGACGGCGTGCTCACGTCCAACGAAGCGACCGTCACGATCGACGTAACCTCCGTCAACGACGGCCCCACCGCCGACGCTGGCGGCCCCTACAGCGGAGACGAGGGGAACCCGCTGCCGCCGCTGGATGGCAGCGGCTCCAGCGACCCCGACGGCACGATCGTCAGCTGGGAGTGGGACTGCGACAGCGACGGCGTCTACGAATCCAGCGGCGAGACCACCGGCTACTGCGCCTACCCCGACGACGGCGTCTGGACCCTCACCCTGTTGGTGACCGACGACGAGGGCGCCACCGACACCGACACCGCGACCGTGGACGTCGCCGACCTCCCACCCGTAATCACGAACCTCCCACCCTTCGTTGGCACCGAAGGGGTGCTCTACACCTGGCTCCCCACGGTCCAGAACTACGGGGTCGACGTGCTCACCTTCTCCCTGTCTCTGTCGGCCCCCGCGGGCATGACGATCGACGCCGGTACGGGCGAGATCCTCTGGACGCCGACCTTCGCCGACAGCTTCGCCCCCGCCGCCGTGACCATGACCGTGGACGACGGCGACGGCGGCACCGACGTGATCTCCTGGACCATCACCGTGGGCGCGGCGGACATCGACGGAGACGGCCTCCCCGACGGCTGGGAGGACGGCCAGCCCTGCGTCGACTCCACCGATCCCGGCGACGCGACCGCCGACCCCGACGCCGACGGCCTCACCAACGCCGCGGAGTACGCCGTCGGCACCGACCCCTGCCTCTTCGACGGCCCGACGGCGCCGGTGCCGGTCGACCCCATCGAGGGCGACATCGTCGGCTCCGGGACGCCCGACCTCGTCGTGGAGAACGCCACCGACCCCAACGGCGACGCCCTCGAGTACGAGTTCGAGGTCTGGCTGGACGCCGCGCTGACGCTGCTGCACGCCGCCGACGTCGAGATCGCCGAGGACCCCTCCGGCGAGACCGCGTGGACCGTCGACCTGTTCCTCCCCGAGGACCAGACCGTGTACTGGCGCGCTCGATCCGACGATGGCGCGGTCTCGGGTCCGTGGTCCGACGTCGAGGAGTTCAGCTACAGCCTGGGCGACGACGACGACTCGGGGGACGACGACGACTCGGGCGACGACGACGACGACGACGACTCCGGCTCCGATGACGACGACGCCACCGACGATGACGACGCGACGGACGACGACGATGCGACCGACGACGACGACGCGACGGACGACGACGACGCGACGGACGACGACGACGCCACCGACGACGACGACACCGGCACGGTCGACGACGACGACGACGACAGCGCCGACAACGAGGCCCCCGACTGCGGCTGCACGACCGTGGGGGGCGCATCCCTGCCCGCTTCGTGGGCCGGCTTCCTGCTGCTGACGGGGCTGTGCCTCCGTCGCCGCCGAGCCGCTTGATCCGAGCGTTCCGAGTCCCTCTGCTGCTGGCCACCGTCGCCGCGCTGGCGGGCTGCCCGGAGCCGCCGATCCCGGAGCCGGACCCGCTCTGGCCCTACGGCGACGACCCCGTCGAGTACGTGGAGAACGTGCACTACGGCCGCGCGGTGCTGGAGCGCGACCTCACCGATCACGACAACTCGTACGCCTCCCGGAGGCTCGACCGCTACGGCCTTGAAGGGACCGGCTGGTCTTCCCTGCCGGTCCGCGACGTCCCTTCCCGTTCGCTGACCGACGTCGACGTCGCGGCCGCCTTCGCGGGGGAGCCGTTCCCCAACGACGCGCGGCTCACCACGCTGGTGCCCGACGAGCTCCCGACCACGACGGAGGCATGGGTGGACCTGGGGCGCCGCGTCTTCTTCGAGTACCCCCTCCGCCAGGACTCCACCTACGCCGCCCTGCTGACGGTCGAGGACGGCCTCGATCAGGCCGGCTTCCTGCGCGACGGCGACACCCGGGTCGGCCTCCGGGTCTTCGAGAACGACGACGGGGATCTGGTCGTGGGCAACACCTGCGCGCAGTGCCACGCCTCCCCGGATCCGCGCACCGGCGAGCTGTCCCCAACGCTGGCCAACCGCCAGATGGACATCGGCGTCGCCCGCCTCCTCGCCGACGGACTCACCCCCGGCGACCTGCCGCCCGAGCTGGACTCCACGGCGGCGGGGGACTGGGACCGGCTCGGCCCCGGCCGCAGCGACGTGCTCGCGGACGGCGCCTTCAACCCGTACGCCTACCCCGATCTCGGCGGCATCGCGGACCTGCCCTACCTGCACCACAACGCCAACTGGTTCCACCGCGGCACAGCCACCCTCGCCGTCCGCTGCGAGACGCTCTTCATCACCGCCAACAACGAGCGCACCCGCATCCCCCGGGTGCTGTCGTGGGCGCTGGCGGAGTACTACCGCTCTCTGGAGGCGCCCCCGCCGCTGGTCGACGAGGTCAGCGATCTGGCCGCCGCCGGCGAGGCGCTGTTCCTGGATTCGGTCTGCGTCGACTGCCACACGCCGCCGCTGTACACGTCCGAGCGGGAGGTCCGGGTCAACGAGATCGGCACCGACCCGTCCGCGGGGGGGAGCTTCGCCCGGGGCACGGGCAACTACCGCATCCCCAGCCTGCGCGGCGTCGGCCGCACCGCCCCCTACCTGCACCACGGTGCGTTCGACACGCTGGAGGCGATGTTCGACCCCGAGCGCGACGAGCCGGGCCACGAACACGGGCTGGACTGGAGCGACGCCGACCGCGAGGCGTTGATCGCGTTCCTGAAGACGATCTGATCCTGCGCGCGCGAACGGTGTACCGTCGCGCGCCATGCGAACGCTCCCGCTGATCCTCTCCTTCGTGCTGCTCCTGGTCGCGGCAGCCCCTGCGTCCGCGGCCGACGACGCCGCGTCCCTGTGCTCGTCGCCGCGGCTGGCGGTCCAGACCTGGATCGACCACCTGCAGCCGGATACGGAGCGGCTGAACCTCGCCCGCCTCTGCTTCGACTGGAGCCGCGGCCCCGAGGCCGCGTCCGACCGCACGCAGGTCGCGCGCGACCTCCTTTCGGTGCTCGACGGGCAGGGCAGGTACGTCTCCTACGCTCAGATCCCGGCGTCCGCGGACTGGTCCGACCCGGACAGTGGGCTGGGGCGCTACACGCTGTTCCCGACGCTCCCGGAGGTCTACGTCGATGTCGGCTCGGACGGCCTGTGGCGGGTCTCCTCGGCCACCGTCGCGTCGACCCCCCGGCTGTTCAAGGCGACCTACCGCATCCCCCTGGAGCGGGTCGCGCAGAAGCTTCCGCCGTCCTTCCGGGAGCCCGTGGCGGGCGTCGCGGCGTGGAAGTGGCTGACGCTGGTCCTGCTGATCCTCTTCGCCGCGGTGCTGGGCAAGATCTTCGAGTTCGTCTTCATCAACGGCCTGCGCAAGCTCATCCGCAAGTTCTTCGACTCCTGGAACGCGGAGTTCGAGCGCAGCCTGATGCGGCGGCTGAACCTGCTCGTCAGCGCCGGCATCGTCGCCATCATGCTGCCGAACCTGGGGCTCCCGGTTCGCCTCAACCTGGTGCTGTTCGTCGCCGTGAAGCTGACCGCGTCGGTCGCCGCGGTGCTCATCGGCATGAGCCTGGTGGACCTCATCTTCGATGCCTGGGCTCGGGTCAGCCAAGAGACCGAGACCAAGATGGACGACCAGCTCATCCCGCTGCTGCGGCGGGCCGCGGACGTGCTCGTCTGGGTCGTCGGCGGGCTGTTCGTGCTGCAGAACCTGGACGTGGACGTCGGCTCGCTGCTGGCCGGCCTCGGCCTCGGCGGTCTGGCGTTCGCCCTCGCCGCGAAGGACACCATCTCCAACATCTTCGGCTCGCTGACTATCTTCGGCGATCGGCCGTTCCAGATCGGCGACTGGGTGGTCGTCGACGGGGTCGAGGGCACGGTCGAGCGGGTCGGCTTCCGGTCCACCCGCGTGCGCACCTTCTACGACTCGCTCGTCAGCATCCCCAACAGCGTCGTGGCCAACGCGACGGTCGACAACATGGGGCAGCGCCGGGCGCGCCGCTTCAAGATCCTGCTGTCGCTGACCTACGACGCCACGCCGGCCCAGATCGAAGCGTTCGTGGGCGGCGTGCGTGCTTCGATCGTCGCCAACCCGAAGATGCGGGACGCGGCTGAGGTCCACTGGAACAACATGAGCGCCAGCAGCCTCGACATCCTCGTGTACTGCTTCTTCGAGGTGGACACCTGGACCGCCGAGCTCGAGGGCCGGCAGGAGCTCATGACCGAGTGGTTCCGGCTCGCCAAGGAGACCGGCGTGGAGTTCGCGTTCCCGACGCAGACCCTGCACCTGGTGCAGAACCCGCCGACGGCGTAGCCGCGCTCCTCACTTCGCGGGGAGGCTGTCCAGTTCCGAGGTGGCCGACAGCCGAACGAACGGAACCTCGGCTCCCGCCGCCAGCGCCTCCAGGGCCCGATGTCCTTCGTCCTGCCCTCGTCGGTGGAGCGCGGTAGCGATCCGAAGCTGCAGCTCCTCGTCCGTCTCCTTCGGGAGGTGCGCCACGAGCAGGGCCGTCGAGGCCTCCGACTCATCCGCCGCGAGCCGATCGATCGCCTCCTGCCGGGTCAGCGGATCCGACGAGCTCAGAGCCGGCCCCTCGCCCGCGGGCGGCGCAAGCTCCGGGTGGTGGTGCAAGCCCGCGTCCGCGGCCGGGTGGTCTTCCTCCTCGTCGTGGTGGACGTCGCCCACGTGATGGTGGACCCCGGACTCGTCCTCGTGCCCGTGCTCGACGTCGCCGCCGACGAGGCTCGGAAGCTTGAGGAACACGACGACCAGCAAGGTTGCCCCACCGGCCAGTTGCAGCGCTCGCTGGGCCGGGTTCGAAGCATCCAGCGCCGAGCGGGCCATCAGCGCCACCGCAAGCACGACGCCGAAGCAGGCCACGATGACCGGACCGGGCGGATGCTCGTAGCCGAACAACAGGCCGACCACCGAGACCGCCGCGCCGATCGACCAGGTCGTGATCAGTCGGCCCCGCACGCTCTGGGCGAACAGCGATGCCACCGCGCCCGGGATGATCAGGTAGCTGAACACCAGGAGCACGCCCACGAGGCGCACGATCGCCGTGATGGCGAGCCCGAAGCTGGCGTAGAAGAGCAGGTCCCAGAGCACGAGGCTGGAGCCCGCTGCGCGCAGGGCGTCCGGGTCGGCGGTGGCCAGCTCGAACCGATCGCGGAAGACGTAGTGGAACAGGCCCACGCCACCGCAGACGGCGGCCGCAACGCCGATTTCGGCCCACTTCGCCCAGACGATCGAGCCGACCAGCAGGAAGCGGATCCGCTCGGCGCCGTGGGGGTCGCGCGCGAGGTCGACCAGGAGCACGGCGGCGGCGGCGGCGACGACGTAGCAGATGCCAATGATCGCCTCCTGCGGCAGGCGCCCCTCCTGGGCCCGCGTGGCCGCGAACAGCGCCGCCCCCCCAAAGCAGAACAACAGCGAGAAGGCGGACGCGGCGAGGCTCTCCGGCGGGAACCCCAGGAAGAACGCGTAGGTCGCCCCCAGCGCCGCGATCTGGGCCAACGCGAGGTCGACGAAGATCACCTGCCGGCGCAGCACGTGCAGTCCGAGGTAGCCCAGGATCCCGACGGCGATGAGGCAGCCCGCCAGCGGCGCCGCGATCCAGCCGAGCTCGCTCATGGCTGGGGACCGTCGAACGCTCCCGCGTGGGCGTCCACCAGCTGATCCATCAGGTCGAACCAGGTCGTCGTGCCTTCGGCTCCGCCGGTCATCATCGCCACGATCGCGACCTCGATCCCGGCGTCCGCGGCGATGCGCCGGGGCAGGCGGTCGTCGTAGTGGCTCGTGACGACCACCACGGGGACCTGCTCGACGCCGACGATCTCGACGACCCGCTTGAGGTGCCCCGCGCTCGGCTGGATCCCGGGCTTGGCCTCGACGTACGCGGCGATCGAGAGGCCGAACCGCTCCGCGAAGTAGACCCAGCTGGCGTGGTAGTAGACGACCGATCGCCCCTGCATCGCCTGGGCCCGGCCGAGCCAGCCGCCCAGCCGATCCCGCAGCGGCGTTCCGCCCAGCTCCCGCCCCAGGTAGTCGTTCAGCTGCCCACCCCGGGCGAGCCGGTCCAGCAGCGGCGAGCCGAGCAGTTCGACCAGCTCGGGGCCGTACAGCGCCACGTCGATCCGGGCCTGCAGCGCGGCGGCCCGCTCCCGGTACTCGTCCGTGTTGGCCACGTCGACCCGCGCGAAGCCCTCGGCGATGTTGCCGACGATGACCTTCATGTTGAGGGGGTCCAGCCAGATGTGCGGGTTGCCGTCCGGATGCAGGTCGCCCTGGCTCCGGCTCAGCGTGCTCGGCCGCTCCTTGGTCGTGACCCCCTGCGAGGCGAGCACGTAGCCGTTGCCGCCGGGGCGGACGCTCGGGTTGCCCGCTCCGTCGAGCAGCCGCTCGGTCCAGATCTCGAGGTTGAGCCCGACCTCCACGAACAGGTCCGCGTAGCCCACGGCGGCCACCAGCGACGGGGTCGGCGTGACGTAGTGGGGGTCTTCGTTGGGGGCGCACAGCGAGCGCACCTCGGCATGCTCGCCTCCGACCTCCTGGGCGACCCACGCCAGGTCGGTGAGGGTGGTGACGACGCGGACCTTCGCCACCGCGGGGGCGGACGACAGGACGGCGAGGACGAGGACGAGGAGGGACGAGAGCAGCTTCATCGGTTCACCCAGTAGGGCTCGACGGGGTGCGAGCCGAAGACGGCGGTGACCTGCAGGCCGAGCCGGTGAGTCAGTTCCTCGTGCCCGAGCAGGTCGTAGGCGAGGCGGATGCGGAGGAATTCCGTGGTGTAGAGCGAGGCCGCGAAGCCGGCCCCCCACTCGACCTCGGGGTCGCTGAGATCGTCGACGAGGGCGTCCCCGCGAAGCGACAGGAACACGTTGCGGGTCGGCTGGAAGCCCAGCCCCAGGTACCCCCCCAGGGAGTTGCGCGACTCGACGCCGTAGCGGTTGGCGAAGTACGCCTCGCCCTGGAAGTAGAGCGAGTTGTACTGCCCGCGCAGCGGCGAGCGAACCTTCAGCAGGAAGTCGGCGCCGGCCAGGTGCCAGCCCCGGACCTCCGAGGTCGCGTCGCGCCACGTGGCGTACGACGCGCCGCCGCTGAGCAGGCTCCCCGCGCCGAAGTCGCCCGAGGCGTTGAACCGGCCCAGCACGATGGGGGTCGGCGTCTCCCGCCCCGTCATCAGCGGCTCCGGGCCCCGCGACATCACGCCGACCTTGAAGTCGATCGCGGCGGACCGCGGGTTGTGCAGCCGGTAGCGCAGGAAGGCGCCGGCGTCGTTCCAGCCTTCTCCGCCCAGCAGGCTGGTGGTCGAGCCCGGGTAGTCCAGGTGAGGCACGTCGTGCAGGTGGCTTCGGTTCACGCCGCCGAAGTCGACCCGGACCATCCCCAGTTCGAGCAGGAGGTGCGCCGGAAGGGCGACGAAGCTGATGTTCGCCTCCTCGACGACGGACAGCCAGGCCTCGCCGATCTCCTCGGCTTCGTGGCCCTCCTCGTCCTCGTCCTCGTCCTCGTGGCCGTGCGCCTCGAGGGCGTGCATCAGCGGGTTCTCGAACCCGAGCACCACGACCGCCTTGGCGAAGGGGTCGATGTCGGCGCGGAAGTCGAGCTCGAAGGCGCGGACGTCGAACGCGGGCTCGACGCCGTGATCCCCCAGGGACAGTGAGCCGACCAGATCGATGAACCCCGTGATCCGGGGGTTGAACACGTTGGGCGGAATCGCGACGGGGGGCGGCACCTCGGCGGGAGCCGCTTCCAGCGCTCCGAGGCGCAGCTTCATCAGCTCGAGTTGGTCTCGAAGCTCCTGAAGCTCGTCGGCTTCATCCGAGGACTCCTCCTCCGACTCTTCGGGTTCGGATTCGGATTCGGTCTCGCCAGCGTCGTCGCTGGTCTCGGGCGGCGGAGGGTCTTCGGCCCAGGCTGGACTGCCAGCGAGGACAACGGTCAGCGCCACGGGCGCGACCACGGATCGGATCTGCATGAGGGGGATCTCCCAACGGATGTGGACGACAGCGGCGAGGGAGTCCCCGCCACGGATCAGGGGGTCGTCAAACCGTCGGGGGAGAGGTCTTCGGGGCGAACGCCAGGGGCGCGGAGCAGGCGGGGGCGTCCGTCGAAGCGGGAAGCGGCGCGGGGGTCGCGGGGGGCGTCGGGATCGCCAGCACGATGGGCTGCGGCGGCGGGGCCGAGGACTGAGACAGCCCCGTCAGCAGCGCGCAGCCATGCTCGTGCTCTTCCTCGGGAAGGGCCGCGAGCACGTCGGTCGAAGTGGGGCCGGAGGCATCGGTGCGGGCGCTGCTGTCGCCGTGGATCAGCTCGCCGTGCTCGTCACAGACCGAGTGCTGGGTGTCCAGGCCGTGAGTGACCGCCGCCACCTGCGCCCCGAGCACGAGGCAGGCGAGGAGGAGCGAACCAGCGATGGTCAGTGCGCGAGTCAGGCGCTGAGGAGATATCACGAGCAGGCCTCGGGTGTCTTTCTCTACTTGCCCAGCATCCCGTCGCGCAGGCTCCCCTGCACCGGGCTGGGACCGAACCAGACCTTGAACATCGCCTGGGCGAAGTCCTCGCCTTCGATGGTGCCCAGCTCCTTGGTGCCGGACCAGACCGTGGTGCCGGTGCCGGGGATGTAGGCGATGGTGACGATGTCGCCCTTCTCCACCGAGGGGAACCAGCCCTTGAGGGTGTCGAGCCGGGCGCGGAGCTTGGGCATCTCCGCGCTGCTGTTCTTGTCGAACCCCTTCTCGATGCTGTCGGCGATCTTTGAGGCGTCCAGCGCCCGCAGCATGTGCATCTTGATCGCCTTGCCGCCGGCGTGGGTCACGGGGTCGGCGCCGGGGGTGCTCAGGTACAGGCCCGAGACGTAGACCTTGATGCGCAGCACGCTCCGCAGACCCAGCCCCTCGAGCTTCATCGACTGACCGCCGATCGTGGCGGAGTCGTCCATCGATACGCCCGCCAGCTCGCCCGCGGACGCGGATACGGGCAGGAGCAGGGCCAGAGCGAGGGCGGCGAGCAGCGAGCGGGTCATCGGATCTTCCTCCGTCGAATGCTGATCAGCAGGACCGCCAGCGCGAGCACGCCGGGTCGGCCCGCGTCCGCGAGCGCGCATCCGCAGACCTGTCCCCCCACGGCCGAGGTCACGGGACCGGCGCCCTCATCGAAGAGCAGCACGCCGAAGCCGTTGACGATCCGTCCCCGGCTGTCCGTGACGGTGACCTGGAGGTTGGCGAAGGTGTCGATCAGGGCCTCGTTGTCGGGCGTGTTCGAGGGCGCCTGCCACTCCACCGTGGGGCCGTCGGTCTCGCCGAGGAAGGAGCCCTTGTCGGTGACCCAGGCGTAGGTCAGCGCCGGGTCGTCCGACAGCACCCGAACCGACGCGTCCACGCGCGTGGCCAGGGGAATCTTGTACTTGTCGGTGACCACGTCGCCGATGATCTGAGGCGCCCGCACCTCCTCGGCGCAGTCCTCGTCCGCGCCCGCGCCGCAGTTGTTGTCCAGGCCGTCGCACCACTCGATGGCGCCGGCGAACACCAGCGGGTCCTCGTCGTTGCAGTCGCCGGCGATGTCGCTGAGGCCGTCGCCGTCGTCGTCGGAGAAGGACGTGCCCTCGTCCACGTCGCCGTCGCAGTCGTCGTCCAGGTGGTTCGGCCCTTCCTCGGCGTCGGGGTGCCGGCTGTCGTCGCCATCGTCGCAGTCGCCGTCGTCCTCGGAGAAGGTGTCGCCGTCGTCGTCGGACGCCGTGGTGCCCTCATCGGCGGTGCCGTCGCAGTCGTTGTCGACCGTGTCAGCGTCTTCGAGGCGTCCGGGGAAGACGCTGTCGTCGTCGTCGTTGCAGTCGCCGTCGCCGGTGCCCCAGCCGTCGCCGTCGTTGTCCGTCGGGTCCAGGGCGGCGGACTCGTCCACGATGCCGACGAGGTTGACCGACGCGCTCAGCTGGCAGGCGTCGCTGACCCGCACCTCGAAGGTGGCGAGGCCGCGCGGGAACTCCTCGAAGACGTCCTCCACCTCGTAGTCGTCGATGTCGATGTCGAAGCTGAAGTTGCCGCCGGGGGCGGGCACGTCCTCGATGAGCGCGCCGTCGCGGTACAGCTCGATCAGCAGCAACGAGGCGGGCTGCTCGGTGTCCGTGACGGTCCCCTCGATGACGAGGCTCGCGCCGGTGCCAACCTCGATCGCGAAGGGGGCAGTCGAGCTCGTGAGGGTCACCGTGGGTGGGGTGCAGCCCTCGGCGCCGTCGCCGTTGCCGCGCAATTGGGCGGAGATCGTGGGGCGCTGCGGGTCGCTGGTCCACAGGGTCAGCGGGGCCGACGCCAGCTGCACGTTCGTGGGGGTGAAGGTGACGTTGATGGTGGCGTCCTCGCCCGACTCCACCGACGTGCCGGCGAGGTTCAGCGTCGACGGCTCCAGGACGAACGCCTCACCCGTCTGCACCAGCTCGGCGGCGGTGATCTCCAGGGTGGAGGTGCCGAGGTTGCTCAGGGTCAGGGGGACGGACAGCTCCTCACCGCTGAAGACGAAGCCGAAGTCGAGCACGACGGGGGTGAGGCGGGCGTCGGGGCGGTTGTCGTCGGGCCGGCCGATGAGCCCCACCGAGGCCCGCTCCTCGTCGGGGTCGTCGCTGTAGACGTCGAACGCGGCGATGCTCGGCTGGGCCTGGTCGTTGACGAAGACGAGGTCGATCTCGGCCGAATCGCCCGGCTCGAGCAAGTCCGGCACGGTGCTGGGCACGACGTTCCAGTTGGCATCCGACCAGTCGTCCATGCCGAAGGACTCGATGACCAGGTCCTGGTCCCCGTCGTTGCTCAGGGTCACCTGCACGGTCTCGCTGCCGCCGAAGGGGACGTCGTCCAGGTCGATGACGGCGGGGCTCAGGGAGATGTCCTGGTAGCCCTGGAAGGGGTCGGAGTAGTTGCTGTCGTCGTCGTCCAGCGCGAGGGGGTCGCACTCGCCTCCGTCGGAGCAGGCGGTGGCGGCGATCAGCAAGGGCAGCAGCAGGGGACGGCGCATGGCCGCCATCCTAACGGGGCTCGCGCTACAGATCCGCTCCGTCGTCGTCGACGAGGTCCGCCGCCGCCCGCGGGTCCAGTTGCTTGAGCTTCTCCTTCATCGCCGGCTTGTCGACCGCCTTCTCGTAGGCGGCCTCGACGCTGATGAGCTCGTCGCTGAACAACTGCGTGAGGCTGTCGTCCATCGAACGCATGCCTGAGCTGCGGCCCATCTGGATCATCGAGGTGATCTGGGTGGTGCGGCCCTCGCGGATCATGTTCGACAGGCCCGGGGTGCTGAACAGAATCTCCAGCGCCGCGACCCGGCCCCCGCCGATCTTCTTGACCAGCTGCTGGGCGACCACCGCCTTGAGCGCCTCGCCCAGGGCGTTGCGCACGCCGTCGTGCTCCTCCTGGGGGAAGACGTTGACGATGCGGTCCACCGCCTTGGCGGCGTTGTTGGTGTGCAGCGTGCCGAAGACGAGGAAGCCCGCCTCCGCCGCGCCCAGTGCCGTGCGGATCGTCTCCAGGTCGCGCATCTCGCCGACGAGGATGACGTCCGGGTCCTCGCGCACGGCGGCTTTGACCGCCCCCCCGAAGTCGGTGGCGTGCTTGTGGATCTCCCGCTGGCTCACGATCGAGCGCTTGCTCGGATGCACGAACTCGATCGGGTCCTCGATCGTGATGATGTGGAGCTCCTGCTCCTCGTTGATCCGGTCGATGACCGCCGACAGCGTGGTCGACTTGCCCGAGCCCGTCGGCCCCGTCACGAGGATGAGCCCGCGGTCGATGCGGCAGAGCTTCTCCACCGCCCGGGGGAGACCCAGCTGGCTGAAGTTCATGAGCCGCGTGGGGATGATCCGGAACACGGCCGAGAAGCCCCGCTCCTGCATCATCAGGTTCACGCGGAAGCGGGCCACGTTCGGCACGGCGTAGGCGAAGTCGCAGTCGCCCTGGGCCTGGAACTGCCGCCAGCGCTTGGCCCCCGCGATGGGCTTGATGAACTCGACGAAGTCCTTGTTGCTGAGCACCCGGTAGCGGATGGGCGAGATCTCGCCGCCGCTGCGGAACATCGGCGGACGGCCGACGGACAGGTGGAGATCGGAGGCGCCTCGGTCCGCCATGAGGCGGAGGAAGCGGTCGATTCGGCGGCCGCCGACGCTCATTGCGCTGCCTCCTCGTGCTGCTCACGCATCTGGTGGCTGCCGAGCTTGGCCTCGAAGTTCTCCTTGTTCTGCGCCCGGGCGTAGGCCTGGTCGGCGGAGATCTGGCCGGACTCGAGCAACCGGGCCAGCGCCTTGTCCAGCGTAACGTGGCCCCAGCGTTCGCCGATCTGCATCTGCCCGGGGATCTGGAAGGTCTTGTTGTCGCGGATGAGCAGGCGGATGTCGCGGGTCCCCATCATCACCTCGAAGCAGGCCACGCGGCCCTCCTCGGTGTCCGCGGGGAGCAGCTGCTGGGCGACGACCGCCTTCAGGGTCTCGCTGAGCATCGTGCGGATCTGCGATTGCTCGCTGACGGGGAAGCTGTCCACGATGCGGTCGACCGTCTTGTAGGCCGACGTCGTGTTCATCGTGCCGATGACGAGGTGGCCGGTTTCGGACGCCTCGATCGCCAGCCGCACGGTCTCCGAGTCGCGCATCTGGCCGACGACGATGATGTCCGGGTCCTGCCGCAGGGCGCCCCGCAGCGCGGCCGCGAAGCTCTCGGTGTGGCGGGCGATCTGCCGCTGGGTCACCAACGCCCCCTTGGCGGGGTGCACGAACTCGATCGGATCCTCCAGCGAGAGGATGTGGCAGCGCTTCTGTTCGTTGAACAGGTTCACCAATGCGGCCAGGGTCGTGGACTTGCCCGAGCCCGACGGGCCGGCCACCACGACCAGCCCCTGGTGGTAGTTCACGAGGTCGCCCAGGTGCGCCGGTAGGCCGATGTCGTCCAGCGTCGGCACGATCGCGGGGATGACCCGGAAGCTCGCCGCCAGCCCCTTGCTCTCCTCGTAGACGTTGCACCGGTAGCGGCCCGCCTGGGGGATGGCGTGGCACAGATCGAGCTGCTTGTGCTCGGCCATGATCTCGTTCTGCGACTCGTCCAGGATGGTCGCGAGCAGCCCGCGAATCATGGTGTCCGTGAGCGTCGGGTGGTTCATCCGCTGCAGCCGGCCGTGGATGCGGATGGTGGGGGCGCAGCCGACGATGAGGTGCAGGTCGGAGCCGGAGCGCTCGCGGGTCTCGACCAGCAGCATCTCCAGGGCGCTGAGCTTGTCGACCGTGTCGCTGCGGTGCTCCTCGGGGATGCTGAAGGCGCGGCTGTCACGGCCTCCCATGCCTCCGCTGAGCTCGGTCGCGACCTCGTCGGCGCGGGCGCGCACGGCGGCGACGGGGTCGCGCTCGGCGCACTGCTCCAACACGGGCACGACGCGGTTGTCCTTGAGCCGGCGGAGCGCCTCCAACGCTTCGACCCGGACCTCGACCTCGGGGCGGCTCAGTTGGCGGGCGATCGCCGCGGTGGCCCGGACATCGCCGATGCTGGCGAGGGCTTCGATGGCGGCCTGACCGCACTCGTCGTCGCCGAGGGCGCCGATGAGGGGGTCGACCGCGCGCTTGTCGCCGATCTTGCCCAGCGTCTCGGCCGCGATCATGCGCAGCCACCAGTCGTCGTCGCCGAGCAGCTTGGCGATGTGGGGCACCGCCTCGGGCGCCTCCAGGGTGGCGCCGAGCAGCAGCGCCATCGTGCGCACGTCCTCGTCGTCGTCGTCCATCAACTCGATGACGGGGCGGGTGAGGTCTTCGGCGTAGCGGCGGAGCGAGTCCAGGGTGCGCTCGCGGACCCAGCCCATCACGCCCTTGCAGAACAGCAGGAGCTTGCGGAGCAGGCGGTCGCGGTCGGGTCGCTTCATGAGGATGTCGACGACGCCGCCGCGCACGGCTTCGCTGCCGTCCGTGAGCAGGCCGAACAGCTGATCCTCCGCGGCGTCCGAGGAGGACTCCAGCCGCTCCAGCGCGTCCGACAGGCTGCGGACCGCCTTCTGCTGGACCTGCGGAGACTCGTCGCGCAGGCGGCTCAGCGAGATGCGGACCGCCTCGCCGGGCTCCACCTCTTCGACCAGATCGAGCACGCGGAGGCGGATGCGCTGCTCCTCGTCGTCGATCATCGCGAGCAGCCGGCCCATGATGCTGGCCTGGCTCTTGAGGCCCTCCGACTCGGACACCTTCACCAGGGCCATGTGCCGGACGTCGGCCTTGTCGTGGCTCAGGAAGCTCAGGAACTCCTTGCCCACCCGGTGGCCCGGCAGCGACGCCATGGCGTCCAGGGCGAGGGTCGACATCGCCTCGTTGCCCTCCGCCTCGACCAGACCCCGCACCACCGGCAACGAGATGTTCGGCTTCGTGCGCAGGATGGTGTGGAGGATCAGGCTCTGCGTGCGGCTCGTCATCGAGCCCAGCCGCTTCATCAGCTGGTCCAGCGAACGGCTGTCGAGCTTGCGGCCGATCTGCACCTCCGCGAATGCGCGGATGGTCGGATCGTTGCGGGTGAGCAGCGGCACCAGATCGGCCGGTTCGATCGACCGGATGGAGGCCAGCTGCTGGAGCGCCTTGCTCAGCTCCTCCCGGTCGTCCCAGCGGGACTCCAGGATGTTCCGAATGGCTTCGGACTTGTTCGCCTTGTCGCTGCCGCCACGAAAGAGTGCCATGGACCCAGAACGTACCGGACCGGTACAATCGAGGCGTGGACCCCGCAGAGAACGACCCCCGCTTTTGGCGCTCGCTGTACAAGCCGCCGCCCGAGACCACCCAGGCCGAGGAGCGGGGAGGGGGCTCGCTTCACATCGACGAGGCCGACCTCGTCGCGCGCATCCGACCCGAGCTCATCGCGCCATCGTCGCCGGTGATCCGCGAGGTCGTGGTCCAGCAGGTCGAAGTCCCCGCAACCCCGCCCGCCCCCCCGAAGCCTCGCGTCCCTGCCCCGGCACCCCCTCTGTCGGCGGCGTCGCCCCGGCCGGCGGCACCTCCGCCGCCTCCGGTGGAGCCTGCACATGCCGGGACCTCCGGCGTCTACGAGCTCTTCGCCGAGGCGGAACAGGAGGAAGCCGACCCCGCTCCGAACAACGCGTCCGACGCCGCCTGGCTCAACGGCACCGACGACTACGAGGTCGTGGCCGAGCCGACGGGCGAGTACGAGATCGTGCAGGAGCCCAGTCAGGAGATGCCCGCGGTGCAGATTCCGCAGGCGTCGCTGGAGTCGATGTACGACCGGATTCCCCGGCTCATCGGGGGACCCGAGGCGCTGGTGAACGCGCGCGGCTTGAGCCAGACCGCGGTGATGGTGTTGGTTCTGATCGATGGGGGCACGAGCGTGAAGGGGCTTCGTTCGCTCGCCCCCTCACACATGGACGATCACCAATTCGCCGCCATCCTGCGGGAAGCGATGCAGCAGGGGCTCATCGCCCTGGACTGATCAAGCCTCCGCGTCGCGTGCAGGCAGCAGACCGAGCACTGCCTGGGCGCGGGCTTCGAACCCTGCCGCCACCGCGAGCGTCGAGGCGACCCCGGCGACCTCACTGAGATCGGCTGCGACCAGGGTCGCGTCCCCGTCCAGCAGCGGTGACGCTTCGGCGATGTGGCCGTCGAAGCGGGCCCAGTCCCCGGCCGCGGCGGAGCACGCTGCCAAGGCCACCCGGACGAGGCCGACGAGCTCGCCCCGTCCCCGCCCTTCCAGCTCCGACAAGGTGCGATCGAGGCACGAGTTGGCCTCCCCGAAGGCCCGCCGGGTCATCAGCACCAGCGCCAGGTTGATGCGCGGCCAGACCGCCTCCCCGCTGCCGATCGCCTCGGCCAACTGCACGCTGCGGCGGAAGCCGTCCTCGGCGTCGTGGAGCCGCTCTTCCTGCCGGGCCACGACGGCCAGGGAGTTGCGGATCATTGCCACGCCCAGGCGGTGGCCCACGCGCTCGGCCGCGGGCAGCGCCCGCTGGTACCAGTTCAAGGCGCGACCCCGGTCCCCCCGGCGGTTGGCGAGGATGCCGAGCCACCCGTACGCGTCGGCGAGGCCCCGCGGATCGTCGGCCTGCTCGAACGCCTCCAGCCCCGCCGTGAACATCTCCTCAGCGGTCTCCGTGTCGCCCCGGTGGGCGGCCGCGATGCCCAGCCCGAGGTTGCAGCGGCCCACCCCCGTGCCGCGTTGCAGGGACAGGAACTTGGGGAGCGCTTCGGCGTACAGCGCCTCGGCCCGCTCCCGCTCGCCGAGCTGCCAGAGCCCGAAGGCGAGGGTGCGGAGCGCCTCGGGGAGCAGCTCGTGCCACCCCAACCGTCGCGCCCGCTCCACCACGGGGCGGGCCCGTCGGCAGACCTCGCCGAAGTCGGTCAGGTGACCGGCGATGCGGGCGTGGAGGATCTCGACCTCGGCGCGGCGGGGATCATCGCCCCCGGCGTGCAACTCCGTGAGGGCGCGATCGACGCGGTCCAGGAGCGCCCGCGCGGCGGCGGGACGACCGCGTTCCCGGTGCTCCTCCGCGGCGGCGAGGAACGAGGGGATCGCCTCCCCCAGATCGCCGGCCGCTTCCAGGTGGTGGGCGACCCGCCCGGCGAGGCCCGGGAGCCCGGCGCGCGCGACTTCGCTGAGGGTCTGAGCGCACAGACGGTGGAGGTCCGGGAGCGAGCCTCGCTGCTCCGTGTTTCGGAGCACGCTCTCGTGCACCGAGCGGTATGGGAACCGCCACCCGCTGCGCGTGCGCTCGAACAGCCGGTGCTCCTGGAGTACATCCAGGAGGCGGTGGGGGAGGGCGAAGCCGGCGGCGTCGCAGGCGTGATCCCACTCCCGACGGTCGGCGTTCCGCCCCAGGACCGCCGCCGTCTGCAGGGCGAGCCGGGCTGGCTCCGCCTGGTCCGCGAAGATCCGGTCGAGCCGCTGCTGCAGCAGGGTGTGCACATCGCCGGGGAGGTCGAGGTCGGCCCCCGCGGCGAGCTCGAAGCCGCCCACGCCGGGGGCGAGCACGCCGCGGGTCACGAGGTCGGCCACGAGCTGCACGGCGAACAGGGGGGTGCCGGCGGTGCGGTCCTCGATCTGCCGCGCGAGGTAGGGGGTGAGGCCCAGCAGCTCCTCCACGAGGCGCCTCTGGTGGCGCTCCTCCAGCGGCCCCAGCGGCAGGTGGAGCGCGTCGCCGGCCTCGGTCAATCGCGCCAGGGAGCCAGGTCCCCGGGGTTTGGCCGTCAGCAGCAGGAGCAGGCGCGCGGGGCCCCCGACCTCGAGCACGTGGCGGACGAAGGCGATGCTGTCGGGGGAGTCGTGGACGTCGTCCAGCCAGACGATCAGCGGTCGATCGACGGCCTCGCGGACGAGCTGGCGGCGGATCAGGGAGTGGCGCTCGGACGCGGTGGCGAACCGCACGACGGGGGCGCCGGCGCGGACCTCGTCGGGGGTCGCAGGGCGGATCAGCTCGGTCATGCCGATCCACTCCCACTCGTCCTGCACCCCCTGCCGCTCCATGCGGGAGCGGACCCGTTCGAGCACCTCGGGCCGGGTCATCCCCGCTGTGCGGAACCGGCGCGCGAGCATCGGGGGGAGGCCGACGTAGGGGCTGTCGGAGGCGGCGTGCTCCGCGGTCACGGCGTCGGCGGCCCCCACCTCGTTGGCGTGGTGGCAGATCCAGGCCGCGAGGCGGGAGGTCCCCATCCCGGGTTCGCCCTCCAGCAGGACCGCCCGAGGCTCCTCTGTCTCGGCCGCGGCCCGAAGCTCGTCCCAGATCGCGTCCCGTTCGCCGTCGCGGCCCACCACTGGCACCCGGCGTACGCCGAACAGGCCCAGGCCGGCCCCCTCCAGGGTCTGCGCGCTCTGGCTCTCGGGGTCGGGCCGCCAGTCGACGGGGACAACGGCGGTGGGAGCCGCCTCGGTTGCGTCCGCGGGCGTGGGGAGGGACTTCAGCGCCCGGAGGGCGTCCCCGGCCCGCTGGTAGCGGTCCGCGGGGTCCTTGGCGAGCAGCTTGCGGACCAGCGCGTCGAGGCCGTCGGGCACGTCGAAGACCGGCTCCAGCGGGGGCACCGGGGCATGCAGTTGGGCCTGCGCGATGGCGGTGGGGGTGGTCGCGTCGAACGGCACGGAGCCCGCCGTCAGCCGCCAGATGAGGCAGCCGAGTCCGTACAGATCGGTCCAGGGGCCGTGGTCGCGCACGTCCCCCCGCACCAGCTCGGGGGCCATGTAGCGGATCGTGCCCAGCGCCTCGCCCGTGGACGGCTGCTCGAGGTCGCTGTCGACGGCGTGGGCGATGCCCCAGTCGGTCAGCCGCAGGCCCGGGTGGAGGTCGTGGTCGCTGGCCAGGAGCACGTTCCCGGGCTTCAGATCACGGTGCACCACCCCGCGGGCGTGAGCGTGGGCGAGGGCCTTGAGGATCTGGTCGACCGCGTCGCGCAGCTCCGGCCAGGAACGCACGGACGTGGGCGACAGGGTGCCCCCGCTGACGCGCTCCATGACGAGGTAGGGCGAGCCTTCGCGGAGCCGCCCCAGGCTCGCACTCTGCAGGCCTTCGTCCACCGCGCCGAAGTCGAAGACCTCGACGATGCCCGGGTGGCGCAACCCGGCGACGGCTCGGACTTCGTTGGCCAGCGACGCCTTGGCGCGGGGGGCGCGCAGCCGTTCGGCGGTGATGATCTTGACCGCCACCGGCACGTTGCGGGTGACGTGCACGCCGCTCCAGACCTCTGCGAAGCCGCCGCAGCCGATGACCTCGGCGAGGGCGAAGGGACCGCAGCGAAGCGTGTCGGCGATCACCGAATCACGGGGATCCGAGCGTGGTCGGTGTATAGAGGTACACCGAGTCGTCGGGGCCGCCGGTGCCGGCGCCGCCGAGGAACAGCACGCGACCGTCGGGGAAGGGGACCGCCGTGACGCCGGGGCCGCCGGGCGACATCGCGCCGCCGGTGAACGGCCTCCAGCTGCCCAGGCCGGAGTCGTCGTAGATCTCGCAGCTGCGCAGGGCGTTGCCCTCGGAGTCCTCCCCGCCGCAGACCAGCACCAGATCGTCCGCGATGGGGGCGGCCACGTGCCGCTGGCGGGGGAGCACCATCGGGGTGCCCGTGGGCGTGATGGAGCGGAACACCGGGTCGAAGACGTCGGCGCTGTTGGTCGAGATGCCGCGGTCGTACTCGGAGAAGTTCTCGCCGGGGTCGCCGATGGAGCCGCCCGCGAGCAGCACGCGGCCGGTGCTCATCGCCGTCGAGGTGTGGCGGAGCCGGGGCTCGGTCATGACGATGCCGTCGAGCTCGTCGACCGGCACCTCGGGGTCCAGCTCCCACAGATCGAGGCTGTCCTTGGGGCCGGTGGCGGCGGTCGTACCGCCGCTGATGAGGAGCAGGCGGTTGCCGGCGACCGACAGCTCAGAGACGCGGTGCTGCTCCCGCGTCTCGATCGCGGGCCCGATCGCCTGCTCGTCCAGATCGGTCGGGTCGATCAGCCGGATCGCCTCCTGGTACTGGCCCGTCGGCGTGTAGCCGCCGATCAGCGCGATGCGGTCATCCTCGGTCCAGGCCAGCTCGAACAGCGCCATCGGCACGTCCAGGGTGCCCACGCCGTCATTGAGGCCTCCGCCGACCGGGTCGATCGAGGCGATGGTGTCATCGGCGAGCTGCCAGGCCCCTTCGAGGGTGTCCTGGCCCCCGCCGTCGGCGCCTCCGAACGACAGCACCTGCCCCGCGAAAGGACCTCCCAGGGCCGCAGGTACGTGGGTGATCTGGTGACCCATCCGGGGGAAGGCGGCGCCTTCGACGCCGTGCAGCGGGGCCATCACGTCCCAGCCGACGAACTCCAGGTCCTCGACCGGGCTCTCTTCGTTGTCGCCGCCGCCCACGACGACCACCCGCCCGCCGGGGGTGTAGGCGCCCTGAGCCCACGCCCGAGACGCGACGAGCCCCTCGGGCACACGGGCGAGGGAGTCGACCTCGCCGACGAAGACGCTCGCTTCGTCGCCCGCGGGGCCGACGTCGAACGGCTGCGAGCGGCCCATGGCGACGGGGCTGCCGCCGGCGTCGCGGGCGATGATGTCGACGATCACGCCGGTGCCCTCGCGCAGCCCCTCGAGGCGGTGCTCTCCGGTCAGGGGATCGATGTCTCCGCGGACGGGGTCGCTGCCGTCGGCGTAGAAGACCTGCACGTCGATGGACGTGGCGCTCCCGAACGGGTCCTGGTTCTCGTCCACGAGGATGGACAGAGGCGTCTCGAACGCCTCCTCCGGAGTGCAGGCAGAAGCGACGAGCGCGAGGCACGCGAGCAGGACGGGGGAGCGCATTGCCCGGAGTTTAGATCACGCGCGCTTCTTCGTTTTCTTCGTGCGCTTGCGGCCCGCCCGGTTGAGGCGGGCGAGCAGCCGTCGGGCGAGGTCGCCGTACAGTTCCGTGGTGGTCGGGTGGGGGTGGATCGCGCGGCCCACCTGCTCCAGGGTCAGGTCCGCCGAGACCATCATCACGCCCTCCCCGACGAGGTCCGAGGCGTGGTCGGCGAGCAGGTGCACGCCCACGATGCGGCGGCTCCCCTTGTCGGCCACGAGCTTCACGATCCCGTGCTCCTCCCCGTGGATGCGCGCCTGCGCGTCCAGCTTCAGGGGGACCTTGATCTCGGCGGCGTCGAGGCCGGCTTCCTTGGCCTGATCCAGCGAGAGGCCGACGAACGCGGCCTGCGGGCGGGTGAAGATCACGCCGCAGTCCTTGGCCTCGTCGTACTTGAAGTCCTCACCGAGGATCGTCGCCGCGGCGACCCGGCCCTGCTGGCCGGCGGTGTGCGCGAGCATCAGCCCGCCGACGACGTCGCCGACGGCGAACACGTGGGGGGCGGCGGTGCGGCAGCGCAGGTCCACCTCGATGGCGCCGCGCTCGCCGACCTTGGCGCCGACGGCGTCCAGGCCGAGGTCGTCGGTCACGGGGCGCTTGCCCGTGGCGACGAGCACGCGGTCGCAGGCGGTGGTCTGGTCGTTTCCGTCGGCGTCCGTCCAGGTGACGGACATCGAGCCGGCGGAGCCGCTCACGTCGCCGATGCGGACCGAGGTGTGCACGCTCAGGTTGGCGTCCTCGCCCATGGCCGCGGCGAGCAGCCTGGCGACCTCCGGCTCGACCTCCGCGAGGATCCGCTCCTGGGCCTCCAACACGGTGACCTGCGCCCCGAAGTCGCCGAACATCTGCGCCATCTCGGCGCCGATCGCGCCGCATCCGATGACGACGATGGAGTCGGGTCGTTCGGACAGGCCCCAGACGGTGTCGGAGGTGAGGGCATCGCCCCGGGCGACCGCCTCGCGGGCGCCCGGGATGGGCGGTGTCCACGGGGGCGCACCGGTGGCCACGACCGCGCAGCCGAAGCTGATCTGGGTGGCGCCCGCGCCGTCTCCGTCGCCGCCGCGGGCGTGGGGGTCGTCCGAGTTGCCCGACGGGTCGACCTGCAGGGTGTGTTCGCCGACGAACGTGCCGCGGCCGTGGATCCAGCTGATCTTCACCGCCTTGTCGGTCTGCAGCGCGAGCGCTCCCCGCTGCTCCAGGATGGCCCGCCGCTCGGTCTCCAATGCGGACCAGTCCAGCGTTCCCCCTGTGGTGCCGGTCACGCCCAGGCGGGCGTCGTCGGCGCGGTCGCGGAGGCGGTCGGCGGCGATGCGCCAGGCCTTGCTCGGAATGCACCCGCGCCAGAGGCATTCGCCGCCGGGCAGGGGGGTGTCGTTGACGAGCGCGACCTTGAGTCCGTGCTGCGACAGATCGCGGGCGCAGTCCTCGCCGCCGGGGCCTCCGCCGACCACGACGACGTCGTAGTCCCAGTCGCCTTCGGGGATGGCGGGTCCGCTGGGGGCGAGCCAGTCTCCCGGGGCCTCGATCAGCCCCTTGAGGGTGTTCAGGTAGGCGGCCGAGTCGGCGCCGTTGACGACCCGGTGGTCGGCGGTGAGGCAGAGCGGCACGCGGCCGTCGGCGTCGGCGGTGGAGATCGCGAGGATCGCCGAGGTGCCGGCCGTCGGGATCGCGTCGAAGTGCTCGACGCCGAGCATGCCCATGTTGGACACGGTGAAGGTCGGGTGCTCCCAGTCGGCCGGCGTGAGGCGCCGGTTCCGGGCGCGTCCCACGAGGTCCTTCCAGCTGGCGGTCAGGTCCGCCAGGGGCGTGTTGGCGACGTCCCGCAGGATCGGCACGACGAGGCCCCCGGCCGCCGCGACGGCGATGCCGACGTCGACGAAGTCCCGGTCGGTGATCTCCTTGGGGCCGGACCAGGCGGCGTTGACCTTGGGGTGGTCGGCCATGGCGAGCGCACACGCCCGGGCCATCGCCACGGTCGCGGAGATCCCGGACGCTTTGGAGGCGCGCTTGAGCACATCGAACCGCGCCTTCACGGTCACCCGGAACAGCGGCATCACCGCCGTGGCGGCCATGGACGCGGCCGTCGCGGCCTCGATCGGCGTCATCTTCCGGGGCGCGCCGGGCACCTGGATCGGCGCCGCCTGCATCGGTCCCGCGGCCGGGGCCGCCGGAGGCGCCCCCAACACATCGATCCCGATCCGCGCCCCTCCCGGGCCCGTGCCGGTCACGGTGTTCAAATCAATCCCAAGCCCTCCCGCGATCGTCCGCGCCAGCGGACTCGCCACCCCGCCACTCGGCCGAGGCGCCGGCGCCGCTCCCCGCAAAAGCCCGTGCTGCGCCGCCGCCCCCTGCGCCGAAGGCGCCAAAGAACGTTCCGCTCTTCCGCGTTTTCGCTCTTCCGCGTCAGTCCTCGAAGCCTCCTCCGCCCTGTCCGGGACCGGCTGATCCTCAACCTCCGCAATCCCGCCTTCGACGTCCGCCTCATCCTCGACCACGTACGCGATCGCGGACCCGACCCTCACGGTCGACCCCACCTCCACCAACGGCCCACTCAGGAACCCGTCGGCGAACACCTCGACGTCCATCACCGCCTTGTCGGTCTCCAGCAGGGCGATCACATCCCCTCGCTCGACCGCGGCGCCGACCTCCATCTCGTAGGAAACGAGGACACCGTCCTCCATGGTCGCCGACAGCGCGGGGACCTTGACCGGAGTCTTGCTGCCCATGGCCTAGGCCCTCCCGAACATTTTGAGGACGGCGTCGATGACCCACTTTTCGGTGGGGATCGCGGCGTGTTCGAGCCCTGAGTTGTAGGGCACCGGCACGTCCAGCGCGGACACCCGCACGGGCGCCGCGTCCAGGTCCCAGAAGCACTCTTCGTTGATGATCGCCATGACCTCGGATCCGACCCCCACGGGGGCCTCGGCCTCCTCCGCGATGATGACGCGATGGGTCTTGCGCACGGACCGGGCGATACCCTCACGGTCCAGCGGCTTGAGGCTGAACAGGTCCACCACCTCGCACTCGATCCCGTGCTCCTTGCTCAGGAACTCGGCCGCTTCGGTGCACCACCAGGTGGAGATGTTGTAGCCAAAGAGCGTGACGTCGCGACCTTCGCGGGCCAGGCGGCTGCCCTCCAGGGGGTGGAAGTGCTCGCCGTCGGGGACCTCCCCCCGGAGGTTGTACATGCGCTCGTGTTCGTTGATGAAGACGGGGTCGCCGCAGCGCACCGCGGACTTGAGCAGCCCGTAGGCCTGGTCCGGCGTGGACGGCGTGACGACCCGCAGGCCGGCGATGCCCATGAACACCTTCTCCATGCGCGCGCTGTGCTGGGCGCCCAACTGGTGAGCGGTGCCGCCGGGGCTGCGCATCACGATCGGGGCGGTCAGCTGGCCCCCGCTCATGTACCGCACCTTGGCGGCCGTGTTCATCAGTTGGTCCATCGCCAGCCAGGCGAAGTTGACCGACATGATCTCTACGATCGGCCGCATCCCCAGGAACGAGGCGCCGACGGCGATGCCGGTGAAGGAGCCCTCGGAGATCGGCGTGTCGATGACGCGCTGGTCGCCGTACTTGTTCCAGAGGCCGAGCGTCGCCTTGTAGGTGCCGCCGGCCTTGCCCACGTCCTCGCCCATGATGATGACGCCGTCATCGTTGGCGAGCTCTTCGTCGTGCGCTCGCTGGAGCGCTTCCCATAGGTACAAGCTCGGCATCAGACCGACCCTCCGCGGACCCACGGGTCCCCCGTGGCGAGCACGTATTTGGCGACGTCGGCGACGTCCGGCTCGGGGCTGTTCTCGGCGAACGGAACCACGACCTCTTCGATCTCCCGCATCACCTCCCGGTCCATCGTCTTGTACGACTGGTCCGTCAGGGCGTCGGACGCGGTCAGGCGATCGCGGAGGATGCGGATGGGGTCGCGCTTCTTCCACTCCGCCTGCTCCTCCTTGGTGCGGTACTTGCCGCCGTCGGACATGGAGTGGCCGCGGAAGCGGTAGGTCTTGAGCTCGAGGAAGTACGGCTTGCGCTCGTTGCGCACGTGGTCGACCGCGACCTGCGACGCGGCGATGACCGTCTCGATGTCCTGGCCGTCGCAGACGGCGCTGGGGATGTCGTAGGCCTGGACCCGCTTGTACTGGTCCAGCACGGCGGTGGAGCGCTCGATGGAGGTGCCGATGCCGTACAGGTTATTCTCGCACACGAACAGCACCGGCAGGTCCCAGACTGCGGCCATGTTCATCGTTTCGTGGAAAGTGCCCTGGTTGTTGGCGGCGTCCCCGAGGAAGCAGATGGCGATGGTGTCGTCGCGTCCCTGGTGCTTGAGCGCCATGGCCATGCCGGCGGCCAGCGGGAAGGGGCCGCCCACGATCGCGTAGCCGCCCATGAAGCGCTTGTCGGTGTCGAAGATGTGCATCGACCCGCCGAACCCCTTGGAGCTCCCGGTAGCCTTGCCGAACAGCTCGGCCATGACCTCCTTGGGCTCGGAGCCGCACGCGATCGCGTGCACGTGGTCGCGGTAGCCGGTGATGACGTAGTCGTGCCCCGGGCGGGCGGCCGTCATGACACCGACGGCGCAGGCCTCCTGACCCGGGTACAGGTGCAGGAATCCACCGATCTTGCGTTCGACGTAGGCTTCGTAGCAGCGCTCTTCGAAGCGCCGGGCGTAGACCATCTGCTTGAGCAGCGACAGCCTGAGGGTGTCGTCCATGGGATCCTCACATTGACCGGAGAGCACAGAAGCGCCGGAGCGTACACTCCCGCGCGATGAGCTTCACGCCCGCATTCCTGATCGAAGGCGAAGGGGACCGAACGGCCTTCGTGCTGCACGGCATCCTCGCCAACAAGAAGAACTGGCGGCTCTACATCCGCAAGCTCGCAGCGACCCTCACCGGGTGGCGGTTCGTGCTCGTGGATGCCCGCGGTCACGGCGAGTCCCACGGCGCTCCCGGGCCCCACACGTTGCAGGCCTGCGTGGACGATCTGGACGCGCTCGCGTTCGAGGGCGATGTCGTGGTCGGCCACAGCTTCGGGGGCAAGGTCGCGATGGCGTGGGCGCAGAGGCATGAGCGCCCGGCGTTCGTGCTCGACTCGTACCCCGGCGTGTTGCCCGGAGTCGATGATTCGAACCAGGTCGCGGCTACCTTGGGCGCGATCGAAGCGGTGTCGATGCCGTCGGCGTCCCGCAAGGCGGTGGTCGAGGCGCTGATGGAGCAGGGGTTGGCCCTCGGGGTCGCTCAGTGGTTGACCACGAGCCTGCGGAACACCGATGGTGGGCTGCAGTGGGCGTTCGACCTGGGGGTCGTTCGCGCGCTCATCGAGGACTACTGGGTGACCGACCTGTGGCCCGTGCTGGAGCAGCCCGGGGTGCTGCACATCCGAGGCGGCCGCTCGGATCGGTTCCACGACGCGGCCGTCCGGGACCGCCTCGACGCCCTCGGCGGCGTGGTGATCCCGGACGCCGGGCACTGGCTCCACGTGGATGCGCCCGACGTCCTGCGATCGCTGCTGGTGGAGCGCTGGCCTCCTCGCTGATACGTCGGATCCAAGCTTGCATCCGCATCGATATGGCGACATACTCCTTGATAAGTACGAGTGTGTACTAGCGTTGGGGAGCGTGCATATGGTGGCCATCAAACTCATCGGGGGGAAACCAACCACGGCGCTCGCCGACATGCCATCGGTTCGGTATCGGCCGATCGAACGGCTGCGGGGCAGCGACGAGGTGACTGTCTATCGGTGCTTCGACACGCTGCGCGAGCGGCCGGTGGATCTCCACGTCGCACCCGAGGCGCCCGTCGGCATGGCCCGGGTGGACATCGTCGCCCGCATGCAGGGCCTCGCCCGCATCGACTGCGACGGACTGCGGCCGATCTACGAGCACGGCTTCCACCTCGGACGCCCGTTCCTCGTGATGCCGGTCCTGTCCGGCAAAGCGGTGGGCGACGTGGGTGTGATCCCCGGCCTCCCGATGATCAGCGGCGAGCTCATGGTCGACGGCATGGGCGCGATCGCGGTCGCGTCAGCGGCGTACCAGGCGGCGTCGGCGCTGGAGGTCCTTCACGGTCTCGGACAGGCCCACGGCGCGCTCTCGGTGACCTCGATCCACGTCGACCACTCCGGACGCGTGCACTTGAGCGACTTCGGCCTGCTGCGCTCGTGCGCCAACCCCGACTCCAAGCCCGGGTCGATGGCCGATGACATCCGGCAGCTCGGCGTCGTGCTGATGAGCCTGACCCTGGGCGGCGATACCAGCCTGCCGGGCGACGAGCGGCGTCTGCGCACGACGGTGGACAAGCTGATCGACCGCATGCTGTCCCCGGACCCGTCGCAGCGGCCTACCGCCGACCGGATCGTGGACCAGCTCGAGCAGGCCCTGGCGCCGCTGCCCGCGCCGACCGAGCCGTGGATGCCCTCGACGCGCTCCCTCGCTCCGCGGAAGCGGCGGACGAGCCGCCTTCCGGCGTTCCCCGCGGCGTTCGCGGGAGTGGACCCGGACGAGACGGTCGTGCGCGACTCCGACATCTCGCCGAGCCTGTTGGGCACCTTCATCAACACCGTGTCGGTCTGCTCGGCCCGCTGGCAGGTGGGCAAGTCCCACCCCGACGTCGCCGACCTCGTGCTCCTGCGGGGGTGGGGGGTGCCCAAGAGCGTCCGCCCGACGCGGGCGGTGCGGCCGTTCCTGCTCGCGCTCCTGATGGTGGCGTTCGTCGGCTGGCACTTCGATCAGGAGGCCCGTCAGGCGGGCGCGGAGGCCCCCGAGGCTCCGCTCGTGACGGCCACGGTGTTGGCCGTGGAGGCGATCGCCCCGGCGATTCACGCGATTGAGATTCAGGACGAAGAGGTCGATCTGGACGCGGAGCAGCCTATGCCGGCGTCCGCGTTCGCCCTCCGTCCCGGCACCGCCCCGCGGGTGGTGCGGTACCGCAACGGCGAGGCTGTCGGCCACGTCGCGAGCAACCCGTACGAGCGCAAGACGATCCCGGCGCGGGCCTATCCGGTGGCCTCGTTGGGCGCCCTGCGCATGGCCCAGGCGGACTAGCGGGGGTCGATCGACCTCACGAAGGCGCGCGCCGCCTCCACCGGATCGGCGTCGGCTTCGACGGCTTCCTCGATCACCCGACCGATCGCGCTCCCCACGACGTAGCCGTCGGCGACGGCACAGACGCGCGCGGCGGTCTCCTTCGTGGAGATGCCGAACCCGACGTAGATCGGCAGGTCGGTGAACTGCCGGAGCCGCTCGATCTGCCCCTCCAGATCCGCCGGCAGCTCGCTTCGCGCCCCTGTCACGCCCTTGCTGGAGACGTAGTAGAGGAACCCGGTCGTGTGCTCGGCGATGGTCGCGATGCGCTCCAGCGGGGTGGTCGGAGCGGCGAGGAAGACGGTGTCGATCCCGGCCGCTCGGCAGCGCGCGATGTGGTCCCCCGCTTCCTCGGGGGGGAGGTCGGTGACCAGCACCATCGAGACGCCGCCCAACGGTTCCAGCTGCAGCAGGGGGTTGCTGTAGGTGAACAGCACGATCGGCAGGGCGAACCCATCGGCGCGGAGGTCCTTCACCAACTGCAGGACGTCGCCGGGGGTGACGCCCGCGTCCAACGCCCGCTGGCCGGCCCGCTGGTTGATGGCTCCGTCGGCGATCGGATCCGTGAACGGCACGCCGAGCTCGAGCACGTCGGCGCCCTCGTCCGCGAGCATGTGGGCCAGCGCCCGGGTCACCTCGATCGAGGGGTATCCGGCGGTCAGGTAGGGGACAAAGGCTTTGCTCATCCCAGGTCGATCCCTTCCATCGCCGCGACCTGGCGCACGTCCTTGTCGCCTCGACCCGACAGGTTCACCAGCACCAGCTGACTCGACGGAAGCTTCGGCACCTCGCGCAGCGCCCAGGCCACCGCATGCGACGACTCCAGCGCGGGGATGATCCCCTCCAGCTCACTGAGCTGGTGGAACGCCGCCAGCGCCTCCGTGTCCGTCGCCGACGTGAACTCGATGCGCCCCTGGTCCTGCAGCCACGCGTGCTCGGGGCCGACCGCGGGGTAGTCCAGACCGGCGCTGACCGAGTGCGTCTCCAGCACCTGCCCCCAGCCGTCCTGCAGCAGGTAGGTGCGGGTGCCGTGGAGCACGCCGGGGCTGCCGCCTTCGAATCGCGCCGCGTGCTTGCCGGTGGCGACGCCCTCGCCCCCGGCCTCGACGCCGACCATGCGGCAGGGGTCGTCGCGGAACGCGTTGAACAGGCCGATGGCGTTGCTTCCGCCGCCCACGCAGGCGACGAGCACGTCGGGAAGCCGCCCCGCCGCGCGCAGGATCTGGGCCCGCGCCTCGACCCCGATGACCGACTGCAGCTCCCTCACGATGGTGGGGTAGGGGTGCGGCCCCAGCGCGGAGCCGAGCAGGTAGTACGTGTCGTCGACGTGGGTGACCCAGTCGCGCAGCGCCTCGTTGATGGCATCCTTGAGGGTGCGGCTCCCGCTGGCGACGGTGCGAACCTCGGCCCCCAGCAGTTGCATGCGGTAGACGTTCAGCGCCTGGCGGGCCGCGTCGACCTCGCCCATGTAGATGATGCAGTCCAGGTCGAGGCGGGCGCACGCGGTGGCGGTGGCGACGCCGTGCTGGCCCGCGCCGGTCTCCGCGATGATCCGCCGCTTGCCCATCCGCTTCGCCAGCAGGGCCTGACCGAGGGCGTTGTTGAGCTTGTGGGCGCCGGTGTGGTTGAGGTCCTCGCGCTTGAGCCAGACCTGGGCCCCACCCAACGCTTCGGTCAGCCGGGGAGCGAAGGTGGTCGGCGTCGGCCGGCCCGCCCACTCGGACAGCATGTCGTCCAGTTCGCGGCCGAAGGAGGCGTCGGTGAGGACCTCTTCCCAGGCCGCGCACAGCTCCTCCAGCGGCGCCACCAGCGTCTCGGGCACGTAGGCCCCGCCGTAGGGGCCGAAGCGGCCAGCTTCATCGAACGGTCCCGTCATCCCTGCCTCCGCGCGGCTTCGACGTAGGCCAGCAGCTTGTCCGCGTCCTTGATCCCGGGGCTCGACTCGAGCTTGCTGGACGCATCCACGCCCCAGGGTTGAGCCTGGTCCGCCAGGGTACCGACGTTGTCGCCGTCCAGCCCCCCCGCGAGCATGGTCGGCCCGCGCAGCGCCACCGCGGCGGCGACGGCAGGATCGAGCGCCTCGCCGGTCCCGCCCCGGGCCTTGGGGTGCCACTTGTCGATGAGCACCGCCTCGGCGCCCGCGTCCCAGAAGACGTCGACGCTGTCGGTGCGGAAGTCGGGCCCGGCCTGGACCGCCTTCCACACCGTCAGCCCGGCATCCCGGACAGCGCGCACCACCTCGGGCGCTTCGTCGCCGTGCAGTTGCACCACATCCAGTCGGTATTTCTTAGCGATCCCGAGCACTTCGGGCACGTCCTCGTTCACGAACACCCCGACCGCGAGCAGCCCGGCGTCGTGCGCCGTGCCGACCAACACGTCCAGGTCCCGCAGGTCGCTCACCCGCCGCTTCGACGGCGCCAGGATGAACCCCGCGTGCGTCGCCCCGGCCTTCCCCGCCGCCTCCACGTCATCGGCCCGCGTCAGTCCGCAGACCTTGATCCGAAGCTCGCTGGGCTCCTCGTTCTCCTCCACGCCGAACCCGGTCGGCAGCACCAACCCCGAAGCGAGGACCACGCCCCCAAATCCACCGTGCGCCGGCTCGTCTCCGCTTTTCCGCTTGCTTCCGTGGACCCTCGAACCAGCGTTGCCGCGGGCTCCCGGGATCCTCATCGCCTCCAGGCCGTCACCCCGGCCCCGAGCCAGCGACTCGCCCACGAGGATCGCGTGGCACCCCGCCCGCCGCATCCGGACGGCGTCCTTCGGCCCCTTGATCCCGCTCTCCCCGACGATCACGATGCCCGGGGGGATGCGCTCGGTCAGCCGTTCGGTGGCCGCCAGGTCGGTGCGGAAGGTGCGCAGATCGCGGTTGTTGATGCCCAGGACCGGCGAGCCCGCGGCCATCGCGATCTCGAGTTCGCGGCCGTCGTGGACCTCGACCAGGACCCCCAGGTCGTAGCAGCGGGCGAGCTTGATCATCGCCTGGGTGCGCGGTCCCAGCATCGACACGATCAGCAGGATGGCGTCGGCCCCGAGGGCGGCGGAGACGGCCACGTCGAGCTCGTCCAGGAGGAAGTCCTTGCGCAGCACGGGGCCGGAGAAGACCTCCCGGCAGCGCGCCAGGAAGGCGGGACGGCCGTCGAAGAACTCGGCGTCGGTGAGGCAGGAGACCGCGGCCGCGCCGCCGGCCTCGTAGACGCTCGCCAGCTCGGCGGGGTCGGTCCAGGTCGCGAAGCTCCCCGCGGACGGAGAGCGGCGCTTCACCTCGGCGATGACGCGGAGCTCGTCGGCGTGGGCGAGGGCGGCTTCCCAGGGGCGCCGCTGGGGGCGCTCGCAGCCGCCTGCCTTGAGGAACCGGCCCGCTTCGGCGAGCACCTCTTCGGCCGGCATGAAGCCGACGCCGGGCTGCTCCCGCAGGTGTCCGCGGAGCGCGTCCCGGAGCACGCGGCCTTCCCACCGCTTGCGGCGCCCGATCTCGTCGAGGATGGTCATCGACTCAGGCGGTCGAGGCTTTGCGGAGGGCGTTGAGGTTGGCGACGGCGGCCCCGCTGGCGAGCAGCTCGCGGGATCGGTCGACGCCCGCTCGGAGGGAGTCCGCCAGGCCCGCGACGTAGAGCGCCGCGCCCGCGTTCACGGCCACGGCGTCGCCGCGGGGGCCGGGTTCACCCGCGAGGATCGACTCCAGCGCCGCCGCGTTCTGGGCGGCGTCGCCTCCCTTGAGCACGGTCAGGGGCGCCTCGGGCACGCCGAGCTCCGCCGGGGTGGTCGTCCACTCGGTCACGGCGCCGTCCTTGAGCTCCCAGATCGTGGTCGGGCCCGCGAGCGTGATCTCGTCGAGCCCGTCGCCGTGCACGACCAGCACGTGCTCGCTCCCCAGCTCGGCCAACGCCTCCGCCACGAGGCGTCCGACGCGCGGCGAGTAGACGCCGATCACCTGCCGCCGCGCCCCCGCCGGGTTGGTCAGCGGACCGAGCAGGTTGAACGCGGTGCGGACCCCCAGGGAGCGGCGCACGGGCATGACGTGCTTCATCGCGGGGTGGTGGGCGGGCGCGAACATGAAGCCGATACCGGCGGCTTCCAGGCAGCGCTCGACCCCCTCGGTGCCGACGTCGAGCTTCACCCCGAGGGCCTCGAGCACGTCGGCCGAGCCGCACTTGCTGCTGATGGAGCGGTTGCCGTGCTTGGCGACGACCGCCCCCGCGGCGGCGACCACGAACGCCGCGGCGGTGGAGATGTTGATGGTGTGGGCGCCGTCGCCGCCGGTGCCGCAGGTGTCGACCACGGGGGCGCCCACGGGCGTCATCACGGGCACCGCATGGGCCCGCATCGCCTCGGCCATCCCGGCGATCTCGGTGGGCGTCTCGCCCTTGGTCCGCAGTCCCGCCAGCAGCGCGGCGGCCTGCTCGGGGCGGACCTTCCCGGACATGAAGGAGTCGATGGCGGATCGCGCCTCGTCGCGGGTCAGGTCCCCGCCGTCGAGCACGCGGTTCAGGAGGTCACGCAGCATGGAGAAGCGATACCAGATGGCGGGGGAGAAAGGAGTGTCGCGCCACGATCGCAACGGGGCCACGGCGCCACGAGGGTCTCGTGGGACGAAGTGCCGTCAGATGCCGAGGCCGTTGCTCTCTGGGGTTCTCAACAACGGAGACCGTGCGGTATCTGGGAGCGGTTCCGTCATCCAGATTCCCGTGGCGCCGTGGCCCCTTGGCGCCCGTGGCGCGACCCTTCCGACTTCCCGCGCAGGGCTACCAGCGCCGCCCCGGCGCCGTTGGGCACCAGCGCGATTGCCTTGATCGACTTCGTCGGCATCTTCGACGCCAGCGCCGACGCCCCCACCACGAACCCGATCGTCATCGGCAGGAACCAGATCACCCCGAACGCACCCATGGCGATGTTGATCGCGCCGGACCACGTCGCGGCGGTCCCCAGCGGGGTGCCGGTCAGGCCTGCGGCGTTGCGTTGGAGGATGACGTCCACCCCGGCCACGAGTCCCAGGACCCCGCTCGCGAGGTCCGCCGCGGCGTTGATGCCGAAGGTGGGGACGATCAGGTCTTCCCAGTCCTCGTCCAGGAAGGAGGCGATCAGGAAGGAGCCGATCGACACGCCATGCAGCCCCAGAGTCACCAGGTTGGAGGCGAAGGACAGCCGCGCCGCGCGGGCCAGCTCGGGGGTGTAGTTGTCGAACTCCGCGAGCCGGGGCCCCAGGCGCGCGGCGCCCACGATGTCGAAGGCGATGCCCGGGACCTTGGCGACGCCGAGGGTGAAGAACACCGCGTTGAACTCCGCCTTCGCGGCCGTGGGAGCGGAGGTGCCGAGGGCGAAGACGAGGGCGACGAGGCGAGCAGGGAGCGTCGGTGCATCCCGAGATCCTACCCCGCCAGCATCCCCAGGAAGTTGGCCAGCAGCCGTTCGCCGTCCGGCGTGAGAATCGACTCGGGGTGGAACTGCACCCCCACCGTCGGGTGGGTGACGTGGCGCACGGCCATGATCTCGCCGTCGTCGGTGCTCGCGGTGACCACGAGGTCGTCCGGCAGCGTCGCGGGATCGACCACCAGCGAGTGGTACCGCCCCGCCACGAACGGCGTCGGCATGCCGGCGAACAAGCCCTTCCCGTCGTGGGTCACGTCGCTGGGCTTGCCATGCACCGGCAGCTCCGCGCGCACGACCTTGGCGCCCCGCATCTGGCAGATCGCCTGGTGGCCCAGGCAGACGCCCAGGATCGGCAGCGTGCCGTCGAGCTCCCGCAGGATGTCGAAGCAGACCCCCGAGTCGTCCGGCGTGCCCGGCCCCGGGCTCAGCACGATGCCGTCGAACTTCGCCGCCGAGATCTCCTCGACCGTGATGCGGTCGTTGCGCACCACCTCGATGCGGGGATGGAGGCCCCCGAGCATCTGATAGAGGTTGAACGTGAACGAGTCATAGTTGTCGACGATGAGAAGCATCAGGCGAGGATTCCCAGCTCGGCTCGTTTGATCGCTTCGAGGAGCGCTCGCGCCTTGTTGGTGGTCTCCTCGAACTCGGATTCCGGAACCGAGTCGTAGACGATGCCCGCGCCCGCCTGCACGTGGGCCTTGCCGCCGCTGACCACGACCGTGCGGATGGCGATGCAGGTGTCCAGATCGCCCCGATAGTCCAGGTACCCGACGGCGCCCGCGTACACGCCCCGGGCGGTGCGTTCGAGCTCCTCGATGATCTCCATCGCCCGCACCTTCGGTGCGCCGCTGACGGTGCCCGCGGGGAACGTCGCGTACAGCGCATCGAGCGCGTCCACGTCCTCCCGCAGCTGGCCGACGACCCGGCTGACCAGATGCATGACGTGGCTGAACCGGTGGACCGTCATGTGCTCGACCACCTCGACGCTGCCGAACTCGCTGACCCGGCCGATGTCGTTGCGCCCGAGGTCGACCAGCATCTGGTGCTCGGCGCACTCCTTGGGATCGGCCCGGAGCTCCGCCTCCAGCGCCGCGTCCTCCTCCTCGGTGGCCCCGCGCTTGCGCGTGCCCGCGATCGGCAGGGTCTCCACGTGGCGCCCCTCGACCCGCACGAGCATCTCCGGCGAGGCACCCACCAGCGTGTGGTCGCCCATCTCCAGGAAGAAGAGGTAGGGGCTCGGGTTGAGCACGCGCACCGCCCGGTACAGGGCGAACGGGTCGACCGTGATGTCCGCCGAGATGCGCCGCGACAGCACCACCTGGAAGATGTCGCCGGCGACGATGTACTCCTGCGCGCGGGCGACCTTGGCGGCGAAGGCGTCCGCGGTCTCGTTCGACGTCAGCGTCGGAGCCTCCGACGCGGTGCCCACCGGGGGTGCGGGGCAGGGGGCGTGGAGGTCCCGGGCGAGCTGGTCCAACTCCGCCTTCGCCTCGGCCGAGAGGGCCTCGACGTCGTCGCTGTCGTCCACCTCGAGGATGCGGACGAGGTGCATCACGGCCCGCAGGTGGTCGAACGCGACGAGCGTGTCGTGCAGGGCCAGGTTGATGTCGGGGGTGGCCAGCGGGTCGGGGTTGTTCCGGGGGATCTCCTCGACCAGCCGCACCGAGTCGTAGCCGAAGAAGCCGACGGCGCCGCCGAGGAACCGGGGCAGCTCGGCCGCCTCCACCAGGGGGGCCCGCTCGACGATGGCGCGGAGCACGTCCCGCGGGTCCGCGTCGTGGACCTCGACCTGGCCGGCGCGGGGACCGGTGCGGTGCTCGACCTCGGTGTGCTTGCCCCAGGACCGCAGCAGGGTGGACGGTCGGAACCCGACGAAGCTGTAGCGGGCCAGCCGCTCGCCGCCCTCGACCGACTCGAAGAGGAAGGTGTGGGAGCTTCGATCCCGGAGCCGGAGGTACACGGCCACGGGGGTATGAAGGTCGGCGGGGAGCGTAACGACGACGGGAATGCGGCGTCGGTTGTCTGAAGTCTGCGTCATCGTTCCTTGACGTGGCCTCATTCGCCTCTTAAGTAGGGGCTAGCCGGCGTACTCCTACGCCTGTCGGAGGTACTTGTCATCCCCATGACCCCGCCCGACCTGAGTTTCGTCTCCGAGACTCTTCTGCCCACGGAGCAAGGCTCCTACCGCGTGCGCGCCTACCGTGATCACGCTTCCGGCACCGAGCCGGTCGCGATCATCAGCGGCGGCCTCGAAGGTGGAGTTGGTGTGCCCGTGCGTGTCCACGACGAGTGCTTCACCTCCGAGGTGTTGGGCTCGCTCAAGTGCGACTGCCGCCAGCAGCTCCGCTTCTCGATGGACTACATCCGCAAGCGCGGCCCCGGTGCCGTGATCTATCTCCGCCAGGAGGGGCGTGGCATCGGCCTCGCCAACAAGATCGCCGCCTACGCCCTGCAGGAGGACGGCCACGACACCGTGGACGCCAACCGCCTGCTCGGTCTCCCGGACGACGTCCGCCGCTACGACGCGGCTGCCTTCATCCTTCAGGACCTGGCGGTGGAGTCCGTGCGGTTGATGACGAACAACCCCCGCAAGGTGCGCATGCTCGAAGAGCTCGGCGTGCAGATCACGGGGCGCATTCCGATCCTCATGGCCGCCAACGAGCACTCCGCCGGCTACCTCGAGGCGAAGCAACTCCGCATGGGGCACATGCTCGGTTGATCAGGCGGCGCTGGCGATCGCGCTGGCGAGGATCTCCAGACCGAAGATGTAGACCAACGGCGACAGGTCGAGCCCACCCATGCGCTGCGGGTCGATGACCTTGCGCAGCGGCGTGTACAGCGGCTCCGTGAGCTGCCGCGTGTAGTTGCGGGGGAAGTCGTCCGGACCGACCACCCAGGAGAGCAGGGCCTCGATCAAGAGGAGACCGCTCATGAAGTGCAGCAGCTGCGCGATCATCAACATGATCTGAGAACCCTAACCCTTGGCGTGCGCTTCCATCAGCTCGCGCACGCGCGCGTCTGAGTCGTTCGACCAGGGTGTCAGGTCGCTGCCGGTGTCGCCACCAGGGCTCCCCGAGGGTCCGTCGGCGCGGTTCCACGGTCCCGACACGCCCGCCATGGGGCCCCGCCCGGTCACCTCGAAGCGGAACAGATACCAGTCGATGCTGCCCTTGCTGAGGACCTCGATCTGCTCGATCGAGGTGGGCAGGGACGACAACTCCGATTCGACGATCCACGTGACCATGTCGGCTTCCGCCATCGCCTTGCGGGTGCGGAGGCGCTGCGGGATCAACGACGCCTTCTTCATCGCCTTGAGGACCGCGTAGATCGGGCGGCGCGTGATCGGATCCGCGGCCAACGCCTCGACGATGGCGGCGTCCGGGGTCTCTCCCGCCTTGAGGGTGCGGCGGAGCTCCTGGAGGTGCTCGGCGGCTTCGTCCTCCGCGGGGGGGAGGGCTGCGAGGGAGCCTGGATCACCGGTGCGGCCCGCCGTGGAGTCGGCGTCCCCGGACTCTTCGTCCAGCTGGTTCAGGATCTCCTGCACCCGCGCTCCGGTCGGGTCGCTCGTCTCCGTCGCGGGGTCCTCCTCCGGCGGGGGAGGGGGATCGAAGAAGTCGGTGGCCGTCGTCTTGGGCTTCTTCGGCTTGGCGGCCGGCTTGGCCTTCTTGGGAGGCGCCTTCTCCACCAACTTCGGCTTGGCGGCGGCCTTCGGCTTCGCCTTGGGCTTCGGCTTTGCCTTCGGCTTGGCAGCTGCCTTCGGCTTGGCAGCAGCCTTCGGCTTGGCGGCGGCCTTCGGCTTCGGCTTCGCGGCCGGCTTGGGCTTCGGCCTGGCCTTGGCCTTCGGGGGCGGCGCGGACCGCGTCGGCGGTGCCACCTGAGGAGGCGGATCCGGCGACGGCGGCGAAGGAGGCGCACCTCCGCCGTGCTTGCGCTGGAGGGAATCGTCCAGGGTCTTGAGCCCATACAGGGCTCCCCCGACGGCGACAGCGAGAACGATCAGCCAGCCCATGCGCCGAGAATAGCGCGGGCCAACCTCATTTTTTGAACCTGGGCCTAAAGGCTTCCTCGACTGCACCGATAGGGAGAAGTGCGCGACGACCAACCCCGAGGAGCACCCCCCTGATGAATCACTTCCCCCGCCTGCTTACGGCTTTCACCGCCGGCCTGGCTTTTGTGGCGTGCGACGCCACGGACACGCCGGCCGATTTCGACTCTGATCTCGAGACCACGTCGGCGGCGACCGTCGCCTTCGATGGCGCCTCGATCGAGCTCGCGTCACTCGACATCATTAGCAACCCGATTCCCTGCCTCCGCGACTACGCCGAGCCCGACGACCGGCTGGAGATGGCGGTCGCGGCCGAGTTCGACTCCCCGCTCGCCCGCAGCGCTTGCGAGAACGACGTCGACTTCTTCGTGATGGACCTCGAGGCCGGACAGGCGGCCGACGTGGTCGCCCGCTTCAACCGCGCCGAAGGTGACATCGAGGTGGTCGTGAGCGCGCCGGACGGCAAGTTCATGGGCGCCTCCGAGATTCGCAGCGACCGCGCCGAAGTCAGCTTCGTGGCCGAGGAGGCCGGTGAGCACCGCATCGTGGTGGTCCTGACGGGCGACCGCGGCGGCGCCGACGGCACGACGTACCACATGCGAGTCCGTGACCCGCTCGCCGAGTGCAGCGCCGACGTCCTCGAGCCGAACAACGGCCTGGACAGCAGCTCGGACCTCCTCGGTGAGGCCGTCGAGCAGACCGCCTGCGAGGCGGACGAGGATTGGTTCCACTTCGAGGCCTCCGAGGGCGACCGAGTCCGCGTGACGGTCGACAGCGAGAGCGCCGACGGCGACGTCGACTTCGCGGTCTACGCCCCCGACGGTTCGTTCGCCGGCGGAGTGTTCGGAAACGATGAATTGGCGAGCTACGACGAGGTCGCAGCCCAGTCCGGTCAGTACCGGGTCCTAGTCTACCTCGCCGAGGGTTCGCAGGCTGGCGTCGCCTACGACGTGTTCCTGACGGTCGACGGCGGCGGTGCCGACGGCCAGCAGTAGCTAAAGAGACCCGCCCGGCGGGGGGAAAAAGCGGGCCGGCGGTCTCAGGACCGTCGGCCCGCCCCACTTGGTGCTACGTTCCGCCGCCGTGGACGCAGCGGTCGAGGTCAGGGGTCTGGTCAAGGACTTCGGGGACGTGCGCGCGGTCGACGGCCTGGACCTGGTCGTTCCCGCCGGCGAGTTCTTCGGCTTCCTCGGCCCCAACGGCGCGGGCAAGTCCACCACCATGAAGATCCTCACGGGCCTGATGCGGCCGACCCTGGGCACCGTCCGGGTGGCTGGGATCGACGTGCTCGCCGACCCCGTCGAGACCAAGCGCAGCATCGGCATCCTCCCCGAAGAGCCCGTGCTGTACGAGCGGCTGACCGGCCGCGAGATGCTCTGGTACGCCGGTCGCCTCTACGGTCTGGACGGCGCCACGGTCGAGAAGCGCAGCGACGACCTGCTCCAGCTCCTCGCCCTGCGCGATGACGACGCGGACAAGGCGATCGTCGACTACTCGATGGGCATGAAGAAGAAGGTCGGGCTGGCGTGCGCGCTGCTGCACCGGCCGCGCGTGCTCTTCCTCGACGAGCCCTTCAACGGCATCGACGCGGTCACCTCCCGCGCCATCTACTCGATCCTCCGCGAAGCCACCGACGCGGGCGGCCTGACCGTCTTCTTCACCTCGCACGTGATGGAGGTGGCCGAGGCGCTGTGCACGTCCGTCGCGATCATCGACGGGGGGCGGCTGCGGGCCCACGGCACGCTGGACGAGCTGCGCGCCCAGGCCGACGGCGAGCCCGACGCGCCCCTGGGCCAGCTGTTCGTGGACCTGGTCGACTCGGACTCCCGCGACCGCGGCGCCCAGCTGCTGGAGTGGCTGGGGTAGGTGGTCGTCTTCCTCCGCAGCGTGGCGACGATCCTGACGCTGCGCGTTCACCTCTACTTCCGCCGCCTCCGCACCCGCGGGTGGGCGATCCGGATCGCCGGCTACGTCGGCCCCCTGGTCAGCCTGCTCGGCCTGATGGTGGTCTGGAGCGGCACCGACCTGGTGGCGAAGCGCTCGGATCCGGCAGTCGTGGCCGCGGTGGTCTCGCTGATCCTGCTGGGCGCCCACATCTACGTGCTGTTCTCCGTGGTCGCTCGGATCACCTCGAACCAGGGCCTCGCAGCGGCGCTGTACAGCTTTCCGCTGTCGCCCGCGGTCATCCACACGAGCGAGGCGGCGGCGGGGTTCATGACCCCGGCGGTGGCGGTGCCGGGGGTGATCCTGGCGTCGGCGTCGTTCCACCTCGGCGGGCCGAGCGTGCTCGCCTTCGCCTGGTCGTTGCTGGTGTGGCCCTACCTCGCGGGACTGCGCCAGCTGCTGTCCCTGGCCCTGGCGGAGCTGCTGCGCCGCCGGTTCGCGCGGGAGGTGGCGTTCGGCCTCGTCACGGTGGCGATGCTGGGCGGTTGGATCGCGTTAAACCGGTTCATCGCGCGGTACCAGCAGATCGATCCCGTAGCGGCCCTGGAGGCGCTGCCGTCGACGCTGTGGCTGCTCCCCAGCAGCTGGTTCGTGACCCCGTTCGCGGCCCTCGAGGTGCCGATCGGGGTGCGCATCCTGGGGCTGGTGGGGGTGCCGATGTTGGCGTTCGCGACCTTCGTCGTCGGCTACGACCTGCAGGACGCGGCTTGCTACGGGGAGGCGCCGTCGCTGGTCCGGCGCCGCAAGGGGCCCCGCCGCCGCCGCCGTCGTCTGCACCTCGCCGATCGCATGCCGTTCCGCCTGATCCCGGCGCCCGTGTGGGCGACCGCGGCCAAGGAGCTGACGGTCCTGAAGCGGAACCCGTTCATGCTCTTCTCGATGGGCACGCAGGCGGCGCTGCTGTTCCTGCCGGTGCTCATCTTCGAGCCCGAGGACGTGGACGCGATGGCCGGCGGGTGGGTGCGCATGGTCGCCATCCTGCTGCTGTTCGTGGAGCACTCCGTGCTGTTCAACCAGATCGGCAGTGAGGGGCGGGCGCTGGCGTTCCTGTCGCAGACCCCGGTGTCACGAGCGCACGTCCTGCTGGGCAAGAACCTGGGGTACGGCAGCGTGCTGTTCCTCATCAACGTCGTCGCCGTCAGCGGGGCGTGCACGCTGTTCGGCATGACCGACGAGCTGCCCTCGCTCCTGGGCGTGCTGGTGGCCGGCCAGATCGTGTTCACGGGTATCGGCAACTTCGTGTCGGTGTGGCTTCCGATCCCGATCGTGGGGGCTCGGGCGGCGGCCGGGGGCACGCGCGCTGCGACCGCGGCGACGGGGGACGTGGAGCCTCCCGGGTGCGGACACGCGATCGTCCGGGGGCTCGTGTTGCAGTCCACCCTGCTCCTGCTGATCCCCGCGGGGCTGCTGCTGTACCTGGTGCCGTGGTGGCTCCCCGAAGCGCTGCCGTTTGCGGTCGCGGCGGCGATGTCGTGGGCGTTGCTGATCTACATCGTGGCGACGCTGTTGGCCGTCCGCCGACTCGAGGTCGCGGAAGAACGGCTGCTCCAACTCATCGCTGTACGAGGCGCCGCCTAGTCCTCGCTGGGCGCCCGGGGGATGCGGATCCTCGGCTTGCGGTGGATCCCGCTGCCGTCCGGATCGTCGGTGGTCAGATCACCCACCGCCTCCTGCTTGATCACCAGATCCAGCAGGTCCTTGCCCGCCATCGCCAGCTCCTCGAGCTCCCGAATCCGGGCCTTGCGGTGCAGGGCGCCGATCAACGCCGAGTCGTCCCCGGTGGCGGCGGCCTCGGCGATGCGGGTGTCCGCCGACCGGGTCGCCGTCTCCAGCGCGCCCAGCACCTGAGCTACCTCGCGCAGCTCGCGTTGCTCCATCACCCGCGCCACCGTGCCCCAGATGTCGGACTCGGCCTCGTAGTGCTCCCGCCGCTCCCCGGCCACGTCGCGCTTGCGGATCGCGCCCCAGCGCTGAAGCTCCTTGAGCGCCATCGACACGGAGCCAGTCGACAGCCCCAGCCGGTCGCACAACTCCGCCGCCGTCATCGGCTCGGGGGCCAGGAACAGCAGCGACCAGATCTTCCCCAGGTTCCGGCGGAACCCCCAGAAGGCCATGATCCGCCCGATGGCGGAGGCGACGTACTCGTCGGGGTCGGTCAGTTCGGTCGACACGCCGCGAGTGTACGTCAGACCGTAGTCAGGTTCTCTGCGCGTTCGAGCACGGTCAGCACCGCCTTGTAGCGGCCGAACGGCGGGAAGATGTACGCCCCCGAGATCTCCGGGAACGACCGGGCGTGCCGCAGCGCTTCGGCGGCGATGGCGATGCCCTCGTTCCGCTGCTCGTCGCGGCTGGAGGCGGACGCCATGCGCGCCCGGATCGCCTTGGGCACCTGCATGCCGGGCACCTCGTTGTGCAGGAACTCGGCGTTCTTGGACGACGCCAGGGGCAGGATTCCGACGAAGAACGGGATGTGCGGGAACGGTCGAATGCGACCCAGGAACTGCTCCAGCAGCGTGGGGTCGTACAGCGGCTGGCTGAACACGAACTCGGCCCCCGCCTCCAGCTTGCGCCGGAACTTGTCGACCTCCTTGTCCAGCGGCTCGAACCCCGGGTTGCAGCCGCAGCCGATCACGAACTGCGTGCGATCGCCGATCGGGTCGCCGCCGAAGTCGATCCCCTGGTTCAGGTTCCGCACCCCGCGGATGAGCTCGACGCTGTCGAGGTCGAACACCCCCGTGGCGTCCGGGTAGTTCCCCATCTTGGGCGGGTCGCCGGTCACGCAGAGCACGTTGTGGATGCCCAACGCGTGGGCGCCGAGCAGGTCCATCTGCATGCCCAGCAGGTTCCGGTCGCGGCAGCAGTAGTGAACGATCACGTCGATGTCGACTTCGTCCATCACCCGCAGCGCCAGCGCCAGCGCCGACATGCGCGCCGTCGCGCGGGGGCCATCGGCGATGTTGATCGCTCCGATGCCGCCCTCGGCGAGCAGCCGTGCGCCCTCGACGGGTCGCTTCGGATCCAGCCCCCGAGGCGCGTCCAGTTCGACCGAGACCGTGAACTCGCGACCGATCCGGCCGCCCCAGCGGGAGCGCTCCGGCATGGGCATCGGCTCGATCGGCTTGACCGTCTTGCGTCCCGTCGGCGCCCGCACCTCGACCCGCTTGCGGCGGGGCTCCACCGACTGCAGGAACGAGCCCATCTCCTTGATCATCTCGGGGGTCGTGCCGCAGCAGCCGCCGACGACCCGCACCCCGCTCTGCACGAACCGGCGCGCGTACTCCGCCATGTACTCGGGGCTGGCGAGGTACAGCGACCGGCCGTCCACCATCTCGGGCGTGCCCGCGTTCGGCTGCGCCGCCAGGGGCAGGCCCGCCGTCGCGGTCATGCGCTCGACGAAGTCCAGCATCGCCGCGGGGCCGTTCACGCAGTTGGTGCCGAGCACGTCGATCTTCCAGGTCGAGACCCGCTGGACGACCTCCTCGGGGGACGGGCCCACGAAGTAGTGCCGCTGCGGCTTGAACGCGAACGACGCCATGATCGGGATGTCGGCGCTGATGTCGCGCACCGCGTCCACCGCCTCCTCCAGCATCGAGAGCTGGCGGAAGGTCTCCAGGGAGATCAGGTCGACGCCCGACTCGATCAGGATCTGGGCCTGTTCGCGGTACGTGTCCCGGGCGCTGGCGGCGCTCAGCGGACCGGACGGCTTCAGCAGCAGCGGCAGTGGACCCATCGACCCGGCGACGAAGCGGTCGGTCCCCGCCGCGGAGCGGGCGTTCCGCACCCCCGCGGCGTTGATGTCCGCGATCTGCTGCTCCAGACCGTGCCGCGTCAGGCGGACTCGCTCCGCCCCGTAGGTGTTCGTCGTGAGGATGTCGGCGCCTGCCTGGGCGTAGTCGAAGTGGATGGCCTGAACCAGGTCCCCACGGCTGATGTTCAGCTCGTCGTAGCAGCGGTTGATGAACACGCCCCGGCGATAGAACTCGGTGCCCATCGCCCCATCGGCAAGGAGCACGCGGTCGTTCAGGGCCTCTCGAAAGTCCGACATGCGGCGCATGGTAGCGTCCGCCGATCGCCCCCGCTTCCCCATGACCCCATCGGTTCCCAGCGACATCGGCGGCTACCGCGTACTCGGCGTGCTCGGCACCGGTGCGTTCTCCCGGGTCTACCGCGTGGTGCGCATGGCGGGCGGTGGGTTCCGCAAGGAGCTGGCCCTCAAGGTGCTGGCCCCCGGGATCGAGCCGACCCCCGACCTGCGGAACATGTTCATCGAGGAGGCGTCCGTCGCCGCCTGGCTCCACCACCGCAACATCGTCGGCGTCCACGAGTTCGGCATCGTCCCCGGCGGCGTCTTCATCGTCATGGAGCTGGTCGACGGACTGGACCTGCGCACGTTCCTGCGCCGCTTGCGGGGCCGGAAGTCCTGGCTCCCGCTGCCGGCCGCGGTGCACATCGTCGTGCAGGCGCTGCACGGGCTGCACCACGCTCACACCCGGCGCGACGGCGCCGGCAAGCCGCTTCGGATCGTCCACCGGGACCTCAAGCCCGACAACATCCTCCTGTCCGTCGACGGAGGGACAAAGGTGAGCGACTTCGGCCTCGCCCGGATCCGCACCGAGCTGGAAGAGGGGACGTCGGCCGGATTCACCCGCGGCACCGCGCGGTTCATGAGCCCCGAGCAGGCGACGGGACGGCCCGTCGACGCCCGTTCGGACGTCTTCTCCGCCGGCATCCTGCTGTACATGCTCCTCGCCTCGCGGCTCCCGTTCGTCGGCAAGACCGATCTGGACACCATGCGAGCGGTCGCGCGGGCCCAGTTCCAGCCGATCCAGCTGGCCCGCCCCCACGTGCCCGATGCCCTCGCCCGATCGCTGCACCGCATGCTCGCTCCGAGCCCTGACTCGCGGTACGGCTCCGCCCTGGAGGCGGCCGAAGCGCTGGCTGATGGGATCGAAGATCTCGTTCGTGAGCCGCCCGAGCGGGGGCTGGCGCGTCAGCTCGCGGGGGCGATCGCCGATCCGATCGAGGACACGACCCTCGGCGACGGCTTCATCGCACCGACGGAGCTGTGATCTAGAGGTTCTGGAAGGCCCAGACCGCGGCGATGCTCAGCGCGACCATCAGGAGCGCCCAGGGAACCCAGGCCCACCGGCCCGGCGGCTCCCGGGAGATCGACGGTCCCTCCGCCTTGCGCACCCGATCCATCGACATGGGCCCGCGGGGGAGCACCGGTTCGAGGTCGGCGCGACGGCGGCTGCTCCGGTCCGTCCACTCCAGCTGCGGCGTCCGGATGACCGGCATGTCGTCCGCGCTGGGGGTGAACTCGGGGAGGAAGTCCGACCGCGGAGCGCGGGCCGGGGATTCGAAGGCATCCTGGCTGGTGTCCGGATTGGCCTCGACCTCGGTCACCGACGTCTCGTCCTCGGCCACTCCGCTGTCGGACCCCGTGGGCTCGATCGCGCCGCCGATCCGCTGCGGTCCGCGCCGGTCGAGCAGGCTGAGGTCCAGCAGCGGGTTGCTGCGGCCGGGGCTGGTCGGTCCCAGCGTGATGCGCGTCGCGTCGACCCGATCACCCTGCCGCTCCGACTCGGGGAAGCACTCGGTCATGAGCCGGGCCAACCGGCCGGCGCCGTAGGTCGCCCGCTTCGCGCGAAGCCACCCGGTGAGGTCGTCCTGGAGGTCGCGGGCGGACTGGTACCGGTCCTCCGGCTCCTTCTCCAGGCAGCGCATCACGATCGCGCACAGGGCGTTGTCCAGATCGCCCCGGTGCTCGTCCGGCGGCGGCGGCGTCAGGTCCTGGATGTTCTTGATCGTGAGGTAGTCCTCGTCCTCCGCGAACGGATGACGGGCCGTCAGCGCTTCGTAGAGGCAGATCCCGATCGAGAAGATGTCCGAGCGGCCGTCCAGCGGGCGGCAGCGGGTCTGCTCCGGGCTCATGTACGGGAACGTGCCCCGCAGGATTCCGTGGGCGGTCTTCAGCTCGCGGTGCAGTCCCGCGGCGACACCGAAGTCCGTGAGCTTCACGTCCCCGCTCTGCGACAACAGGATGTTCGCGGGGTTGATGTCGCGGTGCACGACGCCGAGGGCTTCGCCGGTGCGGTCCGTGCGGCGGTGGATGTGGTCGAGCGCCGAGCAGCACTCGGACGTGACAAAGCAGACCGTCACCGCGGGGAGGTACCGGCCGCGGTCGGCGGCGGCGGTGATCAGCTCCGAGAGGTTCCGCCCCTCGACGTACTCGAGCACCAGGTAGGTGTCGTCGCCGCTCTTGCCGTAATCGAGGACCTGCACCACGTTGTGGTGGTCGAGGCGGGCACCGATGCGGGCTTCGTCGCGGAAGAGGCTCAATACGTCCGCGTTGTGCGCCCACCGCTTCAGGATCTTCTTGATGACGACCTGACGCTCGAAGCCTTCCGGCCCCTCCAAACGGGCCAGAAACACCTCCGCCATACCGCCGGTCGCGATCCGCTGAAGAAGCCGATAATTTCGGTTGGCTGGCTGATGCCCTTCCACGCCCTCACCCTTCTGGCCCTCTTTGCACACTAGGCTGGGCTGCCCGGAAGGGTCAAGGAATCCCTGTTCAGGCCCCAGTCCACTCCGGCGGCGTCCGGCTCCCCACGGCCTTCAAGCCGAGGAGCGCGTCGTGCGTGCCGAAGATGTTCGGAAGCGCGTCGAGCTCGAGGCGGAGCGCCTCGGGGAGGTCGAGCGCAGCCCCCTCGTCCAGCAGCCTCGCCGCCTCCTTCAGGGCCACCGGGGCCTTGCGGCCGATGGCTCGGAGGTCACGGGCGAGCAGCGCGGCGGCGGCTTCGGAGACACCGTCGGGCATCGTGCCCTCGAGCAGCGCCTGGAGGTGGGAGGCGTCGTAGGCCTCGGCCGTAGCGGCATCCGCGGGGATGGTGCCGGCGTAGCGATCGGGGATGCCCTGCTCGATCCAGCCCGCGATCGCGGAGTCCAGCTCGGTCAGCGGCACCGCCTCGAGGGCGAGTCCGGCCTCGACGGCATCGCGCGCCTTCAGGCGCCGTCCGGTGAGGATGAGCCGTCGGGCCAGCGGCTGGCCGACGATCCGGGGGAGCCGCTGCGTGCCGCCCAGCCCGGGGTAGATGCCCAGGCCGGTCTCCGGCAGCGCGAACGACGCCTTCGTGGAGCAGACGATCGCGTGGCAGGCGAGCGCCAACTCGACGCCTCCGCCCAGCGCCATGCCCTGCACGCGCGCCAAGACCGGCACGGGGGCCGTCTCGATGCGGCGGAGCAGCGCCTGGCCCGCTTCGGTGAAGCTGACGATGCGGTCGATCGCGTCCGCCTCGATGTTCTTGACGAAGAACCGGATGTCCGCGCCGGCGACGAACGCCTTGCCCGCGCCGGCGAGGATGATCGCCTTGAGACCGTCGTGCGCGAGCGCCTCGTCGAAGCGCGCGCTCAGCTGACCGACGACCTCTTCGTCCAGGGCGTTCATGACCTCGGGGCGGTTGATCGTGACCGTGGCGATTCCGTCGTCCACGGCCAGGTCGACCCGCTGGAAGGACCACGGGGTGCCGGAAGCGGCCTGCTCGCGGAGGCAGTCCGGCAGCGTCAGGTCGGAGTGCGCCTCGGCCAGCGCCTCGCACAGCTCGAAGGAGCGGGCGACGCCGGTGCGGTTCATCATCTCGAACGGCCCCTTGGCCCAGCGCAGGCCGATGCGGGCGCCGCGGTCCACGTCCTCCAGGCTGCAGACACCCTCGTCCACGAGGGCGCCCGCGATCGCGTAGACGACGCCCAGCAGGCGGTCGGCGACGGCCTCGGCGACGGCGGGATCGGCGTCGCCCTCCAGCGGCCACTGCTCGCGAGCGTCGACCTGCGCGGCGAGGCGCTCGGACGGCTCGTAGAAGGCGCCGAATTCGGTGCCGAGCGTGCTCGCGGAGTGCAACGCGATGGGCACGCCGGTGACGTTCATCAGCTCGAACGGCCCCATGCCGATGCGGAACGCGTGCTTGGCCGCGGCCTCGATCGAGGGGATGTCGGCGACGCCCTCTTCCAGCAGCCGGACGGCCTCGTTCAGCCAGGGCACGAAGAACCGGTTCACCGCGAACCCGGGCGAATCCGTGGTGCGGATGGCGGTCTTGCCGTGCGCCTCCGCGAACTTGTCCATCGAGTCGGCGACCTCGGGGCGGGTCAGCGGGCCGGGGATGACCTCCAGCAGCCGGTTCTTGGCCGGGTGGAAGAAGTAGTGGAGGCCCACGACGTGCCCGGGGCGGCGGGTCACCGCGGCGAGTTCGTGCACGTAGAAGGACGACGTGTTGGTGGCGAGCACGCAGCCGTCCTTGCAGATGGCGTCGAGCTTGCGGAACAGGTCCTTCTTGACGAGGAGATCCTCGAACACGGCCTCGATCACCAGATCGACGTCCGCGAGGGCCTCGAAGTCACCGACCGGGGTCAGGCGGGCGAGGGTCGCATCCACGGCGGCCTGATCGACGATCTTCCGCTCGACGGCCTCGCCGAGGAGCTTGGAGATGATGTCGATGCCGCGCTGGGCGCGTTCGAGGTCGAGGTCGGCGAGGACTACATCGAAGCCTTCCATCGCGATCTTCTGGGCGATGCCGGCCCCCATGTTGCCGGCACCGATGACAGCTACGGTCTTCGGAAGGGACATGGCCGCGGCTTATAGCGGATCGCACGTATCCGGGTCGTATCCTTCGTCGATCTCGCCGTCGCAGTCGTTGTCGACGCGGTCGCAGATCTCGTCCAGGACCAGCGGCCCCTCTTCGGTCTCGATGGTGTACTCGAAGTTCGGGTAGACGTTCTCGGCGATCTGGTCGCACTCGAAGTTGTCTTCGTTGGCGCAGTCGAAGCAGTCCGCCTCCTGCCCGTCGTCGGGGAAGTTCTCGCCCGTGACCTCGCAGGTCGGGTCGCCGGGGGCGTCGATCTCGCAGTTGTCGTAGCCGTCGCCGTCGGTGTCCTGGCACTCGTCGACGCACTGGTCGCAGTCGTCGTCCTCGCCGTTGGTGGCGTCCTCGTGGGCGCCCGGCCACTGCTCGTCGTTGTCGTCGTTGCAGTCGCCGAACTCGGCCCGCTCGCCGCCGGGGGAGTACAGGTCCGCGCAGGTGATGTACGTCGGGCCGTCCCAGCCGATGTATCCGTCCTGGTCGAGGTCGAAGGTCTCGTCGATGTCGTTGTCGCAGTTGTTGTCGACGCCGTCGCAGTCCTCGACCGCATCGGGGTTCACGAGCGGGTCGGTGTTGTCGCAGTCGCCGTTGCAGGAGGTCCAGCCGTCGTCGTCGGCGTCGAAGCCGTCGTCGACCTCGCCGTCGCAGTCGTTGTCCGCGCCGTCGCAGGACTCGGGCCGGCCGGGGAACACGTTGGGGTTGGCGTCGTCGCAGTCCGCGCCGCCGCAGTCGGCCGAGATGACGCCGTCGCCATCGACGTCCACGTCGTCCTCGGTGCCGTTGCAGTCGGTGTCGTTGCCGTCGCAGATCTCGTCCGCGTCGGGGTGCACGTCGGCGTTGTTGTCGTCGCAGTCGATCAGCTCGGCGATCGGGTCGCAGCTCTTGTAGCTGTCGCCGTCCTCGTCCTCGCCCTCATCGACGGCGCCGTCGCCGTCGTTGTCGCGGTCGTCGCCGCAGATCTCGCCGTTGCTGTCCCCGGGGTTGTTGGGGTCGCCGCAGGCCATGGGCAGCAGGGACATCAGCGCGACGAGGAAAGCGACGATCAGGAGGCGGCGGTTCATGAGGATCTCCGAGAGTGCATCCGTGGAGTTACCACAGTTCCTCGATGGTGGCGGCGGGGAAGTACCGGCCCAGAATCTGTGTGTGGTCGTGTCCGGCCTGGTCCATCCCCTGGGCGCCGTACTGGCAAAGGCCGACCCCGTGGCCGAAGCCGGTGCCGGTCAGCGCAAACTGGCTGTTGGCCTCGTCGAAGCGAAGCTCGAACCGGGTGCTCTTGATCTGGGTCGAGCCCAGGAGCAGCCGGAAGTCGTTCCCGCTCCACGTGACCGTGCCCTTGTCGGTGACGACGTCCACCGACGTGACCCGCCCGCTGCGGGTGGAGCGGCGCAGCTGAAGCGTCTCCACGGCGCGCGCGCGGTGGCCCTGGGCCTTGAGCACTTCGAGCAGCTTCGCGGTGGTGACCGTGGCGTTCCAGTGGAACGACGGCGCCTTTTTGCAGAAGCCGCAGTCGGCCGCGCCGGTGCCGTTGGAAGGCCGGTCCGGCCAGACCGTCTCCGGCTCCTCCGTGCGGCCCGCGCAGGTCGAGCTGTAGTAAACGCTGACGAGCCCGCCTCCGGCGGACAGGACCTTGCCGTGGGTCGCCGTGACTGCCGCGCGGCTGCCCGCGTCGACCGGCTTGCCGCTGTAGGCCTGGTCCATGACCGTGGCCTCCAGGTGCCACCCCCCCTCGGCGGTGGCCATCTGCATGACGGCGTAGCTGCGGGCGGCGATCGCCTGGGCCTTCTTGGCCTCCAGCCCCCAACTCGCGGGGAGCTCGGAGCTGACGACTCCGGCCACGTACTCCTCCATGCCGACGACGTTCACGAGGATGATGTGCTTGCCGTCCTTCTGGACCTCGAGGCGGCCGGGGTAGCTGCGGTCGCCGAGGCTGATGGGCCCCAGGCGGGACTCGATCAGGGTGCCCGGGCGGACTCCGCCGACGCCCTCGATGTGGATGCCGCCCCCGTGAGGCTTGATGCGCACGCGCCCGCGAGGCATTGGCGTCGGTTCGCCGACCTCGTGGACGAGCACGAGCCCTTCGCCCGTCAGCAGCACCTCTTCGGTGGTGTTCAGCACGGCGACGCGCACGCGGGGTTCCTCGCCCCGGAGGCTCGAGATGGGGAGGTCGAGGCGGTCGCCGGTGGGGGCCCCGGCCTCCGGATCGGCCATGGCGGTCGGCTCGGAGGCCGAGGAGACCGCCGTGCTGGCTTCGCGCAGCTCGGTCAGTTCGTGTTTGAGCTGCTGGACCTCGTCGTCGAGGTGGGCGTAGTCCTGGGACAGCCCGGTCAGGTGCCAGGCGAAGAGCCCGCCGGTGACGCCGGCCCCCAGCAGGAACATCAAGGCGAGCAGCCCGATGACCCGCCCCGGCTGGATCGCGAAGCGGCGCGGCGGCCCTCCGGGGGTCGTCGGCGGCAGGATTACGACGGGCCCGCGAATCACGGGATCGGAGCGTCGTTTGAGCTTGCGGCTGGGTTCGGCCATGAACGGAACCGGGAAACTATACTGCGACACTCATGAAGGCGATCTCTCTCCCCTCCCGCAGCTTGATCGGCGCCGCCGCGTCGGTCCTCCTCCTGGCCCTCATCATCGGCGCGTGCAGCCGCGTGCCGTACACCGGTCGCCGCAGCGTCGTGCTTCTGGACTTCCCCTCCGAGGTCGAACTGGGGGCCGCGGCGTACAAGGAGATCCTCGCCGAGGAGAAGATCATTCCGGAGGGCCGCGAGGCCAAGGCGGTCCGCGTGGTGGGCCGGCGCATCTCCCAGCACACGCCCGCAGCGTGGCGGAAACTGGACTGGGAGTTCCAGCTCATCAAGAGCGACAGCGTCAACGCCTTCTGCCTGCCCGGGGGCAAGGTCGCCGTCTACCAGGGCATCCTCCCCGCGATGGGCACCGAAGCCGGCCTCGCGGCGGTCCTGGGCCACGAGGCAGGGCACGCGGTGGCGCGCCACGGGGCCGAACGGATCTCCGGCCAGATGCTGCTCAGCCTCGGCCTCGCGGTCGCCGACGTCAGCCTCTCCAACAGCGAGCACCACGACGGGATCATGGCGATGCTGGGCCTCGGTGCGTCCCTCGGGGTGGTGCTGCCGTTCAGCCGCGCCAACGAACTGGAGTCGGACTACCTGGGTGGGATCTTCATGGCCAAGGCGGGCTACGACCCGCGCGAATCGGTCGCCGTGTGGGAGCGCATGTCGACGATGTACGGCGATCAGCCGGTGGCGATCTTCTCCACGCATCCGACGAACCGGAAGCGGATCGAGCGTCTGGGCGAAGAGATGCCGACGTTCATGCGGCACTACCGCCGGAGCAAGAAGCAGTACGGCAAGGGCATCACGCTGAAGTAGCGGCTACTTGCGCTTGCGGCGGAACAGGCCGCGCTTCTCTTCCTTCTTGCCGTGGTCCTTGCGCGCGCTGAGCATCTCGTAGCCCGAGAAGGAGCCGGTCGCCGCCGGGGTGGTGGCCGCTGCGGGCGTGCCTCTGCGAGCGCCGAGACCGACGGCCGGGGGTTCCGCGGCGGAGGCGGGCGGCGGACTGGCGGGAACCTTCGGCACCGCCGGGGTCGGCGGCTTCTCGATCCGCCGGGCTGTGCCGGTACTGGTGAGCGCCTGGTTGGGTGCGCCGCCCATGCTCAGACCGGGGCGACGTCGGGCACCCAGCCCCACGCCCGTGTCCGGGCTGCTGGCGGCGGCCGCGGGCGGGTCGACGGCGGCGGACATGTCACCGGAGGCGCGCTCCTGAGCGAGCCGGGTGAGGTTTCGCTCCAGCCCCTTGAGCTGCCGCTCGCGCGTGGCGAGGGACTCCTGCAGGGCGCCGATGCGGTGCTCTGCTTCGCGGTATTCGCTCTGCGCCATCTGCAGGTCGCGGTCCTTGGCGTTGAGCTCACCGGTGAGCTCCGCGATGCGCTGCTCCATCGTCTCCAGCCGGTCGCGGATGCCGCGCTGTTCAGGGGCGGCGCGGCCCGGGGAGGTGGCCATCGCGACCGCCGTGTCGCGTTCGTTCTCCAGCAGGGAGACCCGCTCCTTGAACTGGCGGAGCTGCCCGGCGGCATTGCGCATCGTGTCGTCGGCGTCCTGGCGCGCCTGCTCGGCGGCGGCGCGGGCGGTCTCCAGCTCGGCGAGGGCCTCCTCGCCGGCAACCCCGGCGGCGGCGGCGGTGGCGGCATGGGCGTCCTTGAGATCCGACTCGGCCTGGGTCGCGCGGGCTTCCAGCTGCAGGCTCAGCCCCTCGGCGGCGTCGGCGCGATCGGCCTGTTCGGCGGCCAGCCGCTTGAACTCGTCCAGCTCCTTGCCCGCCACGTCGAGGATCCGCTGGATCTTCGCCGCCTCTTCCTGGAACTCGGCGGCGTCCTGCTGCACCAGCGCGGTCGCGGCGCGGGCCTCCTCGGCGGCGGCCTCAGCCTCGGTGACGGAGCGTCGGGCTTCGGCGAGCTCCCGTTCGAGGGCGTCGTGCGCGTGCTGGGTCTCCACGGCCGCGGCCTGAGCTTCCTTGGTCGAAGCCTCCGCCGCCCGGGTCTGCTCGGCGGCTTCGGCGGCTTCGGCGATCGCGGTCTCGAGCTTGGCCGCCACCTCGATGGATCGGCGCTCGGCCGCATCGGCCTCCTCGCGGGCGGTCGTGGCGGTCGTGTGGGCGGTGGTGGCGTCGGTGCGGGCCGCTTCGGCGGCGGCTTCGGCGCGGGCGGTGGAGGTCTGGGCGGCTTCGACCTCGGCGAGGCGCTCGGCGGCGATGTGGGCGTTGCCCGCGGCTTCGGCGCGCGCTTCCTCGATGCGGGTCTCGAGTCCTTCGATCTCCCGCCGCAGGTCCATGCTGACGATCCGCTCGCGCTTGAGGCGGTCCGACAGGTCCTTGATCTGCTGGTCCGCGTCTTCCTCGACCGTGCCCTTGAGGTCGCGCTGCTCGGCGAACAGCATGTCCTTCCGGGCGAGGGCCTGCTCCAGCTCCTGGGCCCGGACCTCGGTGTCGGTGGCGCTGTGGGCGAGCTCGCGGAGCTTCGCTTCGAGTTCGCGCACGCGGGCGGCCGACTCGGTCTTGAGGTCCTCCGCTTCGGCGGCCGCGGCTTCGGCTTCCCGGGCGCGACGGTCGGCCTCCCGGGCGCGCTCTTCGGCGCGGCGGGCGCGCTCCTCGGCGAGCCGGGTCGACTCCTCGGCGGCCTGCGCCTGGCCCTCGGCATGGCGGGCGCGGTCGCGCGCTCGGTTGGCCTGATCCTCGGCGGTCTCGGCGCGCTCTTCGTGGCGGGTCGCGGCCTGCCGGAGCCCCTCCAGTTCGACCTGCGCGCGTCGCATCTCCAGGGCCGAGTCGCGCGCCATTTGCGCCGCCTCGAGGGCCCTGAGGTCCGCCTCTTCGCGGGCCGTCAGCGCCTCTTCGAGGTCCTTGGCGAGTCCGTCCTGGTCGCCGCTGACGCGGGCTTCGGCCGCTTGCAGGCGTCGCTTGACCTGGGCCAGCTCCTCGGCTGCGCGGGCGGCTTCGTCGCGGGCCCGCTCCGCTTCGGCGCGCGCTTCCTCGGCGCCTCCGGCGGTGGACCCCAGGCGGGTGCGGGCGCTCTCGGCCTCGCGGCGGGCTTCCTCGAGCCGTTCGCGCTGCTGGTCGACTTCGTCGCGGGCCGTCTTCAGCTCGGAGCGCGCCCAGGTCAGCTCTTCGCGCGCCTCGGCCAGCTTCTTGGCGTTGCGTTCGGCCTCGCCTCGGGTGCCGTCCACGTCCTCGCGGGTGCCCTCCAGCTCGGACCGGGCGAAACCGAGCTGCTCGCGCGCCTCGGCCAGCTTCTTGGCGCTGCGTTCGGCCTCGCCTCGGGTGCCGCCCAGCTCCTCGCGGGTGCCCTCGAGGTCGGCGCGGGCGCGGCCGAGCTCCTCGCGCGCCTCCGTCAGCGACTTGGCGAGCCGTTCGGCATCCGCCTGGGCGCCGCCGAGCTCCTCGCGGGTGCGCGCGAGATCTTCGCGGAGCCGGCCCGCCTCGGGGTCCTTGACCAGGATCGGAGTCGGCCCCGGCGTGGGCGTCAGCTCGGCGATCGGTGGGGGGGCGGCGATCGCGGCGGCGACGGCGGGGGGCATGTCGTCGACCTCGACGCGGACCTCGTCCTCCAGCTCCGGCGCCTCGTCGTCGGGCAGCTCCTGGCCGACCCACGACAGGACGCGGCTGAGGCTCTTCATCCAGAGATCGGGGCCACCTTCGCTGCTCATGCCGTTCCCATCCTAAGGCATGTGCTCGTCGAGGAACTCGCTGACTGTCTCCAGCCAGAGTTCCTCGGCGCGGCAGGGGTCGCGGCGGTCCTCCGGGGGGGCCGTCGGATCGGAGGTGGCACCCTCGACGTCCATCCACTCGGCGACGTCGTCGGGGCCGTTGCGGAAGCGGATGTCGGGGCCCGGGTCGCGCGCCGGGCAGGGCACGTCGCCGTGCACCGACAGGGCGACGGTGTAGAGCTGCTTGGGCTCCTCGGCGACGTCGAAGAGCGCCTTGCTGAACTCCCACCGGACGAAGTCGTCGTCGAGGCCGTGGGTGAACAGCTTCGGCGAGATGACCGAGGGGATCTTGCCGAGGTTGTCGAACTCCGCGTCCACCATCACCGTGCTGCTGATCCCCAACCCGGCGGCGTCGTCGACGAACGCTTGCGCCGACGCGAGCGCGCCTTCGGTGATCAGCGCCTTGGGCGGATGCTCGACGGCGAGGTCGATGGCGGCGGTGGAGCCCAGCGACCAGCCGTAGTAGGCGAGGTCGATGAAGAGCGGGTTGGGGTCTTCGACCCCGGTCTCGTCGGAGATGCGATCGAGCACGTGCTGCAGCCCGGTCCGGGCGTCGGCGAAGACCCCCGCCTCCGACGCGACGCCGGTGGACAGGCCGTAGTCCCGGTAGTCGATGGCGAAGACGCGGTAGCCCATGAACCAGAGCATCTCGATCCGGTCCCAGTAGCCGGGGATGTGGCTGTCGTTGCCGTGGAGGTACAGGATCGTCTTGTCTTGATTGACCGCCGAGAACTCCGGGCGGTCGACCGTGACGCACTGCCCCTCGAGGCACTGATGGGCCCACATGCCGTAGATGGTCGGGGCCTCGTCCTCGCCGTCGACCTTGGTGCTGGTGAGCTCGACGAGCTCGATGTTGGCGTCGGGAATCTCCCGCCAGTCGTACAGGTCCAGCTCGGCGAGGTAGTCGCCCGTCGACGGGTCGCGGGGGTTGAACCAGGAGCTGTCGAGCACGTCGATGCAGCCGCCGAGCAGCAGCGCGAGGGTCACAGCGACGAGGAGGAGGCGCCTCATTCCTCAACCTCCTTGAGCTTCGGCTTGGTGTCCTTGCCAATGAACACGGTGATGCCCGTGAGGAAGCCGAGCGCGCCCAGGTTCCCCGGGCCGACGTAGCCGACCACGGCGTCCTTGGTGGAGGCGTAGGGGCGGTGCCACTTCACCTCGAGGGCGAGGCCGAGGCGCCGCTTCTTGCCGACCCGAACCTGGCCTCCCAGGTAGGGGGAGAAGGTGTAGACGGGGGTCGGTCGGTCATCGATGGTGCGGCGGACCGGCACGAAGTAGTTGTGGAAGCCGACGTACAGGAGCGTGCGCTCCAGCGGATCGAAGGTCCACGACGCGGTGATCTGCAGGTCGAACGACGCCCAGCCGGACTTCTTGTTGATCAGCGGGGACACGGTGAACGCCGCGCTGAGCCCCGGTCGAGCCTTCTTCTGGTCGAGCAGGTAGTAGCTCGCGCCGATGTCGAAGTAGGCGTTGCCGCCGTTGACGAAGGTCTCCAGCACGTGCCAGCCGACGAACACGTCGGTGCGGTCGGTCACCCCCACCTTGTAGGTCAGCGTCGTCAGCGGGATGGGGGTGCGGTCGCTGCCGATGCCGGCGATGGGGCCGCCGATCGAGGCGTGGATCGCCTGGTTGCCTTTGCCCAGGGGACGGGCGTGGTGCGCGGTCGAGCAGCCCGTCGCGACGACGGCGAGCAGCAGGATCGGCAGGAGTCGCTTGCTCGTCACCCTCGGAATCCGTCCTTCATCGCGCGAAGCCGCCCCAAGACATCGTGGCGCGGTGCCCCCTTGGGGGAGGCCGTGGCCGCACGGATGGCGGGTGTATCACATCGCAGGAATGGGTTGCAGGACAGTTCACGCGCCAGGGTCGACGGCACCGTCGGCTGCCCCTCGGCGCGGAGCGCGTCGACCTCCTGGGACAGCGCCTGAAGGTCGGCGTTGTCCGGGTCGACGTGGAGGGCGAACCGGAGGTTGGACTGCGTGTACTCGTGGGCGCAGTACAGCTTCGTGTCGGGTGGCCAGCCCGCGATGACCTCGTTGAGGGAGACGTCCATCTGCGCGGGCGTGCCTTCGAAGAACCGGCCGCAGCCGGCCACGAAGAGGGTGTCGCCGACGAACGCGGCGCCGTTGGACCACCGCCATGCGATGTGGCCCAGGGTGTGTCCCGGAACCTCGTGGATGACCGCGGTCTCGCCCGCCCAGGTGGCCCGCTCACCGTCGCGGAGCACCCGGGTCTGCCCCGGGATCCGCTCGTGCTCGGAGTCGTACGCGCCGCCCCAGACCTTGAGTTCGGGAACCGACTCCACCAGCGCGGCGTTGGCGCCCACGTGGTCGAAGTGGTGGTGGGTCTGGAAGATGTGGGTGAGGCGGAGCCCGCGTCGGTCCAGCTCGGCCTGAATCGGAGGCGCCTCCGGACTGTCCACCAGCGCGGCGGTGCCGTCATCGGCGCACAGCAGGTACGCGTAGTTGTCCTGCCAGACCGGGATCTGGACGACTTCGAAGCTCACCGCGGGCGGATCAGGGAGGCTCGGTGGGGAGCGGCCCGGCGGTGATGCGCTCGGCTGCGCGCATGTCCAGATCGGCAGCCCCCTGGTCGTTCAGGGCGACGTGGATCGTCGCGCGCTGGCGGTACAGGTCGGCATCGCTGGGCGCATGCGTGATCGCCGCGTTGATCTGCGTTAGCGCGTCCGCGTCGTTGCCCTGGGCATGGAGGATGCGCGCGCGCAGGGCCTCGTAGCGGGCCGTTCCGGGGGCTCGCTGCAGCGCCGCGTCGGCCTCCGTGATGGCCTGCGGGAGCCGGCCTCCGGCGTAGTGCTCGGCGGACTTGCGGGCGGCCTCCTCGGCCTCGGCGTCGGTGCCGGCGGGAGCAGGCGCGAGGGCGGGGCCGGAGTAGTCCGGGATGTCGCGGTCAGGGGAGGCTTCGGGCGTGCCCGCGGGGCCTCCCTCGGCGGCGGCGTCACCCTCGGCGGCGGCGGCGTCACCCTCGGCGGCGGCAGCGTCACCCTCGGCGGCGGCAGCGTCACCTTCGGCGGCGGCGTCACCTTCGGCAGCGGCAGCGTCGCCCTCGGCGGCGGGGGCATCACCCTCGGCGGCGGGAGCATCCGCGGCGGCGTCGGCGGCGGGCGCATGGTCCGCCGCGGGAGCGTCGGAGCTGGCAGCCGGCGGCGGCGGGTCGTTGGGCGGAACGCAGAAGTTCCAGCAGACGAACACGATCAACAGGACCGTGAGGGCCGCGGGCAGGAACGACATCGGGTCGGCGGCGTCGTCCTCGGCGCGGGCGAAGGGGTGAGCCTTCACCTCGGCAGCGGGCTTGGCCGGCGGGGGAGCGGGGGCGGCTGCGCCGGGATCCGTGCTGGGACCCTCGTCGGCCGCGTCGTCGTCGTCGTCGTCGTCGGCCGCGGCATCGTCGCCGCCGTCGTCGTCGTCATCGCCATCGTCGTCGTCGCCTTCGTCGGCCGCCGCGTCGTCAGCGTCGTCGTCGTCGGCGTCCTCGCCGTCTTCTTCGTCGTCGTCTTCTTCGTCGTCGGCGTCCTCTTCGGGGGCGGCCTCCTCATCCTCGGAGGCCTCCTCGTCGTCGCCGTCGTCTTCTTCGTCGTCGGCTTCTTCGTCGGAGGCTTCGTCACCGCCTTCGTCGTCGCCGCCTTCGTCGCCGCCTTCGTCCTCCTCGCCGTTGACCGGGGGAGCTTCCTCCTCCTCGTCAGCAGGGGGAACCTCAGGCGCCTCGGGGGCGTCGGTGGGGTCGCTTGCGGAGGCCGCTTCTTCAGCGGCGAAGTCACTCTCGGAACCAGACATGGCGCCATTATCCTCACGCGCAGGGGCGGGGGCAAAGTTGGAGCCCACTTGGTCCGATCCGATCGGGACGATCAGGCCACTGCGTGCTGGAGCTTCCACAATTCAGGTGGAAGGTGCAGACCCCTTCGCTCGAGCCGCTTGAGCATCGCTGGCTTGGTCCCGGTGGCGGCGAAGGTCCCGCAGTTGCGTCCGGTGGGTCCCTCGCTGTGGGGAACGAAGCGGATGATCTCCTGCAGCTTCACCGGATCGCCGGAGGTCGGCTCGCACAGCGAGGACAGCACCCGCCGGCCGTCGGCCAGCCGCTCCAGGTGGACCACGAGGTCGATGGTCCGTCCGATCTGACGCCGGATCGAGCGTTCGCCCACCCCGGGGTCGCTGGTCGCCACGAAGGTCTCCAGCCGCTCGACCGCGTCGCGTGGTGACGCCGCCCGGATGGCGGCGAGCGACCCACCAAACCCCGACGACATCGCCTGCAAGAACTCGCTCGCTTCGGGGCCTGCGAGCTCGCCGACGATCAGGCGGTCGGGGCGCATCCGGATCGCCTGCCGCAGCAGCTCCTGGGCCGGCGCGCCGGGGCCCGTCTCGAGTCGCATGACGTGCGGACGGGCGAGCTGGAGCTCTGCGATCTCCTCGATCGTGGCGAGCCGCTCGGCGGGGTTGCCGCAGCGGGCCAACGCGCCCAGCAGGGTGGTCCGGCCCGATCCGGCCGAGCCGGAGACGAGGATGTTGAGGCGGGCGATGACCGCGGCCCGCAGCAGCCCGACCACGGGGGGCGGGAACATCTCGGTGCCCGCGAGCCCTTCCAACTCGTAGCCCAGGTGCCGGCTTCGGCGGATCGAAAGCACGGGCCCGTCCACCGCCACCGGCGGGAGCACGACGCTGATGCGGGAGCCGTCGGGGAGGCGCCCGTCCGAGGTCGGGTTGGCGGCCGTGGCGGGCCGTCCGATCCCGGCCGTGAGCCACCGCACGAGCTGGAGCAGCACCTCAGTGGCGGGGAACGCGGCGTCGACGTCGAAGCGGCGTCCGCCCCGTTCGATCTGCACGCGGTGGGGGCCGTTGACGAGGACCTCGCCGACGTCGTCGGCCTGGAGCAGGGCGAAGAAGGCCCGGCAGCTCACCAGGACGGTGCCGAGATCGCCGCCCAGGCGCGCCAACTCGCGTCGTCCGCCGAGGGTGCGGAGCGTGCCGCCCTCGGGTGCGCTGAGCTCCAGGCGCTCGACGCAGAGCTTGCGGAGCTGCGCCACGTGGCCCTCTTCGAGCCGCGTGAAGTCGATCTCGGTCAGGAGCGGGAGGAGCACGCTGCCGACGAATCGGTCGGTGGAGGCGGAGGCCGTCACACAGGCAGCCTAGCGAGGGGTTGTGACCGAGATCTTGAGACGCTGTGCTGATGTGAAGATCGACAACTTCAGCGAGGGACCGTCGCCAACTCCGCGGCCAGCCGCCGCGCTTCGTCGCTCCGGCCCGCGCCTCGCCACTGCTCTTCGGCGAGGGCCCACGCCTCGATCGCCTCCGCCGCTCGCTCCTCCATCAACGCGAGCCGGCCCCCCTGCTCCACGACCTCGGCCACGTCCGCCTCGGAGATCCCCCCGGCGCGCAGCAGCGTGCGGGCCTCCGTGAGGGTGCGAGCAAACGCCTCCCACCGTCGCTCGGCGGCCCGGCAGGGGAGCGCCGCGGCGAGCGCGCAGCCGAGCAGTCCCTGGCGCCCCGCGTCCCGCAGGCGTGTGATGGCCGGATCCAGCACCCGGGCGGCGTCGGCCATGCGATCCACGCTGAGGAGCAGCAGGGCGAGGTTGATCCTCGGCATCTCCCCGCCGACACCGGCCGCTTCGTGCAGGGCGAGGGCGCGGCGGTAGCCATCTTCGGCGTCGGACACGCGCCCGGCCGCGCGGGCCCGTTCGGCCAGCGAGTTGAGGGTGTCGGCCATGCCCCGTCGGTTGCCCGCCGCTTCGTACGCCGCGAGCGCTTCTCGGAGCAGGTCCAGGGCCTCGTCGGCCCGTCCCTGGCGGCTGGCGCAGAGGGCCCGGGCGCGCACGCAGTCGGCGTGCTCGACGGACCGGCCGAGGCGGGCGAACAGCGAGCCGGCCCGGGCGAAGAGCTCCTCGGCTTCTTCGATCCGCCCGCTGCGCAGGGAGACGTCGGCGAGCCCCTGGATCGCCTGGGTCGCTTCCCGCTCCAGCCCCGCGTCGCGGCACAGCAGGCGGGCCCGTTGGTGGTCCCGGCGGCTCGCCTCGAAGTCGCCCCGCGCGTGCGCCGTCTGGGCCCGGATGAGCGCTGCCTCGGCGACGACCGCGGGCCAGTCGTGGGCGCGGCCGGCCTCCTCGGCGTCGGTGGCGATCGCGTCGGCTCGGGCCAGATCGCCGAGCGCCCGATGAGCCCACGCGGCCAGCGCGCGGCCGGCTCCCGCGCGGGGATCGGCTTCGGGCAGATTCAGCGACGACAGCGCCTGCCGACGTCGCTCCAGCAGCGCCAGCACCCCCCGTGGATCTGACCGCCCCTGGCGCAGCCGCGCGCCTGCGAGCAACGGCGCGAGGGCGTCTTCGGCGGCGCCGGCAGCGAGCAGGTGCAGCCCCCGACGTTCACCGCCGGTGGCTCCCAGTTCCTCGAGCATCGCGGCGCAGGCGCGGTGGAACCCCGCCCGGCGGCCTGCTTCGTCGGCCCGGCGCTCCAGCGCCTCGCGCACGATGGCGGTGGCGAAGCGGAAGCCGCGGTCGGTGCGATCGGCGAGGCGGGTGGTGAGCAAGCGCTCCAGCAACGGTCCCAGGGGGACGCTCAGTTCCTGGTCGAGGCAGACCTGGGTCCACTCCCCGAGGGCCACCTCAGAGCCGAGCGCGGCAGCGGCCTCGAGGGCGAGCCCGGCGCTGGCGTCGAGCCCGTCGAGGGCGGCCTCGATCCGCTGCACGGCGACCGTGTGGAGGTCATCCGGCAGCGTTTCATCGGCGCCGGGGGCGAGCTCGAAGCCGTGCTCCCCGGCGACCAACAGACCGCGTTCGACCCAGCCCCCCACGAGCTGCACGAGGAAGAGCGGACTGCCTCCGGTGCGTTCGTCGATGCGGGCGGCGAGGCCGGTGCGGAAGCCGAGCAGTTCGGTGACGAGGGCTTGCCGATCCCCATCGGGGAGGGGCCCGAGTTCCACTTCGCCGGAGCGCTCGATCTGCAGCACTGCGTCGATCTCGTCGCGGCTGCCGGCCGCTGCGATGTCGTCGTCGCGGGCGGTCATCACCACGAGCACGGGGAGGCGGCGGCCCGGCCTCTGGAGCAACTCGGCGACGGCGGCGAGGCTGTCCGCGGACCACGCCACGTCCTCCAGGTGCAGCACCACCGGCCGGTCCTCGGCGAGGTAGCCGAGCGTGCGGAGGATGACCTGGTGGCGTTGCGCCCAGCCCGGTCCCTCGCCCTCCTGGGGATCGAGGACGGCGGCGAGCTCGCGGGCTTCCCCCTCCGCGTCGAGGCCGGACGCGACGAGCAGCTGTTCCAGCCGCTCGAGGAGTAGCTCACGATCGAGGCCGACCGTCTGCAGGTGCCGGGCGATCGCGGCCTCGAGGCCGTGGTCGGGCCCCGGGATGGGTGCGTGGACGGCGCGGACGACCGAGGCGGCGCCGACTTCGTGAGCGCGGCGTGCGAGCCACTGCACCAGCGCCGTCTTGCCGGTGCCGGCCGGGCCGTGGAGCAGGAGCGCGCGCGGCCACCCGGTGGAGCCGACGTCGCGAAGCGCTCCCCAGAAGGTGTCGCGTGCCTGGCGTCGGCCCACCAGGGGCACGGCGCGAAGCCCGAACAGCCCCAGGCCGGCGCCGCGAAGCCGCATCGACGGCCGATCCCCGCCCGGGCGCCGCCAGGTCTCGGGGATCGGCGGCAGCTCGGCCGTGGCGGGCTCGTCCTCGAAGGTGTCGTCCACCACCGCGATGCGGGCCGTGGCGCCGCCGAACCCGGCCACCGCTCCCAGGGGGCCCAGGTCGGAGGGGGCGCCGCCGGTGGGGCTGACCTGCCCGACGGTGAGGAAGAAGGTCTCGCTCGCGGGGGTCAGGGGCGCGACCGAGCTGTGGTGCTCCGTGCCCATCGGCGGGACGGAGTCCCAAAGCTCCTCGGGGACCTCCAGCTGGGTGAGCGCCCAGGCTGCGTCGGCGGCGCGCTGGAACCGCGCGCTGGGCTCCCGTTCGATCAGCCGGCGGATCCAGTCGCGCAGCCTGGGGGGGAGCCGTTCGGCCTTCTCCTCGTCCCACGTCGGCCGCTCGCCGATGGTGTGAGCGAACGCGAGCGAGACGATGTTGTCGCCGGTGAACGGGAGGCGGCCGAGGGAGAACTCCCACGCCAGGCAGCCGAGGGCGTACAGATCGGTCCAGGGGCCGTAGTCGCGCCAATGCCCGCGGAACTGCTCCGGTGCCATGTAGTGCGGGGTGCCGGCGGTGATCAGCTCGGTGTTGTCGGGCGACCGTTGTTCGCCGGCGTGGGCGAGCCCGAAGTCGGTCAGGCGAACGGTGCCGTCCCACGCTCCGTCGCCGTCGGGGCCGTCGGCGCTGCGATCCCCGGCGCACCCCAGCAGCACGTTCGGCGGCTTCAGATCCCGGTGCACGATCCCGCGGCTGTGCGCGTGGCCGAGCGCACCCAGCAGGCCCAGCAGCACCTGGCGCAGCCGGCTCCACGGCAGCGGGCGAGCGATCTCGTGGAGGGTGCCGAGCATGGCCAACTCCATGGCCATCCAAGGACTGCCCGCGACCAGCTCGCCGTCGGAGGCGGCCTCCGCTTCGGCGTCGATCTCCCCCAGGTCGAGCACGACCACCACGCCCGGGTGGTCCAGTCCGGCGACGGCGCGCACCTCGTCCCGGAAGGAGGCGCGATACCGGTCGTTCTTCGCCTTCTCCCCGGTCATCACCTTGATCGCGACGGCGAGTCCCGAGCCGTCGTGGAGGGCGCGCCAGACCACGCCCATGCCGCCTTGCCCGATCCGCTCCTCGAGCGTGAACGGCCCCAACCGGATGGGCCCCTCGGGGGCCGTCATCGGGTGATCTCCAGCAGCCGCTGGTAGTCGGCCAGCTCGTTGTAGATCTGGGCGCTGATGCGCACCCACGCGCGCCCCGCGAAGGCCACCGCCATCGCCTCGACGCGGTGCTCCCGCCACCAGCGCAGGCGCAGCGCGTCGCAGGCCTCCTTGGTCGGTTCGACCTCGACGGGGCAGGGGAGCGCGAGGATGGATCCGGTCATCGCCGGCGGCGCGGCGGGCTCGACCCCCCAGCCGTCGGCGAGGAGGGCTCCCCCGGCGAGCACGAGCTCGTGGTTGTGCCGGCGCACGCGCTCCATCCCCCACTCGTCCAGGAACGCCAGCGCTTCGGTGACGGACAGCCACGCCGACGGATCCCGGGTGCCGACCCAGTCGAACTCATCGGGGAAGCCGGCGGGGTAGCTGAGGGAGATCACGGCGGGGTGGAGGCTCACGCGGTCGAACCGGGAGTCCGGATTCGTCCACAGGAAGGCGCACCCCTTGGCCGCGTTCAGCCACTTGTGGGCGTTGCCCGTGTACCAGTCGGCGCCGAGCGCGGGCAGGTCCAGCGGCACCATGCCGGGGGCGTGCGCACCGTCGATCAGCACGCCGATCCCGCGCTCCCGGCAGGCGGCGGTGATCGGCTCGATCGGGAGCACCAGCGCGGTCGCGGACGTGATGTGGCTGAGCACCACGAGCCGCGTGCGATCCGTGAGGGCGGCGAGGAAGCGCCGAGTGACCTCGTCGGGGTCGGATGCGGGGAAGGGAACCTCGACCATCACCGGCACCGCCCCGGTGCAGTCGCACACGTACTGGATGGTGGCGTCGACGGCTGGGTAGATGTGGCCAGTGCCGACGATCTCGTCCCCCGGTTCGAACCGGATCGATCGCAGGACTGCGTTGCACCCGCCGGTGGCGTTCTCGACGAACGCGAGGTCCTCTCCGCGTGCACCCATCGTGCGCGCGAGCGCGTGCGCGGCTTCCCGTATCGCGGGTCCGAGCTCGTCGATGAAGAACCGCACCGGCTGCCGCTCCATCGCCAGCCGCCACCGGTCCTGGGCCGCGAGCACGCGCCGGGGCGTGGCCCCGAACGAGCCGTGGTTGAGGAAGGTCATGCCCTCCTCGAGCAGCCACTCGGGGCGGATGGATCGTCCGAACGCGCGCACGTCCTCCAAGGGTATACGGCTGAGGTGGGTTTCGATCTGGACGCCGCGCGACTGCTGCCCCCCAACATCCGTTTCGGGTGCAGCTCGTGGAAGTACGACGGCTGGAAGGGCCAGACCTACAAGCGCGAGTACAAGTCCAAAAAGGCGTTTGAGACAGAGAGTCTGCGGGAGTACGCCGAGTTTCCCTGGTTTCGTGCGATCGGGCTGGATCACACGTTCTATACGCCGCCCAAGACGTCCCAGCTGGACAGCTACGTCGAACGGATCCCCAAGGGGATGAAGTGGCTCGCCAAGGTGTGGGACAGAGTGACGATCCCGAAGTACGGGAACTCCCGGCGCTATGGCGATCTAGCCGGGAAGGAGAACCCCCACTTCCTCGATCCGGTGATGTTTCGGGACGAATTCATCGCTCCGTTCGAGCGGCAGGACTTTCTCGCCCACACGGGTCCGTTCATGTTCCAGTTCCAGGACGTCTACCGGACGTTCGCCGACCTCGAGGAGTTCGTCACCCGGCTGGACGGCTTTCTCAGCGGGATCCCGAAGCGGCATCAGTACGCGATCGAGCTGCGCACCCCCCAGGTCCTGGACACCCGCTACTTCGCGGTGCTCGCCGAGCACGGCGTGACCCACGTCGTCAACCACTGGGGGACGATGCCGTCGCTGGTGGACCAGATGCGCAAAGCGGCGGCCGGGGGGGGGGAATCCGCTCGGGTTTCTACGTCGCCCGCCTGCTGACCCCGCGGGGGTACAGCTACCAGCGCTCCGTGGACCGCTTCGCCCCCTACGACCGGCTGCAGCAGGTCCAGCCGGAGATGCGGCGGGACATCGTGCGCCTGGCGAAGCGGGCCATCGAGACCGATTCGGAGGCGTACATCCTGGTGAACAACCGGGTGGAGGGGAACTCGCCGTCGACCATCGACGCCCTCGGCACGATGATCGTCGACGCGTTGGGGCTGCGTTAGCGGAGGTCGTCCGGCCGATCGACGGCGTGGGCGAGGCCGGCGCTCCCGTCCACCACGGCCAACGCGATCCGCCTCCCGTGGTCCAACCACCGCAGCTGCTCCAACGACTCCGCCTGCTCGCGGGCCGTCATCGCCAGCGCCGCCGCCTCGCGCAGCGCTTCGATCCGATACCCGTAGATCCCGACGTGCAGCAGCCTCGCCCCCCCGGCGTCCCCGGGATCGAGCTCCCGCCGCGCGAAGTCGGTCGCGAAGCCCCCCGCCGCCGTGACCGTCGTGCGTCCGCCGGCGTGGGGCCGGGTCGACCGCACCGCCACCGTCGCGAGGTCCGCCCGCAGCAATCCAGCCGCGACCGCGCCAATCAACGCTGGCGTCGCCCCCACCGCGTCCCCCTGCAGGTTGATCACCGCCTCGGCGTGCCCGAACGCTCCGTCGGCCGCCGCCTCGGCGATCCGCTCCGTCCCGTTCCGCGGCCTCGATGAAGTCCTCGCGACGATCGCGCCTGCCGCCGCCGCGACCGCCGCGATCCGGTCGCTGTCGGTCGCCACGACGACCTCCCCGAACCCCGCCGCAGCCCCGATGTCCACCACTTCCTCGAGCACCGTGTGCCCACCCCAGGGGGCCAGGAGCTTGCCCGGGAGCCGCTCCGAGGTCAGTCGGGCAGGAATACACACGCGCACGCGCGTGAGGGCCCGGGGATGGTGCAGTCGATCAGGAGTAGGAGGAGCCACGATCGGCGCGAGTGTAACGACTCGCCCGCCCACGGGTCCTCAACCCCGACCGGGAGTGTCTGGAGGAGCCCGCGTGCGTGCCTTGTCAGCGGAAACGGCCGACGTACAATGCGATGTTCCGGGCCGCCTGGCCCCATGGACACGTGTGTTCGCTCCAGGGATTTCCATGATTCGCCCGCTGCTGCTCGCTCTGCCTCTCGCGCTCTCCCTCGCTTTGTCGGGTTGTCCGACCGAGGTCCCGCCTCCGCCGCTGCTGATCACGCAGGTCAGCTTCACCAACACAGTGGTGCTCCCCGGTGAGACGATCACGATGGAGATCACGGTCGAGGGGGCCGTCGGCACCCCCACCTACGAGTGGACCGCGGAAGCCGGCGAGCTGACCGCCCCCGCCGAAGCCGCCACCGACTGGACCGCCCCCGAGGTCGAGCAGCTGGTGGCCGTCACCGTCACCGTCACCGACGGCGGCCGCGACGCCCAGCACGCCATCGACCTGGTCGTCGGCTACGGCCTCGACCACGACGGCGACGGCTTCTCGCTCCGCGAGGGGGACTGCGACGACACCAACGCCAGCATCTACCCCGGCGCCGCGGACGTGGCCGACGGCCTCGACAACGACTGCGACGGCGAGATCGACGAGGGCAGCCCCGACGCCGATGACGACGGCGACGGCTTTGCCGACGTCGACGGCGACTGCGACGACGAGGCCACCAACGTCTTCCCCGGCTCCCCCGAAGGCAGCACCGCGGACGGCATCGACAACGACTGCGACGGCACCACCGACGAGGGCACCGAGGCCTTCGACGACGACGGCGACGGCTACTCCGAGGACGACGGCGACTGCAACGACTACAGCTCCGCGGTCGCTCCCTACGCTCCCGAGGCCCTCGATAACGTCGACAACGACTGCGACGGCACCACCGACGAGGGGACCGCCGCCTACGACGATGACGATGACGGCTGGACCGAGCTGGCCGGCGACTGCAACGACGACGCCGACGGCGACGGCCCCAGCGCCTTCCCCGGCAACCCCGAGGTCGCTGACGGCATCGACAACGACTGCGACGGCCTCGCCGACGAGGACTTCCTCATCGACCACGACGGCGACGGCTGGTCCGCGCTGGCGGGCGACTGCGACGACGGCAACGCCTACACCTACCCCGGCGCCCCCGAGTTCCTCGACACCCTCGACAACGACTGCGACGGCACCGCCGACGACGACATGGACGCCGACGACGACGATGGCGACGGCTGCGCCGAGGACGGCACCGGCTGCGCCGACGGCATCGGCGACTGCGACGACGCGGCCGACTCCATCTACCCGGGTGCCGAAGAGGTCGACGACGATCCCCTGGACGTCGACAACGACTGCGATGGCTTCTTCTTCGTCAACGATCCGTTCGCCCTCGCCTCGCTGACCTCGTCCGGCAACTGCGACAACGGCATCGACGACGACGCGGACGGTTGGACCGACGCCTTCGACCCCGACTGCACGGTCTCCACCGCGGAAGCCGGCTTCATCTTCACCGCCTGCAACGACGGCGCGGACAACGACGGCGACGGCGACGTCGACTCCGCCGACGGGCAGTGCGGCACCGGTTTCGACAACGACGAGGTCGACTCCTCGGCGGACGACTGCCAGAACGGCGGCGACGACGACGGCGACGGCTGGATCGACAGCGACGATCCCGACTGCTCGACCCTGCCCTTCAACGAGACCTTCGTCGGCGTGACCGAGTGCAACGACAACGCCGACAACGACGGCGACGGCGACGTGGACGCCGAGGACGCCGAGTGCACCGACGGCTTCGACGGCTCCGAGACCGACGACGGCCCCGACGACTGCGTCGACGGCCTCGACTCCGACTCCGACGGCTGGATCGACTTCGAGGATCCCGACTGCCTCGTCGCCCCGTTCGACGAGGCCGGCCCCGGCGCGACCGGTTGCAACGACGGCATCGACAACGACGGCGACGGCGCCACCGACAGCCAGGACGCCGGCTGCACCGACGCCAACGACGACGACGAACTGACGTCGGTCGGCGGCTCCATCGTGCTCGACGGCACCGCCTCCTGGGATCCGGACGACGACGCCCTGATCCACTACTGGTACTTCGACTTCCAGCCCATCAACAGCAACCTCGCGACCGACGACATCGCCGACGGATCGTCCCCGGTCGCCTCCTTCGCCCCCGACGTCGCGGGCACGTGGGTGGTCGGCCTCATCGTCTCCGACGGCATGTTCAACTCCGAGCCCGCCCTCCTCATCATTCAGGTGGCCGAATGACCCACTCCACTCGCCCCGCGTATCTCCTCCCCCTCATGGCCCTGGGCGGGCTGCTGCTGGCGGTCGGGGCACCCTCGTGTGCGCCCACGGTGCTGCAGTTGGATCCGCCCGACATCCTCGCGGTCGACATCGAGACGACCAACGTCACGGGCGGCCTGACGATCTCCATGGAGGTCGAAGCACTCGGCACGGGCACGCTCTCGTACGCCTGGACCGGCGAGCGTGAGGACGGCCTCGAGGACGGCGGCGCCTTCACCGAGCCCGAGGCGGCAGCCACCTCCTGGACCGCCCCCTACGACGAGGGCGTCGTGCTCATCACCATCTCCGTCACCGACGCGCGCGGTACGGCCAGCCGCAGCATCCCGGTGCTCGTGGGCGCCGGCATCGACGGCGACGAGGACGGCTTCGCGGTGGCCGAGGGCGACTGCAACGACGACGACGCCACGATCTACCCCGGCGCCCCCGAGGCCCCCGACGGCCTCGACAACGACTGCGACGGCGAAGTCGACGAGGGCAGCGACGAGGTCGACGACGACGGCGACGGCTTCACCGACCTGCAGGGCGACTGCGATGACGGCGACGCCAGCGTCTACCCGGGCGCCGAGGAGCTCATCAACGGCATCGACGAGAACTGCAACACCCTCATCGACGACGGCACCGACGCCTACGACGACGACGGCGACGGCTTCTCCGAGGACGAGGGCGACTGCAACGACGCCAACGCCTCCATCTCCCCCGCCTCGGGCGAGCTGCTGGACGGGGTCGACAACGACTGCGACGGCGTCATCGACGAGCACACCGTCGGCTACGACGACGACGGTGACGGGGTCACGGAGCTCGAGGGCGACTGCGACGACGGCGACGCCGACACGTTCCCGGGCGCCGACGAGCTGCCCGACGGCGCGGACAACGACTGCAACGGCCAGATCGACGACGGCACCGTCGCCACCGACGACGACGGCGACGGGTTCACCGACCTCGCCGGCGACTGCGACGACACCAACCCCTACACCTACCCCGGCGCCCCCGAGTACCTCGACGGCCTCGACAACGACTGCGACCTCCTCATCGACGAGGACATGGCCGACAGCGACGACGACGGCGACGGCTTCTCCGAGGCTGACGGCGACTGCAACGACGACAACAGCGCCATCTACCCCGGCGCCCTGGAGCTGGACGACGGCATCGACAACGACTGCGACGGCCTCGGCTACACCAACCCGCCGATCGCCATTGGGACGGTCGCCACGGACCCGCAGGCCTGCGCCCCGGTCGAGCTGACCGCTGCCAACTCCTTCGACCCCGACGGCGACACCCTCGACTTCACGTGGTTCTTCACGACCCGCCCGCCGCTGTCCCAGCTCGACGACGACGACATCGCCGGCCGCTTCGAGATGAACGCATCGTTCACCCCCGACAGCGCCGGCTACTGGGCCGTCGCGCTGCAGGTGACCGACGGCACGTACACCTCGGCCCCCGCCACGGTCGGCTTCACGGTCGCGGCGCGCCCCGGCAACGCCCCCCCGGTCGCGGCCTTCTCCGGCGGCAACATCAACCAGGCTGGCTCGACCACCTGCACGTTCGACCCCTACGGCGCCTGCTCGGGCTGCAACCCCTGCGAGCCCGTCTTCCCCGTCGACGCCAGCGTCACCGCCGACGCCGACGGCGACCCGCTGTACTACCAGTGGTCCGCGAGCAAGGTCTCCGGCGACGGCAACCCGCCCGAGGTGACCGACAACGGCGGCGGCAACGCCACCGTGAACCTGTCGATGAGCGTGGGCTGCACGGGCTTCTCCGCCGGCACCTACGAGGTCGAAGTGCAGGTCAACGACTGCAACGGCGCCACCGACACGGCGAGCCTGCAGATCGAATACTCCTGCTCCCCCTGATCCCGCGTACTTAGCGGGTTCTCGAACCCCTTCCGAAGAGGCCCGATCGGTATCCGATCGGGTCTCTTCTTCTTGGGGATCCCCAGGTTTCGGTCTTGATTGCGGGCCGCATCGATTGTGAATGCGGCAGCCCCGTTTTCATTGGCGAAAAACAGGCGCGAAAGTGCCTGTTCTCACACCGGAATCCGGCCATCCGGAAGAACCTCGCTGATCCGCACTTCGGAACCTGGAGTTCGTTTCCTAATCTCTTTTCAGAAGGTGACGCTCTTTTGAAAACCGAATAACCCTTCCAGGAAGTCGCACCGGCCTCGGTCGTGTGCGGAGCAGGAATCGAAGGGCAGCTCGCAGGCTGGTTCGCCGTCCCCCTCGGGGGGCACTGAACCCGACGCAGGCAGCTCTGAGAACCCCATGAGTGCCGCCGGATGAAACAAGCCGGCAGGGTCAGGGGGGGAGCAAACCGTCAAGGCCGGACCAACGGCGTAGGCGGACCACAGCGGGTGTGGAACCCCGTGTTGGTGAATCTCCCTGGCTTGATGTGCTGTAGGGGCTGGAAAACTCATGAGGGGAGCTGGCTTCGGCTGGCTGCTCGACAGGTGAGTCTCTGAGGGAGAGGGTAAGTCCATGTGAGACGTTCGTGTCTGTCCCATTCGGGTCGGACCAAGGTGGCTCCGGGAATACGCCAAGGGCCAGGCGGTCACCTTCGGGTGGCGGTTGAGAGGTCGCAGGCGGACCAGCGAAGGCCAAACCGAGCTGGTACCGGACCGTTGAAGCTTAGTAGGACATCCCAACTCCGGGAGAGGCGCGCCGGGACCTTCGGGTCGCGGCGGAACCCATCGGGCGCAAACCCCTGGAGAGACAAACGATCTTGCATCCTGGCCGGCTGGACGGCGCGGGGCCCCTCGGGGCGCTGGGCAAGAAGGTTGGGACTGGTCCGTGCCGCTGCTTGCGGTGGCGGGGTCTGGTCAAAGGAACTGGGGACGCTGCGCCCTCGACTCTCGGCTTGCCGGGGGGAGACGGGAGCGGCACCCGGGTTGCGACACGACTGCCGGCTTGCCGGTGGACGGGGAGCGGCCCTGCTGCAGCGCGGAAGCCGGCTTGCCGGTGGATGTGCGGCGGTGTCCCCCACCACGCGGAACCGGGCTGGTTCCGGTTGGGCGACGCGGTCCCCTCGGGGGCTGCTGAGTCGGTCCCCTCGGGGGCTGGCGGCTCGGCTGGGGCTGCGCTGGACGGCCGCTCGGAGGTGAAGGCTGGCTTCGGCTGGTTGGAGGCGACGGGAGGCGGTTCGGGGCCGAGCCGGGGTGGAGACCTGGAGACTGTTGCTGGCTTCGGCCGGCGGCGGGCGACGGGAGGAAGCACCGGCGGGACGTTGGTCCGAGGAAGCTGGGTGGAAGGTTGCCGAACCTGCGCGATGTGGCTTGCCACGGAACGCGGGGGAGGCGGCCGACCCACTGGGCCGGAGCAGCGGGCTTGCCCGCGGCGAGGGTCTGGTACCCGCCGGATGCGAAGCTCCCCCTCGGGGGCGCCGAGCGCCGCGAAGCACCCCCTTCGGGAGGCGCTGAGCACCGGCAACACATCCCCGGAATACGGAATTGAGGAGGGCGTCACCTTCCTCTTTTTCCGTTCTGGGGGAATCCAAAGACCTGCTACCGGGTCCGATCGGGCATGCCGACACTTGATCGTCGCGCCCTCCTCGCCCTTCTTCTCATCGTTCCAGCACCCTGCCTCAGCGGGATCGTCGGGCTGTTCGCCGGCAAGGCGTCGCTCACGGTCGCCTTGTGGGCGGGGGCCAAGGTCTGGATGGCAGCGCTGCCCCTGGTGTGGCTGCTGTACGTCGACAAAGAGCCGCTCAGCTGGTCCCGACCGAGCAAGGGGGGATTCGGAGTCAGCGCCCTCAGCGGGCTGCTCATCGCCGCCATCATCGCGGTGGCGTACCTGGTCGTCGGAGCGAACTGGATCGACCCCGCGGATGCTCGGGCGGTCTTCGCCGAGACGGGGTTGGCGAGCCCGGCGGTCTACCTGGGGGTGGCCGCCTACTGGATCTTCGCCAACTCGGTGCTCGAGGAGTACGTCTACCGCTGGTTCATCTTCCGCAAGGCCGAGCAGCTGGTCGGCCGGGCCGGCGGGGTGTTCCTCGCGGCGCTGGCGTTCGTGCCCCACCACTGGCTGGCGCTGTCGTCGTTCTGCGATCTCAAGACCACCGCCATCGCGTGCGCCGGGATCTTCACCGGGGGCCTGATCTGGTCCGCCATCTACGAGCGCTACCGCAGCGTCTGGGTCCCCTGGGTCAGCCACGCCATCGTCGACGTATCTGTCTTCGGGATCGGCTGGGTGCTCTTGTTCGGTTAGGCCCGGAGCGCCTCGATGTCCTCGATGGTCTTGGGGATCGACGCGGTGAGGTTTTCGTTGCCGTCCTCGGTGACGAGCACGTCGTCCTCGATCCGGATCCCGAGGCCGCGGAACTGCTCGGGCACGTCTTCGTCGTTCGGCGGGATGTAGAGGCCCGGCTCGATCGTGATGACCATGCCGGGGCCGAGGGGGCGGGCGTCGCCCGAGGTCAGCGTGTAGCGGCCGACGTCGTGCACATCCATCCCCAGCCAGTGGCTGGTGCGGTGCATGTAGTACTTCTTGAAGGACTCGGTCTCGATCGCCTCGTCGACCGACCCGGTCAGAATCCCCAGGTCGATCATCCCCTGGGTCAGCGTCTTGACCACGCTCTCGTGGATGCCGTCGATCGTCGCTCCCGTCACCGTGGCGTCCACCGCCTCGATCTGGGAGGCGAGCACGAGGTTGTACAGATCGCGCTGGGGCGGGGTGAAGGTGCCGCTGACCGGTGAGGTGCGGGTGACGTCGGTGGCGTAGCCGTCGATCTCCGCGCCCGCGTCGATGAGCATCAGGTCGCCGTCGGCGAAGGCCACGTCGTTCTTCACGTAGTGGAGGATGCAGGCGTTGGCGCCGGCCGCGACGATCGACTGGTAGGCCCAGCCCCACGCTCCGTTGCGGCGGAACGTGTACTCGATCAGCGCCTGGATCTCGTACTCCCGCATGCCCGGCCGGACCTGCTCCATCGCGGCGACGTGGGCCAGGTGGGTGAGCCGCGCGCCCTCGCGCATGAGCGCGACCTCGTCGTCGGTCTTGCGCAACCGGAACTCGGCGAGGAAGTCGTGGGAATCGCGCAGCGTCGCCGGCCCGAGCCCGGACTTGCGGCCCTTGCGCACGCGGTTGAGCACCTCCTGGACCTTCGGCTCGACCTCGGGGTGCCGGCCGAAGCCGAAGTACAGGTCGGTCACGTCCTCCAGCAGCTCGCCGAGCTTGGCGTCGAACTCCTCGGTCACGAACGCCTGGTCCGCGCCGAAGGTGCCGACCGCGCCCTCGGGTCCGTGGCGGATGCCCGTCCAGACCTCCCGCTCGGGGTCCTTCGGGAGCACGAACAACGTGTACGGCTTGTCCGTGCCGTTCTTCTTGAGCACCGCCCACGCCTCGGGCTCGTCGTAGCCGGTGACGTAGTAGAAGTCGGAGCTCGGCCGGAAGGGGTACTCCGTGTCGTTGGAGCGGGTGCGCTCCGGGTTCGTGGGGAGGAGCAGCGCCGAGCCATCGGGCATGGCGTCCAGCAGCGTCGCGCGCCGCGCTTCGAACACAGACGGGGTGAGCTTGAGCATCGCCTCAGAGGTACATGCTGATCGGGCTGGGCTCAAGGCTTCAGGCCGGTAAGGTCGCGCCGTGGCTGGGCTGGCGGTCGGGATCTACGCAATAGCGGCGGTGGTGGTGGGGCTCTACGGCCTCGCCCAGGCGCACCTGCTGTGGATCGCCTGGAGCCGGCGGGCCGCTCCCGTCGTCCCCCGCGACCACCGCCCCGCCGTTACGGTCCAGCTGCCGCTGTACAACGAGGCCGCCGTGGTCGAAGACCTCGTCGCCTCCGTGGGGCGCCTCGACTGGCCCGCGGACAAGCTCCAGATCCAGGTGCTCGACGACTCGACCGACGGCACCGTGCCGCTGGCCGCCGCCGCGGTCGCGCGCCTCGCCGATCGGCTCGACATCCAGCACGTGCGCCGCCCCGACCGCTCCGGCTTCAAAGCCGGCGCCCTGGCCGCCGGGCTGGAGAGTGCGACGGGCGAGTTCGTCGCGATCCTCGACGCCGACTTCCGCCCCCACCCCGACTTCCTCGTCCGCTGCGTCGATGCCTTCACCCCGGAGGTCGGCCTCGTGCAGGCGCGCGCTGGGGGTGGCTCAACCGCGACGCCAACCTGTTCACCCGGCTGCTGTCGCTGCATCTGGACGCGCACTTCGCCGTCGAGCAGCCCGCGCGGCATCGGGGGGGGCTGCTGTTCGGCTTCAACGGCACCGCCGGGGTGTGGCGGCGGGCCTGCATCGACGCCGCCGGCGGTTGGTCCGCCGACTCGCTGACCGAGGACCTGGATCTGGGCTTCCGAGCGGGGCTGCGGGGCTGGCAGGTGCGCAACCTGGAGGAGGTCGCGGTGCCGTCCGAGGTGCCCGCGCAGATCGGCGCCGTGCGCACCCAGCAGTTCCGCTGGATGAAGGGCGGCGCGCAGGTCGCGCGCAAGCTCCTGGGCACCGTCTGGCGCTCCGACGAGCCGCTCCGGCGCAAGCTTCAGGGGACGGCCCACCTCGGCGGCGGCTCGGTGTTCCTCGCCGTCATGGCGATCCTGATGCTGGCTCCTCTGCTCGGTCGGATCGCGCTGACGGAGGGACCGGCCTACGGCGCCGCGCTGGGGATCGCGAGCGTGCCGCTGCAGCTCACCGCGGTGGTGCTGATGGCGGCCTACGGCACGGCCTGCATCAAGCGCTCGGGGTGGCTCCGCGGAGTGGTCCGGACCGCGGTCCTGTTTCCCCCCTTCCTGGCGTTCTCGGCGGCGATGGCGCCCCACAACGCGTGGGCGGTGGTCGACGGCTGGAGCGGTCGGGTCTCGCCGTTCGTGCGCCCGCCGAAGGTCGGGGACCGCAGCACCGTTCGGGCGAAGGCGGCGGTGCCCCCGATGGTCTGGTTCGAGCTCGCGCTCGGGCTCTGGCTGGGCCTCGGCTCGGCGTGGCAGTTCGGGGGCGGGCAGCTGTACGGCGGCCTGATCCTGGGGCTGCACGCGGTCGGCTTCGTGGGCCTCGCGGGAGCCAGCCTGGGGGCGGCGGTGGTGCCCGCGGGGCGCTTGTCGTGGGCGACGGCGGCGGTGGCGGCGGGGTTGGCGCTCGTCGGGGCTGAGGTCGGGCTGCGGACGACTGGGGCGGAGGTCTGGAGCGATCCCGAGCCTCGGTTTGCGTTCGAGCCGGAGGCGGTGGAGCCGGATGAGGTGTTCGGGTGGCGGTTGAAGCCGGGGGCGTACTCGGTGGCGCATCGGGACGGGCCGACGATTGGGGTGCGGCACGACGCGATGGGATGCCGCGGGGGTGCGGCGGGGGAGGCCGCGGCGGTGACGGTTGGTTTGCGGGGAGGGGGAGCCCGGAGCCGGGTCGAGGTCCATGGCGGATCGTTTGTGTACGGACTCGGGCTGGCGGAAGCCGAGACGCTGCCGGCGCGGTTGGGGGCGGCGCTGCCGGAGTGGTCGGTGAAGAACCGCGGGGTGCCGGGGTACGGGCCGGTGCAGGCGTGGTTGGCGCTGGAGCGGCACGTCGCCGAGGGGACGGCGCCCGACGTGATGATCGTCGGGTACGCCTCCTTCCACGACGAGCGGACCACGCTGGTGCGGAACTGGCGGCGGGCGCTGCGGGGCTGGGACCTGGGGGCGACGCCGTCCACGCGGACGCGCCGAGGGACGCCCGAGGTCGCGCCGCGGGCGCCGACGATGAGTCCCTGGGAGGCCAACCGAAGGTCCGTCCTGGTGCATCGGATCGAGCGGGCCGCCGATTTCGGCCAGGATCTCGTGGTCGACAGCCAGGCGGTGACGGCGAACCTGCTGACGCAGCTGCATCGGGCCGGGGCCGAGCACGGCGTGCGGGTGGTGGTTGCCGGACTGGCGGACGATCGGTGGACCCGCAAGACGCTGTGGCGGCTGGATCGGCGGGGCGTGGAGACGGTGGACGTCGGGCTTCCCTGGACCGATGCACGGTGGCACCTGCCCCACGACCCGACCCACCCCAACGCCGACGCGACGGCCCGTTGGGCCGATCAGCTGGCCGATCAGCCCTGGGCGCGGAAGCGGTAGCTGCTGAAGAAGTCCAGGAGCGCGACCTCGCAGTCGACCCCGGAAGTCTCGACCTCCTCGAGGAAGCCTTCGATGTTGCACCGCGGGATGATCCGGGCGGGGTGATCGAAGGGGAGGAGGAAGTTGTCCCAGTGGCACGGCAGCACGACCTTGGGGCGGAGCGTGCGCAGGATGCGGTGGGTGAAGTTGGGGCTCCCCTGGCGTCCGACGATGCACAGCAGGAGCACGTCGCAGTTCATGCCGTGCAGCGCCGACTCGACGAAGTCGGCCGAGCCCAGGTGCATGAAGCTGACTGAGCCAACGGTCACGTGCAGCCCGAAGGTGGCGCCGACCTTGTACTGCTTGATGCGGAAGCCGGGGCCCTGCGGATCGCCCATCACGCCGGGGGAGGGGATGCGGCCCGCGAACACCTTGCCGTGGATCGAGCGCATCACGCGGATCCGGTAGGGGCCGTGGTCGACCACGTCTCCCGCCGCCACGTGGGACAGCAGCTCGGACGGGGCGCCGGTGGCGCGGGCCATGTGCAGCGCCGACTCGGAGCCGTAGACCGTCGCCCCGGTGTGGGAGCAGATGGCGCCGATGTCCATCGCGTGGTCGTGGTGGGAGTGCCCCGCGCAGATGACGTCGGCGGACGCCACGTACCGGCGCACAGCGTCAACGTCTGGCACCAGCGGGTGCAGGAGGGTCTGTCGGATGTTGGGCCGGCTCACGAACGGATCGATGAGCATGCGGCGGCCGCGGGCTTCGATCTCGAAACCCGCGGCCCCCATCCAACGGAAGCTTACGTCGCCCTTTTGGGGCACGGCGCTCGTCGACGGGACCCGGTAGTACAGGTCCGACGGCAGCTGCTTGGTCAAGAGCCGATGGACGGCGAGGCCGAGATCCATCGGCGGACTCTACGCGACTAGGCCGCGGCGAACTCCTCGATCCGCGCGTCCAGCTCCTTGAGCAGGGTCTTGCGGGCCTTGTTCGCCGCCTCGTAGGCGCGCACGGTCTTGAGCTGAGCGAGGTCGAAGTCCGCCATCAGGGGGAGGATCTTCTTGATCGACAGCTCGTCGAAGCCATCGATCGGCAGCGTGGCGCTGTGGCCGGCGCGCAGATCGATGAGCGCGGAGTCCAGGGCTTCGGCGCCCCGGGCGAGGAATGCGGCCTTGCCGTCGAAGGTCTCGTTGGCCTTGTTCAGCAGGTCGCGGGTGGTCTCCAGGACGGTCGCCTCCGCGGTGCGGACGGCGCCAGCGGCCTGGTCGAACTTGGTGTTGCCGCGGGCGACGAGGTCCTCGCGGCGCTCCGCGAAGGTCTCCGACTGGGCCTTGAGCTCGTCGATGCGCTCGTTGCTCCAGGTCACGATCTGCTCGCGGGTCTTCTCGAGTCGCTCGATGAAGAGGTTCTGCATGATTGTCTCCGGTTCCTTTGGCGAATGAATGAGTATTCAGTCACTCGCGATTCGGAACATAATCCCCCCGATCCGCGAGTCAAGCCGGATTACGAGACTTCTTCGGTCTTATTGCCTTGGCGGGCTTTCGCGACGCGGTACGTGATGGCTGCCGCGATGGGTCCGAGGATCATCCCCTGGATGGGGAAGCCGACGGTCCAGTAGATGAAGAGCTCTTTGACGAGCTCGATCTTGTCGCCCTCGATGAACGCATCGAGCCCGAGCATCAGCCACTCCCCCTCGAGCGCGAAGTGCCCCAGTTGGCAGCTGACGAACGCGAAGAAGGGGGAGATGACGGGGAAGCTGACGTTGGTCGCGAGCCAGACGGCGAGCTTGTTCAGCTTGAAGAAGAAGGCGCACAGCAGCGCCGCGATGACGTGGGTTCCGTAGAACGGCGACAGCCCGATGAAGATGCCGAGGAAGACCGCCCAGCCCAGCTCGCGGGGATCCACATGCTCGCGCAGCAGGCGCCACCAGGTCGCGTGGAGCACGCGACGCACGCCCAGGATGTCCCAGCGGAATCCGAAGTCCGGTGCTTCGTCGAGCGCGGCCTTGAAGTCACGCCCCTCGTCCCGAGCGTTCTGCAGGAGTTTCATCAACACGCGTCCGAACCTGTAGCAGATGTTGCGGCCCTGCTAAGAGTTTGGGGTCCGTCCGATTTGGCGTTGACGATTAATCTACCGAGGAGTAGATATCCGCCCATGCAGCGTTTCCTACTTCTGATTGCCCTCGTCGCGAGCGGGTGCGTGGCGCCCCCCGAGGCGCCCGCCGAGCTTGATGAGCTCAGCGTCTGGCTCTTCTCTCACCACCAGGACGAGGACCCCGCGGCCATGATCTCCGGCATCGACCGGCTGGCTGACTTCGTGGACGCGAGCCTCGAGGACTCGCTGGACGAGGACTGGGACATCAGCTCGTTGACCGAGGAGACGGTCGATGACGTGGACGACGTGGATCGCAGCACCGACGGCATGGTCGCCATCGCGGTGTTCACCGAGTCGGACTACACCGTGGATGACGCCGCCTTCGCGATGGTCGGCTCCGAGATCGACGAGGTCTACCCGGACTCCTTCTCCGAGTACGAGCGCACCTGGGACACCGACCACGAGTGCTTTCTCGACCTCAGCTGCGACCGCACGTCGGCGTCCGAGCACTACCAGGCCGAGTTCCCGCTGAACCTGCACACCATCTCGGAGCTGCAGAACGAGTACGTCTGGGTCGAGGGCAGCGAGCGTCGGGCGATGGTCCAGCGCAACTGGCTCATCAGCCCGCCGGAGACCAACAGCTCGCTGCTGGAGGTGGACGAGCAGTTCCACCTGAACATGTTCATCGAGTCCGCCAGCGGCGGCTTCGTGCGGCTGCAGGCGGCCTGGATGATCGTCACGCAGGACGCGGTGAACCCGGTCACCGCGGTGCGCCTCGTGGGCGACAACTACCGGACCAACAGCGAGACGCTGGACGCCTACCTGGACGAGAACGCACCGTGATCTGGCTCGTCGTCATCCCCGGCGTGCTGGTCGCGCTGCTGGGCCTCTTCACCCTGCGCCTGCACCTCCGCTACCCGGAGCTGCGGTGGGACTGGAGCGCCATCGACGTCGACGATGTCGACTTCCCCCGGGACTTCGTCTGGGGCACCGCCACGGCGGCCTACCAGGTCGAGGGGAACATGCCCTCCTGCAACTGGCAGTGGTGGGAGAGCCAGGTCGACCGCAAGGGGCGGCCGCGCATCCACGAGGGGGCCCGCGCGGGCGTCGCCGTCGACCACTACAACCTCTTCCGGGACGACATCCGCCGCATGAAGGACGAGCTCGGCGTGGACAGCTACCGCTTCAGCGTCGCGTGGTCCCGCATCGAGGCCGAACCCGGGGTCTACGACCAGGCCGCGCTGGACCACTACGGCGAGGTCATCGACGCGCTGCTGGCCGCCGGCATCGAGCCGATGCTGACGCTGCACCACTTCAGCCACCCGCTCTGGTTCGAGGAGCTCGGCAGCTTCGAGCACGAGGCGAACCTCGACCACTTCGTGCGCTTCAGCGAGCGGGTCTTCGCGGAGTACGGAAGCCGCGTGAAGCGCTGGTGCACCCACAACGAGCCGGGGCCGTTCGCGGTCATGGGCTGGGGGCTGGGAGCCTTCCCGCCGGGGGTGCGGTCGCCGAAGCGGGCGATGCGCGTGCTCGGCAACCTGATGCTGAGCCACAGCCGGGTGACGAAGGCGCTGAAGGCGATGCCGCACGGCGACGAGGTCGAGATCGGGCTGGTGAAGAACATCTTCCAGTTCGAGCCGTGGCGCCGCTGGAACCCGATCCACTGGGTGCTCGCTCGGATCCTGGAGGCTGGCTACAACGAGTCGGTGATCGGGTACCTGAAGACCGGCACGTTCCGGTCGACGGTGCCCTTCGCCCGCCACGTGCAGGTGATCGACGACGGCCCCGCCCCCGGCGACTTCGTGGGGCTGAACTACTACTCGCACCTGCTGGTGACGCCGTTCACGTCGACTGAGCCGCCGTTCGAGACGTTCGCCCGCCCCGGGGACATCGCCGTGGACATGCCGTACTGCATCTACCCGGAGGGCTTCTACCGGGCGCTCAAGCAGATCGGCGAGGTGGGCAAGCCCGTCTACGTCACCGAGAACGGCCTCCCCGACGACAAGGGCGACCGCCGCGCCCACTGGATCACCACGTACGCGTACGCGATGAGTCGGGCGATGACCGAGGGCGTCGACGTCCGCGGCTACCACTACTGGTCGCTGCTGGACAACTTCGAGTGGGCCGAGGGCTGGGTGCCCCGGTTCGGGCTGTTCGGGGTGGACTACGAGACCCAGGAGCGCACGCTCCGCGACGGCGCGAAGCCGTTCGTGAAGTTGGTGGCGGACACGAAGGCGAAGCGACGTGAGCGACGAGACCAAGAAGCCGAAGCTTCGTAGCGCCGACTGGTACGGCAAGGCCGACAAGGACGGGTTCATCCACCGCTCGTGGATGAAGTCGCAGGGCCTCCCCGACGACGTCTTCGACGGCCGCCCGATCATCGGGATCTGCAACACGTGGTCGCAGTTGACCCCGTGCAACGCGCACCTGCGGACCCTCGCCAAACACGTCGCCCGGGGCGTCTGGGAGATGGGCGCGCTGCCCGTCGAGTTCCCCGCCATGAGCCTGGGCGAGACCCAGATGCGGCCCACCGCGATGCTGTGGCGCAACCTGCTCGCGATGGAGGTCGAGGAGTCGATCCGCGGCAACCCGCTGGACGGCGTGGTGCTGCTGGGCGGCTGCGACAAGACGACGCCAGGGCAGGTGATGGGGGCGTGCTCCGTCGGGCTCCCGTTCGTCGTCGTGAGCTCGGGGCCGATGCTCAGCGGGCGCTACCGGGGGCGGGCGATCGGCTCGGGAACGGACGTCTGGAAGTTCAGCGAAGCGGTGCGCGCGGGCACGATGTCGCAGGCGGAGTTCAACGCCGCCGAGCGCTGCATGAGCCGCAGCGCGGGCACCTGCATGACCATGGGCACCGCCTCCACGATGGCGTGCGTGGTCGAAGCCATGGGGCAGGCGCTGCCGGGCAACGGGACGGCGCCCGCGGTGACCGCGGATCGGCAGGAGCTGGCCCACCGGAGCGGCCGGCGCATCGTGCAGATGGTGACCGACGGGGTGACCCCGGAAGCGCTGCTGACGCCGGCGGCGTTCCGCAACGGCATCCGCGCGGTGGCGGCGCTGGGCGGCTCGACCAACGCGGTCGTGCACCTGCTCGCGATCGCGGGACGCATCGGCGTCGAGCTCGGCCTGGATGACTGGAGCGACGCCGGCCAGGGCGTGCCCACCATCGTCGACCTGATGCCGTCGGGGCAGTACCTGATGGAGGACTTCCACTACGCCGGCGGCATGTCGGCGGTCATCGCGGAACTGTCCGACACCTTCGAGCTCGACGTCCCCACCGTCGGCGGCGGCACCTTGCGCGACGCGGTGGATGGAGCCGAGGTGTTCAACCACGAGGTCGTTCGGTCGACCGCCGCGCCGCTGTGTGCGGATGGGGGGCTTCGCGTGTTGCGGGGGAACCTTGCGCCGGACGGGGCGGTGATCAAGCCGTCGGCGTCGACGCCCGAGTTGCTGACGCATACCGGACCCGCGGTCGTCTTCTCCTCCATCGAGGACTTCAAGGCCCGCATCGACACCGTGGACTGCACCGCCGACAGCGTGCTCGTGCTCCAGGGCTGCGGCCCCAAGGGCTACCCCGGCATGCCGGAGGTCGGGAACATGGCGCTCCCCAAGCACCTGCTCGAAGCGGGCGTCACCGACATGGTCCGCATCAGCGACGCGCGCATGAGCGGCACCGCGTTCGGCACCGTCGTGCTCCACGTCGCCCCCGAAGCGGCCGCGGGAGGACCGATCGCCCTCGTCCGCGACGGCGACCTCATCACCCTGGACGCCGACGCCGGCCGCCTCCACCTCCACGTCGACGACGTCGAACTGGCGGCTCGACGCGAAGCCTGGACGCCGACGCTGCCGGACGTGCGTCGCGGCTGGTCCCGGCTGTACGTCGACCACGTCACCCAGGCCGACAGCGGCTGCGACCTCGACTTCCTCGTCGGCAAGTCCGGCGCCGAGGTCACCCGGGAGTCCCACTGATGACCCTGCCCAGCTACCCGTCCCTGCGCGACAAGGTCGTCCTCGTCACCGGCGGAGGCGCGGGAATCGGCGCCGCGATCGTCGAGGCGTTTGTGCACCAGGGCGCGCGTGTCGCATTCTTCGACCGGGCGGTCGAGCCTTCGGCGGCGGTGGTTCGAAGGCTTGGGGGGGCCCCGGGGTTCCTGAACGTCGATCTGACGGACACGGACGCCATCGCCGCCGGCGTGGCCCAGGTCGAGCGCGACCTGGGCCCGGTCGACGTGCTCGTCAACAACGCCGGCTGGGACGAGCGCGCCGGCATCGACGAGGTCACCCCCGAGTTCTGGGACCTCGTCCAGAACATCAACCTGCGCCCCTGCTTCTTCACCGCCCAGGCGGTCGTCCCCGGCATGAAGACCGCCGGCGGCGGCGCGATCGTGAACCTCGGCTCGACGTCGTGGCGCCTCGCCACCGGCGGCATGCCCGCCTACACCGCGGCCAAGGCGGGGATCGAGGGGCTCACCCGCGGCCTCGCCCGGGACCTCGGCCCGTTCGGCATCCGCGCCAACTGCGTGCTGCCGGGTTGGGTGATGACGGAACGGCAGCGAGCCCGGTGGGTCACCCCCGAGGCGCTCGCCTCGACCCTTCAGCAGCAGTGCGTGCCGATCGAGTTGCAACCCGCGGACATCGCCCCGACGGTGCTGTTCCTCGCCAGCGACCAGGCCCGGGCCGTCACCGCGCAGTCGTGGAACGTGGACGGAGGGGTGACGTGAGCGAGCCGGAGACGGAGATCTCCACGGTCTCGGTGCCGCGGCCGGTGCTCCTCGGGCTCGACTGGGGGAGCACCCGGGTGCGTGCGTGGCTGCTGGATGCGGGCGCCAACATCCTCGCCACCGACAGCCTCGATGCGGGCGTGCGGTCCGCTCGGGGCGAGGTCTGCGCTCGCGTCCTCGACCTCATCACCTCGGAGTGGATGGACGAGATCGCGGACCTCCCGACGATGCTCAGCGGCATGGTCGGCTCGGCCCAGGGCTGGGTCGATGCGCCGTACGTGGGCGCCCCCGCGGGGCTGCGCGAGATCGCTGACTCGGTGGTCACGGCGCCCCGGGAGCGAACGTGGATCGTGCCCGGCGTCGCCGGCACCGGGGTCAGCGGGGCGCCGGACGTGATGCGAGGGGAGGAGACCCAGCTGCTCGGCCTCGAAGACGACGGCTTCGTCGTGCTCCCCGGCACCCACACCAAGTGGGCGGAGGTGACCGGCGGGCGGATCACGAGCTTCAGCACCTGCCTCACGGGCGAGACCTTCGGCCTGCTGCGCGACCACGGCCTGGTCGGCGCGGTGATGGACGGCAAGGTCCTGGACGAAGCCGCGTTCGCCCGCGGCATGGACGACCTCAAGCTCCCCGGGGGCCTGCTGCACCACCTCTTCACCGTGCGCAGCCGCACCCTGCGGGGCCAACTCGAGCCCGCCGAGGCGTGGTCGTACTGCTCGGGTCTGCTGATCGGCTCGGAGGTGACATCGATGCTTCGCGCGCTGGAACCGACCGGTACGGTCCGCGTCGTCGCGTCCCCCGGGATCGGCGGCCGGTATGCGACCGCGTTGCACGCCCAGGGTTTGGATGCGGAGGTGGTCGACGGAGATGAAGTGGCGGCGCGCGGCCTGATGCGCATCGCCCAGGAACGCGGAGTCGTGTCGTGATCGAACTGAAGCGCTGGCTGAACGAAGTGCCCCTGGTCGCGATCTTGCGGGGCGTGGAGCCCGACGAAGCCGCCGACATCGCGACCGCCGTGGTCGATGCGGGGGTTCGCGTCGTCGAGGTGCCGCTGAACTCGCCGCGGCCTCTCGAGAGCATCGCCGCCATCGTCGAGGCGGTCGGAGATCGGGCCCTGGTGGGCGCCGGCACCGTGCTGCAGGCGTTTCAGGTCGCGGCCATCGCGGAGGTCGGCGGCTCGCTGATCGTCGCGCCCAACTTCGACCCCGCGGTGGGGGAAGCGGCCCGCGATGAAGGGGCCGCCTGGATCCCCGGGGTGCTGACCCCGACCGAAGCCTTCGCCGCGCTGGATGCGGGCGCCTCCGCGCTGAAGCTGTTCCCCGCGTCGGCGTCCTCGCCGGCGGCGCTGCGAGCGATGTGCTCGGTGCTCCCCGCCGATGCGCTCGTGCTCCCCGTGGGCGGAGTCGGGGCGTCCGACTTCGGCTCCTGGTGGGACGCCGGGGCCCGCGGGTTCGGGATCGGGGGCCGGCTCTACAAGCCCGGCCGCACGCCCGCCGAGGTGGGGGCCATGGCCCGTAGTCTGGTGGCGGCGGCGACTGCCTTGCGATGAGCGACGTCCGCGTCGTCCTGGACTGCGGCAACTCCCTCGGGGAGGGGCCGATCTGGGACCACCGCGACGGCTGCCTCTACTGGGTCGACATCGACTCGCGGCTCATCCATCGGCTTCGCCCCGAGGCCGGCGAGCACACCTCCTGGGAGGTCCCCGGACGGCCCAGCGCGCTGGGTTTGCGGCAGCACCATCCGCGGAGCCTGATCGTGGCCGCGGAGCATGGGGTCGGCTTCGTCGATCTGGAGTCGGGGGACTGGCAGGACTACGTCCGCCTCGAGGACCCCGTCGAGCGTCCCGAAAACCGCACCAACGACGGCAAGATCGACCCCTTGGGGCGCTTCTGGGTGGGCACCATGCACGCCGACGTCAAGGGCCGGACGGGGGCCTTGTACTGCATCCAGCGGGACGCCGCCGTCAGCTGGGACCTGACCGGCCTGGGCATCCCCAACACCTTCGCCTGGACCGACGGCACCATGTACTTCGGCGACTCCCTCGATCGGGTGGTCCGGGCCTTCCCCATGGTCGGCGACGAGGTCCTCTTCCACGACCCCCGGGTGCTGTTCGAGCTCCCGCCGGGGGACGCCTGCCCCGACGGCTCCACCATCGACGTCGATGGCTGCCTCTGGACCTGCATCTGGGACGGCGGGCGGATCGAGCAACGCGGACCGGATGGGAGCCTGCTCCGGACTGTCGAGGTCCCCGTGCAGCGGCCGACCTCGTGCGCGTTCGGGGGTCCGAACCTGGACGTGCTCTACGTCACCTCGGCCCGCCGCGGCCTGGCGAAGCCGAACGGGGCCTTGCTCGCGATCGACGGCTGCGGGCGGGGGCGTCCCGAGGGCCTCTTCGAGGGCTAGACTGCGGCCGTGGACCCCAACCCCATCGCTCACGAGTGGCAGCGCCGCGTCGTGGCCGAGTACCGCTCGGCGGCCCTGACCGCGCAGCTGGTCCACTGGATGACCGTGGCTGGCTTCCCCCACGAGCTGATCGCCGAGGCGATGGACGTCGTGCGCGACGAGCTCGACCACGCGCGCCTGTCGACCGAAGCGATGCAGGCCTACGGCGGAATCGAGCCGCCCACGCTCAACCCTCGCACCCTCGCCCACCCCGAGCGTTCCGAGGGACTGCTCGCCTCCCTGGTGGACTCGGTGCTGCGGAACTTCTGCCTCGGGGAGACCCTCGCGGTGCCTCTGTTCCAGGCGATGTGGCAGTCCGTGTCCGACGAGCCGGCCCGGGTCGTCGTGCAGCGGGTGCTCAAGGACGAGGCCCGCCACCGCCAGCTGGGCTGGGATCTGCTGGACGAGCTGATCGCTCGCGAGCCCGCCGTGGCCGCGTTCTGCGAGTCGCGCCTGGAGCACCACCTGGGCGAGACCGAGCGGGCCTACGCCTTCGCCCCCGACGGCCCCGCGCCGTCTCCGGAACACGCCGCGGCGGGCCTGATCGGACCGGCCGAGTATCATCGGGTCTTCTGGGAGACCGTCCGGGGAGACCTCGCCGAACGGTTCGCCCAGCGAGGCATCGCGCTGCCCGCGCGGTGGACAGGAGAGGGATGAAGGACCGGACCCGGACGGTGGTCGTGGGCGTGCTCGCAGGGGGGCTCGGAAGCCTCGGGGTCAGCGGCTGCGACACGATCAAGGCTGCGTTCGACGTCGTCGATCCCGAGCCCGAGTGTTGCTACAACCCGCCGCCGCCGACGCCTGACCCGAACCCTCCGCCGGAGCCCCAGCAGTTCACCGTCGTCGACGAGGGCGAGCTGCCCAGCACGGCGCTGCCCGGCGACCCACCCCACCATCGGGCCTCCGATTGGGCCTGGGACGGCGCCCGCGCGCTGAACGCCACGCACCCCGAGCGGGGCTCCATCTACCGCACCACCGGCTCCTGCTACGTGCACCTGGATTGGCCCGAGGACGCCCGCCCGGTGCCCGGCATGGTGCCGCCGACGGCGACCGTGTCCTGCCCCGAGCCGATGGCCGAGTTCCTCTGGAGCCAGTGCTACACCGGCACCATCTACACCGACGCCGCGGGCGAGACCTGCGTCTGCGCGGTCTCCGGGAATCCGCCGCCGCCGGCGCAGTACGTCCACTGCCCCGCCGAAGCGAAGCCTCAGCCCGAGTAGGCCTCTTCGGCTCGCTCCTTGACCCACCGGGTGCCGTCCTTGAGCGACTCCCGGGTCATGATCTTGACCAGCCAGTCGGGCACGCCCTTGGCCTTCATCTGGGTCGAGTAGTCCAGCCGCGTCAGCGGTGGGTTGGTCGAGACCTGCTCGACGCGCCAGTAGCCGACCAGGTCCTGCACGTCGCTGAGCCGGTCGTAGTCCAGCGTCCACGCCATCCAGCCTTCGGACCGCTTGACCGTGTTGATGGTGTAGATGCCCTTCTTCATGCCCAGCACCGACATCTGCATGTCGACGTACAGGTCGTCCCCGGCGGTCTCGTAGACGGTGCAGGAGGTCACGTTGTTGACCCAGTCGTCGTACAGGTCGTAGGCCAGGATGGTGTCCCAGACGACGTCGGCGGGGGCCGCGACGTAGTTGACGGCGACACCCCAGCCCTCCTCTTCGTCCCGGACGTACCGCTGCACCGTCTTGCCCGCGGTCACCCGCGTCGACTCCTCCGCGGTCAGCGCCAGCGCCGACGGTGGGGATGTGATCGGCGTCAGCAATCCGCGGTGCGGATGGGCCTGGTTGGGATCCGAGGCGAAGGCGGCCAGAGGCAGCAAGAGGGCGAGGAAGAGGGCGAGGTGCTTCATGACGACTGCAATCTACTGATTGGTAGATAGCTGTCAACCAAGAAACCGTGGCAGACTCCGAGCCCCCGAAAACGGAGCACGCAATGGCCTACATGCACGCCGGACGGATCACCGCCCAGGCACTCAAGAACGAGGGCGTCACGCACCTCTTCACCCTCTGCGGAGGCCACATCCAGTCGATTTACGACGGCTGCATCGACCTGGGACTCCGGGTCGTCGACTTCCGTCACGAGCAGTCCGCTGCCCACGCCGCCGAGGGCTGGGCCCGCGCTACGGGGCAGGTCGGAGTCGCGGCGGTCACCGCCGGCCCGGGCGTCACCGACGCGGTCACGGCCATCGCCAACGCCCACCGCTCGGGCGTGCCGATGGTGGTCATCGGGGGGCAGGGGCCCAAGCCGTTCGTGGAGATGGGGGCGCTCCAGGAGATGGACCACGTCACCTTGCTGCGTCCGATCACGAAGTGGTCCGCGACCATCCCCGAGGCGCGACGCATCCCCGACTTCCTGTCCATCGCGTTCCGCAAGGCCCGCACCGGCGTGCCGGGGCCGGTGTTCCTCGAGATCCCGCTGGACGTGACCATCGACTTCCTCGACGAGGACACGGTCGACTACCCCACCGACTACCTGACGACCTCGGCCCCGGGCGGCGACCCCGAGTTCGTGCTGCGGGCGACGCGCCTGCTGGCGGAGGCGTCCAAGCCGATGGCGATCGTCGGGAGCCAGCTGTGGTGGTCCGACCGCAAGGACGCCTTCGCGGCGTGGCGCAACGCCTTCCAGATCCCGACGTTCATCAACGGCATGGCGCGCGGGAGCCTGCAGCCGGGAGACCCCCACGGCTTCCGTCTCTGCCGCTCCAAGGCGCTGAAGGAGGCCGACACGATCATCGTGTTCGGCACCCCGCTGGACTTCCGCATCGGCTACGGGCGGCCGCCCAAGGTGAACCCCGACGCCAAGTTCATCCAGGTCGATCTCGACCCCCAGGAGCTGGGGCGCAACCGACCGTGCGACGTCGGCATTCCGGGAGACACCGGGCTGGTGATGCTCCAGATGGTGGAGGCGCTGAGCAAGGGCGGTTTCGACGTCACCTCGCGCGCGGACTGGCTCGGCCAGGTGAACGGCTGGGAGGACGCCAAGGAAGAGGCGATGGTCGCTGAGCGGGCGTCGGATGCCTCTCCGGTCAACCCGCTGCGGCTCTGCTCCGAGCTGGCCAAGCTCGTGGACGACAAGGCCGTGGTCATCGGCGACGGCGGCGACATCGTCGGCACGGGGGCGAAGATCCTGCAGGTCGGCGGCATGGGCCAGTGGATGGACCCGGGCCCGCTGGGCACCCTCGGCGTCGGGCCCGCGTTCGCGATGGCCGCCAAGCTCGCCGAGCCCGACCGTGACGTCATCATCCTGTACGGCGACGGCAGCTTCGGACTCAACGGCATGGAGTTCGAGGCGGCGGCGCGGCAGAAGATCGGCATCGTCGGCGTCATCGGCAACGACGCGGCGTGGATGCAGATCCTCCGCGGCCAGAAGACCTTCTACGGCGCCGAGCGCGTGGTCGCGACGAAGCTGAACTACACCCGCTACGAGAAGATGGTGGAGGCGCTCGGAGGCAAGGGCTTCTGGGTCGAGGACCCCGCAGACCTGCCCGAGGTGCTCGCCGAGGCGCTGCGCGTCGCGCGCGAGGAGTCGATCCCCGCCCTGGTGAACGTGAAGATCGGCGGCTCCGACTTCCGCAAGGGCGCCATCTCCGTCTAGTGAAGAGGCTCCTCCTCATCGCCGGCGTGCTCGGCGCGGCCGCGGTCGCGTTCGCCCAATCCTCGACCGAGCCGACCTCGGACGAGCAGCCGACGGTCGAGAACTCCACGTCGGGCCTGCCCGCGGTGGGGCTCCCGACCCCGCTTCCGGACCCCCCGCCGGGCCTCGTGGACGTGCCCGACACCCCCGGCGGCCGGGCGCTCGCCCACGCCGACACGGTGGAAGTGATCGACGCCCTCGGAGTGAGGACGGCCCGCACCGGCACGAAGGACTGCGCCACCGCGCCGGCGGTCACGATGGGGTTGGCGATGCTGCACAGCGAAGCCTCCCAGCACCTCCGGACCGCGTCCGCGCTCCTGGTCGGCATCGAGGACGGCGCCTCGCTGGAGGCCCGGGTGGCGGAGCTGTCCGGCCGGGTCGATCACCTCGGCCTGCTCGTGGAGCAGGCCCGCCGCCGCTCCCGCGGGTGCGACGCTCCCGCTCCTTCGCCCGCGATCTTCCTCGACGCTGATGCCGATGCCTCTGTGGGCGGTCGGGTGGCGGTCTACGCCCAGGCGGAGAAGCCCAGTCAGGTCGTCTGGGTCGACGGGACGCCGGCCGCGGTCACGCGCGCCGACGGCTGGACGGTGGTGGTGGTGGACGCGGGTGAGCGCACGCTCTGTGCTGCCGATCCCCGGGAGGCCGGATGTGAGCCCGGCTTCGTCGTGGACGCCCGCATGGGCAGCGCCTTCGACCTGCGCGCCGAACCCTAGCGCCGCTTCGGCGAGTCCATCGGGACGAGCAGTTCGGGTGCCTCCACCCCCGCTCCGACGGCCACCCGCCAGGCGGCGAGGGCGGCTTCCTGAGCCACGTAGGTCGTGTCCTCGCGGGCCCCGAGGGCGTGCAGCGCGGCGATGGCCGTCTCCGGATCGCGGGGGCCGAGGCCGAGGGCGTACTCGACCTCGAGCTTGGGGTCCTTGCGCCACCCCGGGAGCAGCCCCTGGCTCCGGGAGGCGATGGCGGCTTCGAGTTGGGCGCCGCGGAGGCCGTCGAAGGAGACCCCTTCGCACGCCGAGGTGTCGCCCTGTCCCGCCCGCAGGGACGCGATGCAGAGGCCGCGTCCCGCGCGCAGAGCACGTTCGGGATCGTCGCGCAGCGCGGTGAAGTCGTCGATCGCCTGGACGAACTGGTCGGCTCGCAGCGCGCCCCAGGCCCGGAACTCGACGAGGTCGGGCGCGAGGGCGACGCCGTCTTCGGCTTCGAGGCTGTTGAGGAACTCGACCACCTCCGCCTCGGTGCCGTTGTTGGCCGCGCTGGCGGTCCACGCGCGGATCGCTTCGGTGCGCCACCGCACGTCCATCCGGGCGGCCCTCCGCCACGCTCCCGCGGCCTCGTTGATGCGGCCGGCGCGCTGCAGCGCATGCCCGTCGACGACCAACGCCTCGGCGGAGGCGGGGTCCGCTTCGACCCAGGCGGCAGTCCAGCGGGTCGCCTGATCGGGCTGCTCCACGGCGAGGCGGGCGAGAGCGTGAAGGCGAGCGGCGGCGGACGTCGTGCGCCACGCCGCCGGCATCTCCTGAAGCACCGCGAGGGCCTCCGGCGCGTCCCCCCGTTCCAGCAGCCACGCGGCCATCATCAGCTCGGCGGGGCGGCGGCGGGAGTCCTCGGGGGCGAGCCGCGCCAGCGACGCCAGCGCCAGATCGGTGCGGCCCTGCACGAACCACTCGGCGGCGAGGTCCTCGAGCGCGGCGGTGAAGCCGACGCGGAGGGTGGAGGCGCGGCGAAGCAGCTCGATCCGGCTGCCCGGGGGATCGGGCCGCCAGGCCGCCAGCCACGCCGCCTCGGGCACGATCAGGGTCGCCTCCGACAGCGACGTCGTCGAGCCGGTCCGGCCGGACAGGTCGTCGGTGCGCATCGACTCGACGAGCAGTCCGCCGTACGTGGTGGTCGCGGGCCCGCGGGGGGCGGGAGCGCGGCCCCAGGCGTCCGGGAACCGGCCCGGGTTGCGGGTGCCGAGGGTGGAGGCGAGCCAGGCGCCGAGCTCGCGCAGCAGCAGCCCCTCCTTGCCTGGAGTCCCGACGAAGACCTCGGTGCGGCGGGTCCCCTGCACCGCACAGACCCACGCTTCGACCTGCTCACGGCCGTCTCGGATGGAGACCCGGAGGCGGACCCGGAGGTCGTCGGCGGGCACCACGGGGCGGCCGAGGGGGTCGGGGCGCACGCCGCTGGTGAGCAGCCCGCTGAGATCGGTGCGCTCCAGCTCGGTGCCGCACAGCACGTCGCCTTCGATGTCGCCCAGCAGGAACGCCGCGGGATCCCACAGCAGCTCGGCGGGGCCGGAGTGCACGTCGCGCACGGCGAGGAAGCCGTGGAGGCGGAGGATCGCTTCCAGCCCTTCGGCGCGGCTCCCGCCCTCGCCGACGATCCCGGGGAGGAATCGCACGCGCACGGGGTCGTGCAGCTCGGTGGGCGTGCTCAGCTTGCGGCCGGACGGATACACTTGAAGGGAGCGGGCCGTGATCGCGCCTTCCCCATCCGGGGGCGAGGCGCGGGTCGCGAACCCGACCAGCGCGCCCACGCCAAGGGTGACGGCGCACCCCAGGAGGAGTCCCATCAAGACACCGGATCCCCGCTTGCTGCTCGGGTTCGTCTCAGGGGTCGCGGTCACGGGCGTGGTCGTCGCCTCCTTGTTGGCCTCCAGCGTGACGGGCGACCTGCCCACCGATGCCACGCCGGTGTTTGCTCATGCCTCGTCGGCCCCGTCCGCGCTCCTGGCGTCCGACGGCACCGAGGTCGTCTCGTTTCGGCTCGTCGAAGCGATCGAGCCTGCCCGGGTGGTTCCGCCCGAGTTGATCGACGCGTTCCTGTTCGCCGCCGAGCCTTCATTCTACGAGGCCCGGGCCGATCGAGCGACGCCCCCGACCGAAGCGATCCGCCGCGCGGCCGCGGGGAGCACGACGTCGGCCTCCCGCCTGTCCACCGAGCTGACCCGCTTGCTCCTGGACGCCGAGCCGCCCGGGCTGCGCCGCCGCATCCGCGAAGAGATCCTGGCGACCCGGCTGGACGCCACCCGCAGCGCTGCCGAGCGCGCGAGTATCTGGCTGGAGTGGGTGCCGCTGTGCGACGGCCACCGTGGGCTGCAGCGGGCCGCGGCTGACTGCCTGGGGGTCCCGGTGGAGGCTTGGGGGCCCGCGGAGATCGCGGCCGTGGCGGCGGCGGCGGCCGGCGGGCTGGATCTGGGCGACCCCCCCGACGTGCTGCTGGCACGGCGCGACGCCGTCGTCGACAAGCTCGTGCTCCAGGGCGGCCTCGACCCCGAGGCCGCGGTCAAGCTGCCCGCGCCCGCACCTCGGGTGATGCGCGAAGGGCCGGATGCGTGGCAGCGCGAGGCTCTGTCGGAGGCGCGTCGGCGGATCGGCGCGGCTGCGCCCTCGTCGGTCCGCGTGCACATCTACCTGGACCCCGGCATGCAGGCGCAGTTGGCCTCCGCCACGGCGGGCGGCGCGTGGGCCGCCCTCGACCCGCGCACCGGCGGGGTGCTCGCCCTCGGAGGCCCCGCGTCCGTCGATGGAGGAGCCCTGGAGCGCGCCTCGGCGGCGGCATCGCTCGTCGCCGAAGGGGGCGTGGTCCGGGTTCGGTACGTCAACCGCGTCGACGATGGGCGGACCGGGGAGCCGCTCGGCCTGCAGTACATCGCGGCGGTGCGCGACGGCCGCTCCACCCTCGACCGCCTGGACGAGCTCCGCACCTGGGACGAGGTCGGCTCCGTCCGGCGCCGCGTGCACGCCGACGGATGCGTCAGCGTCACCCACCCCCGCCTGGCGGTGACGGTCTGCGGCGCGGCCTCCCCCGCCGCGGTCTCCGCGCTGGGCGCAGAGCTGCCGCCGGAGAGTCCTCCGATTCCGGACGATGCGTGGCTGAATGAAGACGGCCGGCTGATGCGCCGCGCCGAGGGGAGCTAGTTAGTTCCCGTCTCAAAACGAATTAGATTCGTAATTACAGGCAGTTAAGAGGTATCGGAGGCGTCCGATCTTCCGATTCCGTCGTAGAATCCGGTTGCTTACACCAACCCCACGACGAGAGAACCGAGCCGCCT
>JAAESI010000339.1 GCA_024229515.1 Pseudomonadota bacterium | reverse complement strand
CCCCAATCTCATCTCGGTGGGCGAATCCATGACGGTGGAGACCAACGACGTCCTGACCTCGTTCGAGATCCCTGCGCTCACCGACGTGGGGGACGGGCAGTTCGACAACGTGTGGGTGAAGCACAACCCCGCCCTGGTCTCGTTCGTTCTCTCCGCGCTCACTCGGGTGACTTCCATGAGGAGGCCTCACTCCGTCAAGTCGTAAGCACGCGTCATTGTCCTCCTGTTGCTGGCCGTTTACGGCTGTCGGTCCCCGAGCTCGGACGCTCCGCCCGCTCGCCTCGCTTCCATCCGCACTCTTTGGTGAGCCATGACTGGGCTCGGTGCATGTTGGGGTCCGACCGGACCAGGTGCTGCTATCTGGGTCACGGGCTCCCACGAGGGGGCCGCAGGGTCAGTCGCAGTCACCAGGACCGGGCGGTCGGGCACATAGCACCCGAGGTCGAGGACCGACACCGTGTCACTCATCGCGTCATCTCTCCTCGGGGCTCACGCGGCGGCGGCGTGGCGGGTCGGCTCGTAGGTCTCGCCGGTCTTCCACAGGCTGAGCAAGAGCACGGCGAGCTTGCGCGCCACCGCCACCACCGCCCGCTTCTTGCTGTTCGTGCCGCGACCCGCGTAGGCCAACCCCCATCGGCGCAGGTCGCTGTCGGGTCCGAAGGGCCCCAGGATGTAGTGGGCACATCCGACCAGGAGCCGCCGCAGGTAGGGGTCGCCGGCCTTGGTGATGCGCAGCGACGGGTCACTCGCCCCGCTCTGGTCTCGCCTCGGGCACAGACCGAGGTAGGCCCCGACGCTTCGATTCCGGGCAAAGCGGTGCGGGTCCTCGATGGTCGTCACGAAGGCAAGCGCCGTGATCGGCCCCACCCCCGAGATCTGTCGCAGCGCCGCGGTCTCCGGGTAGCGCGTCAGCGACAGCTCCTCGAGCGCGGCGTCGCAGCCCTTTATTTTCGCCGTCAGCCCCCCCACCGCCTCGACCAGCGGCTCGACGACCTGCCAGACCGGCGCCGAGACTGCGCCTGGGACACCCACGTGAAACGACTCCGCGCTCGCTCGGGGTATGACCTCGCCCATCGACTTCGCCATCCCGCGGACGCTCAGGATGAAGCGTGTCCGCGCCGCGACCAGCATGTCGCGGACACGAAGCTGTGCCCGCGCGAGCTGCGTGTCCGCGGCGCGATGTCGGATCGGACGCAAGAGCTTCGGGTCGACGCGTCCGAGCCGCGCCAGCGCCTCGGCGTCCACCGCGTCGCACTTCCGGTCGCTCTGGTAAATCAGCCGCAGCTGACGCGGATTGGCCACGAAGACCTCGTGGCCCAGCTCCTCGATCTGCCGGCTCATCCACGGCGAGTGCGTGCCGACCTCCAGCACCACCCGCATCGGCGCGCGGTGCTCCAGGTAGCGACCGAGCCCTGCTCGGGTGCTGCGGAAGCGACTCTCTTCCATCACCTCACCGTCGCCGGCGAGCACACACACCGTGCTCATCCGGTCGCTGATATCAATCCCCATCGTTGTTGGCGTATGCTCGCTCATGGCTGACCTCCCTGCTTGTGCCCGTCTTCGGAGCACGTTTTGTTTGCTGGAGCCAGTATGACTCCCAGCTCGGAGGTCGGCCTCCTCATCCTATCTGGGTCGGGAGCGTTCGGGAGCGTTCGGGTCTTACCAGCGGGGGTGTGGGGAGGTGATTTCAGGGAGTTGTAACGACCCTGGGTCGGGTGCATCCGACAAGGTCCACGTCGCCGAGTTCAAAGCCAGAGCGAGACCGCTGAAGATGGTCGCGCGAGCGTGCCCCAAGCCAACGGATGCGTTTTGCGCGCTCGTCGGCAGCGGTGGATTGGATGGGCTCGGTCTGCAGCCAGTCCCTGCGGAGTGCACGGGCCGTGACTGCATGTGCCAGGATGGGTATGGG
>JAAESI010000338.1 GCA_024229515.1 Pseudomonadota bacterium | reverse complement strand
TCAAATCATCCATGGTCCGCAGCGGAATTATTTCGTGTCCTTGTCAAACACTTTCAAAGGAAAAAGCCTGACACATAAAGACGCAGAAGACTCTCGGTCACTCCTCGGATTGTCTGACTCAATCTGATGCTCGAAAGAGTCAGAAAAACGGGTATATCAGACTTGGATCGTTCTGAAATACCTCGTATTCGATGACTCAAACCAGCTCCGTAGTCTGAATCTCTCAAGTAAAGAAAAAGCACACTCGCATTCTCATTGGTCGACAAGGCCCGTGGACTTGTGGATAACTGCTGCGTTCGTTCCTCACTACGCAGTTACCCACAGGGTCCACCGGCCCAAGCTATGGATATGTGGACAACATCCCTGTTGCCCACATACCCACAGCCCAGCAGGATTTTTATAAAAAGAAAAAACCGCTCATCGTCAATATGCCCCTCAAGCGGCAAGCCCGTATTCCCAAACGATAAGACGGCCGATCAATTGGAAACGGTCATTCCATGGTGCCTCGTAGAGACGCCTGAGGTGACGGCATACGGCCACAATGCGCTGACTCTGCCGCTCCAGGCAGGTTTTGAGCT
>JAAESI010000337.1 GCA_024229515.1 Pseudomonadota bacterium | reverse complement strand
CTGGGCGGAGGTCGCGATACGAATTCCGGTGAGGACCGGGCGTCGCTGCGGGTGATCGGACGAGCGAGGCGTACCTCGTGTACGCCGACGAGGGCGGACGCCAGCAGCGGCGTTCGGGGCCAGCGGAAACGGGTCGGGACTTCTGTCCATGGGTACTGGACGGGATGGTTTGAGAGCGGGCGCCGTGGGCCTTCGGGTCCACGGCGTCTTTGCTTGGGGAGGCTACGGGGCCGCCAGGATCTCCAGCGCGAGATCGACGGCCTGAGGGGCGCCCGCGAGGCTGGGCACGCGCTCCCAGATCGACACCGGCTCGCCGGCGAGGTTCACGACCTTGCCGCCCGACCGCTCCACCAGGAGGTAGCCCGCGGCCACGTCCCAGGGGTGGTTCCGCGCCGCATGCAGCGCGAAGCGGCCCTCCGCGGCGTACGCCAGACCGAGGCTCGCGCAGCCCATCGCCCGGGTGCCCACGAAGCGATCCGACGCCAGCAGCAGAGGCAGCAGCTCCCGGAACAGCGCCACCGACAGCAGACTGTGCTGCGGGGGCTTGCCGGTGACATGGATCGGAGCTCCGTCGACCGTGGCCGGCCCGTCCGCCGTCGCGTGGTACAGCCGGCCCGTGGCGGGCTCGAGCAGCCAGGCTTCCCGCAACTCGGCGCCGGAGACGCGCCCCAGCGAGATGCCCCACCACGGCACCCCCGAGGCGAAGTTGTGGGTGCCGTCGACCGGGTCGAGCACGAACACGTCCCCCGTGCCCGCCTCCGCGGGGGCGGGACGCTCCTCGGACACCACCGGAACTCCGGGGACCAGAGCCGCCAGGCCGTCGGTCACGAGGGAGTCGACGAGGAGATCGCACTCAGTGACGAGATCGGCGCCGCCGGCCTGCCCCGCGGCCTTGTCCCGGAAGGTGAGCCGATCGTCGCCCGCCCGGGAGGCGACCGCCCGCCCGGCCCGGATCAACAAGTCCGCGATGGGGTCGCTCACGGCGCTCCCCTCCCCCACCACGCGGCCAACGCGGCCGTCAGCGCGGGCATGCTCGCCGTGGACGCTTCGACCTCCACGCTCAGGCCGTGCTCCCGCACCGCCGCAGACGTGATGGGACCGATCGTGCCGACTGCCACGCCGTCCAGCGCCTGGGGCCAGGAAGCTTCTCCGACCGCGCCGCGCAGGTGACGGACCGACGACCCCGAGGCGAACAGCACGGCGTCCAGTCCGAGCTCCAGGGCACGGCGGATGGGTCCCGGGTCCGCCGGCGGGACGGTGCGGTACGCCGCCACCACGTCGACCGTCGCGCCAGCCGCGCGCAGTCCCTCGGGGAGCACCTCCCGCGCGACCTCCGCCCGCGGCAGCAGCCACCGGGTCCCGGCCACGCCGTCGGTCAGGATGACCTCCAGGAGCCCCTCGCTGAGGTACCGCTCGGGCACCACGTCCACGGCGACGCCGAGCTCAGCGCAGACCGCCATCGTGGCACCGCCCACGGCGGCGATGCGCAGGCCGGGCGGCAACGTCCCGCCGATTCGGGCGAGGGTGCGTCGCACGGCGTTGGTGGAGGTGAACAGCACGCCGTCGAAACGCCCCAGATCCGCGAAAGCAGCGTCGAACGGCGTCCAATCGGTGGGGTCGGCGAACTCGAGGCAGTGCAACTCCACCGGCACAGCGCCGGCTTCGGCGAGCAGGCGAGACAACTCACTGGCCTGGGACCGGGAGCGCGTGACGCCTACCCGGCGGCCGCGCAGCCCATCACTCACGGTCGAGCAGCGCCAGGGCCCCGCCCTCGATCAGCTCCCGCGCCACGATGCGCCCGAGGCGACGGGCCCCCAGCAGGGTCGACTCCCCCCGGCGCTCGATCCGAACCGCGTCGGAGCCGTCTTCGGCGAGCACGGACGCCTCGATCGCGAGCACGCTGGGAGACGCCGTGGCCGTGGCCGCGAGCGGGACCGAGCAGCCGCCCTCCAGCGCGGCGAGCACCGTGCGCTCGGCTTCGACCTCGATCCGGGTCGCCTTGTGCTCGATCGGCCGCACGAGCTCGAGCACGTCCATGTCCCCCGCGCGCCCCTCGATCCCGATGGCACCCTGGCCCGGGGCCCCGAGCCAGGCTCCGTCCAGCCGGCGGGTCACGCGATCACCCAGATCCAGCCGATCCAGCCCCGCGCACGCCAGCAGCAGAGCGTCGTAGCCGCCCTCGTCGAGCTTGCGCAGGCGCGTGGGCACGTTGCCGCGCACGTCCTTGCACTCGAGGTCCGGCCGCAGCCGGCGGATCTGGGCGATGCGACGCACGCTGCTGGTGCCGACCACACCCCCTTCGGGGATCAGCTCGACCCCCAGCGCCGGGTCCATCAAAGCGTCCCCCGCGGCCGCGGCGTGGTCCTTCCGGAGCACCAACGCGTCCCGGGCGTCGGCGCGCAGCGGAACCGCTACGACCCCGAGCCCCTCGGGCAGCTCGGTGGGCAGGTCCTTCAGCGAGTGCACCGCCAGATCCACGTCGCCGCCCAACAGCGCGGCCTCGAGCTCGGCGGTGAACAGCCCCTTGCCGCCAACCTCCGGCAGGGGCCGGTCCTGGATGCGATCCCCGCGGGTCGAAAAGACCCGGATCTCCACGTCGAAGTCGGGTCCGTGGAGCGCCTGCAGCAGCCCCGCCACGTACTCGCTCTGCCACAGCGCCAGCGCGCTGCCGCGCGATCCGATGACCAGCCCCATCAACTCTCTCCGGTTCCGTCCGCGTCCTTGGTGGCCGGCGTCGCGCCGTCGTCCTCGGTGCGGTGCACCGACAGCAAGGACACCTCCACCCCGAGCAGCCGCGCGGCTGCGTCGATCAGATCCACCTCGCCCTGCGCCCCCAGCGCCTTGATCGCGCCCATCGGGTGGTGCAGGAACCGCTTGCCGATCGCCTGCGCCATGCGCCCGAGGGCGTCCTCGATGGCGCCTCGAACCTCCGGCGGCACGGTCTCCAGCATGGGCGCGAGGTTCGCGAGCGTGCGCTCGACCTCCTGCCGACCGTCCTGGCCCATGCGCTGGCCCAGCGCGCGCAGCAGCGGCGCCACGTGGACCTGCGCGAGCACCCGCTCGAACGCCGCGGCCTCGTTCGCGATGAGCGTCTCGGCCTTGGCGGCCTCGCGCTTGCGGGAGTCGCGGCCGCTCTCGACCACGCGCCCCAGGTCGTCGATGTCGAACAGGTAGACCGAGTCCAGGTCCGAGATCGCGGCGTCCAGGTTGCGGGGCACGCTGATGTCGATGAGCAGCAGAGGACGCCCGCGGCGGGCCCGGCGCACGGCCCACACGTCGGCCTTGGTGATCACGGGACGTCGCGCCCCGGTCGAGGCGACGACGATGTCGGCGGTCTCCAGGAACTCGGCTCGGCGGCTCCACGGCAGCACCGCCGCCTGCAGCGGTCCGGCGACCTCGGCGGCGCGCTCCATGGTGCGGTTGGCGACCCAGAGGTCGCGGCAGCCCTTGTCGCGGAACCCGCGGAGGGCCAACTCTCCCATTTCCCCCGCCCCCAGCATCAGCACGGGGTGCGTGCGGAGGTCGTCGAACACCGCATCGGCGAGGTCCACGGCCGCCCGCGCGACGGACAGCGTGGAGGCCCCGATGTCGGTCTCGCTGCGGACCCGCTTGGCCGCAGCGAACGCTTTGTGGAAGAGCCGGTGCAGCAGCGCCCCGACGGTGCCTTCGTCCGCCGCCCGTCGATACGCCTCCTTCACCTGCCCCAGGATCTGGGACTCCCCCAACACCATCGAATCCAACGATGCGCAGACCCGGAACAGGTGCGAGACGGCGTCCGCGTCCGCATGGCGGTAGAGGATGCCGTCCAGCCGATCGGGGCTGAGCCCGGAGCGCTTCGCGAGCACCGCCTCGATGAGGCCCGGCTCCGCCTGGGTCTCCACGTAGACGACCTCGAGTCGGTTGCAGGTGGAGACCAGCACGACCTCCCGGATGCCCGGGAGGGCCGCCATCTCTTCGAGCACGGCGGGCTGCTCCTCCCACGGCAGGGCGAGCTGCTCACGCAGCTCCACCGCCGCGCGACGGTGGTTGGTGCCGAGCAGGCGGATCCTCATGCGATCAGCCGTGGGCCACGAAGGCGACGGAGACGAGCAGTCCGCCGAAACCGACGATCGCGATCCAGGCGGCCTTGCGTCCTCCCCAGCCCAGGAGGGAGCGCGCCTGCCAGGCCAACGCGTACAGAAGCCACAGACCCAGCGTGACGACGACCTTGGGCCGGAGGTCCACCCCCTCGGCGGCCCCCCCGACGGCCCAGAAGGTGCCGGACAGGATCCCGAGCGTGAGGAAGGCGAGCCCCAGAGCGAAGCCTCGGTGGTTCACCCGATCCAGCACCTCCAACGACGGCAGGCGCAGCCCGTCGCCGCCGGCCGCGATCGGGATCGCCCGGCGCTTCAGCCGGCCATGCTGGACGAGGTAGACGATGCCGCTGCCGAACGCGAGCGCGAAGAGGGACAGGGAGGCGTAGTTGGCCAGCGTGTGCACCGGCAGCCAGGCCGACGTCAGCGCCTCGGGCAGGAACGCGGCCGACTCGGAGCTGCCCACCAGCAGACCCCCCAGCGCCAGCCCGAGTGACACGGGGGCGATGAACGCGCCGACCACCCGCACGGGGGGACGAGCGGCCCCGACCCCCACAGTCACCGCCGCGAGCAGCCACGCCATCGTCGCCATGGGGTTGTCCCAGCCGCCGACGGCCACGTCCGACAGGACCAGCCCCAGAGGCGGGCGCCCGGTCTCCAGGAGGTGGAGCCCGATGGTCCCCAGGTGGGATGCGGTGGCGGCCGCGAGCAGGCCAAAGGCCCACGTCGCGAGCTCCTTGCGCTGCAGGGTGAGGCCGGCGGCGTACAGCACGGTGACCGCGCTATAGCCCACCAGGGCGACCAGGTAGAGCAGCCCCGCGGCGTCAGTCACCCGCGCCCCCGCAGGCGAGAGAACAGGCCCTTCTTCTTGGGCTCTTCCTCCGCCTCGGCCGATACCTCCTGGGAGTCATCGTCGCGGTCCTGGTACTCCATGAGCGCGTTCAACTCGGTGTCATCCAGCGCGCTCTTCTTGGCCGGGCCGTCCCCGACCGCCTGCCCGCGCCGGTCCATCAAGCGCAGTTCGCGCTGCGCCTGGACGTGCTTCGGGTCCATCTTCAGCGCCTTGGCGAAGTACTTGCGCGCCCGCGGAAGCTCCTTGTTCAGGATCGCCAGCCGCCCCAGGTAGTACCAGGCATCGGCGACCTTCTCGTCCTTGCGCACGACCTTGGACAGCTCGCCCATGGCCCGCTTGATCTGCTCGGGCTCGCTGAGGAACCGGGCCCACGCCAGGAGCACCTGCGCCTCGGCGACGTCCGGGCTCTGCAGCGTGGCCTCGCGAAAGTCCCCGACGGCGTCCTCGTAGCGCTTGTGGCGCATGCGGATCTTGCCCCGCGCGAGCGCGACCTTCGCCAGCTCCATGTCCGTGCTGTCGACGTCCGCGCTGATCTTGCCGAGGTACTGCTCCCGCGGCCCGGGTTTTCCGAGCACCTCGTAGGCTCGCTGCACCTTCCCGTACAGCGCCGCGGCGGTCTCCTGCACGCGGGGGTGGGCCTCGAACATCCGGTCGGGGTGGTACTTCAAGGACTGGGTGCGAAGCGCCTCGCGGACCTGCTTGTCGTCGGCGGTCCGGGGGATGCCGAGCACGTCGAAGTGGTCGCTCCCGCTGAGCGCGTGAAGCTCACCCACCAGCTCCTTCAAGCGGTCCATCGTGGCCTCGTCCCACGGAGGGCCCGAGAAGTGCACGTAGCCGATCCGCTTGAGCAGGGACAGGACGGCTGCCACCTGCGCAGCGGCGATCTCGTCGCCTTCGGAGACGACGCGGACGAGCTGGCCGAACGAGATCTCGCGACCCCGCACCTTGTGGAGCTGGTTGATCACGCCCGCGGAGATGCCCGTGAGCGCCCACGAGCGGATGGTCCCTTCGTCGGGGAGCCGGACCACGACCACGGAGTCAGGGTGGATCTCGACCGGCGGGCTGCCGGTCTGGTCGAACGCGGCGGCGACGGACTCGATCAGCAGCGGCACCACGGGCAATGGATCGGCGTACCCGCCGCCGGGGGGGGCGAGGCCGGGGATCGCCTTGACCACGCCGTCCCAGGTTCCGAGGCAGTCCGTCACAAGCCGGACCGCGGTCTGCGCGACGATCCACTCGGTCTCGTGCATGCCGATGCCCCGAAGGGCCATCAAGAGGCCGATTTCGTCCTCCAGATTGCGCAGCGGCACGTCGGGGACGGCAGTCCCGTCCAGGCGGCCTCCAAGCTGGGCGGTCTTGATGAGGTCGCGGCCACCGTCGCTGGAGGCGAGCACGAGATGCCCCATCTCGAAGAAGAGCGCGAGCCCCAGGCTCGGGGTCTCGACCCGCAGGCAGCCCGTCCAGTCGTGGTAGTCGACCGCGCAGAGCATGCGGGGCAGTGACGTCTTCGTCAGGTCCTTGTTGCCCCGCGGCTCCTCAAGGCGGATCCCGGTGGCGATCCCGTCGTCCACGAGGTCGGCGACGACCTGCACGGCCGTGCCCTTGTCGGGGGCCGGCAGCAGCATCGCGACGAGGCGCACCAGCTCGCCGGGGTCCAGGGGGGCGGTCATCACGCCGCCCAGGAGCAGCTCGACGGGGGCCAGCTCCTTGAGCGCGTCCTGCTTGTGGTAGCCGCTCCAGGCGATGACGGGCACGGGCGTGGGGCAGTCCCCGTACCGGGACACGAGGGTGTCCAGCACGCTGCCGCTGTTCAGATCCGCGGACACGAGGATGAGATCGGGCGGGTTCGCGCGGAGCGTCAGCTTCAGCCGATCTTTGTCCCCGTCACACACCACGACCTCGTAGCCGATGACACCAAGGGTGCTCTCGACAGTGCGAATCGAGCGGTCGTGGGTCTCCAGAAGGAGGACGCGGGGCAAACAGGCTCCGGACGGACGCGGGTGGATAGGGATCCTAATTCCCCAAAGGGGGTGCGCGCCACCTCGGCCTTGACCCCGACGCCCGGCGACTCATAATACCCGCCCCTCACACCCCCCTACGCGGCAGCGCCGCGCTCGGAAGGAACCGCCCGCAATGGCCGGAAACGTCCAGATCTTCAACGACTCTAACTTCGACTCCGAAGTCCTCAGCAGCGACGAGCCCGTGCTCGTGGACTTCACCGCCGTCTGGTGCGGCCCCTGCAAGAAGATCTTTCCTGTGATCGAGGGCCTCGCCGGCGAGTACGCGGGCAAGGTCAAGGTCGGCAAGCTCGACATCGACGACAACCCGAACACGCCGGTCAAGTACCACGTGCGCGCGGTGCCGACGTTGATCATGTTCAAGGGTGGCCAGCCGGTCGACCAGATCATGGGCGCCCAGCCGAAGAAGCGCATCCAGGCGATGTTCGACAAGGCGTCCAACTAGGACGTCCCTGGGGAGGACGCGGTGGCTCTGCTCCCGGTGATCCTCGCCGGCTCGCTCCTGGCCCCCGGACCTTGCGTTCGGCTGGCCGGTGACGATGCCCCCCGCGGCGAACTCCGCCCGGTCCTGTCCGGTCCCGAACAGACGGTCTCCACCGCCGATGGCGCGTGGATCGTGCATTGGACCGACGAGGGCGAGGACCGGCTCGCGGCCCTGAACGACGACGATGGCAACGGCCGGCCGGACGGGCTGGACGCGATCCTCCTCGGGCTCGAGGCGGGCACCGCTTCGTTCGCCGATCACGGCTACCGGACGGTGGTGCCGGACGAGGGCGCCGGGGGCACGGACGCCATCGACGTCTACGTGCGCCAGATCGACGCGTTCGGCTACGCCTACCCCCAGTTCATGAGCGATGAGGCGGGCTTCTCCTGCTACGTCGAGCTGGATCCCGACAACACGGATCTGGGCAGCGAGACCGCCTCGTCGGTGGCGTCCCACGAGGCGCACCACTGCGTTCAGTACGCCTACACCGTCCAGAGCCACTCCTGGATCTACGAGGCGACGGCGACGTACGAGCAGTACCTGCTGTTCGAGTCGCCGGCGTTGGACCTGGCCCTCGGCGTGCTCTGGAACCAGCGGCTGCGGGGCATGGACCAGCCGATCGACACCACGGGCGAGCGCTTCGAGTACGCGGGCTTCCTGCTGCTGAAGCACCTCGCCGACCGTGCCGGAGCGGAGGCCCCGACGCGTGTGTGGGAGCACCTCGCGGCGGAGCCGGACTGGGAGGCGGGGCTGGACAACTACACTCGCGAGGCACACGACGAGGACCTGGAGCGGGCCTACACGACCTGGTCGCTGTGGAACCTGTTCGGCTGCGCGCGCGACGACGGCGGCCACTACGACGCGAACACGCACCCGTGCACGCTGTCCGAGGTGACAGCCGAGGTGGAGCTCCTGGAGGAGTCCCCCGAGGTCGTCGAGTTCACCCACATCGGCGCCTACACGGGGCTGCTCGCGGAGCTTCCCGGCGACGGCTCGACGGATCCGATCGAGATGGCGTGCAACGTCAGTCCGGAGGGCGCGGAGGCCGAGATCGCCCTGGTGGCGCTGGACTCGGTCGGGACCGGCGAAGAGGTCGCGTTCGGTCGGGCCGCGGCCGGCGAAGTGCTGGAAGTCCGGCTGCTGAACGCGGTGGATTCCCGTGGTTCCATCGGCATCGTGTCGACGTCGGTCGGCGAGGTGGGCGCGGAAGTGGAGTGCGGTCTGGCGCGGGTGGCGCCGTTCGAGGAGCCGGGGGAGGACTGCAGTTGTTCGGCAGGCCCGCGGGGTGCGGGATGGCTGGGGTTGTTGCTGGTGGTGCTGGTGGGGGTGGTGCGGAGGGACACGCGGGAGCGGTGTAGCGCTTCGCGGTGAGGCTCCGGGCTGGAGATCACACGTTGGGGTTCGTCGGTTCGGAGACCGCGTCAATTGCCCTAAGCTCCCCCCGTGCTCCCCGTCCTCCTCGCAGCGTCGCTCCTGACGCCCTCCGAAGCCGCCGTCCAGGTCGAACCCACCCGCGTCATCGACGTCGTCTCCCACCTCTCCGGCGGGTCCGACATCGACGGCGCCGCCATCGAATCCCGGCACATCCTGCACCCCGACCACGACCGCGCCGGGGACTGGCTCCAGGGACGCTTCGAGGCCATCGACGGCCTCGAGGTCCAGGCCGAGCCCTTCTCCGCGCTGGGCGAGGACGACCTCCGGAACATCATCGCGGACCTGCCGTCTGCGGCCGCCGAACCCGCGGGGCGCATCGTCTTTGCCGCCCACTGGGACTCCACCGCCTCGGCCGAGGACGACTGGGAAGCCGCCACCACCCCCGCCCCCGGCGCCGACGACGACGCTTCCGGGATCGCCGTGCTCCTCGAGGCCGCCACCCTGCTCGCCGCCTACGAGCCGGGCTTCGCCTACGACCTGCGCTTCATCGCCTTCGACGCCGAGGAGGTCGGCCTCGTCGGCTCCTTCCACCACGTCGACGCCCTGGACGAGCCGGTCGACGTAGCCATCGTCTTCGACCCCGTCGGCTACAACCCCGGCGGCTCCGGCCTGCTCTGGTTCGCCTACCACGCGGACTGGCCCGAAGCGGGCGACGAGTTCCTCGCCTCCGCCGACGCCATCGGCACCTGGCTGGACGTCTCCGGCGTCAACCAGGCCAGCATCGGCGGCGACGACCGCTCCGACCACTTCCCCTTCTGGGAGGCCGGCATCCCCGCCATCCACATCGGCAGCTTCCCCCAGCCACCCGCCTACCACACCAGCGGCGACACCCTCGAGGTCGTCGACTCCGCCTTCCTCGCTGAGGTCGCCGCCATCGCCACCGCCCACGCCGTCCGCCTCGCCGAGCCCCTGGAACCGATCGAGGAGGGCGATGGGTGCACCGGCTGCGACGCCTCCGCGCCCCGCCCCCTCGACGGCGGGATCCTGCTGGTGCTTGCCGCCGTGGCCCTCGGGAGGCGAACATGGCGCCGATGTTGAACCCGCGCGCGCTGCTGCCCCTCGCCACGCTCTTCCTCGCCGGCTGCTGGAGCAGCACGGACTTCGAGGATCTGGACCTGACCCGGACCCCGTTCGGCACCCAGTACGTCGATCGCGACGACGCTCAGTTCGAGGTCCACACCGTCGACGGCTACACCTGCCCCGACGGCTCCACCGCCCGCATTTACTTCGTCGACCCGATCGGCGCGGCCGAGCCCCGCCCCCTCGCCGTCTTCTTCCACGGCCGGGCCTTCGACTACATCAACGCCCAGGACGAGCACTGGGTCGAGGACGACCGCCTCACCACCTCCTGGGCCGCGGCCGAGGTCGAGACCATGCTCGGCCTCCAGATCGCCGGCGCCGAGGACACCGCCCTGTACCCGGGCACCTGGGCGGGCCTGCTCCTGGCCCAGGGCTACAGCCTCGTCGCCCCCGCCAACTGCTACGGCGACCTGTGGCACGGCCGGTCCGACAACGACTTCGAGGGCGAAGACTTCCTCCGCCAGGGCGCCTACCTCGCCAGTGACGCCATCGACCTGGGCCGAGCCCGGGCCGGCGTCGATCCCGAGCGTCTCGTCGCGGTCGGCTTCGGCGAAGGAGGCCGCGCGATCACCGAACTCATCCTCGACGGGATCGTGCTCGACGGCGTCATCATCGACAGCTCGCCGGACTGGCTCGCCCCCGTGGTCACCGCCGCGGTCGCCAACCGCGCCTACGTCGAAGGCCTGCTGACCATCTACGACGGAGAAGTGGGCGCGATCGAGGACCCCGACGAGCAGCTCGAGGCGCTCCGAGTCGCCCTCCGGCGCGATTCGATGGTGCACGCCGTGCAGGATCTCGGCTTCCGGGCCCCGATCGTCTACGGCTACTCCGCCCTGGACGAGCGAATCGACGTCGAGACCTCCCGTCCTGCCGCCGACACGATCGGGGCGACGTACCCGCCCGGCGGAGCCTACGTCGTCGACTGGGGGAGCGTGGAGCACGCACCCAGCAACACGCGCTCCGAACTGGCCCAGGCGGCGCTGGACTTCCTGCTCCCCGCGCTCTAGGGTCCGGCTCCTTTTTCAGGAGTCATGATGCAGGTCCAGGTCGGTTCCACTCGCCCCTCCAATTTGAGCACCGATGTCGCCGTCTTCGGCTGGCACGGCAAGGGCGGACGCCGCTCGGCTGCCTTCGTAGCCCTGAACCAGGCCATCGGCGGAGGCCTCGACAGCCTCCTGAAGCTCCAGGGCTGGAGCGGACGCCCCGGCGAGGTCACCTCCTTCCCCGCCCCCGCCGGCCTGCGCGCCAAGCTGGTGGTCGTCGGGAGCCTCGGCAGTCGCGGCGATGCTGGACCCAGCCGCGTGCGTGAGCTGGCGGCCAAGGCCGGCTCGGCAGCCCGACGCGCCAGGCTGACCCGCATGGCCTTCTGGCTGGATCCGTCGATGGACCGCCGCGACGAGCTGGACCGCCCCACCGTGCAGGCCGTGGGCGAGGGCGTCGTCGACGGCGCCTACCGCTTCGACACCCACCTCAGCAGCAAGGCTGAGGGCGCGATCCCGGACTCGATCTTCTTCTACTTCGAGGGCCGCAAGGAGCGCCCGCTGCTGGCGGCCTCCATCGAGCGGGGCGCGATCATCGCCGCGGCGCAGGGCCGCGCCCGCGACCTCGTGAACCAGCCCCCGAACCACATCAACCCCGTCAGCATCGTCGAGTACGCCCAGGCCATGTGCGCCGACCGCGACGTCGAGGTGACGATCCTGGACGAAGCGGCCTGCGAAGCCCGCGGCATGGGCGCCTTCCTCGCCGTCGGGCGCGGCTCGGCCTACCCCTCGGCGCTGTGCCACATGGTCTACAAGCCCAAGAACCCGCGCCGCAAGGTGGTGCTGGTGGGCAAAGCGCTGACCTTCGACAGCGGCGGTCTCTGCCTGAAGCCGGGGGCCAGCCAGCTCACCATGAAGATGGACATGGGCGGCAGCGCGGCGGTCATCGGCGCGATGGCAGCGGTCGCGGACCTGGGCGTCGACAGCGAGGTCCACGGCATCTTCGCGGCTTGCGAGAACATGACCGGCGCGGACGCCTACCGCACCGGCGACGTGCTCACGGCGAGCAACGGCAAGACCATCGAGGTCGGCAACACCGACGCCGAGGGCCGGCTCACGCTGGCCGACGCGCTGGTCTACGCCTGCGAGCAGGAGCCCGATCTTCTGATCGACCTGGCGACCCTCACGGGCGCCGTGGTGGTGGCCCTCGGGCCGGAGATCGCCGGGATCATGGGCACCGGACGCGGCCTGCTGCGGGACCTCAAGGCGGCCGGCGAGCGTTCCGGCGAGCCGATGTGGGAGCTCCCCTTCCCGTCCGAGTACAAGGAGCTGTTGAAGTCGCAGTGCGCCGACATCAGCAACATCGGAGGCCGCTGGGGCGGCTCGATCACGGCCGGCCTCTTCCTCAGCGAGTTCGTCTCCGACGGCGTCCAGTGGGCCCACATCGACATCGCCGGGCCGGCGTTCCTGGACAAGCCGCTGCGCGGCCGTCCCTACGGTGCGACGGGCTTCGGCGTGCGCGCCCTGACCGAACTGATCGCCTTCAGCTAGCGCTTCCCCAGCCCCACGAGGAACGTCTCGCGGCTGTTGCTGCGGGTCCCCTTGGGCTTGATCGTGCGCAGCTTGCTGAACTCCGCCTGCACCCGCTTGCGCAGCGCCGGCTCGTCCTCGCCCGTGAACACCTTGCAGACGAAGTGGCCGCCCGGTCGAAGCCAACACTTCGCCAGGGTCAGCGCGTGGTCGCACAGCTCGACGCTGTTGACGTGGTCGGCCAGCGGCACCCCGGTCGTCTTGGGGGCCATGTCGCTGAGCACGACGTCGAACGGGGGCACATCCTCGGGCAGCTGATCGACGTCCAGCTCGAACGCGTCGCCCTGGAGCACCGTGGCGCCGGGCAGGCTGACCCCGATGTCCTGCAGATCGATGGCCACGAGCAGCCCGTTGGGGCCGATCCGCTTGAGCGCGTACTGGCTCCACGAGCCCGGGCAGGCGCCCAGATCGAGCACCTTCTGGCCCCGCTTGAGCAGGCTCGTGCGCTTGTCGATCTCTTCGAGCTTGAACACGGAGCGGGCGGCGTAGCCCTGCTCGCGCGCCTGGCGGCTGCGGGCCTCCCCTCCGGTGTAGTCCGGCTTGCGGCGGCGGCCCATGGCTAGTCCCCGAACTCGCGAACCGCCTCGAGGATGCGTTCCCACAGCTCGCCCTTGCCCGTCTTCTCGGGGCTGCTGAACAGCACGGAGGCCTCGCGCGGCACATCCAGCCCCTTGCAGATCAGGGTGCGGCGGTGGAGCTGCTTGCTCTTGCTGATGCGGTCGACCTTGGTCAGCACGAGCAGCCCGGGCCGCTCGTGGTCGCTCAGCCAGTCCAACATGTTGTTGTCCAGGTCGGTGGGGTCACGGCGCATGTCGACCAACACGACCACGAGCACCAGCGACTCCCGCTGGGCGAGGTAGTCGCCGATCATCTTGTCCCACGTCTTCTTGACGCTCTTGGGCACCTTGGCGAAGCCGTACCCGGGCAGATCCGCGAACCGGAGATCGTGGCCCCCGTGCCGCACATCGAAGAAGTTGATCGCCTGCGTGCGCCCCGGCGTCTTGGAGACGCGGGCCATCCCGTTGCGCCCCGTCAGTGTGTTCAAGCAGGAGGACTTGCCCACGTTGCTGCGGCCCACGAAGGCGATCTCGGGCCGATCCGCGGGGGCCCACTGGTCGCGCTTGAAGGCAGAGGTGATGAACTTGACGTCGCTGGCCATGGCGGCCGGACTGTAAGGCTACTGCCGGATCCCGTCCAGTTCGGGATCGTTGGGAGCGTGGCACCGCAGGCACACGGTCCCCTCTCCCTGGCCGTAGCGCCAGCCGCCGACGTCCTCGCCCCAGCTCTCGGGATGCGGGTTCACGAGGCCCGCGTGGCACTCCAGGCAGAGCGCCTCGCCGGCGCCGCCGTGGCACGCGTCACACGTCTCGAGGCTGCGTCGGGCCTGGAAGCTGTGGTGCTCGGCTCCGGGGATCTCACCCGGCGTGCCGCCCCAGCCTTCGGGGTGGAACCGCAGCGAGTCGGACGGGAACTCACCGGGCACCAACTCCGCCTCCGTGTGGCAGATCTGGCAGTCCGACTCGGGCTCGTGGCACGCCATGCAGTCCAGCGTGCGGCGCTGCGCCTCCAGCCCGTGCGTCATCTTCCAGTCGGCGGGGTGCAGGTCGACGCGCTTGTCGAGGCCGTCGTGGCAGTCCAGGCAGAAGCCCGTGTCGTGGCACGCGCTGCAGCTGGCTTCGTCCGTGCGGGCCGCCGAGCGATGGATCTTGAGCCACCGCGGATCGGAGTGGTCGTCCGGCCGGAAGCGGCCGCTGGGCTTGAGCCACTCTTCCTTGTTCAGCGGCGTCAGGATGCGCCCCCCGTCACCCTGCAGGTGGCAGGTCGTGCACTCGCTGGGCGCCTCGCCGCCGTCATGGCAGCCCAGGCAGGTGGTCATGGTCGGCAGGTGGTTCCGCGTCGCGAGGTCCGCCGTATCGACCCCCACGTGGCACTGCAGGCAGGGAACGCCCTCGTCCACGTGGGTCTTGTGGCTGAACGTGATCCGGGCCGTCGGGATCTGGATGCGCGCCGGCTGGGGAGCCGTCTCGAGCGGCTGCCCGGTCGGGCTCATGTGCTCCGGCGTGCCCTCGGTCAGGCCCGCGTGGCAGGTCGTACAGGCGGCCTTGGGGAACAGCTCGGCCGCGTTGGGGGCCTGCACGAGGTGGCACAGCGAGCAGACCTCGTGGTTCGGCGTCAGCAGGTCCTGAGGCGACTCCGAGGTGACCGCGTCGGCGTGGCAGGTGACGCACTGAAGCCCCTGCGTGAGGTGCCGCTCGTGGTTGAACGTGATCGGCAGCGACTGCTCGGGGTAGACCTCGACGCTCCGCGGGGCCGCGGTCGGATCCCGCGCGATCGCCAGCCCCGAGGCCAGCAGAAGCACCACCGCGATGGCGAGGGAGCGCCTCACAGCTCACCGTCCAGGCCGGCGAAGTTGCTCGGGGTGCGCGCCGGCGCCTGCGCCACCGACTGCCAGTCCTCCAGCCGCGCCTGGGCCACCCGCTCCTTGCCCATCGCGCGGATGCCGAGGAGGAAGTCGAGGGTCGCGGCGAGCTGGAAGTCGTTCTTCAGCCACGGCGAGAAGATCGTCTCGCCCCTCACGCCGACCCGCATCCAGGGCACGGGTCGACCGCCAACCGAGAGCGCCAGCCCGCCGTAGCGGCCCTGGAGTTCCGGCTGAAGGTTGAAGTCGTAAACCTGGATGTCGCCTCGGAGATTCACGTCGAGCCGACCTTCGAACGGCGTCGCCCGCCCGCTCATCGAGACGCCGATCTTCTGCCCGCCCGTGCCGTCGATCAGCCGCTGGTCCACCGCGAACCGGAGGAACTTCGTCGGGTGCACCGACACGCCCACGTTCTGGGTCCCGCTGAGCCGTCCGACCTCCGGCCGAGGCACGCCGTCCTTGGTCAGGGGGTCGGGGTAGATCTGCAGACCGCCGCCGGCGTGGACCTCCAGCAGCGAGCCGATGCGCACCTGCGCGTGGCCCCGCAGCGAGTCGTAGGGGTCGGTGGCGAACACCGAGAACAGCGAGCCGCTGTCGAAGGTGGGCACCCAGTGCTCGTACTCGACGCCGACGCGCAGCCAGTCCACGGGCCGGGCGTCCACGCCCGCGAGCGCCTCGCCGACCCGCCGCTGGAGCAGGTCGACGGCCACGTTGCCGCGGATGTTGATGATCCCGAACAGGCCCTTGTGCACGTCGATCGTGAGGTGCCGGCGGACCAGTCGGCCGTCCCGGAAGCGGTCCTGGAAGCCGAGCCGCACCTGGGTGGTGCGCAGCCCCGAGGTCGCGAGGGCGAAGCCGTAGGTCCAGTCGCGTCCCCAGCCGGTCTCGTGCGTGTCGCGCTCGTCCTCCGGCACGATGAACGCCCGGCTCCGCAGCGAGGTGCCGGCGAAGGTCTCCAGCGCGAGGTGGTGCAGGACGAGGCGCCCGCTGAGGCCGTCGAAGCGGGTGAGGCCGTCGGCCCCGCCGGTGGCGATGATCTGTCGGCCGAGCTTCACCGACGCCCAGCGCCCCTCGGGCACGAGCTCGACGAACGCGTACAGGACCTCGCCGCGGAAGCCGCCGCGGTACAGGTCGGCGCCGCCGCGAACCGAGGTCTCGAAGCTGACGCGGTGGCGGTTGCGGTCGTCGCGCACGACGAAGCGGAAGCTCTGGTGCAGCGGGCTGAAGGGCACGACCCGGTCGGTCGAGCTGCGCAGCGAGCGCCAGCGGTACACGGTGCGCGCGTGGCCGAGCACGTAGACGCCGCGCCCCTCCCCCTTGAGCCAGGCGGTGTCCTCGAGATCACCCCAGCCGGTAGCGAGCACGCCGCCGGAGCCGCCAGCGAACGCGGGGGAGGCGCTCAGCAAGAGCGCGCACAGGACCAGGAGCGGCCGCATCAGTTGTCCAGCGCCCCCTGCGCGATCCAGGTGTAGATCAGGCTGACGTCCTCAGCCTCCAGCGGGATGGTGCCGGGGAGATCGGGGGGCATCGAACCCTGCTCGTAACCCCACTCCGCGTCGTCCCGCTCGCAGCCGATGATCTTGTGCATCAGGTAGGACGCCTGAGGCTCCCCGGGTGCCACCCGGAGCATGCCGTCGAGCACGCCGAGCAGGTTCTCGACCCCCACGATCTCCTCGTGGGAGGCGCCCGGGGTCAGGGTCAGTTCGCCCCGCTTCTGCTGGATGTGGCACTCGGCGCAGTGGTCGAACCAAATCGGCTCGATCTGGCTGGAGTAGCTGATCGGATCCTCGGTCTCGTCGATCCAGGAGATGTCGCACGGTTCGACCGAGCTGTCGTCGTCGTCGGTGGCGTCGTCATCGTCCGTCGCGTCGTCGTCGTCGGCCGTTGCGTCGTCGTCATCGCCCGCCGTCGCCAGCGCCCAGGGGACGTTGTCCGTGACCTCCGGACAGCCCTGCAGGAGCAGGAGGAGCGCGACGAGGGGAAGTCCGAAACGCATGCGGCGCGCATGGTAGCGCTATCCTTGGAGGATGGTCGATGCCCTGACCAGCCTTACCGGGACCGTCGGCAAAGACGGCGCCGCGGACGGCATCAGCACCCTCAACCTCCAGCGGGTCCGCGGAGGCAAGGTGTACTTCGTCTCGGATCTCCACATGGGGGACGGGAGCCACGGCGACGTGTTCGGCAACAAGGACGGGCCGTTCCTGGCGTTCCTGGACGAGGTCGAGCGGCACGGCCAGGCCCTCGTCATCCTCGGCGACGCCCTCGACTTCGACCAGGCCTGGTACTTCAGCCGCATCGTGCGCGCGCACCCGGAGGTGATCTCGCGCCTGACCCGGCTGACCGACCAGATGCGGGTCATCTACGTGTACGGCAACCACGACCCCGACATCCTGCTGTTCCGGGACATCCTGAAGTGGCAACTGTGCGACAAGGTCGTCATCGACGGGCACATCCTCGCGGTGCACGGCTACGAATTCGACTCCTACGTGGGCGAGAAGTTCGAAGAGTCCAGCGTGATGACCAAGGTGTCGCACCTGTACGAGCGCATCTTCCGCACCTGGGTCCGCATCCCGCTGCGGGACTACTACACACTCAGCAACCGCCTGGTGCACGTGCTGTTCTTCTGGCTGGTGCAGTTCAACAAGGTCCGCCAGCGCCTCGGTAAACGCTTCGGGCGCCCCCATTGGGGACGCGAGCTCAAGGCCTGGACCGACTTCTGGACCCGCGGCGCGATGGGCGATCCGATGGGGATCACGCTGCCCGCCATCGCCGCGCTGGAGTCCGGGCAGGGCGGCTACGACACGATCATCTGCGGCCACAGCCACCTCCCCGGCGTCGTGCCGGTCGACGGTGGCGCCAAGCGCTACATCAACCTCGGCTCCTGGTCCTTCGCCAACAGCCAGTACGGGATCTGGGACGGCGCGCGCTTCCATCTGCAGGACTGGATCACCGGACGCGAGGTCCGAGACGAGCAGTACGTGCCCATCTTCCAGGGGCTCGCGGACCGCACCTACGAGGAGTGGTTCCACGACCACTACCTCGGCTACCTCCGCTTCCGATGCGGCGAGGAAGGCTTGCGGGAGGGCGTTCGCCCACCCCCGTGGCCCGTGGCCGGACGCCCCGCGCGGCTGCCCTCTCACACCGAGGTGATCGACACCGAAGCGGACGTGCCCGCGCCGACCGGTTAGCCTTCGCCGCTCATGCTCGTCGACGGAACCCCTCATCGCACCGTGGACTGGGCCGACGGTCAGCTCTTGCTGATCGATCAGCCCGTCCTCCCCCACGAATTCCGCATCTGGCGGACCGACGATCACCGGGAGGCCGCGGTCGCGATCTCCACGATGATCGTGCGCGGCGCTGGAGCGATCGGAGCGGCCGGCGCGTTCGGCATGGCCCTGGCCTCCCGGCAGGCCCCGGACTCCTCCTTCGACCAGTACATGAAGGATGCGGCGACAACCCTCGCAAACACCAGGCCAACCGCCCAGAACCTGTTCGGCGGAATCAACGCCGTTCGAGCCGCCATCGAGGGTGCCGGAGGCGGCGCCCGACCCGACGACGCCCGCGACGCAGCGCTGGCCGCCGCCCGGGCCTGGGCCGACGCCGACGCCGCCGCGTGCGAGTCGATCGGACGGCACGGGGCCGAGCTCCTCCAGGACGGCTGGGGGGTCAGCACCCACTGCAACGCCGGCTGGCTCGCGTTCGTGGACTGGGGCTCAGCGCTGTCGCCGGTCTATGCCGCCTCGCGGGCGGGCAAGTCGCTGCAGGTCTTCGTCGACGAGACCCGCCCTCGGGGACAAGGATCGCGCCTCACCGCCTGGGAGCTGGGCAGCGAAGGGGTCGACCACGTCGTCATCGCCGACAACGCCTTTGGGCACCTCGCCTCCCACGGGGAGATCCAGGCGGTCATCACCGGCTCGGACCGGGTCGCCCGCAACGGCGATGTGGCGAACAAGATCGGCACCTTCGGGCACGCCGTCATCGCCCGCCACCTCGGCATCCCCTTCTACGTCGCGCTGCCCGCCGCCACGATCGATCCGGACTGCCCCTCGGGCGCGGACATCCCGATCGAAGAGCGCGGCGGCGACGAGGTTCACTACACCTGGGGCGTCGACGATGACGGCGCCTTCCGGCGGGTGCGGACGAGTCCCGCCTCCTCCGGCGCTCGCAACCCGGCCTTCGACGTCACCCCCGGCGGCCTCGTCGACGGCCTCATTACCGAACACGGCGTATTCCCGGCGACGGATGACGGTGTGGGCCGAATCCTCACGTGCGCGCGGGCTCAGACGGATTGACAGGATCCGGCAGTCCCCCCTAGGCTCGTCCGGCTGTATCAGCGGCCCCCTTCCGTCACCCCTGGTTGAGAGTCCGGCATCCGCATGAAGCCGAAGCCCATCCTCCTGTCCCCAGGGACCACCGGCAGCGGCGGTGGAGACCCCACCGATCCCGAAGCGATCGTCCGGGTCCTCTTCGAGAAGTCGCCGCTCCTCATCTACATCTCGGACCTCGACTTCAAGATCGTCTTGTTCAACCGGGCGCTGCGCGAGGCCACCGGGTACGACACGTCGGACTGCCGCAACGTCGGCGGGCTGCTGGAGCGGTTCTACCCGGCGCCGGACTACCGCCGGCTCGTGCAGGACATCCACGACGGCTGGGTCCGCAACGAGCACATCCGCGACGCTGAACTGGTCGCGACGATCAAGGACGGCACCCAGCGCACCGTCGCGTGGTCGACCTCCCGCCTCCGCATCGGCCGCGGCCCCACGGTCGGCTACATCGCCATCGGCGTCGACGTCACCACCCGCCGCAACCTGCAGCAGTGGGTCACGCTGTTCCAGCAGTCCCTGCAGCACCTCAAGGAGGGCGTGGTCCTCACCGATCCGGCGGGGAACATCCTCTCCTGGAGCGGCGGCGCCGCCAGCATCCTGGGGTGGTCCGAAGACGAGATGCAGGCCAAGCCCCTGCGGGACCTGTACCTCCGCGGCGAGCGCGAGCTCATCGGCCGAACCGTGGACCGCGCGATCGACGCCGAGGGCACCTACTCGGGTGAGGTCGAGCTGGAGCAGAAGGGCGGCGGGAGCCGCATCGTCGTCTTCAACCAGTTCCGGCTCGACGGCGACGGGGGCGACGCCCTGGCACGACTGACCCTGCTCTCGGATCCCGGCACCGAGCCCGATCTCGGCACCCAGCTGGACGAGGCCCAGACCGCCGCCAACGACGTCCGCCAGGTGCTGGACGAAGTGCGCACGCAGCTGGCGCAGCGGGACGAGCTGGTCGAAGAGCTCACCGTCAAGGCGGAGACCTCCGCGGGCGAAGCGGCCGAGTCCAGGACCCGCGTGGGCGAGCTCGAAGAGATGCTCAAGGCGCTGGAGAGCACCGCCTCGGAGGCCTCCAAGAGCGTCGAGGATCACGCCAACACGGCCGCGGTTCAGGTCGCGCTGGCGGAGGCCGAAGCGGCCGACATCCGCGATCAGCTGGCCTCGACCCAGACGGCGCTGCAGTCGCTGGAGACGGTCAGCACCGACGCCGAGCGCAAGATCGCCGAAGCCGAGCACGTCGCCTTCGACGCCGGCAAGCGCGCCGATGCCGCCGAAGCCCGGGCGGAGACCGCCCAGAAGGCCCTCGAGGCCGCCCAAGCGAAGCTGTCCACGGCCGAAGCGGAGACGGTGCCCGCGGCCGATCTCGCCGCCGCCCAGGCCCAGGCCGCCGAAGCCGCGATCAAGGCTGCCCAGTCCGGGACCCGGATCCAGGAGTTGGAGGCCCAGGCCGAGACCCTCCAGACCGAGCTCGCCGCCGCCCAGACCGCGGCCTCCGAAGCGGTCGCCGCGGCCGAGAAGGCCCGCACCGTCGCCAACGTCGATGTGGCCGCCGCCAAGGCGGAGCTGGACGAGGCCAAGCACGCCGCCGACGCCGCCCGCAAGGACGCCGAGGAGACGAGCGCCCGGGCCGCCGCCGCCGAAGCGCAGGCCGCCGCCGCCCAGGAGTTGGTCGCCGCCGCCGAGGAGAACCGCCTCGCGGCCGAGAACCGAGCCAAGGAGATCGACACCAACTCGGGCAGCCTCACCGGCCGCATCTCGACCCTGAGGGCCGAGCTGGACCAGGCCAAGGACGCCGCCGAGCACGAGTTCAGCGAAGCCGCGGAGCAGTGGGTGCAGGAGCGTGCCTCCCTGGAGGAGGCCCACCGCAACGCCATCGCCGAGGTGCAAGGCAAGGCCAACGCCGAGCGGACGGCGCTGGAGGAGCAACTCAGCCGCGATATCCTCGCCGCCGAGGAGCGCTCCGAGGCCGAGCGGAACAAGATGCTCGAGCGCCACGAGCAGGAGCGCAAGGAGTGGGAGGACGCGGCCGACATCGCGCGCGCCGAGACCGAGAGCCGCCTGCGCCACGAGGTCGAGGAGCTCAAGTCCCAGCTGGAGAGTTCCGGGAGCCTGCAGCCCCACCTGGGCCAGGTCGAGTCCATGGCCCTGGTCGCCGCCGACACCGAAGGCCGCGTCGTCGGCTGGAGCAGCGGCATGGGCGAGATCGACGGACGCACCGCCGGCGAAGCGATCGGCGCGTTCATCCACAAGGACGTGCTCCGGCTGGACAAGGTCAACTGGAAGACCCTGTTCGGCAAGGTCGTCGTCACCGGCTTCGTCGAGCAGGACGTGACCCTGGTCGACCGCGTGGGCGACCGCCACGACCTCCTGCTCAAGGCCAAGCTCGTCAAGGGCGACAAGGGCCAGCCCATCGGCGTCACCGAGGTGATCTCGCGCCCGCGGGTCGCCGGCTCCCTGCAGGTGCACACCGACGCCGCGCTGGGGCGCATGGCGCGGCCGCTGCACAAGGCCCTGGAGACCCGCGCGATCGCCGGACTGAAGGCCCACCAGGGCGCGTCCGGGGCGATCAAGGACCTGCTCGTGGTCGCCCGCAGCGTGCACGAAGCCTCCGACTGGGGGGACGTGGAAGCGGCCTCCCGGCGCGTGGACCTCGCCGACCTCCTCGACGTGACCGGTGGCCTCGTCGATCGCAGCGAAGACGCCTGGCGCGAGTTGCGCGCCACATCGCAGGACCTGCTCTGCCTGGAGACCGCCACCGGCTCCGGCGCCGACCAGAACCACCGCTGGAACGAGCTCGTCACCCGCTGCCTGCACGCCGTCGAAGACGCCGCCGGCCGACGGGCGACACGCAAGCTCGGCAACCAGGCGGTGGTCGAGGGGCGCGGCGATCTGCTCGTGCCGCTGGTGCTCGCCGCGGTCGCCCCGATCGCCACCTCGAAGGCGGACATCGAGGTGTCCGCGTCGGTGGATGGCGACGACGCGGTCTTGAAGGTGGTGGGCGCCCTGCCAGTGGGCGACGACCGCATCCTCGTGCGTCAGCTCTCGGACGCCGCCGGCGGCACGGCCGAGTTCGTCAAGCGGGGCTCCCGCCTCACGGTGCGCATCCCGCTGGAGCCCGAGCCCGAGCTGGTGGAGTTGGAACCGGACGAGGACTCCAGCGATCTCACCGCCCCGCCCATGACGGAGTCGGTGGAGACCCGCCCCATGCCGGCGGTTCCGGAGGATCCCGACAAGACCGTGCCCCCCAGCGGCGGCATCAACCTCGATGAACTCGAGGGGCCCGCCGAGCTCAGCGCCGATGTGCTCGAAGAAGAGGACACGGGCAAGGCCGCGCCCCGCCCCCGCAAGGGCGCCGTCGAGCTCCTCGAGGAGCAGGACGACGGCGGTCTCGTGCTCATGACCGGTGAAGACTCCGTGATCGTCTCTCCCGAAGAGATCCGCGAAGCGGTCGAAGCGGACGTCGGCAAGGACGTCGAGCACCCGACCAAGAACGACCTGCCGGACATCGACGAGCTGGAGCAGCTGTTCGATCAGGCGGTCGCCGTCTCCCCCTCGGTGCTCGCCACGGCCGACGAGATGGATGCCTACGCGGCCCGCACGGGCGACGAGGCCGGCCCCGCGGGCCTCAGCCGCGAGACCACCGCGACGGACACCCCTCCGCCGGCCAACGCCGCCACCGACGCCAAGACCGACGCTGGCCGCAAGGCCCCCGCGAAGGCCGACGGCGAGCCCTCGTCGGAAGTCCTCCAGGAGATGGCGTCGACCGACGACGGCGAGCCGAAGCCGGCGGCCGCCAAGAAGGCGCGCGGCAAGAAGAAGACCAAGCGCACGAGCTCGGGACGATCGAAGCGCAAGCGCACCTGACGAATCCGGAGACCCCTTGGCCCGCCTGACTCCCCTTTCGGCTCTACGGCCGCCGCCCAGCCGTGCCGCCGCGGTGGCGTCGGTGCCGTACGACGTCATCAGCACGCCGGAGGCCCGGGCGTTGGCCGCCGGCAACGACGCCTCCTTCCTGCATGTCATTCGTCCGGAGATCGACCTCCCCGAGGGGCAGGACCTGTACGCCGACGTCGTCTACGAGACGGGCCGTGCGAACCTGGAGCGGTTCATCTCCTCGATCCCGTTCACAGCGCCGGGCCCGCAGCTGCTGGTGTACCGGCTCGTGCAGGACGGCCGCGCGCAGATCGGCGTCGTCGGAGGCTGCTCGGTCGACGAGTACGACGCCGGCGGCATCGCGATCCACGAACGGACCCGCCCCGCCAAGGAGGACGACCGCACCCGCCACGTGACCACGATGCGTTGCCAGGCCGAGCCGATCTTCCTCGCCTACCGGGCCGACGCCCGCATCGACGCGATGGTGGAAGCCATCACCGCGGGGACGCCGGAGGTCGACTTCGTCGCCGACGACGGCGTTCAGCACTCGATCTGGACGGTGTCGGACGCCGCCACGCTGAGCGCCGCCTTCGACCACGTGCCGCGCCTGTACGTGGCTGATGGCCACCACCGCGCCAAGTCCGCGTCTCGAGCGCGCGAGCAGCTCGCCGCGGCGAACCCGAACCACACCGGCACCGAGGCCTACAACCACGTGATGTCGGTGGTCTTCCCCGACACCCAGTTGGCGATCCTCCCGTACAACCGCGTCGTTACGGATCTGCGGGACCGCTCCCCCGGCGACGTGCTCGCCGCGCTGAACGAGCGGTTCGGCCTCACCGCGACGGACGACCCTACCCCCGGCCGCCCCCAGTGCTTCTGCGTCTGGGCCGAGGGCTCGGGCTGGCACCGCTTCAGTCTGTCTCCCGCGCGTGAGGGCATCCTCGATGCGCTCGATTGCGCGTTACTGCAGGAGCAGGTGCTGGCGCCGCTGCTGGGCATCGAGAACCCGCGCACCGACCCCAAGATCGACTTCGTCGGGGGCTCCCGCGGCACCGACGAGTTGGAGCGCCGCGCCGCCGCGGCCGGCGGGGTCGCCTTCTCCATGCACGCCACCTCGATGGCGCAACTCTTCGCAGTCGCCGACGCTGGCGAAATCATGCCGCCCAAGTCGACCTGGTTCGAGCCGAAGCTACGCTCGGGCCTGTTCCTCCACCGGATCTGAGATGCACGTTCTGATCGCTGACAAACTGCCCCCGATGGCGGTCTCCGACCTGGAGGCCGCCGGCATCGAGGTCACCCTCCAGCCGACCCTCAAGGACGACGCGTTGACCGACGCGATCGCCTCCACGGGCGCCGAAGTGCTCATCGTGAGGAGCACCAAAGTGACCGCTGCGATGCTGGAGGCGGGCCGCCTCGGCCTCGTCGTGCGGGCGGGCGCGGGCACCAACACCATCGACATCGCCGCGGCCAGCGCGGGCGGCATCTACGTCGCCAACTGCCCGGGCAAGAACAGCCTTGCCGTGGCCGAGCTCGCCATCGGGTTCCTCGTGGCGCTGGACCGGCGCATCCCCGACGCGACCGCGCAGCTTCGGGCCGGGCAGTGGAACAAGAAGGAGTTTAGCAAGGCTCGCGGACTCGCCGGACGCACCCTCGGTGTCGTCGGCGCGGGTCGCATCGGCCTCGCCGTCGCCGAGCGCGCCCTCGCCCTCGGCATGAAGGTGCTGGTGCACGACCGCAGCCCCAGCCGGGCCGGCGCGGTGACCGAACTGGGCGCCCGCTTCGAGTCCAACCTCCGGGGCATGCTCGGGCTCTGCGACGCCATCTCGCTGCACGCTCCCGCGACCCCCGAGACCCGCCACATCGTCGGTCCGAGCTTCCTCTCGGCGATGAAGCCGGGCGCCTACCTCATCAACACCTCACGGGCCGAACTGGTCGATGAGGGCGCGCTCCTGAACGCGATCGCCGACCGAGGGATCCGCGCCGCCGTCGACGTCTTCTACGGCGAGGTCAGCGGGGGCGTGGGTGAGGTCGACAGCGACCTGCTCCGCGACCCCAACGTCATCTCCACCCCGCACATCGGCGCCTCCACCGACCAGGCCCAGGAGGCCGTCGCCGCCGAGGCGGTCCGCATCGTGCTGGACTACCAAGCCACGGGCGCCGTCCCCAACGTCGTCAACGTGAGCCAGCGGAGCCCCGCCCAGTTCCTCCTCATCGTCCGCCACCTCAACCGGGTGGGCGTGCTGTCGCGCGTCTTCGCGGCGCTGAAGGACGCGGACATCAACGTGCAGGAGACCGAGAACATCGTCTTCGCCGGCGCCGAGGCGTGCATCGCTCGGATCGCGATCTCCGCGCCCCCCCCGCAGGCCGTGCTGGAGTCCCTGCTCGCCGACCACGAGGACATCCTCGGCACCAGCCTCGTGCCCCTGGAGCGATCATGACCCGAGCCCACAACTTCAGCGCCGGCCCCGCCGCCCTCCCCCTCTCCGTGCTCGAGCGCGCCCAGCGTGAACTCCTGGACTACGGCGGCAGCGGCATGTCGATCATGGAGCAGAGCCACCGGGGCGCGGTGTACGACGCGGTGCACAACCGCGCGATCGCGAACCTGCGCGAGCTCCTGACCATCCCCGACGGCTACCAGGTGCTGTTCATGCAGGGGGGCGCCCGCGGGCAGTTCGCGATGGTGCCGATGAACCTGCTGCGGCGGGGCACCACCGCCCACTACGTCGACACCGGCACGTGGTCCGCCCACGCGCTGGCCGAGGCGCGGCGTCGCGGCTCCGCGGAGTCGATCTGGAGCAGCGCGGACGACGGCTACCAGCACGTGCCCACCGCCGTGGACGTGCCGAGCGACTCCGCCTACCTGCACATCACGTCCAACAACACGGTCGTCGGCTCGCAGATCCACGCGCGCCTCGACGGCGGCGACGTGCCCGTCGTCGTGGACATGTCCTCGGACATCCTCAGCCAACCGATCGACGTCACCCAGTACGGCGTGATCTACGCCGGCGCGCAGAAGAACATGGGGCCGTCCGGGGTCACGCTCGTGGTCGTGCGGGACGACCTGCTGGAGCGGTCGGACGACAACCTCCCCGAGACGATGCACTACGGCAAGGTCGCGGCGAAGAACTCGATGCTCAACACGCCCCCGACGTTCGCCATCTACCTAGTCGGACTGGTGCTGGAGCACCTCAAGGAGTTGGGGGGCCTCGAGGCGGTGGCCGCGACCAACGCGCACAAGGCGGAGCTGATCTACCGGACGATCGACAGCTCGGCGGGCTTCTACACGGGCTGCGTGCAGCCGGCGGCGCGCTCCCGCATGAACGTCACGTTCCGGTCGCCGAGCGCGGATCTGGACAAGGAGTTCGTCAGCCAGGCGGCGGACGCCGGCCTGATCGGACTGAAGGGTCACCGCAGCGTGGGCGGCCTGCGCGCGTCGATCTACAACGCGGTGCCGCTGGAGTCGGTGCGGGTGTTGGTGGAGTTCCTCGAGGAGTTCAAGCGCACCCGAGGGTGAGCTACCAGTCGATGTCGGGCTCGGGAGTGGCCTCTTCGGAGGCCTCTTCCTCTTCCTTCTCCTTGGCCTCTTCCTCTTCCTCCTTCTTGACCACGGGCTCGGTGTCGTCCGTGTCCGCGTAGGGGTCGAAGCCGATCGCCTGCTTCTTCCGCACGGCCTCCAGGTCGGCCTTCTCCTGATCGGTCAGCCCCTGGGCTTCCTTCTCGATGATGCCGCAGCCGTCCGGCTCGATCTCGAACGTCACGTAGATCTGCTCGGACTGCAGCCGGAGGGTCACCTTCTGCGCCTGCGCGGGCGACCAGTGGGTCTTCTTGCCGCTCTCGCCGCCGGCGCCCATCATCCCCTCGAGCTTGCCCCGGATGCGGGCCATCGCGTCGCCCTCTTCGTAGATCCGGATGCGGAGGTTCACGAGGCGATCCTCATCGAACTCGGCGGTGGCGAAGCCCTCGAAGCCCCACACGTTCGCAGTGGACTCGATCACGTCGCCGGCCAGCTCGCGTGGAGCCTCCATGGCGAACTCGACCGCGGCCCGGTCTTCACAGAATTCCGTCCCCAGGGGCAGCTGGAGCTCCCCTGCGAAGGCACCGGAGGCAGCCAGGAGGGATGGAACGACAGCAGCGATGAACGCGAATCTCATTGAACTTCTTCCTCGCCTGGGCGACCCCACCAATAGTCCTGACCCGATCGTTGGTCAAGCCGGGTCGCAGCGGCGACGCAGGCGCTTCACTGTCGTAGACTCGCGCGATGCCTGCCCGCCTAACCGCCTTGGTCGCGATCGCCCTCGTCCTGTCCGCCTGCGGTGTCCGCAAGGACCTCCACCAGGCAGCGCTGGACGCGATCGCCGAAGACCAGGACCGCATCGCCGCGATGACGGCCGAAGTGGACGCCTGCAACACCGCCGTGGCCGGCCTCGACCAGGCCCTTGAGCAGTGCAAGGGCGAGGTCGCCGTGCTCCAGGGGGCCCGCGACGAGGTGCTCGCCGACAACACCGCGCTGCGCGCGCAGCTGCGCGAACTGGGCGCCGACCTGGACGAACTGTCGGAGGCCCAGTCGACGCTGTCGACGATGCTCTCGGACGCCGAACGAGCGCTGGAGGAGGCCCGGGAGCGCCAGGCCGCGGCGGACGCCCGGGACGCCATCTACCGCCGGCTCAAGGACTCACTTCAGGCGATGATCGACGCGGGCAAGCTGGACGTCCGGATCGCCCGCGGACGCATGGTGATCGACCTCAAGCAGGACATCCTGTTCGCCTCGGGGGAGGCAAAAGTCTCAGAGATCGGAATTGATACTTTGAAGGCGGTCGCGATTGCGTTGGCCGAATTCGATGAGCGGCAGTTCCAGGTAGAGGGTCATACGGACAATATCCCAATCAAGACTTCGCGATTCCCGTCGAACTGGGAACTGTCGACGGCTCGCGCCGTTGCGGTGGTGAAGCTCTTCATCGACGCGGGGATGAACCCCGACAACTTGAGCGCGGCAGGATTCGGGGAGTTTCAGCCGCGCGCCGACAACGCATCCGACGAGGGGCGGGCCCTCAACCGCCGGATCGAGGTCGTGATGGTGCCGGACCTGCAGCTCCTCCCCGATCTGGTCGATTCCCTGTAGCGGGAGTCAAGAGGATGCCTGGTGCTCGAGTTCGAATCCCTGCTTCAGTTGCTGCATCGCCGTGAGGCGAATGAGCTCCGTCTGACCGCGGGCAAGTCGCCCCAGCTGATCGTCGGCAACCGCGCCTCCCGCATCGCGCTCCCCGAGGTGGAGCCGGCGTGGCTTCGCAACCAGGTCGCCGCGCTGCTAGGCCCCGACCGGATGACCGCCCTGGCGCAGAGTCAGTTGGTCGGCTTCGCGCACAGCTACCAGGACCTCGTGTTCGACGTGCAGGTCAGCGGTTCGGCCGACGATCCGGAGCTGTCGGTGCGGCCCCAGATCGACCGCACCACGCTGACGATCGACCCGACCACCGCCGCTGGCCCCGAGTCCAGCCTGCCCGTGCCTCCGGCCCTCCGTGAGTGCCTGGCGCAGGCCGTCGCGCGCGGCGCCAGCGACATCCACCTGGGGGACGGCGAGCCGCCGATGGTGCGCGTCGCCGGGCTGCTGACGCCGCTGGTCGACGTCGCGGTCGCCAACATCCCGATCCGGCCGCTCGTGGAGTCCATGCTGACGGGCGTCGGCCGACGGCGCCTGGCGGACGGCGCGGCGGTGGACTTCAGCTTCAGCATCGACGGCGTCGGCCGTTTCCGGGGCAACGCCTACCGCGCGGTGAAGGGCTACAACCTCGCCTTCCGGGTGCTGCCGGCGGACATCCCGTCGCTGTCGCAGCTTCGACTCCCGCGCTCGCTGGCGGACCTGTGCGAGTTCCCCAACGGCCTCGTGCTGGTATCCGGGCCGACCGGCTCGGGCAAGTCGGCGACGATGGCTGCGCTGGTGGGCATCCTCAACGAGCGCAAGCCGATCCACATCATCACCCTCGAGGATCCGATCGAGTTCGTGCACCAGCGCAAGCAGGCGCTGATCCGCCAGCGCGAGGTCGGCCTCCACGTCGAGTCGTTCGCCGAGGGGCTGCGGGACGCCCTGCGCGAGGACCCCGACGTCATCCTCGTCGGCGAGATGCGCGACAAGGAGACGATCCAACTGGCCCTGACCGCGGCCGAGACGGGCCACCTCGTGCTGTCGACGCTGCACAGCAACCGGGCCTTCACCGCCTGCGACCGCATCGTGGACGTGTTCCCGGAGCACCAGCAGAGCCAGATCCGGGTCCAGTTGGCCGAGTCCCTCCGCGCCGTGGTCGCCCAGCGGCTGCTCCCGCAGAAGGACGGCAAGGGCCGCATCGCCGGGATCGAGGTGCTGCGCATCAACCACGCGGTCGGCAACCACATCCGCGAGCAGCGCGTCAACCAGATCCCGTCGGTGATGCAGACGCATCGAGACGAGGGGATGTGGGTGCTGGAGCGGCACCTCGCGGCGTTGGTCAAGAAGGACCTCATCACGCTCGAGACCGCCCGCGCCCACGCCGCGGACATCCAGTTGTTCGAGACCTACATGGCGGCGTAGAGAGGACGTAGTTGAGCAAGGACCTCCAGTCCGCGGTGTTCCTACCGCTGTCGGCGCAGACGAACGACCCCGAGACGGTCACGTGGTGCCGTGGGGTTCCGTTGCTCATCGCCGAGGAGCTCCAGCGCATCCAGGTCGCACGGGCCAGCTTCGCCGCGTGGACGATCGGCCGCGGGGCGAGCTTGCGTCTCGCTCACCTCCAGACCGCTCCCCAGGCGGAGCACGTCGCCGCCTACGCGCGCGCCGCGCGGGCCCGGGTGGGCATCAGCGGGTGGGGCAGCTGGCAGGGCGACCCCTTCTTGCGGTGGGAGGTCGTCGAGCACGACGGCGACACGCTGCGCAAGGTCCCCGTCGACACCCGCGGCGGAGCCTCCCGCATGGAGGTGGTCCAGTCCGCGTTCGAGACGGCCAAGCTGATGCTCGGGCTCATGGACGATCGAGTCCCTCCGGTGCTCGGCGCCACCGACTCGGACCAGGCCCTGTTGGCCTGGATTCAGGACCGACTGCAGGTCTGGTCGCGCCAGCGACGCGGGCTGACGGGGAGCTACGACGGGGAGTACCGCTTCCTGTTGTCCGCGCTGACCTTCGACCCCGGCTTCCACCCGGCCGCCCGCGTCGTCATCCGACGTGCCGGATCCGCCCTCGCGGCACCCGACAATGGCGCCGCCGGCCGCGCATCGGAGGCGCTCTTCGCCCTGCTGCGGGTACGGCCCGACGATCACCTGTCGTGGACCCTGTTGGGCATGCTGCACCGCGCTCAGGCGCAGGACGAGGACGCGATCACGGCCTTCCGGCGATCCGCCGCGTTGAACCCCGAGTACGCCCCGCGCACCGTGAGCTCGGCGGGCTGTTCCTGGCGCAGGGCGATCTCCGGGCCGCGGGCACCCACATGCGCAAGGCAGGCAAGCTCACGCCGAAGGACCCTGAGATCCAGATGGGCCTGGGCAACCTCTACCTGGCCCTCAAGGACCGCAGCCGTGCCGCCCGCCACTTCCAGGCCGTGCTCCCACTCGCCGCCGGCAGCACGATCGCCAAGGAGGCCAGCCGGATCCTGCTCGACCTTGAGGACGGCCCCACCCGCCGACCCACGGCCACCCTCGCCGAAGTCGAGGTCGCCAAGCCCGACCGCGCCAAGGACCGCGAGCTGATCAGCCGCATGTTCGGCTCCCCGTTCGAGATGGAGGCGGAGGACATCACCTCCCCCGGCGAGGACTTCCTGGACCGTCTGGACGACGAACAGACCAGCTGGAACCCGGACGAAACAGCCTGGGACCCCGAGTAAAAACGGCCTGATACAATTCGGGCAGGAACGTGCCCGATTGTTAAGGCACTCCCCTTGCACGGCTTTGGCGCCAGAGACCCGAAGCCAAGGAGAGCCCCAGATGCCCCAGCTTGCCCCGCTCAACGATCACCCCCCCGCGCTTCGGCCCGGACCGCACACTCTGGTCGGCGAAGCCCGAGTCATCTTCACGTTGCTCGGACTGGTCTCGGACGTCGTCCTCGACCTGGACATGCCCGTCTCCCGCGCCCGGGACCTCTTCACGCTGTCGCTCTACAAGCGCGCCGAAGCCCGGTACCGCACCTCGACCCGCGTCTCGCTGGCGTTCGACACCGCGCTCCGCACGGTCAAGAAGATCAAGAAGCGCTACCGCGAAGGTGCCGTCGACGAGGGTGAGGGTCCGCACTTCAACCTGCGTCGCAAGGTCTACTTCATGCTCCTGGACCGGGAGATGGACCTGGACGAGATCGCCCGCGAGTTGCCGATCAACTACGAGGTCAACTACGCCCGCCTGTCGGTCGAGACCCTGATCGACGGTGGCCTGGTCGAGGAGATCGACCGCGGTCGTGGTCGCATCACCTACAAGGGGATCGTGCCCGAGGGCTACGTGAACTTCTTCCGCGAGGACCACGAGGCCGTGCTCGAGGGGTTCGAGCGCTTCCTCTCGGCGATGCGCAAGGTCGTCCGCGAGCGTCTGCTCCGCGGCAACGGTGACACCGCCATGGCGCGGGGCTTCGTGGCCCGGCTTCGCCCCGAGGACCGTGAGGACTTCAACGACGACATCCGCGCCGCCATCGTGCGCACGCTGATGGAGTACGAGATGCGCGCCGACGGCCTCGCCGACGACGACATCGCCGAGATGGAGATCCTCGTCGGCGTCGCTCCCTCCTAGAGCTGGCTGGACTTTCGACGGGGGTCCCGGTTCGCCCGGGACCCCCGTTGCGTCACTCCTTATCCTCGATCGGCTGGAGGACTCGATGAACCGGACCCGTTTGCTCTTGATGCTGCTCGTTGTCTCGTTGGTCGCCTGTGCGGTCCCCGAAGGCGGCACGCTGGAGCCGATCGACGGCGTCGACGAAGACGTCTGGTCCGTGGAACTCATCCTCGATGTCCCCGCCTCGCTGAACATCGAAGAGCCCGAGGCTGAAGGCCTCATCGAAGCCCCCGAAGACGTCGCTGTGTTCGTCGGCGAAGAGCTGCTCCTGGACCTGGCCCTGCGGGACCCGTCCGTCGGGCGCATCCTCCCCGCCGATCTGCCGACCGACGCCACCTTCGCCGCCGACGAGCTCGCCGCCCACGTCAGCTGGGAGCCCAAGATCACCGACGTCGGCCAGCACGACTTCGTGTTCCTCGTCGTCGACGGCGAGGACGACAGCCTCATCCTCGGCACGACCGTGGTGTTGGTGTCCGTACTGCCGCGGAATTCCTTCATCGAGTACGGCTTCTAGACCAGTCCGTCTAGACTCCGCCGGTGGGGAATGCACACCGCCGACTGGGGGAGATCCTCGTAGCCCGAGGCTCCATCGATTCATCTGAACTCGCCGCCGCGCTGGCCGAACAGGCCGGCCGGGAGTACGTCGACCCTCGCGCGCTGCGGGCGTCGGACGACGCGCTGACCCTGGCGCCCCGCGAGAGCGCCACAGCGCTCCAGTTCCTGCCCGTCGCGCTCGAAGGCGACGCCCTCGCCGTCGTGGTGTCGGACCCCCTCCGCCCCGATCTGGACGCCATCGCCGACGTCGTCGGGCGGCCGCTCGAGATCCTGATCGGGGAGTCGGGCGCCCTCGCCGCCGCGATCGAGGCGGCGTACGACGAGGCCGAGCCGGAGGCCCCCAGCACCACACTCGAGACGGCCGCGCCCGAGGAGCCGTCGTCCGAAGAGGCGCCGCCCCCCGAGACGGGACCGGACAGCTCTCTGTGGGTGATGGAGAGCGAGGCGACGGTTCAGGACGGCCCCGCGGTCGAGGTCAGCCCGCCAGCCCCCCGCCTCCCCCCGATGCTCGACCTGTCCGACGCCAACGGGAGTTCACTGCCCGAGTTGGCTCAGGGGCTCGACGCCGACGCGGCTCCGAGCGCCGCGCATCCCCTCCTCAAGGGCCTGCTCGCGGGCGCGTTCACGTGGAGCGCGGCTGCGATTCGTTTCCACGCCGCACCTCAGGGGGTGGCGATTCAGTACGCCATCGATGGCTCGTGGCGCAGCGTGATCCGCCTCCCCGACTGGGCCGGCCGGCCCGTGATGCAGGGGCTGCGACAGCTGCTCGGGGCCAGCCCCGACGCCGGGATCGAGACGCTCGACGGGATCCGCCCGATCGTCACCCTTACGGGGGATCATTCGGTCGGTCTCGCGGTGGCGGGCGTCGCCGACGGGGGCGCCGAGCGAGTGACCCTCGGTGTGCGGGACCCCCGCCGTCTGCTGAACCTGGACGGGATGTCGCTGACGCCCGACATGGCCCGCCGCCTCCGCATGTGGTCCGCCGCGCGCCAGGGGCTGATCCTCCTGGTGGGGCCGCACGACTCCGGCCGGACCACCTTCCTGCGCGCCGTCGCCGACAGCGTCGCGGGCTACCGATCCACGCAGGTCGTGCTCCGCGACCCGGTCTCGCCCCCGTCGGGGTGGGTCGAGCGAGGCGAGTCGGACGCTGACGGTGCCGCCGCCGTCGGCCTCGCCCTCGAGCAGGATCCGGACGTGCTCCTCGTGGACGACTGCGACGGTCCCGAGATCGCGGCCGCGGCCTTCGGCGCCGCCCTCCAGGGCCGCCTCGTGCTCGCCGTCTTGCGCGGCCACGACGCCAGCGACGCGCTGCAACGAATCCGCGACCAGGGGACCAGCGACCTGCTGCTCGGCGAACAGCTGCTGGGCGTGGTGGAGACCCGCCTGGTGCGCCTGCTGTGCAGCAACTGCTGGGTCCGCGGCCCCCTCGATCGGGGACTCGCGCGCGCCGTGAACCTGGTCATCGACAGCATCCCCGGAGAGGTCCCGACCGCGGGCCCCGGCTGCGTGCAGTGCCACCACAGCGGCTACCGAGGCCGCCGCGGGGTGGTCAGCCGCGTGGAGCTGGACGGCGGGGTCAAGGACGGCGCGTCAGCCGAAGAGCTCCGGCAGGCGGTGACGATGCATCGGCCCCGCACCGCGGCCGAGGTCGGCCTCACGTTCGTCATGCAGGGGCTGACCTCGCTCGAGGAGGTGGCCCGGGTCGTCAAGCCGCCGTCCCGCACCGGATGGGCCGTCCGCAAGCCGACGCCTCCCCCGACGCCGGTCCTTTCGATGCCCGCGGCGTTCGTCCCGGATCCCGAGCCCGATCCGCAGCCCGAGCCCGAGCCCGAGCCCGAGGCGGTCGCTGAGCCCGCACCCGAGGCTGAGCCCGAGCCTGTGATCGTCGATCTCGAAGAGGTCTCTACCGACACGGAGGCGACCACCGTGGATGCCCCCGGGCCCACCTCCGAGCCTCCCACCCCGTTGGTCAGCGTGCAGTCCGAGGGATTCGCCCACGACCCGGGCGCGGACACCGTGGCGGAGGTCGAGGCCCCGCAGCTCGACGACGACGGCGACGGCGACGGCGACAGCATCGATCTGCTGGAGCTCCTCAACTTCGATCCCGCCGAGGACGGCGACGACGACGACCGGCACCTGCTGCTCGCCCTCGATCCGAAAGAAGAGCTGGCTCACACCCTCGCCGCCGCCCTGCCAGACGCCGAGTTCCGAATCGTCGCGATGAAGACCCTCCAGGACGCAGCCCGCTTCGTGCACGCCGATCTGCCGACCGCGATCGCGATCTCCGCGGGGTGGCACTTCGACGCGGGCGGGGCCATCCGCGCCTTCCGCGACGACCTCCTGTCCGCCTTCCTGCCGGTCGTCGTGTTCAGCGAAGACGACGACCACAACGTCGAGTTGCTGCGCGCGGGCGCCGACGAGATCGTTCCCGCGGAGATGGCCGACGAAGAGCTGGAGCTGCGAATCCGAGCGGTGATCCGCCGGGTCACCTAAGGGGCGGAGGCCGAGTCGTCGTCGTCATCCCCGACCGCCCCCGTGGCCGCCGGCGCGGACGTCGGCTCAGACGGCGCGACGAGCCTGAAGAGCAGCCAGTCCGCCCCCCGCGCGAGGGCCCGTTCGCTGTCGTTCAGCTGCGGCAGCAGACCCCGCCCCTGCCCTGGCGCGGCGCCGCTGATGAAGATGTACTCGGCCCCGATCTCCTTGAGCTGCAGCACCTCGCTCATCGTCGTCCCGGTGCGGTGGAAGCCGCGGCGGTCCATCGCGTACAGCAACGTCTGGGGATGCACGTCGACCACGATCAAGCCCGCTCCCGGCGGCACGAAGGCACCCACGGCGGTGGCGGTCGCGCCGATGCGGGGGTCGATCGCGGTGGCGTCCTGGACGAAGGTCTTGCCCGCGAGCGCCGACCAGCCCCCCAGCACGACCGCCAGCCCGATCGCCAGCGCCGGCTGGGCCCCCGGGGGCCCACTGCGAACCATGCGCACCAGCTCGAGACCGCCCGCCCCCGCTGCGACGGATAGGAACGGAATCCAGCTCAGTTGGTAGTAGTTGTGGATGCGGAACCCATCGGCGACGAGCACCGCCGAAGCCGCCGCCGCCCCCAACGCGAAGACGAACGGACGCAGCTCGTCGTCCTGCCGCACGCGGCTGACCCCCACCAGCGCGGCGGCGATCCCCAAGGGCGTGGCGGTGTGGACCACCAACGTGCCGACGATCGATCGCCACGTGTTCGCGTCGAGCCAGATCCCCAGCGAGCCCCACTTGGCCGCGGCCCCACCCCACAGCCCGAAGGACGCGCCGTCCGCGCCGAGGTGCACGTACGCGTGCCAGAACCAGACCGCCGCCGGCACCACCGCCAACGCCGAGGCGGTCGCGGCGCCGGCGAGGCCCGGCCCCCCCGCCCGCATCAACAGCAGCGGGATCAATGCGATGAAGAACGCCGTGGTCCCCTTGGTGGCGATGGCCAGCGCGCCCAGCAGCCCCGCGGCCACGATCGAGCCCCAGGCCCCAGGCCGCTCCGACGCCGCGTCCGCACGCTCCAGGGCGAGCAGCATCAGCGCCACCGCCAGCGCGTCCGGTTGGATGTTCCGGCTGAACGCGATCCCCAGCGGCGACAGCGCATACAGCGCGAGGTAGGCCCAGGAGGGCCCCTCCAGACGGCGTCGCACCCACAGCAGGAGCGCCAGCCCCCCGACGAACCAGGCGGTCACCGACAGCCCTCGGGCCCACGCGTAGCCGCCTCGGAGGACCGGTCCCCGGGCGGGCCAGGCCAACGACACCAGCGCGTTGTACAGCGGCAGTTCGCTCTCCACGGTCCCCGCCTGGGGGCCGGCCCAGTCGATGCGCGGATGGAGCAGGTCGATCCCCTCCCGGGCCATGTTCCGGGCGATCGACGAGGTGTCGGACTGGCGGACGTGATGGATGTCCTGGGGCGGGCTTCCCAATCCGGGGAGGCGCACCGCGATCGCGAGCAAGACCACAAGAAGCGCCAGCACGGGCGTAGGCCGGGACGACATCGGCCGCAATGTACCACCGCCCACGCAGGGGCGCTGTCGGCCGGTTTTCCGAGGCTTGCCCGAAATCGGGTAAACTCGTTGCCGCCCTTTCGAAAGCAACCCACCCTGTACGTGAGGGCGTGGAGATGAGTCGGTGACGGTCGCCCTCGATCCCGGTTTCCGGGACTACCTGCTCGGGATCGCCGACGTCTCCGAGCGTGACCTCGACAAGCTCGTAGAGGAGCTCATGGATCATTGGTCCGAAACGGTGGAGGCCTGGGTACGACGGCGCCACGGTGAGCTCCAGCGCCAAGGCATGCCCAACCGGCTCGTCTACGGAACCATCGCCCGCGAAGCCGGCACCCGCCCCTTCGCCAGCCGCCCCCTGTCCGAGCGACAGGTGCGGCGCATCGTCTACGGATAAGCCCCACCCAACCGAGAGCAGTTGAACCTATGTGTGGAATCGTTGGATACGTCGGACACCGGACCCCCGTCCCGATCTTGTTGGAGGGCCTCAAGCGGCTCGAGTACCGGGGCTACGACAGCTCCGGGGTCGCCACCATGAACGGCGGCGGGGACATGTGGATCCACAAGCGCCAGGGCCGCATCCGCAACCTCGAGAAGGACCTACCGAGCGAGCTTCCGGCCGCCACGATGGGCATCGCCCACACCCGGTGGGCCACGCACGGCCCCCCCAACGACACCAACGCGCACCCCCACCGCAGCCGCGACGGCCGCATCGCCGTCGTGCACAACGGCATTGTCGAGAACCACTCCGCTCTGCGAAAGCGGCTCACGGGCGACGGCATCGTGCTGCACAGCGACACCGACACCGAGGTGATCCCCAACCTCATCGCCAAGTTCTACGACGGCGACCTCGAGGTCGCGGTGAAGCGGGCCCTGGGCCTGATCCAGGGCACCTACGGGATCGTCGTGATCTCCGTGGACGAGCCCAACCGCCTCGTCGTGGCGCGCAACGGCTCCCCGATCGTGCTCGGCGTCGGCGAGAACGAGATGTTCGTCGCCAGCGACGCCCCCGCCCTCATCGCGCACACCAAGCAGGTCGTCTTCATGGACGACGGCGAGGTCGCAGTGGTCGAGCCGTCGGGCTTCCGCACCACCGACCTGCACGACCGCCCCATCGACAAGGCGGTCGACGAGCTGGACTGGGACCTGCAAGAGATCGAGAAGGGCGACTTCGAGCACTTCATGCTCAAGGAGATCCACGAGCAGCCCCGCGCCGTGACCCGGGGACTGCGCGGTCGCGCCCACCTAGAGTACGGCGACGCCCACCTCGGCGGGCTGAACCTGAACCGGCGGGAGTTCTTCGACATCCGCCGCATGGGGCTGATCGCCTGCGGCACCTCGATGCATGCGGCGATGGCCGCCAGCTACCTCATCGAGGAGCTCGCGCGGGTCCCCTGCAAGGTCGACATCGCCAGCGAGCTTCGCTACCGCAACCCGATCGTCGACGCCAAGACGCTCTACTTCGCGGTGAGCCAGTCCGGCGAGACCGCCGACACGCTCGCGGCCATGCGCGAGGTGCAACGCAAGGGCGGCCGCTGCCTCGGCGTGGTCAACCAGGTGGGATCCACGATCGCCCGCGAGAGCGACGGCGGCATGTACATCCGCTCGGGGCCCGAGATCGCGGTCGCGAGCACCAAGGCATTCACCTCGCAACTGCTGGCGCTGACCCTCTTCGCCCTCAAGATCGGGCGGATGCGGGACCTCAGCGCGGCCGCGGGACGGGAGCTGCTGACGGCCCTGCACGAGCTGCCCGGCCAGATGCAGTCGTTCCTCGAGGGAGCCGACGACATCGAGCGAATCGCGCGGTCGCTGATCCACCAGCCGTACTGCCTGTTCCTGGGCCGGGGCCCCAACTACCCCGCCGCCCTGGAGGGAGCGCTGAAGCTCAAGGAGGTCTCCTACATCCAGTGCGAGGGTTTCGCCGCCGCCGAGATGAAGCACGGCCCCATCGCGCTGATCGGGGACGGCACCCCGGTGGTGTTCCTCGTGCCCAAGGACCGGCTCCACACCAAGACCATGTCCAACATGGAGGAGGTCAAGGCGCGCGGAGCGCGGGTGATCGCGGTGGCGAACCCGGGCGACACCGAGGTCGAGGAGCTGGCCGACGAGGTGATCATCATCCCCAGGACGCACGACCTGCTGACGCCGTTCCTGACGGTGCTCCCGCTGCAGCTCATCGCGTACCACGCGGCCGTCCTGCTCGGCTTGGACGTGGACAAGCCGCGCAACCTGGCGAAGTCGGTCACCGTCGAATAGAGCGGGGCGAGTCCTTCAGCAGGGAGCGCAGGCGCGGCACCAGATCCGCGGGCACCGGGGCCGAGCCGAAACGGCTGGCGTAGTACCGATCCACGAGGTCGGTGGCGTCTGGGAGTCCGTGAGTGCGCTCGGCCCACGCGGACCACTGCCGCAGGCTCGCTCCCTCGTCGGGGGCGTCCGCCGCAGTCCGAGCCGAGTGCACCCAGCGCCGACGTAGGCGCAGCACCGCCCGCCGCGCAGCGCGAAGCTCAGGGGGACCCGCATCCCCGTCCGGGCGCCCCCGCGAAACGACCGCCCCGGCCGCCACCCCGAGCAGCACCAGCAGCGTCAGGAGCCCCTTCCAGGGGGAGCGCCGGTTGCGTTCCCCCACCGCTCGCGCGGCATCGGGCGAGCCCAGCCAGGAGAAGTCGAGCGAGACCCCCTCCCCTTGCAGGAACCGGAGCGCCGCGCGCACCCCCTCAGCCTGGTTGTCGAGCCCGTAGTCGAGCATGACGTCGGCCCACCGCACGCGGCCGTAGTCGGCCCAGGCCCGCGCCCGCTCGAGCCACTTGATGCGGGCCCGACCGGCGACACCGCCAGCAGCCACGGGGGTGGGGTCGAAGACGACCCAGCCCTCCTCGGGGAAGTGCACCTCGACCCAGGAGTGGGCCTCGCGCTGGCGGACCAGCCAGTAGCCGCCCACGGAGTTGTACTCGCCCCCCTGGAACCCGTTGACGATGCGCGCGGGGATGCCGAGCGTGCGGAGCAGGATCACCATCGAGGAGGCGAAGTACTCGCAGTGTCCTTCCTCCACCTCGTCCAGGAACGCCAGGAGCGGATCGGGGTAGGCGGAGGCGGGCTGGGCCAGGCTGTAGACGAAGTTGTCCTTCAGCTGGGCCTGGATCAACAGCGCCGCATCGACCGAGGTCGCGGCGCCGCGCGTCCACTCCTGCGCGATGGCGGGGATCCGTGGAGCGAGGGGGGACGGGAGCTGCGTGTAGACCTCGACCAGCGAGGGGTCACAGGCCAGCGGGTCCAGCCCCCGCAGCCGGTCCACGCCGGGGCTCGGGGGGCTGCTGTAGACCGTGTAGCTCAACCGCCGGCGCAGTCCCGGCACGAAGAAGCCGTCGGTGGAAGCCGCCTCGAGGGCGCGAAACTCACCGTAGATCCCGGCGGCGTCGGCGACGTGGAAGAGCACGCGGCTGTCCAACGGCTCCAGGGCGATCTCCTGCCGCAGCGTCCAGGGCGTCTCGCGCGGCGGGCCCCGCTGGCGCGCCGCGCTGCCGATCCAGGCCAGGTCCGTGACGCTAGGATCCGACAATGACCAGGTGCGACCGTCGAACCGATCCAGCGCCAACCCCCGCCAGTACGTGGTGTTGCCCTGCACCGCCCGCCGCCCTTCTCGGTCGAACAGCCGGACCCGCATCACCGGATCGTCCGACAGCTGCACGATGCCGATCTCGCCCAGGCCGACGCTCTCGGTGAAGCCGCTGACGTGCACCGGCGGCAGCAGGCTGGCCGACAGGAAGCTCGCCTCCATGCGGGGCAGGACGAAGAACAGGGCCATCGTGCCGACGAGCAGGATGAGCACCAGGGAGGAGACGGCCGCGAACATCGGCCACCGCACCAGCGGACCCAGGCGGTCCCAGGTCGCGCGGTCCACGGGGAGGTTGGGGTGCCGGCGGTCGTGATCCCGCTCCGCCGCCAGCGCCAGCCGCGTCATCAGCATCGCCCACACCAGGGAGACGAGGAACAGCACGAAGACGACGAGGAAGCCGGCATCGACCGTCAGCACCGACGCCAGCAGGAGCTGACCGAAGGCGATGAAGTAGCTGTACAGATCGTCCCGCGCCGAGGTTCGGCTGGTCAGGCGATGAAGCTGCACGAAGATCAGGAGCGCCGCGAACGAGGTCAGCAGCGGCCGGCTCCCGAACACCTGCCCCGCCCCCAGCCAGATCAGGAACGCGATCTGGATCCCGAGCCACACCTTCGGGCTGAGCCGCGGGCGCCCCTCCCAGGCGCTCAGCCCCAACGCGGCCAAGGTGGCCGCGAGCACGAGCCCCTCCATCTCACCGCCGATCCACAGCGCGGCGAACCCCAGGCCCGCCACCGCCAGGGCCGAGGCCCGCTGCACGATCACGAACCGGGGCGCCATCAGGGGGACTCCAGCCGGGTGACGGCGAGTCGGCTGAGGAGCCGGTCGCGCCCCTCGGGGCCGCTGGCGGGGGCGAGGTCACGCCCGCCGATGCGGAGCACCACCTCGTCGCCTCGCCCGGTCGCCGCGAGCACGGCGCCGGCCGCCCGGGAGACGGTGGTCTCGTACTGCTCGAGACGGTTCGCCGGTGATCCGCCGGGCGGCGGGGGGTCGACCCGAACCTGGTAGCGCCCCCCGTCCTCCGCGTCGCGCTCGACTGCCACGCGGCGGCGCAGCCGGGCCGACGTCCGCCAGTGGACCGATCGCAGCTCCTCGCCGGCGCGGTGGTCGCGCAACCCCCGGATGTCGCCGGTGGCACCTCGCCGCGGGCGCACCACCTGCCCTCCGTCCCGGCCCGACGCGGGGCGCAAGGCCGCCTCTCCATCAGGGGCGGGGGTGGGGTAGACGAGCACGTCGCTGGAGATCTCGACCTCGAACCACTTCCGCAGGATGCCGAACGGCCAGGTGGTGGAGACCCGCACTCGACCGAGCCGGTGGATGCCGCGGACGTCGAAGACCCAGGTCCCGTTGCGGCGCTCCTCGGCACCCCCGGGGAGGTAGGGCACAGTCGCCATCCCGACCTGGCTGAGGCGCGCGTGGGGGCCCGGCAACTCCTGGAGGTCGAGGGCGAGGTTGGGGATCCACCTCCGCTTGTTCCGGAGCACCCAGACACCCCGCGCGGGGCGGCCCGCGTACACCGGACCGGCGATCCGCCGCTTCACCTGCACCCCGCGCAGCGACGACTCCGAGAGCACCCCCGACAGCGCCACCAGCGACAGCATCGCGGCGAAGACGAGGTACAGCAGGTTGTTGCCGGTGTTCAGCGCAGCGAGGGCCACGGCGCCCGAGGTGGCCATGAAGATCCACCCCTCCGGCGTGGGGCTCACCCGACGCCATGCCCGCACGTAGGCCCGCAGCGGGGCGAACACCGCGAGGCCGAGCCGCCGCAGCGGGGTGATCGGTCGGGGGGCCACCAGCTCCGGCGGCAGGAGCGGCCCCGAGGGGGCCCGGGAACGGCGCAGGAGCCTCACGTCAGCTCGGCGGCGGCGTCGTCGCGAGGATGGAGCGGAGCGCCTCGACGGCTCGCTCGGGATCGGGGCCGGCCCCCGGATCGGCGCTCGAAGCGGCCACCAGGCGATGCGCGAGCACGGGCTCGGCCACATCGCGGATGTCGTCGGGGGTCACGTGGTCGCGGCCCAGAAGGAGCGCCCGGGCCCGCGCGGCCCGCACCAACGCCTGACTCGCCCGGGGCGAAGCGCCCAATTCGAGGTCCGGATGCTCACGCGTGGCCCGCACGATCGCCAGGAGGTAGTCCTCCAGGTCCGGGTGCACGGGGATCGCGTCGGCGGCGTTCTGGAGCGCGAGGATCTGGCGGGGATCGAGGACCGTCTCGGCCTTGCGGGCCGTCCCGGTGGCCTCCCGCAGGAGCATCCGCTCGCTCGCCTCGTCGGGGTAGCCGACGCCCAGCCGCATCAGGAAGCGGTCGACCTGCGACTCCGGCAGCGGGAACGTGCCGTGGTGCTCCAGGGGGTTCTGCGTGGCGAGCACGCAGAAGGGCTCCGGGAGCGTGTGCAGCTCCCCGTCGACGGACACTTGCCCCTCGTTCATCGCCTCCAGCAGGCTGGACTGGGTGCGTGGCGGGGTGCGGTTGATCTCGTCGGCGAGCACGATCTGCGCGAACACCGGCCCCGGATGGAACCGGAAGGCGCCGGCCTGATCGTCGAAGATGCTGACCCCCAGGATGTCCGACGGCAGCAGATCCGCAGTGAACTGGATGCGGCCGAAGCTGCACCCCACCGCGTCGGCGACGGCGTGCGCGAGGGTCGTCTTGCCCACGCCGGGCACGTCTTCGAGGAGCACGTGCCCCCGCGCCAGCAACGCCGTCAGGACGTGGAGGACGAGGTCGGGCTTGCCATGAACGATCGCCTCGATCGAGGCGCGGAGCCGGCCGAGCGGGTCGTCGGGGCTGTCCGCCAGCACCTAGGCGCGGCGGCGGCGCAGGCCGAGCAGGCCTCCGAGGCCGAGCAGCAGCGCCAACCCACCGAGCGCGTCGGTCTGGCCGGCGGTGGCGCAGGCGATGGTCGAGAGGAACTCGGGACGGAAGAAGGTGATCGTGACGTGCGAGTCCTCCTCGTCGTCCTCGCTGTCGAGCACGCCGTCGTTGACCACCAGGGTGGCGGTGAACAGCCACTGGTTGTCCTCGTTCTCCGGGTCGGCGGAGAAGCGGAGGTAGCCGATGGCGTCGGCCGGGTCGTGGATGAGCTCCCACGTGATGCCGGAGTAGGCCTCCACGGGCTCGACGGTCCACGTGTAGGTCAGCTCGTCGCCGGGGTTGTCGTCGCTGCTGTCGGCGCCGTCCAGAGCCACGATGATCGCACCACCGAGGTACCGGTCCTGCTGATCGACGCCCGCCTGCGCCTCGGGAGCGGCGTGGCAGTCTTCGTCGCCGCCATCGACCCCTTCGTCGCCGAGGCCGCACTCGATGCCGTCACCGTTGGTGTCGCCGGGGCAGTCGCAGTCGTTATCGATCTGGTCGATGCAGGTCGCCTGCTCCTCGGGAGCGTTGGGATCGATCGAGAAGTTCGTGTCGTCGCAGTCCTCGCCGCCGCAGGCCAGCGAGATCGCCTCATCGCCGTCCTCGTCGAGGTCGTCGGGGGCGCCCGAGCAGTCGTTGTCGACGTCGTCGCCGCAGATCTCTTCGGCGCCGGGGTACGCGGTCGCGTCGTCGTCGTCGCAGTCGGGGTTGGTCTGGCACAGCGTGTTGCCGTCGCCATCGGCGTCGAGGCCGTTGGCGGTGGCGTCGTAGTCGCGGCAGTCGGCGCCACCGCAGGCCACGGCGGGGTCGCCGTCACCGTCAGCGTCGGAGCCGGGGTAGTCCTCGTCGTCACCGTCGACGATGTTGTCGCAGTCGTTGTCGCGGCCGTCGCAGAACTCGATGGCGCCGGTGTAGACGGCCGGGTTGCTGTCGTCGCAGTCGCCGTCGGCCTCCGTGAGGCCGTCCTCGTCGTCGTCGACCTCATCGACCTCTTCGTCGATCTCGCCGTCGCAGTCGTTGTCCAGACCGTCGGCCCACTCCAACGCGTCGGGGTAGGTGTACGCGTCGGTGTCGTCGCAGTCGGGGACCTCGTCGCAGAGCGAGACGCCGTCGCCGTCGTCGTCACGACCGTGGATTGTCGGGTCCTGATCGTCGCAGTCGGTCTGGCAACCCTCGTCGCCGTCGCCGTCTCCGTCGAACGGGCCGATCAGCGGATCGGTGTCGTCGCAGTCGCCGTCCGGCAGCCCTTCGCTGTCCTGGGCGCAGGAGTTCTCGCAGTAGCCGTCGCCGTCGTCATCGATCCAGAGGGAACCCCCACCAGCGATGACGGGCGCAGCCACGAGGAGAACGAGGGCGGCGAGAAGGAGCGGGGACTTCGTACGCATGCGTGGGATCTCCCAGGGGCCCGGGCGGGTGCCCGAAGCGCGGAGAGTTGTAGGTCAGCGGCTGGAGCGCTGTCAAGCGGACCCGAGCCCCGAAATCCGGGTAGAATCCTTTGGTCCGGGGGATGGGCCCGAGGGGGCCCTGGGGTTCCATTCAGGGGCCCGTTCGTGGTACTAGCCCCCCCGGATCATTCACCTCCCCGGATGGGACTTAAAGATGGCACTCGGTTTCGGACGCAAGAGCGTTTCCACCTTCCCCGAACTCGATATCCCCGGGGATGGGGAGTTGCGAGCCGACCTCAAGACGTCCAAGGGTGTGATCACCGTCCGTCTGCATGAGGCCAAGGCCAAGACCACGGTCAAGAACTTCGTCGGTCTCGCGACCGGCAAGATCGAGTGGACCGACCCCAACTCGGAGAAGGTCACCATGCGGCCCCTCTACGACGGCACGGTCTTCCACCGCGTCATCCCGAACTTCATGGTTCAGGGCGGCGATCCGTTGGGCAAGGGCACCGGCGGCCCGGGCTACCGCTTCAAGGACGAGTTCCACGCGACGCTGCGCCACCACAAGGCGGGTGTGCTCTCGATGGCCAACTCGGGCCCCAACAGCAACGGCTCGCAGTTCTTCCTCACGGAGGTCGCGACGCCCTGGCTCGACAACAAGCACTCGGTGTTCGGTGAGGTGATCGAGGGAATGGACGTGGTCAAGGAGATCGCGCGCACCCCCAGCAACCCGGTGAACAACCGCCCGCACGAAGACGTGATCCTCGAGCAGGTCTCCGTCTACCGGGCCTGATGCTCCGGAGCACGCCAGCGGCAGGACTGCTGCTCGTGCTCCTCCTCGTGGGCTGCGGCCGGCCGACGGCGCAGGTCGCGACCGGCGAAACGTTCAGCCACCCCAACGCCAACTTCGCGCTCGTCGTCCCCGAGGGATGGCGGCTGCAGCAGACGCGTATGGGGATCTCCCTGGTGCGCGAGATTCAGTACGGCGGCGGCTTCCCCACCCTGAACGTGCGACGCGTGGACGCCGTCGAAGCGTCGGCGCTGAGCCTCGATGGAAGCTCCTTCGCCTCAGGATCACGGCAGGTGGAGTACCACTACCAGGCCTGGAACAACGCTCGCGGCCGCGGTTGGCGTCTCGAAGCGCTGCTCACCACGGACGGCTCGACGCTCTTCGCCGACGCGTCGATCTGGGATGAGTCCACGGCCCTGGATCGGGGTGTGTTCGAGGCCTGGTTCTGGCCGGTGCTGAACTCGATCGAGGACGGCGGGGCGCCCTAGAGAGTCAGCTCAGGGAGCGGGCTTGGCCGCGCTGTCGTCGTCGTCACCGGCCGAGTCGTCGTCGTCGCCGGTGGGCTTCCAGTCGATGGGTCGAAGCGGCGCCGCGGGACGCTGGACCGGCGCTGCGACCCAGTCCGCGGCGTTGGCCGCGTCGAAGCTCTGCGCCCAGACGTTGCCGTTGGTCAGCTCGATGGCCCGGAACGCGTGCGAGACCTTGTCGCCCTCGGCCGGGGTGAACTCGACGTAGAGGTCGTAGATGCCGGCCGCGATGACGTGCCGCCCGCCCTGGCCCTCGAGCACGGAGCTGCTCGCGACCTTGTCGGCGCCGGCCTTCTTGACCATGACATCGGCGCGATCGGAGACGTCTTCTTCGCCCGCCTTCACGGTGACGCGGAGCTCGGCGAGCTCCAGTTGCAGATCGATGGGGCGGCGCACGCCCTCACGCGCGGGGACCTCGAAGTCCGGCAGCTTCATGCGCCCCTGGAGGTCGGGGTTGTCCGCCGACGGGGTGAACACAATGAGGATGTCGTAGATGCCGGGATCGACCGCGATCGACTCACCCGCCTTGCCCGCCGCCTTGGCGGTGGCTTGCTCGACCTGGGCTCCGGGGTTGAAGAAGTAGACCTGGGTGGCGTTGTTGACGTCGCTCGAGAAGTTGAACGCGTCGATGCGGACACCCGAGGAGTCCAGGTCGAGGTGCAGCTCCCGCTTGGTGCGCGCGAGGCCGGCGGCGAGCTCGAGCCCCTCGTACCACTCGACGGTGGGGAGTCCCTTGCCCGAGTCGTAGGTCGCCTTGGCGTCGTAGACACCGACCGGCAGGGGCACGCTCTCGCCGCCCTTGCCCTCCCACACGGGGGCGCTGCGATCGCCGCCCTCGGGGTAGACGGCCAGCACGATCTCCTCGTCGATGCCCACCGCAGGGCGTCCAGGGCCGTCGCTGCGGGTGAACTTGAGCTGGAGCAGCCCCACGGGCGCTTCCAACACCACGCTGTATTTGCTCGTGTTGCCCGCGTTGATCTTGAGCCCGGCGATGGTGCCGGTCATCGGCTCGCCCAGATCGCCTTCGGAATAGGAGATGGTCACGAAGTAGAGGCCGGGAGCGAGATCGAACTCCTGGTTCCCCTCCCCCTTGGCGACGGAGGTGTCGCGCGCGCCGTCCGCGGCGAGGTCGATCTTGACCTTGCGGTTCACCGCGCGATCGCCGTGGAAGACGTCCAGGACGGTCCGCCCCTGGCCCTCGGGCAGGGCTTCCTCGACCGCGACGGATCCCTCCACGGACTTGACGATGCCTTCACCCAGCGGGGTGCCTGCGTCGATCGACGTGGCGGGGCCGTCCTCTTCCCCACCGCAACTCACCAGCAGCGCCGCGGCGAGCATCCAGGGGGCCAACTTCTGCACGTTCAGCATCTTTCCTCCGTGGAGCGAGCCCGGAGTCTACCGGGGGCAGGGAGGGCGTGCAAAAGCCGACACCTGCGCGCAGTCCCTCATTTCTCCCGCTTCTTGGACGGTTTTCGCTTCGACCGAGCGAGCCGCTTCGTCTTCGCCTTCGCCTTCGGCTTGGGCGGGACCATGGGGCCGGTGTCCTGGAAGTAGGGGGACATTGGCGTGGCGTCGTCGCCCGCGTCCAGCCAGTCATCGCCGCTGGGCCGGGGGGTGCCGGCCGGCGGCGCCGGGTCGGGGGGGAGGGACGGGCCGTCTTCGATCCGCGCCAGCGCGACCAGATCGGTGCTGCGGTCTGGGTCCGGTTCGCTCTTGCCCTCCCACGTGCGGATGGGGCGGGCCGGAGCGACCGCCACGCCCTGCGACGCGGATTTGCGGTCCGGCGGCCTTCCTCCGAGGGCCAACTGCACGCGCACGGCGCCGTCCTCCGCGACGACGTCGGCGCCGGGCGGGGGGTTGTTCGGGTCGTAGGCGTCCAGGTCGTCCCGGGTCGGCTCGATCGTCAGGCTGGTGATCGAATCGCCATCGGGGTCGAGCTGGATGACGGGCGCATCCAGGCTCGCCTCGTCCGAGAGTCGGGGTCCGGGATCGTCGAGGTCGATGAGCAGGAGCGGCCCCGCCATGTCCGCGGGCCCGGGGCCGGGGTCGGCGAGGTCGAGCCAGAGGCGGGCCTCGATGACGGCCACCTTGGGGCGGCTGCGCACCGGCGGGGGGACGGGCGCGGGCGTCTCGGTTCGCCCCTTGCGAAGCGTCGAGACGACCGCGGCAAGGGTGCCGTGGGCGCCGGAGGGTTCGGGGTCCTCGTCGATCGGCGCGTCCAGATCGAGGTCGTCGTCGTCCAGCTCGAGGTCATCAGCCTCCAGCTCGACCTCGTCCTCGGGATCATCGAGCGTGAGATCGTCCATGGACGGCTCGCACGCGAGCGCTTCCTGGAGGATGGGGCCGGCTGCGTCCGCGGTGCTCGCGCGGTCGATGAACTCGACCGCGTAGCCGGGGTCGGACGCCTGCGCTGCCTCGATCGGATCGGCCGGCATGCGCTGGGTGGGGGCGTCCTCGGTGGGGTCGAGCTCGAGGTCGACGTCGTCCAGCTCCTGGCCGGCGGCTTCGAGGGAGTCCAGGGCCGCCTGGAGCTCGTCGGACGAGGTCAGCTTTTCGGGTCCGGGGGCCTCGGCCCCGGGAATGGGCTCGTCGACCGTTCCGCTGAGCACCTCGAGGTCGTACCCGACGGACGGCTGCTCCTGCTCCTGCAGGCCCCGCAGCCAGTCGTCGTCCTGGACGCCGGAGGTGTCCGCCACCGAGTCCCGGGCCACGTCGCCGGAGACGGGGCCGTCCATCAGCGAGGGGACGGGCGCATCGACCGAGGCCCCGTCCAGCTCCAGCGCCTCGACCACCGAGCCCTCGAAGGTGCCGCTGTCGGCGGGCACGGGCGATCCCATGGAGTGGCCCTTGGGCGGAATCCACTCCCCGGGGAGCACCTCGGTAGCGGTGACGACGGCGACCGGCCAGGGCAGGACTTCGTCGCGGAAATCGATGGTCCAGGGAGCGTCCAGGGTCGAGCCCTGGACGACGACGTCGGTGTCTTCGTCGTCGTCGTCCTCGTCGCGGGCGAGCCACGCCGGGCTCTCGACGTCGGGGTGGGTGGTGAGATCGTCGGCGTCGTAGTCGTCATCCGACTCGAACGCGTCCGCCTCGGATTCGGGCTCAGGCTCGGGCTCGGGCTCGGGCTCGGCTTCCGACTCAGGCTCGGCTTCGGTTTCCGGCTCGGGTTCGGGCTCGGCCTCAGGTTCAGGCTCGGGCTCGGGTTCCCGATCGGGATCGGCTTCCGCCTCGGGCTCCGGCTCCGGCTCCGGCTCGGCTCCGGGCTCGGGCTCGGCTTCGGGCTCGGGCTCCGCCTCCGGCTCGGGCTCCACCTCAGCTTCGTCCGGCGCCTCTTCAGCCCCCGGCTCCGAGTCGGGCGCATCGTCAGCCTTCGGCCCGATGTCCGCCACGGAGCCGTCCATCTCCAACGAGACGTCCGCCACCGACTGCGAGTCCATCTCCAGCGAGACATCGCCCACGGAGACGTTGTTGGCTTCGAGCGACACGTCTGCGACGGAGACCTCATCGGCCTCCAGCGAGACATCCGCGACGGAGGCCTCGTCCGCTTCCAGCGACACGTCCGCGACGGAGACCTCATCGGCTTCGAGCGACACGTCGCCCACCGACACGTCGTCCGCCTCAAGAGCGTCGAGGTCGACCCCATCGTCCTCGTCCAGATCGAGGCTCGGCTCGTCCAGGATCGGCGGGCTCCCCTCCAGCGCGTCCAATCCCTCGTCGGCCAGGGAGTCAGCGGCCTCGTCGGCCAGGGAGTCCTCGTCCTCCAGCGGAGGCGGCGCCGCCACCGAGTCATCGATCGGGCCCGGCTCGTCGGCCACCGAGTCGGCCTCCAGCAGGGCGGCGAGATCGTCGAGTTCGTCCGCGAGCGAGGGCGGAGGCTCCTCCCCCGTCGGCTCGAGCTCCAATGACTCGGTCTGGACCGGAGGGGCCTCGTCCTCGACGGAGGGCTCGTACTCCAACGCCGCCGGCATCGCCTGGTCGAGCGACTCGGTCGTCATCTCCAACGACAGGCTCCCGTCCAGCGACAGCGACTCGTACGAGCGCGCCGTCACGGAGTCCAGGGACAGCGACGCCAGCGAGTGCCGCGCATCGGGGTCCAACGACAGCGACGGCAGACCGTTGGAGTGACCCTCCAGCGACATCGACGCCGTCAGCGATTCGAGGGAGACCGACTCGAACGTCAGCGGGGTGATCGACTGCTGCTCGACCGCTGGTGCCACCGGGGCGATCGGTCGAATCTCCCCCGCGAGGAGGCCGGCCTCTTCCATCGACAAGAGCGGAACGGACACCTGTTCGAGCGAGAGGGACTCACCGGTCTCGTCATCGGCGTCCGCGCCCGCGGCTCCGCGAACGGGTCGGCGGGAGCTGCGAAACGGGCCGGGCCCGGCTCCTGCCCCCCAGCGTGCAGGCGGCGTTCCGGTCCCCTGGCGACGGCGTGACATGCCGCGCATTTGACCGGTCCGTCGGCGCACTGTCAAACTCCGCCGCCGTGCCCAACAGCCGCCCCCACTGGCATTCCGTCACCGATCCGCGCCTCGGCGTCATCGGCGGCGCGGGCCGCATGGGGCAGCTCTTCCGGCTCTTCTTCGCCGACCGCGGCTTCGATGTCCGCTACACCGACGTGGGACGCGGCGTGCCCCTGGAGGAGCTCGTCGCCTGGGCTGACGTGCTCCTCTTCGCGGTGCCCCTGCGCGAGACGGTGCCGATCATCCAATCGACCGTGCCGCTGACCCGAGAAGGCCAACTGCTCTTGGACGTCACCTCCCTCAAGCGCGATCCGGTCGCCGCGATGATGGAGTCGGACTGCGACGTGCTCGGACTTCACCCGATGTTCGGCCCCCCGGTGCCGACCTTCGCGGGGCAGACCGTCATCGTCTGCCAGGGCCGGGGGGAGCGGAACGGCGCGATCGTCCAGCTCCTGCGCGACGCCCGCATGCGGCTCAAGGAGGCGACGGCGGAGGAGCACGACCGGATGATGTCGGTCATCCAGGTGCTCGTGCACTTCCACACGATCTGCCTCGGCCGCACCCTCCGGGAGTTGGGCGTCGACATCGGCGGAAGCCTGGAGTGGACCTCGCCCATCTACCGCCTGGAGATGACCATGGCGGGCCGCCTGTTCGCCCAGGACCCCGAGCTGTACGCGGCCATCGAGGAGCTCAACCCGCACGCCATCGATGTGGTCGACAAGGCGACCGAGTCGGTCCAGTTCTTCAGCGACTGCGTGCGGCGAGGTGACTTCGAGTCTTTCGTCGAGGACTTCCGCTCAACCTCTGAATTCATGGGCGATTTCTGCGCCGAAGCGCAGATCCTCAGCAAGACCCTGATCCGCCATCTCCCCTAGGTCGATCGCAGGTAGCCGAGCTTCCTGAGGGAACGCTCCAGGCTCGGATCCGAAGGCCCGCGGCCACCACCACCACCCTGCGGCCCTCGCTCGACGAACGTCGGCGTCGCGTCGATCGACTCCGTCCAGACGCGCCCGTCCAGATCGTCCGGCAGAGGCACCCCCACCAGCGCCAGCGCAGTCGCGATCACGTCCTCCACGCCGGCGTCGGTCGGGGGCTGGGAGCCGATCCCGGGCCCCGCCCCGACGGCGATCCCGGTGCGCCGGTGGGTCGCGGGCCAGGCGACCAGCTCCTCGGGAGGCACCGCCTCCACCACGGCCCCCTCCCCCACCGACGAGCCCGCCCCCACGTCCGGGTCGAGTTCGACGATCAGGTGGGGCACCCGGGTGGTCAGGAACGGCCCGGAGAACAGCTCCTCGCGAGTCCACGCCCGCTCCACCCAGGGCTCGGCCCGCAACGCATCCAGCAGGCCTTCGCAGCGCCCGGGGTCCGCGACGCGCACCCCCACGAAGGACTCGTACAGCTCCACCCGAGTGGCCGCCGTCCGGCTCAGATCTACCGCCGCCTGGGGCGCGCTGCGCTCGTAGGCCCAGCGCCGAAGCCGAGGCGGGAGCCGATCCCGCAGCTCCCCCCAGGCGCGATCGGGGAGACCGTGGCGGACCGCCGAGGCAGCCGCCCCCACGAGGCTGCGTCCCCCGCGCGACTCCACGGCGAGGCGCTGCCACCCTCCTTGGAACAGCCAGCGGTCCAGGTGCACCCGCCGCGTGGGGGCGGGCCCGAAGCCGTGGTCCGACACCAGCAGCACCGCGGTGTTCGGCCCTGCGGCGTCGACGAGGGCCCCGAGGTGGTCGTCCGCGCGCTCGTAGTGCTGGGCCAACCGGGGCTCGTCCCAGAGCAGGTGGGCGAGGTGGTCGGTGCCGGGCAGCACCACCGCGGCGAGGGCGTCGGTGCGCTCCCGCAGCCAGCCGCAGGCGATCTCGGTGTGCCGGCGGTCGTACCAGGCGGCGGCCGCGATCTCCTGTTCGGCCGAGGCTTCCCCCCAGCGCGGGGTCGGGTCGCCGTCCCCCCAGGGTCCCAGTCGCCGGCCCAGAGTCGCGGGCCACGTCGGCGCCACCTCCGTCCGCGGCCGGGGCCAGCCTGCGAGCACGACCCCGCCGGGGAGCGGCAGCGGGGGCCACGTCATCGGCCAGCCGGCCAACGAGACCGGCTCCCCGAGGGCCGCGGCGTGCTCGAACAGCGTTCGGCCCTGCAGGTCGGCGCTGGAAGCGAGCGTCGGGTCGAAGGCCGAGGGGCGGTCGAGATCCAGGTGACGGAAGCCCAGGACGCCGGTGCGACCGGGGTTCAACCCGCAGGCCATCGAGGTCCACGCCGCGGGCGTCACGGGGGGGATCGTCGAGCGGAGGGGGGCAGCGAAGCCCCGCTCGATCAGGGCCGCCAGATGCGGGAGGCGCCCGGCGGCGAGCAACGGGTCCACGAGCGGCCAGCCCGCTCCGTCCCACCCGATCACCAGCGCTCGTTCCGCTATTGCCATCCCTCGACCCAGCCGAAGAAGCCTTCCTGTTCGGCGATTCGGCGCCCGCCATCGCTGCGCGCGAAGTCCCGAACCTCCCGCACGCGGCGGCTCGGCGGCCCCTGGGTCACGATGTACACGTCCCGCACCCACGGCCAGGGACTTCCCGTCGAGGTGCCCGGCATCAACAGAGCCTCGCCGTCCTTGACGGCCAACGCCTTGGTGCCCAGCGCGGGAGCCCCACCGCCCACGCCGAGGCCGCTGGGATCGGCCCGCACCGCCGTCGCCACCGCCTTGTCCGTGGGGAGCGCCTTGAGCTCATTGGCGGGACGCCCGCCTCCCAGCAGCGCGGTCACCTGCGCAGCCGTGGACGTGCCTTGGGGCCGTCCGTACAGCGCGATCTCCGTGCTCGAGCCCCCCAGCGAGTCCCACTCCCGCAGGCCCCCACCCAGCACCCTCTGCAGCTCCAGGACGCTCATCACGTCGACGAAGTTCGACTCGTGGATGAGGAACACCACCGGTAGCCGGGCGATGAGCTCGTAGACCAGCCCCTCCCGGGGCACGAGGTCATCGCCCGCGGCGTACCGGTCCTCGGCCGGCGTCGCCTTCCGGAGCACGATCGCGCCCTCCACCTTCCCCTCGATCAGGGACGTGAGGGCCAACGCGGCATCGGTCTCCACCGTGTCGATCGCGGGGACTCCGGCCTCACCCGCGGCCCGCCGCCAGCGCCCCGCCAGCGCCGCGATGTCCACGTCCACGGCCAGCTTCACGGGCACCACGGGCACCTCCGGCTCGGGCGGAGGCGGTCCCCCGGAGCAGCCGATCGAGCCGAGCAGCAGCACGGCCGTCAGGAGGAGAACGAGCGCGTCGCGCACGCGAGGCCCACCGAAGTCGCGCGAGGGCGCCATGGCAGCGGCGGCGAAGGGCACCCCGGAACAGAGCACCGCGTCCTGAGGAACGGTCACGAATCCGATGGTATCTTCCGCGCCGTGACCGACGCCACCACCTCGACCCGACCAGCCAAGCGGATCCTGTCTCTGCGCATCAACGGAAGCACCTGGGAAGGCGCGGTCGAACCGTCCGCCCTGCTGCTGGACGTGCTGCGCTACCAGGCCGGCCTCACGGGCACCAAGCGGGGGTGCGACATGGGCACCTGCGGCTGCTGCGCCGTACGCGTCGATGGCGAGCCGCGGTTGAGTTGCCTGACCCTCGCGTTGGACTGCGAAGGGCGAGACATCAAGACGATCGAAGGCGTCGCCGACGGCCCCCTGCTCAGCTCGCTGCAGCAGGAGTGGGCGGACTGCGGCGCCGCCCAGTGCGGCTTCTGCACCCCGGGCTTCATCATGGTCGGGGAGGCGCTCCTGGAGCGGAATCCGAAGCCGTCCGAGGCTGAGGTCCGCGAGGCGATCGCCGGAAACCTGTGCCGGTGCACGGGCTACGTGAAGATCGTCGAGGCGTTCATGCGTGCGACGGCCGACTGAGCCGACCGCACCGATCGCGATCGCCCTGAGCGCGGCCGCGATCGGCCTCGGGGTGATGCTGCGCATCGACCAGCTCCCCTGGCACTCCAATGTGTGGGGCATCGACTGGCTGGGCTACTTCGAGCCTCAGGCCCGACACCTCCGCCACGCCAACGTCTTCGGCTGGGCGCTCAGCCCGCAGGGCCTGCACCCCCCGCTCTCGGGGAGCATCCACGGCTTGATGCAGGCGCTGTCCCTGTCGTTCTCGGTGCACTGGGCGTTGACCGTCGCCGCCGGCCTGGGCGCCGCCGTCGTGCTGGGGGGCGCCGGCTGGCGGATCACCGGCTCACCCGCGGCGCTCCTGATCACGGTGGGCTTCGTCGCGGTCGCGCCGATGCAGGCCAACTACGGGCTCAACACCTCTCCGTACCCGTGGTCGCTGCTGCTGGCGGCGGTCTCCAGCGCCGCGTTGCTGCACGCGATCCAGGTCGACACCCCGCGCGCGTGGCTCCACTCCGCCATCGCCTCGGCCCTCGCGGCGCAGGTCCACATCCTGGTGACCGCGGTCGTGCTCGGCCAGATCCTGTTCTTGATGCTCAAGGGGCCGGCGTGGACCCGGGAACGCAAGGACGTCGCAAAGCGATGGGCCCTGATCGTCGGTGTCTCCCTCGTGTACATCGTCGGCTTGTCGCTGTTCAAGACGACCGACTCGTGGACGTTCCACATCAGCGAGGAGCAGCCATGGCCGCAGACCGCCCGGCACATGCTGACCGGCCGCTTCGTCGCGATGAGCGCCTGCTGGGGGGTCGGCGCCTGGATCGCCGTCGGCGCCGCCGCGGGGCTCGCGATCAAGGAGTCGCGCGCGGCCGTGGGCCTGCTCCTGCTGCAGAGCTTCGGCTACCTCAGCGCGCTGGTCCTGTTCTACGAGATCAACGTCGCGGACCCCCGCCTGACCCACTACTTCCTCGTGCCCCAACTGCTCCTGGCGACCGCCGGCGCGTGGGGACTGGCGGCGGCCGGAAGCAAGCTCGGCAAGGCGGGGCCGGCCCTCGCCGTCGTCGCTGCGGTCGGCGCGTCCGCACCGTGGGGACTGGCCGCGGCGGATTGGTACGAGGACAAGGGCGCCCGCGCGGACGAGCTCATCGAGGCCTCCGCGGCGGCGGACGTACGTCCCTACTGGGCCGACGCTGAGGACGGGGACGTCGTGCTCTACCTGTGGGACCACAGCTTCCTCAATGACGAGCCGGAGCACATGGACCCGATCGGTGCGCTCTGGCCGACGTGGCGGACGGGCCGCCCCTGCTACGACGACCCCGACCCGCGGGTGCTCTGCAACCGCCACCGCGGCGCCCACTACTACTTCTCCCCGAACCTGCTCAGCCGAGAGGAGTTCGACTCCTTCGAGGAGACGCTCCGGCTGATCCTGAACATGGCCCACGAGCCCGGCTGCGCCGTCATCATCGCCGCCCCGAACCCGGGCGAGACCGCCGAGCGGCCCTGGCCCTGGGAGGACTGGCTGCGCTTCCACGGGGCCGAGGTGACCGGCCCATTGGCCGGCGGCGTGATGACCTATGAGCTGCCCGTGGGCACGGTCATCCCCGAGCCAGCGCCGATCAACCCCGGGGAGTGAGTACCCTGGTCCGGCGATGCTGATCTTCATCTCCGATCTGCACCTCCGCCCCGGCGCGGTCTCCCACCTGCCCAAGCACGAGCAGTTCGCCCGCTTCTGGGAGCGCATTCAGCGCTCGCCTCACGAGGGGCCGGCCCGCCTCGCGTTCGTGGGCGACCTGTTCGACCTGGTGCGATCTCCGCTGTGGCTGGCGGGGGGTCTGCGGCCGTACCACGAGCCGTCGCCGGAGCTCGCCGCCGAGGTCAACAGCCAGGTCCGCGCCACAATCGCCGCGGAGCAGCCCTTCTTCGACGCCCTGCGCAGCAAAGTCGAATCCGGCGAGCTGGAGATCCACTACGCCCTGGGCAACCACGACCGGCTGCTGCACATCGCCCCCGAAGCGCGCGCCACGATCCGCGCGGCCCTGGGCATCGACTGCGGCACCGACCCCTTCCCCACCGAGTTGGCCTTCCCCGAGCACCGCGTGGTCGCCTACCACGGCCACACCGTGGACGACCTCTGCCATGACAACGACGGCGCCGCGCCGCTGTCGGACCTGCTCGCTTCCGAGCTGATCGTCCGGTTCCCGCCGACGATCCGGGAGCAGGTCGGGATCGACGACCATCGGCTGGACGACATCGACGATGTGCGCCCGATCTTCGCCGTGCCGTCGTGGGTCTCGAGCCTGACCGAACAGCAGCAGCGGGGGGTTGGGCGGGACGTCGCCCGCGCGTGGCGCCTGCTCGTGGAGGAGTTCCTCGACAACCCCACCGTGGCGCTCTGGTTCAAGGACCACCACAAGGCCTTCTCCTGGGACCTGGCGGGGAAGATGAAGGCGCTGCTGGCGCTGTCGGCCAAGGGGCTGCGGCTCCAGGACGCGCGCTTCGCCGAGGCCTACAAGGTGCTGTTCGGCCTGTTCGACACGAAGTTCGCCGAGCAGGCCTACGCCGAGTTGGTCCGTCGCGACGGCATGCAGTTCGTCGTCAACGGCCACACCCACTTCGCGGGCATGCGGCCGCTGGGGCTCGTGGACGGCCGGCCGGGCTGCTACTTCAACACCGGAACGTGGCGCACCGTGCACCAGATGGGGCGGGTGTCTAATGCCGAAGAAGCGTTCCTCGCATACGACGCCATGAGCTACCTCGTCTTCTTCGACGGGGCCGACCCACTGGGGCGCACATTCGAGTGGTGGCAAGGGGTAGCGGCGGCCGGATCTGCGTGCTAGGAACTTGCTCCCAAAACCGACCACATCGACCAATTCGGAGCATCGATGAGCCTTTCTGGCACCAAGACCCACGAGAACCTCTGCGCCGCGTTCGCGGGCGAGTCCCAGGCCAACCGCCGCTACCTCTACTTCGCGAAGATCGCGGACGTGGAGGGCTTCCCGGAGATCGCCGGCAACTTCCGCCAGACGGCGGAGGGCGAGACGGGCCACGCGCACGGCCACCTCGACTACATCAAGCAGGTCGGCGACCCCGCCACGGGCCTCCCGATCGGCGACACCGAGAACAACCTGAAGGCCTCGGTCGCCGGTGAGACCCACGAGTACACCGACATGTACCCGGGCATGGCCCGCACCGCCCGCGAGGAGGGCTTCGGCGAGATCGCCGATTGGTTCGAGACCCTCGCCAAGGCGGAGAAGAGCCACGCGGGACGCTTCCAGTCCCTGCTCGACGACAGCTTCTAAGAGAGCTTTCGTCTCTTGACGAACATCTCGTACCTGCCGTCCGAGGGGTTGTCCTACGACCCCTCGGACGCGGTGTACTGGGATGACGCAGGCCTCGACTCGGAGATCACCCGGGTCTTCGAGGTCTGCCACGGCTGCCGCATGTGCTTCAAGTACTGCAGCAGCTTCAAGGACCTCTTTGTGTTCGTGGACAGCCACGACGGCGACGTCACCCAGGTCACTCTGGACGAGCGCGCCGCCGTCATGGACACGTGTTTCCAGTGCAAGCTGTGCGAGGTCCAGTGCCCCTACACCCCGCAGGAGGGGCACGAGTTCCAACTGGACTTCCCCAAGCTGGTGGCCCGCTACCGGGCGACGCAGCACCGCAAGCATGGCTCCCGGTTCCGCGACCGCATCCTGGGCAACCCGGACTTCGCGGGCGCGATGGCGCGCATGAGCTTCGGCATCGCGAACGTCGCCAACCGCGTCGGCGTGCACCGCTGGATGATGAGCAAGGTGCTGGGGGTGCACCCCAAAAAGCTGCTCCCCGACTTCGCCTCCAAGACCTTCACCGCCCGCGCCAAGAAGGCTAGACGAAGCTTCGAGCCCGGCGGCGAGGCGGTGCTGTTCGCCACCTGCTACGTGGAGAACAACCAGCCTGAGATCGGCGACGACACCCTCGCGGTGTTGGCCAAGAACCAGGTCGAGACCCGCTGCGCCGAGGGCGTCGGCTGCTGCGGCATGCCCGCCTGGGAGTACGGCGACCTGGACGAGCTGCGCAAGCGCGCGCACAAGAACCTGGACGCGCTGATGCCCCACGTGGACGCCGGCAGCAAGGTCCTGGTGGTCAACCCGACCTGCTCGATGATGTTCCGCAAGGAGTACCCGGAGCTGCTCGAGGGCGAGGATCGGGAGCGCGCCAAGAAGCTCGCGGAGGCGACCGCCGACGTGGGCGAGTACATCTGGTCCCTGCGCAAGGAGGAGCGGTTCAACACCGACTTCGCCAGCAACGCGGGTGAGACCGTCGCCTACCACGCCCCCTGCCACCTGCGGGCCCAGCGGGTCGGCTTCAAGGGCCGGGACCTCGTACGCAAGACCGGGAGCAAGCCCAGCACCGTGGTCGAATGCTGCGGCCACGACGGCACGTGGGCGATGAAGAACGAGGGGTTCGAGGACAGCCAGCGCTGGGGCGCCAAGGCGTTCGCGGGGATGAAGCAGGCCGACGCCGAGGTCTGGATCACCGACTGCCCCCTGGCCGCGACTCAGTTCGAGCAGCACGCCGGCCGCAAGCCGATGCACCCGATGACGGTGCTGGCGCGATCGTACGAGCCCGACGGGTTCGGGCCCCCCGAGGAGAGCGACGAATGAAGCCCGTGAGCCGCGACGAGATCGTCGACTACGTCACCTACACCGAGCGTCGTCCGCAGCTCCGCGCCGAGGTGCTCGCCGCCAAGGCGCTGCGCCGCTACCACGTAGGGCGCGTGCTCACCTTCCTGTTCGAGAACCGCGACACCGTGCGCTACCAGGTGCAGGAGATGATGCGGGCCGAGCGGATCGTGAAGGAGGCCGACATCCTCCACGAGCTGACGACGTACAACGATCTCATCCCCGCGCAGGGGCAGCTGATCTGCACGATGATGGTGGAGATCGACGACCCCGATCGCCGCGAAGCGAAGCTCCCCCAGTGGCTCGACATGAACCCGAGTCTCTTCCTCGAGACCGAGGACGGCACCCGCGTGCGCCCCACCTGGGACCCCGCGCAGGTGGGGGAGACGCGCATCTCCTCGGTGCAGTACCTGACGTTCGATCTGGCGGGCCGGGTGCCCGTCGCCATCGGCTGCGACTACGACGATGAAGAGCTCGCCGGGCGCACGCCGCTGTCGACCGAACAGCGCGCGGCGCTGGCCGAGGACCTGGCCTAGCCGGCTCGATCCAACCGGACGAGCTGCCGCTCGACCTGAGCGCGAAGCCGGCGCGCGGAGCATCCGGTGGACTCCAACTCCTTCAGGTCGATTCGACGCGCGGGCACGGACTCCGGCGTGCGGGGCCCCTGCCCGGCCGCCACCGCCATCAGCGACGGTGAGTTCAGCAGCTTTGCGGCGCGGCACGTGAGGTGACGGGCCGCATCGACGTCGACGAGGATCTGGCGCAGGTCGGGCTGGTGTTCCGTGCGCACCGCTCCCCCGCCGGGACCGCTGAGGGAGACGACATAGTCGATTCCGGCGCCCAGGGTCATGCGGTCGGGCACCTCCAACGCCTGGTCAAGCAGACGGGCTGCGAGCTGGAGCGCTGCGATGCCGGAGGCGTAGTCGGGATGGTCGGGAGGCACCCTTCCCTTTTCGGTCAGGACGCCGTGGCCTTGACCTCTCCACTGAATTGAAGGCGCTTGAGCACGTACTCGGCCCAGGCCTCGGTCTGCTCTTTGCCCCCCACCTCTTCGATGTCGACACCGAAGGCGTACCCCGCGCCGACGAGCCGCCGCCAGCGGACCACGCCCAGCAGGCCCACCCGGGGGCAGTCACTGCCGTCGGGGGGGAGCAGTTGCACGCGGATGCGAGCGCCCTCGGTGGGGGCCCGGCGCGCCACGATGCGCAGACCGCGGGCGGAGATGTCTTCCAGGCTCCCCTGCCGCGTCCCGTCACCGCCGATGTGGAACTCGAGGGGAATCCAGAGCGCGGGGCGACGGCACGGGCGGATCCGGCGGCCGTCGGGAGTCTCCAGCGGGTCGAGGTCGAGCATGCGGGAGGAGAACTCGACGGCCGCCCCGAAGGAGCCGCGCGCGCTCCTGGACAACGCCACCAGCCGGTTGACGACGACGTCCACGCCCACGCGGCGGCCGTCTTCGGGGTGGGTGAATTCGAGTCGAAGCACCGAGCCGACGCTGTAGGAGGCCTCGGTGCCGATCCAACCGCCGGCGTCGCTCAGGTCCAGCATCTGGCCGATGGCAATGTCGGCGCCGTGCACCACGCGCACGGGCCCCTCGCACTTCCACCGTTCGTGTTGTCTGCGCTCCACCCCGCACCTCTCCCTGGATACCCAGAGTAGTGCATGATGTGCATCAGTGTGTCGGAATTCTCATAAAACTCTGATCTCTTTGGTCGGACGGACCCCTCTACCGCCACGGGGTTCAGCCGGCTTTGACCCCGGTGATGACCACCTCGGGTGCGCCGAGCAGCTCCTTGGTGGTCAGGCGGACGAAGCCCGCTTCCTTCATCCACCCCCGCATCGTGCTCTCCGGCCACGCCTGGGCGCCGCTGATCATGAAGAAGAACAGCTCGTTCCAGCCCGACGAGAAGTCGATGGCGCTGTCGGCGGCGGAGTGGGACGCGTCGTAGATCACGACGGTGCCCCCCGGGTTCAGCGCCGCGAACGCGCGGTCGACCAGCAGCTTCGCTTCGGCCTCGGTGGCGTTGTGCATCACGTGGAAGATGAGGACGAGCTCGTTGCCGGTGCCCCACTCGTCGGTTCGGAAGTCGCCCGCGCGGTGCACCACGCGCTCGCGCATCCCGACGTCGGCGACCATGGCGCGGCCGGCCACGCAGGCGCCGGGCAGGTCCAGGACCTCGGCCTGCAGGTCGGGGTACTTGTTGCACAAGGCGACGCAGAACTGCCCGTGCCCGCCGCCCACGTCCAGCACCCGCTTCGGAGCCGACGTCGGCTTGATCTTCTTGACGATCTGGCTCCCGAAGAGCTTCGCGAACGTGGACAGCGCGCCCATGTAGGAAGCCCAGAGCTCGGGCGGGTGGTCCATATCATGGAATCGGACCACCTCCCCGGTGCGGATCGCCTCCTCCATGTCGACCAGCAGGGTCTGGCAGTAGGCGAGGAACTCGACCCCCGGGACCATCGACTGGGGGGCATCACGGAGCAGGAACTTGCGGGCCGCCTTCGTCAGCGAGTAGCGGCCCTTGCGGCGCTTGATGGTCCGGGCGCCGGCGAGGGCGTTGGCGAGGACCTCGGTCCCCAGCTTCGAGCAGCCCATCCGCGCGGCCAGTTCGTCGGCGTCCGCGTCACCGTCTTTCAGCGCCTCGAAGAGCCCCAGGCGGGTGCCCGTGATCAGCGTGCGCGACAGCCCCGCGCCGAAGGTGACCTCCACCAGGGGGCGGGGAGCAGCCCGCTGAGGATGGCGACGCGCTCCAGCAGCGTGTCGCCGGTGATGTCGAGCCTCATCGCTCCAGCACCGCCCGCACGGGGGACGCGTCGGCGCCCTCGAGCTTCAGCGGGAACGCCATCAGCGTGTAGATGCCCGCGTCGACACCGGTCAGCACGATCCCCTCGAGTACGGCGAGGTCGTTCCGGGCGACCGCCTGGTGCGACTCGAGCACCTTGTCGTCGAACAAGTCGATCGAGGGGGTGTCGATGCCGACGAGGCGGACCCCCCGCGCGGCGAGGTGCTCCACCAACTCGGCGCTCAGGCTGACGAAGTCGGAGTTCCACTGCTCGGGGTCGGGGAAGCTGTCGGTGCGGAAGAGCACCCGGGGGGCATCGATGGAGGCGTGTACGTCACTCACGGTGATCCGTGAGCCGCGGCTCACGCTCACGGGGATGACCTGACAGCGCCCGAAGTACAGGTCGAGCGGGCGGGCGGCGATGCCCACGCCGTCGGCCGCGTAGTGGTTGGGAGCGTCGGCGTGAGCGCCCACGTGCACGGTGGTGTGGATGTCGGACAGATCGATGTTGGCGCCGTCGGCGATGGCGCAGTTCACGGTCCGTCGGTACCCCGTGTCGCCGGGCCAGACGGCGATGCGCTCGGACAGCACGGGGGAGATGTCGATGAGCATCAGGGGAGCGCGATCACCTTGAACTCGACCGCGATCGGGGTCGGGAGCGCGCGGATCGCCAGGGTCGTGCGGGTCGCCTGGATGGGCTCGAAGACCTCGGCGTAGACGGCGTTGTAGCCGGCGAAGTCACGGTCCATGTCGACGAGGAAGGCGGTGACGTCGACGACCTTGTCGAGCGACGATCCGGCCGCTTCGAGGATGATGCGGATGTTCTCGATGACGGCGCGGGTCTGGGCCTCGATGTCGTAGTCGGGGTTGGTGATCGGGCCGCCCGGGATCGAGTCGTCTTCGGGCTGGCGGGGGCCGACGCCGGAGAGGTAGAGGAGGTCGCCGACGCGACGGGCGTGAGGGTAGGCGCCGACCGGCTTGGGGGCGGCGGAGGTCTTGACGACGCCGGCGGCGGGGGCGGCACGAGGCTCCGGAGACGGAGGAGCGAGAGGCACCGGCGGTGCGGCTGCGCCGCTCAGGACGTTGCGGTCTCCGGCGAACACCTCGACGTCGTCCTCGTCGAACTCCTTGTCGCCGAGGGCGGCGGCCGACGGGACGAGGGTGGTGACGGTGGCGCCGGTGCCGTGGATGGGGGCGTAGGCGAGCACGTCGCCGTCGTACCCGTTGTGCTGGCCCATGACTGCCGACAGCCACCACATCGGCTTGAAGTTGACCACCTTGTGGACCCGCACCTGGGACTGGATCTGGCGGGACAGCTGGGCGACGTCTTCCAGCCTCCCCTCCCCCAGGAACTCCAGCAGCTTGGCGTTCCACTCCTCGTCCTTGGGGGAGTGGATGCGGTCGTCGGCGGGGTCGATCCAGTCGGTGAAGAGGCGGTTGCTCAGCGAGGAGACCACCACGACCACGGCGCGCTTGCCGAGGGCCTCGATCGTCTCGCGGCAGGCCTTGCCCAGCACCACGGTCTCGGCGCGGTCGCTGTAGACGTTGCTGCTGCAGATCACGGCCGGGATCGCGTTGTCCGGGTTGAGCAGCTTGAGGGCGACCACGGAGCCGGTGTCGATGGGGAACCCGTGGTAGTCGATCGTCCGCGACATCAGCCCCCGCCGCTTGTTCGCTTCGTCCCACGCGTGCGCGAACTCCGCGTCGATGCGGAAGGTGTAGGGCATCGATCCGAGGGAGTGGAAGACCTCGTCCACGTGCACCCAGGTGGGCTCGGGGCGGGCCTGGATCTGGTGCCCAATGACGCTGGGCCACATCGTCGAGTAGACGACCATCAGGTCCGCTTCGTCGGCTCGGATGAGGTCAGCGGCCTGCTCGAAGGCGGCGCGGATGGCGGCGTAGCCTTCGTTGGCGTCGGGGCACAGCACGGGGTGCGGGAGACCCGTGACGACGAGTCCGCGCACGACGCTCACGGGTTCGTCCAGGCGGCGACGACGTTGCCGGTGCCGATGACGGTGCCGTAGGCGTAGACCTCCGCCGGCTCGGTGGGGAAGTCCATCGCCGCCAGGAGCCAGCTCAGTGCGCCGCTGTCGGCCTCGCTGATCGCCTGGGTCACGAACTCGGGCATGAGGTCGAAGATCTCGCGCGACCGCCCCTGCTTCATCAGCTCGATCACCTTCATGTCCCAGAGGTACATCGCGTGCGACGTGATGTGCTCGCGGCTCATGTCCTCGGGCAGCGCGCCCTCGGTGGTGAAGTGGCGGTGCGACAGCGAGTTGCTCGCCAGCAGCAGCGCCCGCTTGCCCGAGGCCTCGATGGCCCGGCGGGTGGCGCGGCCCAGGGCGAGGCTCTGCTCCTGCATCACCTCGACGCTGTAGAAGGCCGTGTTGCGGCAGGAGCTGATCCCGACGATCGGCTTGTCCCAGGCGGGGCGGGTCATGTGCGAGCTGATGATGGTCCCGTAGTCCACGCGGAAGTCGGGGTTGCGCATCATCTGCGTCACCAGCCCCTCGGACGACGCTTCGGCGCAGATCGCCTCGGCCAGATCGACGTCGACGTCGAGGCCGTACCTGAACCGGAACAGGTTCGGGAAGATCGGGTCCACCGACAGCGACTCGAACCGGGGCACGCCCAGGAAGTGGGTTCCGACGTAGGTCTGCCAGTGCGGCGAGAGCACCACGATCACGTCGTAGTCGAGCGCGTCGAGGTCTTTGCGCATCCGCTCGTAGCCCCACCGCAGGTTCTCCCAGCCGCACTCGGCGCGGGGCTCGTTCTGCGGCGGGTTCTCCGCGTAGATGAGGTGCGGGGGGTGCGGAGCGAGCGCTCCCGCGAGGATGGATCCGGTGCTCATAGGGCCACGCAGATGTTCTTGGATTCGGAGAAGAACTCGAGGCTGTGGCGTCCGCCCTCACGGCCGACGCCGCTGTCCTTGACGCCGCCGAAGGGCACGCGGAGGTCGCGCTTGAGCCAGGTGTTGACCCAGATCATCCCCGACTCCATGGCGCCGGCGACGCGATGGGCGCGACGCAGGTCGTTGGTCCAGACGGAGCCCGCCAGGCCGTAGCGGACCTCGTTGGCGATCGCGACGGCCTCCTCCTCGGTGTCGAAGGCGTGCACGGTGGCGACGGGCCCGAAGATCTCTTCGGTGGCGGTGCGTGAGTCGTGGGCGAGGCCCGTGACGACGGTCGCCTCGTAGAAGGCACCCGCGTCGTGGGGGGCGGGAAGCATGGGACGGCGGCCGCCGGTGGCGATGGTGCCTCCCTCGGACCGGGCCAGCTCCACGTAGCCCTCGACCTTGGCGCGGTGGGCGGGGCTCACGAGGGAGCCGAACGCGGTGGCGGGATCGGAGGGGTCGCCGGGAGCGCGGGTTGCCTCCACCTCGGCCACGAGGGCTTCCACGAAGCGGTCGTGCAGCGAGCGCTCGACGAGGATGCGTGAGCCGCAGAGGCAGATCTGGCCCTGGTTGGCGAAGGCTGCCCGTGCCACGCCCGCGACGGTGGCGTCGAAGTCGCAGTCGGCGAAGACGACCGATGCGTTCTTGCCGCCGAGCTCGAGGCTGAGCTTCTTGAAGGACGAGGCGGCGGTAGCAGCGACGACGGCGCCGGTGGCGGTGCCGCCGGTGAACGAGATGCCGTCGACGTCGGGGTGGGCGACCAGCGCCTGGCCGGCTTCGGCGCCGAAGCCGTGCACGAGGTTGAAGACGCCCGCGGGGGCGCCCGCGTCGTAGATGATCTCGGCGAGCAGTCCGGCGGTGACGGGGGTCACCTCGCTGGGCTTGGCGACGACGGTGTTGCCCATGCCGAGCGCGGGGGCGACCTTCCAGGTCAGCAGGTACAGCGGCAGGTTCCAGGGCGTGATGAGCCCGACGATGCCCAGCGGCTTGCGCACGGTGTAGTTCAGCGCCCCCGGCATGGGGTGGCAGCCGGTCTCGTCGTGGCGGACGGCGCCGGCGAAGAAGCGGAAGTTGGCCACGGCCCGCGGGATGTCGACGGCGCGGGCGAGACTCACGGGCTTGCCGGTGTCGTCGGATTCGGCCTGCGCGAGCTCGTCGAAGCGGGCCTCGATGCCGTCCGCGATGGCGTCCAGGAGATCGGCACGCTGCTCCGGCGTGGTGTCTCCCCAGGGTCCCGTGAGGGCGTCACGTGCAGCACTCACGGCGGCATCGACGTCGGCCTCAGCGCCACGCGAAAGGGTCGCCAGGGGCAGGTCGGTGGCGGGAGCGCGGTCCTCGAACGTGGCGCCATCGGCGGACGGTCGGGGCTCGCCGCCAATGAAGTGGGGCATGGTCTTCATCGGGTCGGGAGGCTACCCGATCCGGTAGGCTCTCGCGCCGAATGAAACGCCTCGCCCCCATCCTCGCCGCCATCGCCCTCACCGCGCCCGCGTGCGTGCCTTCGGAGGGCTGTGAACCCGGCGATGAGGAGCCCACGCTGGACCTGGGCAAGGGGGTCACGGAGTACCTGACGATGGCCGCCGAGGGCGGCGGCCTCGAGGTCATCCACGGGCCGCAGGGCGGGTACCACGTCGAGGTCGGCTTCGAGGCGACGTACCTGGATGCCTCCGAGGACTGGACCATCCAACTGACGGGGACGGCGGGCGACGCCTCCGCGAGCTCCACGCCGTTCGTGACCATGCGCTGCAACGCCCAGACGGGCACGCTGCAGTCGTGGGGGCACCTGCTCATCTGGGACGCCGAGGGGGCGGACCTGGACGGCCGCACCGCCGACATCTCCGCCGTCGCCACGGACGCGGCGGGCACGGGGGTCTCGGGCGAGGTCAGTGTCGAACTCTTCTATCCGGAGTCGTGATGCATCGCGTCTTGTTGTTGTTGTTGTTGGCGGTGCCCCTGCTGGGGTGCCCGACCGAGGAGCCCGACCTGTGCGAAGGCGCGACCCTGGACCTGCCCCCGCCAGTCGGTGAGGCTGCGGGGGTGTGGCACGAGGGCTCGGGGCGTCTGGTCTGGTTCGGGGGGAACTTGAACCCGCCGACGCAGTGCCAGTTCACGTCGGAGTACACGACGCAGACCTGGGCGTTCAACGCCCAGTGCGACTCGTACGAAGCGATCGAGGGCAGCGTGCAGCCGCCCCCGCGAGCGCGCCACGTGGCGGTGCTGGACGAGGACGGGGATCGCATGCTGATCCACGGCGGGCGGCAGCGGGAGGCGACCTCGGGTCCCTACGATCTGCTGAACGACACGTGGGCGTTGGACCTGGCGGAGGACGTCTGGACGGAGCTGAGTACGACTGGCGGCGGGCCGTCGCCGCGCTCGAGCCACGGGGGTGTGGCGGTCGGCGGCAAGCTCTGGATCTTCGGTGGGAACGAGAGCAACGACGGGCTGAACTACGGGCCGATGGACGACCTCTGGTCGCTGGATCTGGGGAGCCTGGAGTGGACGGAGCACGACACCACCGGCACGCCGGGGCCGCGGCTGTTCCACGGCATGACGGCCAGCGCCGACGGCGCCTCGCTGTACGCGTTTGCGGGCGGCGATGAGAACGCCTTCTTCGGGCCGCTGTTCGCGGATCTGTGGGAGCTGAACCTGGACACGCTGACGTGGACGGAGTTGCACGGCGGCGGCGGAATCACGCCCGGAGGCGACAACCCGAGCACGCGGTTCTCCCCGGACCTGATGACGATGGACGACGACACGCTCCTGATGTTCGCGGGGCACGACGAGCTCACGGGCCCCACGAACGTGGTCCACCGGTTCCAGATCGCGGACTCCGACTGGGATCAGTTGGAGGAGGGCGACGTGTACGCGACGCCGGCCAACGGCTTCTGCGACTTCCCCGCGGACTTCACGGTGATCGACGCGGACGCCCCGGAGCGACGCTACTTCGGCGTGAGTGGGATCACGGATGCGGGCGAGCTGATCACGTTCGGTGGTCGCACCGACTGCGGTTTGATCAACGACACGTGGTCGTGGACGCGCGATGAGGGCTGGGTGCAGCGCACGTCGGCGAGCAGCGGCGAGGTGTGCCTCAGGGCCTTCGCCGACTGCGCGGATCTCTGCACGCCGCAATAGCAAGACGCATCAGCGTCGCGCAGGCGTCGCGCTATTCGATGTACCGCTCCCACTTGTAGTACCAGCGGTCGTCGTCTGGATCCCACTCGTCCCAGGTCGGGATCTGCTCCAGCGCTTCCAACCGATCCGGGGGCACCACCCCCGGGACGATGAACGCCTTCTGGCGGTGCAGCGGGTACGGGTTCCGCAGGTCGAAACCCAGCACGCCGAGGCACGCCCTTGCGATGTACCAGGTCGCTTGCGGGTTCCAGCCGTGGGCGATCTTGATGACGATGCCGAGCCCGTCGGGGTAGTCGGGGTGCACCACGCTCAGGCCCAACAGTCCGTCGGCGCCCTCCTTCGCGACCACCGAGCCCTCGCCCGCCTTCAGGATCGTCGAGTCCAACCGGTTGAAGCCGCCGATCAGGTCCGGGTTGCGCGTCATCGCCTCCCAGATCCAGTCCTCGTCGCGCTGCGCCGCCAAGGCTGCGTACAGGCGCGCCAACTCATCGACCGTGTTCGACGCGGTCGGAAGCCCGCAGCCGTCGCGGGCCACCCGGGCCGGCTCCCAGTCCGGCCCCAGGGTGCGCCGGAGCACGTCCAGGTACGCCCGGAACATCGGGTGCTGGGGCAGCGTGTAGCCCACTCGGTCCCAGCCCTTGATCCGGCAGCCGCGCAGGATCGCCGCGTGCTCCCCCGAGCAGCAGTGGTACCAGCGCCGCGGACGCCGAACCTGGCGGCCGAACTGCACCAGGGGCACGTCCAGCGGGGTCTGCATCAGCCCCCACTCCTGCTCGGCCAGAATGCTCTGGGCAGCCGCCACGTGCTCCGTGTCGCCGTTGTGCGAAGCCACCGAGATCGCCCTCGCAGACCAGTCCAGGTCCTCCAGATCCGCCGCGAAGATCTTCATCGTCAGCGGCTTCATCATCGACCGGCCGTAGCAAAGGACGTTGCCGCCGAAGCTGTGCACGATCTCGCCGCCCGAGGCCCAGGCCACCGCGCCGTGGATCGTCGTCTCGCTGATCCCGTTCCGGCGGTAGTCCACCAGCGGCTCCCACGCCACCTCACGGCCCGTCGCGATCCCCGCCTCGGACACCCCCAGCGGACTGGTCGGGTACACTGCGGAGCCGGGTCGGCCCCCGTCGGTTGCGCTGGGAGGCCGGGACGTCATCGGCCCAGCTTCGCCGCGACGTTCGGCGCTACCACGTTCATGAAGTCCTCCATGTTCGCGATCACCCGGTCGTTGTCGTGGTTGAAGAAGTCGAACCACAGCATCAAGCGGTCGTCCGCGTGGAAGCCCTCCACCATCTGATCGGCCACCTCGTCGGCGTTGCCGATCAGGGCGTTGTTCGCCGCCTTCGCCACCTTCCGCGGGTCCAGCGTGCCCTGAAGCGCCGTCCAGTACGCCCCCAGCGCCGCCTCGGCCTCTTCGCGAGCCGCCCGCGAACGCTCCGCCGGACTCAGCCCCGGGCGCTCGTTCAGGAAGACGAACGTCGTGCGCGGCATGTGCGACCGCTGCCACGGCCCCCCGTCCGGGTGGTAGCTCCCGGCCATGCGCCGGTGGGTCGCCTCGATGACATCGCCCTGCGTGATCGAGAGGTTGAACACCTGCGTCGGCCGAATCGTGTTCACGAAGTCCTGAATCGCCGGCTCGTGGCTGCCGACGATCGTCTGCACCAGCTCCTGCCGCCACTGCTGGGGCACGATCTTCAACGGCTCGAAGGCCCAACGCCGCTCCACCTCGATGCGCTCCTGCACCGAGCCGCCGTCGCGCTCGACCGCGGCCTGCTGGACCCGGGCCCAGTCCTCGTCCGAGCGGAAGTTCGCCCGCGTCAGCCACGTGCCCGCGACGTCGTCCGATCCGAACGTGTCGCCCCGCAGCAGCCGCAGGAAGATCTCCGACGCCTCCCGGAAGATCAGCCCCTTCATCGCCGGCCAAGCGGCCTGCTCGACGCCGTCGCGCGGCACGATGCCGCTGGCCTCGTTCATGAACTGGAACCGCCCCGCGGCGAAGCCGACGTGGATGCGTCGCGCCTCCTCGGGGTCGAGCCCGTGCAGCGCCGCGAACACCGAGACCCGCTCAGCGTGAGCCACCGGCCCGCCCATGCACAGGATGTTCATCACCGCCGAGCCCAGCTCGATCCGCTTCGTCTTCGCGAACGTCGCGTGGGCCAACTGGAGGAAGTCCGCGTTCAGCCCGACCTCGCCCTTCCAGTGCGGGATCACAGGGCGCTTGTTCCCCTTCTGGACCTCGCTGCTCAGGTGCGATTCGGCGATCCAGCCCGTGCCGAAGCCGAGCTCGTCCGCGGCCTGCACCTGGGACAGGAAGTTGCCGTACATCGTGGCCTCGGTCGGCGTGTGGCCGTCCACCGGGGTCTGGCTGATCGAGAAGAAGACGTCGTAGAGCATACGCACCGAGAAACAGGTAGGAATTACAGCTAGTTAGGCGCGATCCGGACCCTTGCTGACAGCGCCATTTTGCCCCGATCTCGGGGGTTTTGCCCGGGTTCTGCTCGCAGTTCTACTCGCATTCTACGGGGTGTCGGAGCCTCCGTCCTGAGGACGGCGATCAGGATGGAGCGGACGTGTGGAGACGGGCATCTCGGGCTTCTTGGCGTTCAACGACCCGGACCTCCGCCGGGATCTCCGCCCCGCCTTGGACGGCTTCGACGCCGGGTGGCCTCCGAAGATTTCGGCCAGCTTCTCGCGCGCGGTGGGCGTGTGAACCAACCACTTCGGCTTCTTCGGGGAGGTGGAGCCGCCAACGGGAGACCGTCCGAGCCAAACTCTCGGGCGATGCCGTGAGCCGTGAGGAACCGTCGTGCTGCCTCCTTGCTCAGCCCCTTGAAGTGCTGCCGGGCAAAGGCATCTCGGCTCTGGATCAGCACTTCACCGGGGGCACTGCCTGCCGCCCCCTGCTCCACCCTGGTGGTCCACTGCGAGATCCGCTGAATCCACTCGGGCAACGCAGCAAGTTCGAACCTCAGCTCTCCGACACGGAGACGCAGATGCGGCGAGAAGCTGGCCACCGTGGTGTGGAGGACACCCCCCGCCTCGACGGACGAGACCGTGCGCGACTTCACCCGCACCCAGCCGTACCGGAGGGCATGGATGGTCTCGGGAAGGCTCAGCCGGAGCGGCTCTTCGACCGTCGTACAGAACGGCTTCGGAAGCCACATCTGCTCATCCGGTGGCCCGTGGTCCCCGTCGGCGTAGGACAGGGTGAAATCGAGTTGAGCATTCCAGCCGCTGGGAGGAGGTGCCGCGAAGATGCCGGGGACGAGGGTGGTGAGGGGGGCGAGGGATTCGTTCATCGTGGTTCTCCTGGGTGTTGTCGGCGTGCTCGGGCGTGGGCGCAGCAGTCGAGTTGGGTCTTCAGGTCGCCGCGCCATTGGCGCGGCGACCTGAAGACAGGTTCGACTCGTTGGTGTTCGTTGTTCACTCTCTTCTCCATGCCTCCCTCCACGTCTTCGTCTCCACTGCTCCTGGCTGTCCGAGGAGCGGTACCCAGATCGCTGCCTTCAGGAACGCTTCCTTAAGCACCTGGGATGTCTCTTCCTCCCTGTCCTCGGGCACTTCTGCGAGCAGCCCGTCGTGCATCGGCATGGCAATGCAGCCTCCGAGGGCCTTGATCCTTGGCGTTGGTGCATGGCTCGGCGTCTTGACCTTCTGGACCTGCTCGACCCAGCGTGCTCTCCGAGGCAAAGCCTCGGGAGACGACCAAGATGGCCGCGCGTACGAAGAGCAAGGTGACGCCGAAGT
>JAAESI010000336.1 GCA_024229515.1 Pseudomonadota bacterium | reverse complement strand
GACAGGCTCTGGCATTCCGGTGGAGGTTCAGCTGGGTCCCTCGAGAGTTGGTTGACGGCGTAGGAACCACCAACCTTGCTCATCGAGCCCAGATGAACCAACTACGCCTTCAATACCGGAACAACGTGTCTGGCCTTCACATCTAGCGCTCCTACTTCTTCTTCTTCTTCTTCTTGTCCTCGGACGCCTTCGGCTTGAACTCCACCCGCTCGGGGGTGATCGTCTCCGGCTCCTCGGCGGCGGTGCGCTCGGGCAGGTCCGCGAGGCAGCTGGCCTGGGTCATCGGGTCGATGCGGGTCTCGCCCACGTCGCCCTTGGCGACCTCGAGCGCGCTGACGATGCGGGTCGCTTCGTTGGGGCAGACGAACTGGGAGAAGCTCAGGGTGTCCCCCTCGGCGTCGGACCAGTCGACGTTCGAGGTGACGTGGCAGAGGTAGGCGCCGCCCGCCTCGCCGGTGGCGTCATCGACCGCGACCTCGACGTTCTCGAGGGTGAGGCCGCGGGCCTGGGCGAACCGCTCCATGTTCGGCTTGGCGAGCTCGCCGCAGTCGTACGCCGAGGTGGGCAGACGGTCGCTCCACAGCAGCAGGTGCTGCGACCGGTCGCGGGCGGCGTACAGGATGCGCGGCAGGGCGGCGGAGTCCTCGTTCCAGCCGAACGGCAGGTCCTTGATGACGGCCAGCGGGACCTTGACGGTGCCGGCCCCTTCGCAGCTGATGCCCGCCGCCACGCCGTCCATCGCCGCGCCGAGGTCGGCCTCCGAGATGAGCGCCTTGGTGCCCTTCGTCTTGGGGGTGGCGATGTACATCATGTAGCGGCCCGTGGCGGTGCTCGCCCACAGCAGCAGCGAGCCCGTCTGGGGCTGGTCGGCGCCGCCGATCTTGATCGGCACGACCGCGGCGGCCTCGCCTTCGACGGTGGTCCAGCGGACCTGGTCCATGCCGAACCAGGCGCCGGAGTCCGCGAGCGCGCCGGTGTAGAGCTTGAGGGTCTCCTCGGTCAGCTCGATGCTGGCCCCGGGGAACCAGACCAGGTTCACCTGGCTGGTGCTCGACTCGAGGGAGATGTTCCCGTTCTCGAAGGTGTCCTCGACCGCGTCACTGGCCTTGGACCCGCTGAAAACAGGGACCTGGCAGCCGGCCAACTCCTGCGGTGCGAGGTCCGCGGCGAAGGCGGAAGGGGCGAGCAGGAGGGCGAAAACGAAGGGGGCGAGCAGTCTCATGGCGGCGCATCCTAGATCAGGGAGCGCAGCCGAAGTTCCAGCTCCGAGCCGATCGCTTCGGAGGCGAGGTCCACGCTCAATAGGATCTGGACCCACATGCACCACCGATCGGGTCGTTTCATGCGATCCAAAGCCAGCCGAATCAGGTCGCTGGCGCTGTCGGGAAGCTGGGCCCACTCGATCTTTTCGCGCACTTCGGCGATCACCTCGGTGCGCTTGATCTGCAGCTTCTTCAGCGTGTGCGGGTCCCGCTGCTTCTCGATGACCTTGATCTGGCGCATCGTGCGCGCCTTGGCGGCGATCGCGAGCCCCTCTTGCAGGTCCGAGATGTTCTTGCGCTTGACCGCTTCCTCATCGTCGGCGGTCTCCAGGACCTGGAGGAGGCGGGCCTTCAGCGTCGCCTCGGCCTGGTCGTTCCAGGCCTCCTCCGAGCCCTCGCGGGCCACCGAAATGAGGATGCGGGGCGGGTTGTTGCTCACCCCCGCCTTGACCGTGGTGACGTACAGGTCGAACAGCTTGCCGACATGCTGCACGGCGTCCTCGACCCGGTTCCGCCAGTCCCCGGGAAGGCCGTCCACCTCGTAGTCGACGATGAGGCTGTTGTGCTTCTTGTACGCGCCCATGACGATCCGACTATGCCGTGCTTCGGTATCGTCCGTCCCGTGGAAGGTCACGGGTCTCGGTCGAGCTGGCGCATGCTCTGGCTGCTCATCGGAGCGGTCGGCGTCGGTCTGCTGGTGTTCGCGGGGATGATCGACGGGGCCGCGGCGCCGCCGGCGTCCGAGGATGCCGCCGACCAGCTCGTGGATGCCTTCCGGTCCGCCGGCGCCAACTCCACCGCCCTGCTGCTGAACCTCGGCGGGGGAGCGCTGACGGCCGCGGCGTTGGTCGGCTTCGCCCTGACGTTCGGGCGGGAGGTCCGCGAGGCCGATCCGGTCGTCGTCGGCGGTCTGGGAGGAGCGCCCCTGGCGCCCACCGCGCCGCCGCTGCCCGAGGGTCCGCCGAAGGACTCCTGGACCGAGGAGATCGACTACGACCCGACCGCCTGGGACCACCCCGCGGGCACCGTGTTCGTGATCGACGGCGCCTCTGCGGGGCCGACGTTCGATGCGGTCAAGGGGATCGCCGGCGTCCACAACGTCGGCTCGGGGCTGTTGGTGGCGATGCTCCAGGGGCTGACGAACCGCGACCGCAAGCTGGTGGTGGTGCTCGGTACGCCGGAGCACGTCGAGGCGTTCGAGACCTTCTGGACCGCGTCGGGGAACGAACCCGCGCCGGCGCCCGAGGTGGTGGCGCTGCGGGCCGAGATCAAGGCCGCCGGCTACATGGTCCTGGCGGCGAGCCGCGTCTAGGCGGCCTTCTTCTTCTTCTTCTTCTTCTTGGTCTTCTTGAGCTTCTTGGGCAGCCCTCCCGAGTCCAGTTGCGTGGTCTTCGCACCCCGCTCCGCGAGCATGGCTACGAGGCCCGCGTTGCCCACGAGGTGGCCGGCGCCCACGACCACGAACCACGTGCCGCCCTGGTTCATCAGCCCCTCAATCCCGCGGACCATGCCCAGGTGGCGGGCGTCGAACAGCGCGGCGTGGATCTCCACCCCCGCTTCGCCGTCCTCGGGCTGGGGGGCCACCATGTTGGTGTAGATGCCGTCGGCGTCGCCCAGCAGCCAGCGCTTCCAGACGTCGGTGACCATCGCCACCGGGTCCTCTTCCAGGCTCTCGCGCAGCATCAGCAGTTGCGCCTCGGTCGACATGTTTCCGAACACGCCCATCTGGAGCTCGACGGTCTCCAATGCGGTCACCGTCTTGGCGGCGTCGGCGTGGGCGCGGTCCAGGAAGTAGCGGTCGATGCCGTGGTCGGGGAGGAAGCCCTTGGCCATCAGCTGCAGCTCCACCGCCATCATGGCGACGGCCCAGGGGCGCATCTTGTCCAGCGCCTCCACCGGGAGCCCCATCGGCTCGAGCGTGGAGGCGAGCTTCTGCCACACCACCGGCTCGAGCATCGCCGACAGCGACTCGTCCTCGCCGAACATCATCGCCCCCATCATGTCCATCGACTGCTCAGGGCTGAGGCTCGTGATGTCGACCTCGACGGCGAGGCCTTCGCTCAGCGCGAACGCCTCTTCGATCGTCGGATCCAGGGGGTAGCTGGCTTCCTGGCCGACGTGGATGGAGCCGAGCAGGAAGACCCGCCCGTCCCGTTTCTTGTCCTCGATCGCGTAGAGCATCGTCGGATCGCCGGCGAGAGCGACCGAAGGAACGAGGAAGACAACAAAGAGGACCGTGGTTACGAGTCTGCCCATCGGCGGAGCGTAGGATTCCGCCGAACGAAGATCCAGGAGCCCGCATGTCCTTGACCGTCCTGAGCGCCGTGATGCTCGCCGCTGCAACCACCACGTCCGCCCCCGCGGGCGACTGGGAGCAGGTCCTGGAAGAGGCCGTACCCGCGGTGGTGCAGCTCAAGTACGCCCGCCCCCGTCCGTTCGAGACCGAGGGTGCGGGTACGGGCCAGGCGACCGGCTTCGTCGTCGACGCCGAGCGCGGGATCATCCTCACCAACCACCACGTCGTGACCAACGGCCCGGTCGTCGCCGAGGCGGTCTTTCAAGACCACGAAGAGGTGGCGCTGCAGGCCATCTACCGCGACCCCGTGCACGACTTCGGCTTCTTCCAGTTCGACCCCGAGGACGTGCAGTTCATGGACGTCATCGAGCTGGAGTTGGCGCCCGAGGAGGCCCGGGTCGGCGCCTCGATTCGCGTCGTCGGCAACGACGCGGGGGACAAGCTGTCGATCCTCGAAGGCACGCTGGCGCGGCTGGACGTGACCTCGCCCTGGTACGGCCTCGGCCGCTACAACGACTTCAACACCTTCTACTACCAGGCCGCCTCGGGCACTTCGGGCGGCTCGTCCGGCTCGCCGGTGCTCGCCGACACCGGCCGCGTGGTCGCGCTCAACGCTGGCGGCAAGACCAGCGCGGCCACCAGCTACTACCTCCCCCTGGACCGCGTGCAGCGGGCGCTGACGCTGCTCCAGGCGGGCGAGCCGGTGCCGCGCGGGACGATCCAGGCCGAGTTCAAGTACCTGCCGTTCGACGAGCTGGAGCGGCTGGGGCTGGACGATGAGCGCGAGGCTGCGACCCGGGAGCGCTTCCCCGACGGCACGGGGCTGCTGAGCGTGCACGGGCTGGTGACGTCGGGGCCGGGCTCGGACGGGCTGCAGCCGGGCGACATCCTGCTCGCGCTCGAGGGCGTGCCGGTCGGTTCGTTCCTCCAGATGGAGTCGACCCTGGACGACGCGGTCGGGCAGGAGCTCGTCTTCGGCATCCTCCGCGGGGGCGAGCCGCTCGATGTGCCGATCACGATCCAGGACCTGCACAGCGTCGCGCCGTCGGACTACCTGGAGGTCGGCGCCGCCGTGCTGAACGAGTTCAGCTACCAGCTCGCGCGAACCCGCGGGATGGCGGTCGGCGGCCCCTACGTCGTGCGTTCCGGCTACGTGCTCGACCGGGGCGGGGTGCCCTGGCGGTCGGTCATCCGGAGCGTCGACGGAATCCCCACGCCGACCCTGGACGACTTCGAGGAGGTGCTCGCGGTGATCCCGGACGGCGAGTACGCCCAGATCCGCTTCGTCGAAGTGACGGCCCCCAACCGGGAGCGGGTGCGCACCATCCAGATCGACCGCACCTGGTTCCCGATGCGGCGCTGCCGGCGGGACGACACATCCGGGCAGTGGCCCTGCGCCGACTCGCCCGCCCCGTCGCTGGAGGCGTCGCACCGGTCCGCCGCGGCGACGGTCTCTCCCCGCGCGGAGACGAAGCTGGGGCGGGCCCTGAGCCCCTCCCTGGTGCAGGTCCAGTTCGACATCCCGTTCCGCACCGACGGCGTCCGCAGCGACGACTTCCGCGGCACCGGGTTGGTCGTAGATGCCGAGCGCGGCCTCGTCGTGGTCGACCGAGACACCGTCGCCAGCGTGCTCGGCGACGTCAACGTGCTCGTCAACGGCGCCATCGTGCTGCCGGCGGAGGTCGTCTGGATCCACCCCGTGCACAACTTCACCGTCGTTCGCTACGACCCGTCGCTGCTGCCTCCGGGCACCCTGCGCAGCGCGAAGCTCAACCCCAAGCCGTTGGGGCTGCGCGACAAGGTCTCGATCGTCGGGCTGGACGCCAACAACGAGGTCGTCGACCGGCCGAGCAAGATCGAACGCATCCCCATGCTCAGCCTCGCGACCCCGAACGTGCCGCAGTTCAAGGGGACGAACCTGGACGCCTACTACTGCAACGAGCAGCCGCCCGTGAGGGGCGGGGGACTCGTGGACAAGGCCGGAGCAGTGCGCGCCCTGTGGGCTTCGTTCGCCTACCAGAGCGGCAAGGAGTTCAAGGCCTACTTCGCCGGGGTTTCGATCCGCGAGGTGACCGACGTGCTCCCCGCGCTGCAGGCCGGGGAGCTGCCGACGGTGCGCGATCTGGGGGTCGAGTTGGCCGTGGCGACGCTGGAGCAGGCCCGCCAGCTGGGGGTCGACGACGAGACCCTGGGGGAGTTCGCGATGGTCCCCGATCACATGCTCGGCGTGCTCGGCGTGAGCCGCCGCACCCCGGGGAGCCCGGCCGCCACGCACCTGCGGGATGGCGACCTCATCCTCCGCGTCAACGGAGAGCTCGCCGCCACCGCGCGGGTGCTTCAGGAGGCTTCGGCGAGCCCGAGCGTGGAGCTTCAGGTGCTGCGCGCGGGCGAGGTTCGCACGGTCGTCGTGCCCACGATCGAGCTGGGCGGCGAGGGTACCACCCGGGTCGTGCAGTGGGCGGGTCTGCTGCTGCAGCCGCCGCACCGGGAGGTGGCGCTCCAGACCGGCCGCGCCACCCCCGGCGTCTACATCTCCTACTGGTTCCGGGGGGCCCCCGCGCAGCGGTACGGGGTCTACGCGACCAACCGCATCGTCGCGATCGACGACGTGCCGGTGGCCGACCTGGACGAGTTCCTCGCGCAGGTCGCGGGGCGCGAGGATCAGTCGTCGGTGAAGGTGAAGATCGTGGACGGCGTCGGCCGCAGCAAGGTGCGCACGCTGAAGCTCGACCTCGTCAACTTCCCCACCTTCGAGCTGCGTCGCACCGACGCCGGCTGGGAGCGTCTAGAGCACGAATAGGGCGTAGTCCCAGGAGCCGAGCGTGAGCGTGAGTTGGTCTCCGATCACGGCCGCTGTGCGGTCGAACGCGGCGTCCGTCAGGGTGACGCCGTCGAGCCCCTCGAGGCCCAGGGTGATCGTCTCGGTGCGGTCGCCCCATCCCTTGTGGAGCGCGACCACGGCGACGTCGTCGCCATCGGTGAGGGTGTAGACGTAGAGGTCGTCGTCGACCCACACGGTGGTGCGTTCGCCCCGCCGCAGCGCGTCGCTGGAGGCGCGGGCCTGCCCGATGGCGCGGACCCGGCCGAGCAGCTCCGACTGGTTCGCCGACAGGTAGGGGTCGAAGTTCATCATGCGGCGGTTGTCGGGGTCGCCCGCGCCGGCGAGGCCGATCTCGTCGCCGTAGTACAGCAGCGGGGCCCCCGGCTGGGTGAGGGTGAAGGCCAGCGCCATCGACTGCCGGGCGATGAGGTCCCACTGCGTGACGTCGCCGCCGCCGTCGGCCATCCAGTCCTCGGTGAACCCCCAGGCGCCGCCGTCATTGCCGGCGATGTCGGTGGCGAGGCGGGGGATGTCGTGGTTCCCCGCGAACGGCGACATCACGAAGTCCCCGAAGGCGGCCGCGCTCGCTCCGACCGCGCCGTCGAGCTCGTGGAAGCTGGCGTCCTGGGCGAACGTGTTGCGGATGGACCAGTACAGGGGGAAGTCGAACTGGCCGTCGAGCTCCCACTCCGACACGTACTCCATGATCGTGCCGTGGCCGTCCCCGCCGGTGAACGTCTCGCCCACGAGGAAGAACTCGGCGCCTCCCCCGGCCTCGACCTCGTCGCGGAGGCGGCGGCTGAGCGAGCGCATGATCACGTGGTCCATGTGCTTGGCGGCGTCCACGCGCACGGCGTCGACGTCGTACGTGCGGACGAACTCCAGCGTGTCGTCGAGCACGCGCTGGGTGATCCAGTGGTTCCGGTAGTCGAGGTCCGGGAGGTAGCCGGTGAACCAGCAGTCCAGCGCCCGCTCCTCCCAGCCGCAGCCGTCGCTGCCGCAGACGCAGCCCCCGCCGAACCACTCCGGGTGCTCGGCGACGTACTGGTGGTCCTCGTGCACGTGGTTCAGGACGAGGTCGAAGATGACGCGTATGCCGCGGGCGTGGGCCTCGTCGATCAGCTCGACGAGGCGCTCTTCGCTGTCGGCCCAGACGTCGCCGCTCTTGCCCTCGATGCCCAGCGCCTCCACCGGCCAGTAGCCGTGGAAGCCGCTGAAGTTGTGGATGCCGTCGGCGGCGATGTAGGGGCTGTCGGGGTTCTCGTAGACGGGCGTGAGCCACAGCGCGTTGACGCCCAGTTCGTCGAACCAGCCCTCGTTCAGGGCGTCGACCACGCCGAGGAAGTCGCCGCCCTGGTAGTTGGCCCGCTCCTCGGTGTCCGCCACGGGCGTGCCGGGGGCGCCGGCTTCGCCGAAGTCGCCGTTGCGGAAGCGGTCCACGAACGCGAAGTAGATGAGCGCGTCGTCCCAGGTCCAGGGGGCCGGCTCGACCCACAGGGGGATCCACAGCGGGTTGTTCTCCGCCGCCCGCCCGGCTTCGTCCGAGGCGCTCACGAGCACCGAGTGCTTGCCGTCGGGCAGGCCGCTGAGCTCGACCGTGATGGTGCCGGCGTCGACGTCGACCGTGGCGACCGTGGGCTCGCCGCCGACGGTGACCTGGACCGCCTCGGCATCCAGCGGTGAGCCATCCTCCGCGGCCGCCACCTGGATGACCGCTCGGAGGGTGCCCGCGGCCGTCGCTTCGGCTTCCACGGTCTGCAGCAGGGGGACGTTGCAGTCGCCGATGCGGAGGCTGCGGTTCTCGGTGCCGTCGAGCCACTTGGCGTAGGCCCAGGGCGGGGGATCGCCTTCCCAGTCGCCGTTGACGAGGAACTTGTGGGCGTAGTCGCCGGGGGCCAGTGCCGGCAGCTCGACGGAGAAGTAGCCGTCCTCGTCCAGCGCCATGGACTCGGGCACCCAGTCGTTCCACTCGCCCGCGACCTGCACGCTGTCGGGCGTGCCGTCAACGGAGGTGCGAACCACCGGGGTGCAGTCCCGGGCGGTCACGATCTCGGGGTCGGGTTCGTCCGTGGGGGGCGTGCTGTCGTCGTCGTCGTCGCCAGGCGGGGTGGTGTCGTCGTCGTCGCCCGTAGCGTCGTCGTCGTCGGTCGGCTCGGGGCAGTTCGCCACGCACTCCTGATCGCACCCCACGAGGAGGAGGAGAAGGCCCAACAAGAGGAGGAGGCGGACGCGCATCGCGGCCACGCTACCAGCCTGGAAGTTGGCCGCAAGGACTAGTGACTCGACCTTGAGTTACTACTTGCCGTAAGCGTAGGTGACGATGCCCGTCATGACGCCGCCCCCGCTGAGCGAGAGCCCTTCCGCGGGGGCCTTCCCGTCGGCCGCGAGGGGACCGGTGACGTCCAGGCTGACGAGCCAGCCATCCCGCAGGGACAGCGCAACTTCGCCCGCCATGCGCACGACCATGCGGAGGTCCTGGTCCGACTGGGACATCACCAGCTCGACGGCGAAGACCGCGCAGGGGCGCTTCATCACCTTGCGCTTCTCCAGGAGCACCATGGAGAACTCCTCGACGGTGAAGTCTTCGTCGCCGCCGATGATGGTGCTGAGGGAGTCGGGGGGGATGTCGACGGCCTCACCGATGACGAGCTTGCGGCCGGCCAGCAGCTCGGCCATGTCGTTGGCCGCTTCCCCGAGGTCGGCGTAGTGGTCGCGCACGTCCGAGGCCTGCACCTCGGGGACGGCGCCGTCGTCCACCGCGCCCACCGTGAGGCCACCCGCGCGGGTCCAGTCGACGATGTAGGTGTTGCCCGTGAGCGGGGAGGTGGGGGCGTCCTCGGACACCTGCCCGGAGGGATCCCGGGCCGTCTCCAGGCGGGTGACCTCGTCGAAGGTGACCTTGAGCCGCCGATGGTCGTCGTCCCAGGCCAGCACCTTCTCAGTGCGCTGGGTGGTCTCGGTGCGGGTCCCCCGGAACGAGACGGGCGCGGTCTCCGGCCCGGTGACCTGAACTTCCAGCTCGAAGGCGAGGGTCTCCGTCTCGACGATCTTGACGCCGGCCTTCATCGGCTTGGACTTGATCACGAGCGTCTGCGCCGCGAACGCGGGCGTGCTCAGCAGGAAGACGAGGCTCAACATGGGCAGCAGGGTCGGCTTCATCCCCCCACTGTAGCGGCCGGGTCAGGCTTCGGCGGTCTTGCCCCCGAAGGCGAGGCGCAGCTTGCGCACGAGGCCGGTGCCGGAGCGGGAGGTCTTGGCGGCGTCGATGCCGAGGCTCTGCGTGACCACGCCGACGAGGTCGCTGGCGGGGACATCGTCGACGAGGAGGTTGTCCAGGCCGCACTCGTCCTGGGCGGCGCGGGCCGACGACGCGGTCAGGGGACGCCCGTCGTGGTCGAGACCGTAGGCGATGAACAGGCCCTCGTGGAGGGTCTCCTTGGCGGCGCTGCAGAGCTGGGCGCCGGTCGTCTGCTGGCGTGCCTGGGCCATCGACGCGACGACCGCGGTGGGGTGGTGCCGGTCCAGCGCGCCGAGGGCGGCGGTGATGTCCGGGAACGCGAGCACCCGGAGGCTCCCGCGAGCGGCGAGCTTGAATGCGTCGCGGAAGTCGCGACGGGGGTCGACCAGCAGGACGAGGGGCGCACTCATGACCACAGCATGGTCCGGGCGCGCTACCTGAACCATCCGGGGGGACGTGGTTATCCGGTGGGGGAAATCCCCCCAAGCAGGTCAGGCGGTGCCGCGCTCGCGGGCGACCAGGAGGCAGGGCTGGCCGTCGGGGGCGTGCTCCCGGACCTGGAAGGCGATGCCGCCGTGCTCGAGTCGGACTTCGCCCCCCTCCCAGGTAGCGATCGCTTCGCCGGCGCGCACCTCGCTGAAGTTGGCGAGGGGCCGGGCGAACTTCAGGCCGGGCCCGGGGGAGGCGACAACCTCGAGGATCTCGACCACATGCACCGGGCCGTCGCCCTGGGTCTTGGTGAGGAAGCGGACGGCCGAGGCCGCGCCTGCTCGAGGGTGCGCTTGCCGCCTCGGACGCCGGTCTCGACCAGCAGTCCGACGCCGCCGCTGCGGTCGATCAGGTTGGTCAGCATGGAGCCGCCGTAGACCGCTTCGGAGCCGACCAGCGCCATCTGCAGGCCCATGCGGCTCACCTCCGTGAGGTGGTCGGGGGTGTCGCGGATCACGGCCAGGGGGGGCGACGGGCTGACGGTCTGGTGCAGGTCCAGCAGCGCGTCCACCGGCTTGAGCCACTTGCGCAGGGCGTGGGCCCGCGCGGTCTCGTAGCTGTCGCCTTCGGGCGGTTCGACCGCGAAGAGCCGGTTGAGGTCGGCTCCCTCGGTGGTCGCTCGGGTGCGGGCCTCGAGGGCCCTGGGATTGCCGCGCACGAGCCACACTTCGTCGCGGCAGATCGACCAGACAGGATGGTCGGGGTCGATGAGCTCATCGATGACGGTGGCGCCATCGGGCTCGTCGCCGTGCATGCCTCCCACGATCGCGACGGTGCGGCGCTTGCCGCTTTGGCCCCGACGCAACCAGACGCTTTCGTCCACGCGATTGATCATGGAAAGGGACTCTAGCCTTTCTTGCTGATCGCGAGTGAGCCCGCGGCCGCAGCAGCGGACAGTCGGCCCTCCTCGTCACCGGTCGCAGAGACCGACAATCGACCGGCGTCGCCGCCGAGGCCGAGGCGGCTGCGGATCTGCTCCGCCGCCTCCAGCGCGGCTTCGCCGAGGGCGCCTTTGTCCGATTGCAGCTCGAAGAGCACTTCGATCTCCTCGATCCGTCCGACCGCCCCGAGCCCGCGCAGGGCCGCCAGCCGGACGGGGACCGGACCGGACGAGGTGGCGCGTCGCAGCAGGGGCGCCCGATCAACGGGGTGGGGCCCGGTGTCCGCCAGCCACGTCAGCGCCTGCTCGATCTCAGCGGCCGAGGCGCTGGAGGTCTCGAATCCGATCGAGCGGGCGATGGCGAAGGCCCGCTCGTCGTGCCTCAGCAGGGTCATGGCGATGAGGCGTTCGCTACGCTCGGGCCGGTTGGCGAGGTCGGCGGCGAGCGCCTGCACCTCGGGGCGGGCGGGGTAGTTGCGGGCGAGCTGACCCATCGCGGTCTGCCGCACCCCGGGCACCGGATCGTGGCGCGCGTTGTGGATGAGGCGGGTGACGACGTCGTCGAAGCGGTCGAGGTGGGCGGCGTCCGCGAGGCCGTGGCGGGCGAACTTCAGGAGGGCGTCGACCGTGTCCAGGCGCGCGGGTCGCGTGAGGATCAGCCATCCATCTTGGATGCGGGGCCCCGGCATGGCCTCCTCGGCGGTCAGCGCCTGGCGCGCCTTGGCGCTGAAGATGGCCGACAGCTCCTCGCTGAGGCCGCCCAGGAGGAAGCGTTTGTCGAAGGCCGGGTCGCCGACGGCGAAGTCCCCCCGGCCCACCATGGAGGCGATGCCCGAGCCCAGGGATTCGGTCTCCAGCCGGAGGTCGTCGGGGATGGAGTCGCGGAGCTTGACCGCCAGCACGATCACCTTGGCGCCGTTGTCGGGCGCGGCCTCGTGGCTCAGCCGGACCCGCCGCTCCGCCATGATGCCCTTCATGGTCCCGATGGCGGTGCCTCGACCCCGCTGGAAGCCGAGCCCGAGCACGCCCGCGGCCTTCTCCCAGGTTCGCCGTCGGTCGCGGAACCGCTGCTTCTCCACGTCGTTCAACAACGAGAAGCCGACGATCCCGATCACGGCCAGGAGCAGCAACACGGTCAGCTGGAAGACCACACCAAACGATACACTCAGCGCATGACGGGACGATGGGCGTGGCTGGTGGTGGTGCTCGTGGGGCTTGTCGCCTGCGCCGGGGCCGAGCCCGCGCCCGAGGCTCCGATGGAGCCGCCGGCGACCTTGGGGGTGCCGGATCCGGAGGCGCCGATCCGGGTGCTGTTCGTGGGCAACAGCTACACCTTCAGCCACGATCTGCCGCGGGTGTTGGAGCAGATCGCCGCGGCGACGCCGGAGGGGCCCGCGATCAAGACGAAGATGGTCGCCGAGCCGGGGTGGACGCTGCAGCAGCACTGGGAGGACCGCCGGGCGCTGGCGGAGATCCGGGGCGGCTCGTACCAGTGGGTGGTCCTGCAAGGGCACAGCCTGAGCACGGTGGAGGCGCGGGAGCGGCTGATCGAGTACGGCCGTCGCTTCGACAGCGCGATCGACGAGGCGGGGGCGCAGACGGTGCTGTTCCAGACGTGGGCCCGGCGCGAGCGTCCCGAGATGCTGGAGGACGTGCGGGTCGGCTACGGCGCCCTCGCCGCCCACACCGGCGCGGTCGTGGTTCCGGTGGGGGAGGCGTGGGCCGAGTCGTGGGCGGCTCACCCCGACATCCACCTGTGGCACGCGGACGGTTCGCACCCCAGCCCGGCGGGCACCTACCTGGGGGCGGCGGCGTTCTACTCAGCGATCACGCGGCGCTCGTCGGTGGGCGCGGACCACGCGGGCTTCGGGCAGCTGGATGCGGACGAGATTCGCGTGCTTCAGGAGATCGGCGCGAAGACGTCGATCAACGCCGTGCCGCCTCCGCGATGAAGTTGCGCAGCTGCTTGAGCCGGAGGTGCGAGTAGTCCTCGTTGGACTCGGGCAGCGAGACGCCGTCCAGCGAGTTGTCGCGCACGAACATCGCGTGCACGGCCGCCCGCTTGTCCTGCAACTGCGGCAGTCCGGCAGCCATGCGGAGGTCGTCGGCCCAGTCGACGTGTCCGTGCTCCTGCAGAAGCAGCGCGCACTCCAGGAGCGCGGCGTCCAACGACGGCGGGGGGAGGGTCAGGCCGGGGTGGGTCTCGGAGATCATCGCGGGTTCTGTTTAGCCGAAGATCAGGGTCAGGTCAGGAAGAACACGGCGACGCCCGCCACGGCCACGAAGGCGCCGGCGATCGCGCGCCCGCTGACCCGCTCCCCTCCGAAGGCGGCCGCGAATGGGAGCACGAAGATCGGGCTCGTGGCGTTCAGGGTCGAGGCGACGCCGACGTCGGCGTTGAGCAGGCCGTAGGCGGACAGCCAGATGCCGGTGTAGGTGCCGACGAGGGTGGCCAACAGAAGCAGGTTGCGGGACCGGACCTCACGCATCGGGGCGATGGCGGCGGCGACGCGGACGGTCGCGCCGAGCCACACCCCGAGGCCGAGCGTGGCGACGCTCAGGCGGATCACGGACAAGCCGAGGGCCCCCGCTTCGATGCCCGCGTACTTCTGCAGCACGTTCGAGGAGGACTGCCCCAGCAGCGCGATGGTGGCGAGGCCGACGCCGATGGCGAAGGTGCGGCGGTCGATCGTCGGGGCGCCGTCGTCGTCCTCGGGGGTGCGTTCGTTCAGCACCCAGAGCACGCCGGCGAGCGTCACCGTCATGCCCACGAGCATGCGGCCGTCGATCGGTTCGCCCAGCACGGGCCACGCCAGCAGCGCGCTCAGGCCGGGGGACATCGCCCAGATGAGGAGGGAGCGGCGGGGGCCGATCCGGGTCAGCGCGCCGAAGTAGGCGCTGTCGCCGATCGTGAGCCCGGCGATGCCGCTGAAGCCGAGCCAGAAGAGATCGCGGGAGGACAGCCCCATCGGCCAGGCGGTGCCGTCGAGGAACCAGAGTGTGGCGGCGAGGGCGGCGGCGGCGAAGCCGCACTTGAGGAAGTTGAGGGCGAAGACGTCCCACGTTTGACCGAGGCGGGCCCACAGCACGCTCGCGAAGGCCCAGCATGCTGCTGCTGCGAGCGCGGCCAGTTCGCCCATGGTCGTCCCTCCGGTCGTGCCTTGTATCACCCCTGCAGGGGTACCGCCGATGCCGGTAGCATCGGGCCGTGAGATCGCACGCCGCCCTGCTCTTGCTGTTCGTCCTGCTGCTACTCGCCGGCTGCGGCGGTGACGACGATGACGCCACGACCGCGCCCGACGACGACGACGTCACCGACGACGATGACACGGGCGCGGACGACGACGACTCGGCCGATCCCCCGCCTCCGGAGTGGCCGACGTTGGCTGATTCCCCGATCTCGTTCGCCGGCGCCACCGAGCTGGGCGAGCGCATGGACGCCGGCGATTTCGACGGTGACGGCATCCCCGACGTCGTCTTCGGCGTGCCCGCGGACCCCTCGGGTACGGCCCGCGGCGCGGTGTACGTGTTCTTCGGCGCCAACCTCGTGGACGCGTCGGGCGAGCTCAACGTGGCCGCCGCGGACCTGATCATCGACGGGAACGCCGAGGGCGACGAGCTGGGCGAATCGCTCGCGGTGGGGGACATGGACGGGGACGGGCGAGACGATCTCGCCATCGGCGCCGACGCGGTCGCGACCACCTGGATCTTCAGCGGCACCACGCTGACCGAGGCGGTGTTCGGGCCGATCGGCGACGACGACGACTCCTCGGGTGATGACGACGACTCTGCGGGGGACGACGACGACTCTTCGGGGGACGACGACGACGCGACCGACGACGACGACGTGACCGACGACGACGACGTGACCGACGACGACGATTCCGCGGGCGACGACGATGACTCTTCGAGCGACGACGACGATTCCGCGCTGGGCGACGACGACGATTCCGCAGGCGACGACGACGACTCCTCCGAGGAGCGCGGCGAGGACCCCGAGGAGCTGCTCCTGACGCTCGCCGACGCCGATGTCTTCGTCACCGAGCAGGTCGCCGAGTGCATGCGCTGGTTGGGCGACGTGGACGGGGACGGCCTCGAGGAGCTGGCCATCAGCAACACCATCAACAGCTCGGCGGGCAACGTCGCCGGACGCACGTTCGTGATGTCTGGCGCGATGCTCTCGGGGGGCGGCTCGATCCCCGTCAGCGCGGCCTGGGTCAACTTCCCCGGCGGCGGCCCCGCCCAGGCCAGCGGCTGCGAGACCGGACCTGCCGGCGACGTGGACGGCGACGGCCTCATCGACATCCTCATCGGCACCCAGGGCAACGGCTCGGGCGGCCCCAACTCCGGCAAGGTCTCGCTCTTCCTCGCCGCCTCCCTGCTCGCCACCGAGGGCGGCACGATCTCGCTGGGCACGGCCGATACCTTCTTCGTCGGCGATGCGCCCGACGACCGGCTCGGCAGCGACGTCGGCAGCCTGGGCGACCTCTCCGGGGACGGCCTCGCCGAGGTGATCCTCTCGGCCCGCCGCAACGACGACGGACAGCCGGACGCCGGCGCCACCTACGTGCTGTTCAGCGAGCGCATGGCGTTCGAGCACCTGGCGTTCGACGTCGGCGGCACCCTCACCCTGCTGGGGGTGGCCGAAGCGGACGCCGCCGGAACCTCCATCGCGGCCCTCGGCGACGTGGACGGCGACGGGCTCCCCGACCTCGCCATCGGTGCGCCCCGGAACGACCTCGGCGGGGACGACGCGGGCGCGGTGCACGTGGTCTTCGGCGGCTCGCTGCCGAGCGCCGGCGGCATCCCCCTGACGTCCGCGGACGCGATGATCTTGGGAATCGCCCCCGGGGCGCGGACCGGCACGAAGGTGGTGGCGTTGGGCGACTTCGACGGCAACGGCAGCCCCGACCTGCTCGTCGGGGCCCCCCACCACGAGGCCCAGGGGAACGTCTACGTGGTGCTCAGCCCGTACTCGGATTGATCAGGCGGCAGGGATCAGGCCTCAGGTTGACCTGACGTGGGTCCCATGTCCCACGTGCTGACGCCTGACTAGAACTTCGCGCCGTCGACGACGGTCGAGCACTCGATCGAGACCGCGGCCTGCTCGACGAGGTTGCTGACGACGTCCCAGTCCACCGAGTTGGTGTTGTCGGTGGCGAACTCGATGCCGTCGAACATCGTGCCCAGCTGACGCTGGATGGTGATGACGGCGCCGTCGCCCGCACCGTGGAGATCGGCCTGGTCGATCGTGCGGAGCATGCCCTGCGCCAACGACGTGCCGGCCTCGATCGAGCCTTCTTCGCCATCGCGCTCCCAGGTGCCCACGAGGTGCACCGCGCGGCCCCACGCCGAGCTGCCGTCGGGGGCGATCGAGTCGTCGTCGCCGCGGGCGAGCAGCCAGTGCACGCCGCAGTACTCCGCCCCGGGAAAGGTCGAACCGCCCAGCTCGACGGCGGTCCGCTTGGGGTCCTCGAACCCTTCCACGACCACGGGCTCGATCTGGGAGTCGTCGTCGAACTCGCCGTGGTGGGCGTGCGCGGTGCCGATGCCGAGCATGCGCAAGGCGACCGACTCGGACTCTTCGCAGGGCACCAGCGTGACGGCGTAGTTCACCAGCCACGCCTCGTCGATCGTGACGGTGTAGCCGGTGTCGGTGACCGTGCGGAAGCCGCCGTCGGCGAGCACTTCGGCTCCGGCGAGCTCCCAGTCGGCCCGCCACCGCGCCGCGCGCAGCGCCAGGTTCGTGTCGGAGCTGACCGCCTCGGGGGCGGACGCTCCGTCACCAGGCTCGACCGCCTCGTCTGTCGTGCACGCGGGCACCAGGGCCAGCGTCGCGGCGGCGAGGGTGATGGGGAGGAGCCGGCTCATCAGCCGCCACCGCCCGGGCCGCCACCGCCGCCCCCGGGGCCGCCGCCCTGGGCGGTGCCGCGGTAGCAGCCGAGGATGTACGGGAACGTCGAGGTCGCGTGGTAGTGGTAGTCGCCGTTGGGGCCGACGTGGCCGTTGCACTCGTCCAGCACCTCGGGGTCCTTGCTGTCCTGGTACTCGTGGGCGTCCCACGCATACGTCGAGGGGTCGGCGATCTGCACGTAGCCCGAGACGTACTCGACGATCTCCGAGCAGCCCTCGTCCACGCAGCCGTAGGGGCCGTAGACCGCGAATCCGTCCAGCGCGAAGCCGAGCACCGGGGACTCCACGTCGGGGTCGGGATCGTCCAGCGTCCACGGCTCCGCGACCAGCCCGGCGGGCGTGAGGCAGACCTGCTTGAGCGCGTGGTTGTCGTAGGCGAAAGCGGTGTGGCCGTTGCAGCCGTCGGTGATGCCGTTGTAGACGGGATCGCCGTACGGGTCGGGAGTCTCGGCCTCGTTCGGACCGAAGAAGGGGGTGCCTCCGACGGTGAAGCCGGCGGTCCCCAGCAGCGGGATGTCGGAGGTCTCGGCCGCCACCTCGGGGGTGCGGTCGACCGTCCACGTGGCGTCCACGGCTTCGAGCGCGTTCGGGGTCAGCGGCACGAACGTGTAGTGCGGGATCTGGTTGCTCTCGACGATGAACTCGTCGCCGGAGCAGGCGCCGCTCAGTTCGGGGTCGGGGTTGTCACCGCCGGGCCCCGGGGCCGAGGCCACGTCCAGGAGCGCGTCCGCCTGCCAGCAGTCGCTGGTGGTGTCGTCGTCGTCGGTGGCGTCGTCGTCATCGGTGGCGTCGTCGTCATCGGTGGCGTCATCGTCGTCCGTCGCGTCGTCGTCGTCGGAGGCCACGTCGTCGTCGTCGGTCGCGGCATCGTCGTCATCGGTCGCGGCATCGTCGTCGTCCGCCACGTCGTCGTCGTTGGCGGCGAAGTCGTCGTCGTCGTCGGGGCACGCGGTCAGCATCAGCAGCCCCAGCAGGGCGATCAGGGTGCGGTTCATCTCAGCCTCCAATGCGGCTGCCGGAGTAGCAACCGAGCACGTACGGGAAGGTCTCCGTCGCGTGGTAGTGGTAGTCGCCGTCGGGGCCTTCGTGGCCGTTGCATTCATCGAGCACCGTCGGGTCGTCGCTGGCTCGGTACTCGTGAGCATCCCACGCGTACGTCGAGGGGTCTGCGATCTGCTCGTATCCGCTGACGTATTCGACGATCTCGCTGCAGTCCGCGTCCAGGCAGCCGTACGGTCCGTAGATCGCGAAGCCGTCGAACGACCACGCGACCACCGGGGAGGCCTCGGTCCCGTCGGGGTCCGCGAGGGTCCACGGTTCGCCCACCATCGCGTCCGCTGTCATGCATTTCTGCTCGACTTTGTGGTTGTGATACTCCATCGCGGTATGGCCTCCGCAGCCGTCCACGATGCCGTTGTAGACGGGGTCGCCGTAGGGGTCGGGCTGGGTCGCTTCGTTTGGCCCGAAAATCGGCAGGCCGCTGACGGTGAACGCGATTTGCCCCAGCAGCGGGATCTCCGATGGGCTTGCTGCGAGGGTCGGGTTCAGCGGGATGGACCAGTTCTGGTCGACTTCGGTCAGCGCGTTGGGGGTGATCGCGACGAACGTGTAGTGCGGGATGGAGTTGCTGGTCACGACCAGGTTCGTGCCCTGGCAGTAGCCCTCGACCTCGGGGGCGGCGAGGGCGAGGGCGAGTTGGCGCATCAAGGGTCCTTTCGTGCTGCCTCTCCTACCTAGGACAGCGGACCCCGAACCGGCGATGACAGCTCGGTGTCAGACCGCCTCGCCGACGAACTCGGAGGCGCGGTGGGCGATGCCGTAGATGGTCTGGCTGGGGTTCACGCCCAGGGCGGTGGGCAGCACCGAGCCGTCGACGACGAACAGGTTGGGGACCTGGTGATGCCGCAGCTGGGAGTCCACGACCGAGCTCGCCGGGTCCGGGCCCATCGCGCAGCCGCCCATCTGGTGGGCGGTGAAGATCCTGTGCTCGTGGGGGCCGTACTTGCGCTCCCGGAGCTTCGGCAGATCCGCTTCGGAGCGGATCACGAGCGAGTCCAGGTGCCCCGACCAGACCTCGTCGGCGCCGGTCGCCAGGGCGAGGGTCGCGGACGCGATGGCGGCCTCCTGGAAGGCTTCGATGTGCTCGGGGACCCAGTCGTAGACGACCTTGGGGCGTCCGTCCTTGCGGAGCGTGACGGTCGCGCCCGTCTCGTGGGGGAGCAGCCCGTCGACGGTGATCGCGAGGATGCTGCCGCAGTGGGGGAGTCGGCCCATCAGCTGCTGGAGATCGCCGCCGAAGACGTTGGTGCCGGTGGAGATGAGCACCGGCTGCATGGGGGGGACCTCGAGGAACCAGCCGATGGCGCCGGGGCCGCGGTCGATGAACTGGTGCGACGCGATGGACTGGGGCGCGCCGTAGAATCCGTTGATGGGGTGGGCGTAGAAGCTGGGCAGGGCCAGCACCGGATGCATCCACGTGCGGCGTCCGACCGGCCCGTGTTCGCCGAGTCCGCTGCGCAGGAGCACGCAGGGGCTCCCGATGGCGCCGGCGGACAGCACCGCGACCTTCGGTTGCACGACGACCCGCACGCCGGAGGGGCGGTCGGAGCTGCGGTCGAGCACCTCGCCCTGGACGGCAGCGACGCGGTTGGCTTCGACGACGACGTCGGTGACGCGTACGTCCGAAAGGAGCGTGAGTCCGTCGCGCTGGGCGTCCTTGAGGTAGCTGATCCCCATCGCCTGCTTGGCATCCAGCGGGCAGCCGGTGCCGCAGTAGCCGCTGTTGCCGCAGCCGACGACGTTCCGCTTGAGGGAGTGGGCTTCCCAGCCGAGGGCGCGGCAGCCGTCCAGAAGGGCGCGGTTGTTGGCGTTGGCGGCCGACTCGGGCCACTCAGCGATGCCCAGCCGCCGCTCGACTTCGTCCCAGTGGGGTCCCAGGGAGGTCGCGTCCCATCCCTCGATCCCGTGGACGGAGCGCCAGTGGTCGAGGATGCGGTCGGGGGTTCGGTAGCAGGTGGTCCAGTTGACGGTGGTGCTGCCGCCGACGGACCGGCCCTGGAGGATGGTCATCGCGAGGTCGGCCGTCGCGAAGGCGCCGCGCCCCTGGTACAGCTGCGAGAAGGCCCTCACTTCGTCGCCGTCGAAGTCGCGGCGAGTGTAGTGGCCGCCCTCCTCGAGCATCACGACGTCCAACCCCGCAGCACACAGCCGTGCCGCGAGGACCGCGCCGCCGGCGCCGGAGCCGACGATGCAGACGTCGCAGGACCGTTCGTAGTCGGCGGTCAGATCCGCGCCGCTCAGCAGGGTCATGGCATCACCCGGCGCTCGTGGATCCAGGCGGGCATGCCGGGGTAGCCGATCTTGGCGGCGACCTCGGGCCGGTTGTAGTAGGGCGCGACGACGAAGCCTTGCAGGGCGAGGAAGCCGATGCGGAAGACCTCGGTGCGGGCGGTGCGCCAGGACTCGACGATGGCGCAGCGCTTCTCCAGCGAGCAGGCGCTGAAGGTGCTCACGCGCGCGTCGAGTACGACCCCGGCGAGGGCGGACTCGAGCACCCCGAGCAGCGCCTTGACCTCGCCGATGATGCCGGGGTGCATGGGCTCGAGGCCGGCGTCGATCTCTTCGACGATGCCGAGGGCCCGGTGGTCGGGCCAGCCCTCTTCGCCCGTGAGCACCGCGTCGGCGAAGGCGACGAAGATGGAGTACTCCTGCTCGGTGAGGACCTTGAGGGGGGACCTGGGCGTGACCATGGCGGTCGGGCGGAGGGTCAGGCCGATGCCGCCGACGGTGAGCACGGCGGTGCCGAAGAGGCCGTACTTGAGCAGGGTTCGGCGATCGATGGGCACAGCGCCGCCATGATAAGAGCCCGTCGTGACAAGGCCATCGAACCTGCGTGATCTCTTGAACTCTCACCCACCCGCGGATGCGCACGAGGCCGGGTTCGTCGCCGCCATGCAGGCGGTGCTGGACGCCTCCGACGACGGCGCCTTCGGTCGCTCCCACTTCGAGCCCGGCCACTTCACCGCGTCGTCCTTCGTCATCGCGCCGGACCGCCAGCGCATCCTCCTGATCCTGCATTCGAAGTTCGGGATCTGGCTCCAGCCGGGCGGCCACGTCGACCCCGAAGACGTCGACATCGCCGCCGCCGCCCGCCGTGAGGTGGCGGAGGAGACCGGGCTGGGGAGCACCGACATCGAGCTGAGCGAGCTGTTCGACGGGCTGCTGGACGTCGACATCCACGACATCCCCGCCAACCCCCGCAAGGGCGAGCCGCCGCACCAGCACCTGGACGTGCGGTTCTGCTTCCAGGCGACGACCGATCGCATCGCCGCGGGGAGCGACGCCAGCGATGCCAGGTGGGTGTCGCTGGACGAGGCGGACGCCATCGAGACCGATGAGTCGGTGCGGCGGGCGCTGCGGAAGCTCCGGGCCGCGCTGGCGCGCTAGGGCGCCAGGATCACCACCTCGGTGAGTGAGTTCCAGCCGCTGTCGCTGTTGCCGAACCCGACGTAGCGCACGTACCGCGCGGTCACTGCCTCCGGCCAGCTTCGGTACTCCAGATGGAGGCTGCGCCCACCGGAGACACCGCCGTCCACCGTGGTCCAGTTGGCGCCGTCGTCCGAGACGCGGACCTCGAAGATCCCGACCCGCTTGTCGCCCTGGTACCAGGCCAGGCCGAGCCCCGACACATCGACCACCGAGCCGAGATCCCAGGTGATCTGACCGCCGTGGTCCTCGTTCGACCAGCGCGTCTCCAGGTCCCCGTCGTACGTCGCTTCGGCCGATGTGCCGTCGCCGGCGGGGTCCGCGTCGACGCCGACGATCGCCACCGTCTCGGCAGGTGCGTACTCCACCTCCAACGTCGGCGGGACTGCCCCTTCGCGGCTCGAACAGACGGCGAGCAAGCCGTCCTCCATGTCCTGGCTGAGGGCGAGGCTGACGACGCCGTCGCCCGCCTGTTCCGTGCGGACCTGCTCCGACACGTCCAGCACCACCGTGGCGGGCGGATCGTCGGTGATCACGCGGCTTCCCAGGCCGCTGGCGGCGGGTCGGGTCAGCCACGTCATCGACCCCTCGGACCAGGAGTCGTCTTCGACCCCGAACACGCGGACGTCGGCCAGGTCTCCGCCACTGTCCGACGTCTCGCACTCCAGGATCAGCGTCGCCCGGGCGATCGTCCGTGCGACCCCCGTCAGATCGAACTTCAAGTACGAATGACGCGAATACCCCGGGCCCGAGTCCTTGACGCGCAGTTGGCCGCTGGAGCCGTAGTTGGTCGCTTCGTCGTCGCCGTCGCGCACGTACGTGTCTTCGGTCACCGGGAGCGTCTCCAACTCCACCCCCGTCGGCGCCGGCGCCCCCGTGAGCCGCCGGGCGAGCTGGTCGTCGTACAGCGACTCCGGCGTGAGCGTCTGGCCCGTGCCGACCCCCTCGGTGTGGTCCTCCGGGCTGGTGTCCTTCGTGTCGGTCAGCGGCGTGGTGACGACGTCGAAGGGCTGCCCGCGGGTGCCAATCCCGTAGCCGTACCCGAACTGCCGGCTGTCGACGAGGGTGCCGTCGCCGCCGTCGATGCCGACCGAGTTCCAGAGCACCGACTGGGTCGTGGTGTGGCCATGCACGACGGTGCCGTAGGGCCGGTAGCTGGCGTCGATCTCCTCGCCCTCGAGGGTGACGCCGTCCAGCAGGTTCGCCAGCGACAGGTGCATGTGGAAGTCGAGGTCCAGCCGGCCGTTGGCGCTCGCCCCGCCGCGGACGACGTTGCCGGAGGCCCACGTCTTCTTGAACGAGACCCCGTGCCGCGTGTGCACCGCCGCGCAGTCCAGCAGCAGGTTGTCGCCGCCCTGCACCACGAAGCCGTACCCGTTGCCGCCGCCGCCCTCGTACTGCGGGTAGTTCATCACCGAGTCCTGGACCGTCACCGACCGCGCCTGGTCCAACACGATGCCGTCGCTGAGGAAGTGCACGGGGTCGCTGTTCTGGCTCGGCTGGAAGCTGCCGACGCGCAGCACCCAGGAGTCGATCGTGCGCCGGATGTGGATGGCGTCGGAGCCGTGGACCTCGTACGCGGCGTTGCCCGAGTCGTTGTAGTCGTTGTCGCCCCAGCCGCTGCCGGGGTGCTCGACCATGCCCAGGGAGAAGTCCTCCAGTCCGACCTCGCTGAGGTGCGGCCCCGCCAGCTTCACGTGCGCGTCGTCCCGCAGCAGCAGCGGGTAGCGCACGGGGATGTCGAGGGTGAGGGCGTCCCCCGCGATGGCGACGATGCGGCGGAGGAAGACCGGCCCCTGGAGCGACGAGGCGGTCCAGTCGCCGAGCATGCCGTGGTCGCTCAGCCAGTCGTCGCCCGCCACCGAGCGCACGATGACGAGGTCGTCGACGGCGAAGCTGCTGGCGTCGTCCACCGTGACCACCGTGTCGCCCTCGGCGGCGTCCGCGAGCAACGGGACCTCCTCGCCCGCCGAGGTGGTCCAGCTGACGCCGTCGGGGGGATCGACCCGGATCACCTTGCGGTTCCGCATGTCGGTCTCGGTGTTGACCAGGAACGTGGCGTCTCGCCCCTCGCCGCGGAGCACGACGCCGGCGTAGTTGAGTCGCAACGCTGCGTCGTCCCCTCCCGGAGGCTCGATCAGGTAGGTGCCGGCGGGCACCAGGACCGTGCCCCCACCGCCCGTGCCGGCCTCGTCCAGGGCCGCCTGGATCGCGGCGGTGGAGTCCGTGGTGCCGGTGGGATCGGCGCCGTAGGCGGGGTCGGTGACGTCGAGCAGCGGGCCGGGCACGGACGTCGGCAGCGGGTCGCCTCCGAGGTGGTAGCCGGCGTAGCTGAAGTCCTGCAGGAAGCGATCGCCCACGCCGAAGCCGGGGGCCCAGGTCTCCGGGTAGAGCTCGGAGCGCCAGCGGCTCGGCTCGTCGAGGACCACGTCGTCGTCGTCGGTAGCGTCGTCATCGTCATCGGCCGAGTCGTCGTCGTCGTCGTCGGCCGAGTCGTCGTCGTCCGCGGTGTCGTCGTCGTCGGTTGCGTCGTCGTCGTCCGCGGTGTCGTCGTCATCGACCGCGGTGTCGTCATCGTCCGGGGCGACGTCGTCGTCGTCGGCCACGTCATCGTCGTCGACCGGCTCCCCTTCCGAGGGGCACCCGAGTAGCAGGGGGAAGACGATCCAGATGGGGCAGCGCATCGCCCGCGAGCGTACCGCGACGGGTCGTTGTAGATTCCGGGCCGATGCAGGGCCTCGCCGATCTCCACGAACCCGAAACCGCGACGCTTCACCTCGACGGTGGGTTCCCCGCGTTCGATCCCAAGCGGCTGCGTGGGTTCGAGCGGCTGTCCGTGCCGCTGTGCAACTTCATCAACACGACGCGCTCCATCAAGGGCTTCATCCAGTTCTTCGTGCGCACGTGGACCGCGTTCTGGATCGGGCTGGTGGCGAAGTCCCGCTGGAAGATCCACGGCGAGGACCACATCCGCGCGGTCTCCGGCGATCACGGGGTGGTGCTCGTCGCCAACCACCGCAGCTTCTTCGACATGTACGTCGCCTCGGCGATGCTCTACGGCCGCTCCACGTTCATGGATCGGCTGTACTTCCCGGTCCGCAGCAAGTTCTTCTACAGCTCGCCCATCGGCCTGCTCGTGAACCTGTCGATCTCGGGCTGCGCGATGTGGCCGCCGGTGTTCCGCGACGACCGCAAGGACATGAACGGCGCGTCGCTGCACCAGTCTGCGTGGGCGCTGAACAAGCCCGGCGCGGTGCTCGGCTACCACCCCGAAGGCACGCGCGGGAAGGGGCCTGACCCCTACGAGTTCCTCGCCCCCAAGCGGGGGATCGGCAAGCTCCTGCGCTGCTGCCACCCCGAGACCCGGGTGCTCCCCTTCTTCACCATCGGGATGGGCAGCGACTTCATCAAGGAGGTCTTCGTGATGTCCTGGCAGGGGCACCGCGGCGACCCCCAGCGGATGATCCGGATGTGGTTCGGCGAAGGGCTGCGCGTCGGGGACATCGTCGCCGGACGCACCGACCAGGAGATCGCGGACTACCTCATGGGCGTGGTCGGGGACCTGTCGCAGGACGACGTGGCCGAGTACGGAGCCTGGACGGTCAAGTGAGCGTCGCCCGCCAGTGCCCGCAGTGCGGCGCGCAGGTCGAACTCCCGCCCGAACGCATCAGCGATGCCTGCGCCTTCTGCGCCACCCCGCTGGTGGACGGAACCGAGCGCGACGATCACGCCGACCTGATCGCCCCCTTCGACCTGCCCCAGGTCGTGGCGGCCCGCCGGCTGGGTCAGCACATGCAGGACAAGTGGTTCCTGCCCAGCAAGCTCAAGACCGCGGGCAAGCCCGAGTCGCTGCACGGCGTGCTCGTGCCGTTCTGGTCGTACGACGCCACCGCCCGCAGCGACTGGACCGCCCGCCAGGGCATCACCTGGACCCGCATCGAGACCTACACCACGGTGGTCGACGGCAAGACCGTCACGCGCACGCGCACCGTGACGGAGACCGAGTGGTTCGACAGCTCGGGGAGCCACGTGGCGACCTACGACGACCACCTCGTGTCGGGCTCGCGCGGTTTGTCGGAGGCGGAGGCCAACGAGCTGGAGCCGTTCGACCTCGGCAAGGCGCTCCCCTTCAGCGCGGAGCTGTTGGCGGGGTGGGTGGCGGAGGCGCCGACCGTGCCCCGGACCGAGGCGCGCGATGTCGCCAACCAGGAGTTGGCCGACAACGAGAACTCCGCCATCGCCCGCTTCCTCCCCGCGGATCGAACCTCGGGGGTCGAGAACACGACGAGCATCCAGGTGACCGAGCTGAAGCTCGTGCTGCTCCCCGTCTGGATCGGCACCTGGCGCTACAAGGGCGAGCCGCTGCGGTTGCTGGTCAACGCGCAGACGGGGGAGGTGGTCGGGGACCTGCCGACGGACTGGCTCAAGGTCACCCTCGCCGTGATGGCGGCCCTCATCGTCACCGGCGGCTTCGGCCTCATGGCCATGCTCATCCTCGCGATCCTGGGGAACCTGTGAGCAGCGAGCATCCATCACGGCATCACTCGGTCGGTCGGAGGCCGCGATGGGTGCTCTAGTCACCATCACGTGCGCCTCCTGCGGGGGAAGCGTCGCCATGGAGGCTGGGCGGCGGCGTCCGGCGTGCCTGTTCTGCGGTGCCGAGACGTTGATGGAGGACGACCGCGCCGAGCAGATCGAGGCGGCCGATACGTACGTGCCGTTCGACCAGTCCGAGGCCCAGGCGCGGGCTGTGTTCAAGGAGTGGGCGTCCAAGAAGTTCTGGGCGCCGTCGGAGATTCGGGGCGCGACGCTCGGGCTGAACGGCCTGCTCCTGCCGGCGTGGACGTGGTCCGGCACGGTCGAGACGCATTGGGCGGCCCTGATCCGGGCGCGCACCCAGTCGGGGAAGCGGCCCACCTCGGGGTCGGAGTCGTGGGCCGTCGACGGCGTCCTAGTGCCCGCCTCACGGTCACTCACGCGGGCGGAGTTGGCGGAGATCAGCCCGTTCCAGTCGGCGGTCGAACCGTTCGATGCGGAAGAGGCAGACCTGCCCTTCGAGCTCGGCCAGCTGACCCGCACGGCGGCGCGAGCGGCGGGCACGCGGGCGATGCGGGAGCTTCATGCCGCGCGTCTCGAGGACGACGTGAGCGCCGTGCGGTTGAGCACCAGCTGCCTGTTCCACGACCTGGAAGGCACGCCGGTGCTGCTGCCCATCTGGATCGGCGCCTACCGGGTCGGCGACAAGCCGTACCGGGTGGTGCTCAACGGCCAGACCGGAGCGATCACGGGAACGGCGCCGGTGTCGTGGGTCAAGATCGCCATCGCGGTCGGCATCGGCGCGGCGATCATGTGCGCGGGCTTGATGTTCTTCGGCGTCGGCGCTCTCATCCTCGGCCAATGAGGAGATCCCGATGAGCTTGTCCGAGAAGGAGTGCATCCCCTGCCAGGGCGGGATTCCGCCGCTGACCGCCGAGGAGGCGGCGCCCCTGCTGGAGCTGCTGGACGGCTGGACCATCGTCGACGGTCACCACCTGCACAAGGACTACGCCTTCGACGACTTCAAGCAGGCGCTGGCGTTCGTCAACGCCATCGGAGCGATCGCCGAGGAGCAGTGCCATCAGGCGTTGTTGCATGGCTCGAGCGATGGCATGAACGGCCGCGAGCAAGGCTACGGGTCAGGCGCGCACCGCCACCGACTCCGGCATCCCGAGCTCCGTCATTCGGTTGAGGATGTTCACGCCGATCATCGCCTCCTTCCTCTGCCCTTCTTCGGACCGTGAGCGCAAGCGGGGGCCGAGGACCTGTTTGAACCGATACATCCCATTCTCGGCTCGAGCTTGTTGGTTCGCGCCGGACTCCTTGCGCCACCGGCGCCGTCCCACTTCGTCGATCCGCCGCAGAGCGGCCTCCCTGTACCG
>JAAESI010000335.1 GCA_024229515.1 Pseudomonadota bacterium | reverse complement strand
CTCGAACAGCGCTTCGACCCACAAGCGGGAGAGGTGGCCTCACAGGCCCTCGGCACCTCGCAGAGCCTCCAGCACCCCCTGGCCCTCTACGACACCCTGTTGCCCTCCCGGCGCATGGAGGTGCATTGAAATGCCCCATATCGCCACCTTACCCCTGCTGCTCAAGCAACTGAAGCTCAGCACCATGGCGCGCCACTGGGAGGCGCTGCTGCCACAGGCCCGGGAGAAAGGCTGGAATGGCGCCGAGTACCTCGCCGTCCTGTGCGAGCAAGAACTCGCCGAGCGCTACAGCCGGCGCATCGCCCGCTATGCCAAAGAGTCTCAGCTACCGGCCGGCAAGAGCCTGGCCACCTTCGACTTCACCCAGATCCCGGACGTGTTGCAGGGGCAGATCGAGGCCCTGGCCGGAACCGGCGACTGGACCCGCCAGACCCGCAACCTGCTGCTGTTCGGCCCCAGCGGTGTCGGCAAGACCCACTTAGCGGTGGCCATCGGTCATGCTCTGGTCGAGCAGGGTGTGCGGGTACGCTGCTTCGCCACCACGGCTCTGGTCCAACAACTCCAACTCGCCCGCGAGCAACTGCGCCTGGAGGATGCGCTGCAAAAGCTCGACAAATACCGGGTAGTAATCCTGGATGATTTCGGCTACGTCAAAAAGAGCGAGCAGGAGACCCAAGTGCTGTTCGAGCTGATCGCCCACCGCTACGAGACCGGGAGCCTGATCGTCACCTCCAACCAGCCGTTCGCCGAATGGGACCGTATCTTCCCGGACCAGATGATGACCGTCGCCGCCGTCGACCGGCTCATCCATCACGCGAGCATCATCGAGATCGGCGGTGACAGCTACCGCCGCAAGGAGGCCTTGCGTCAGGCCGCCGGTCACCCGACGTCAACTACCTCGGCGCCGGCGACAACTACACTGGCCGGGCCGCCGCCACCGATCCACGACAGCGGCCCCCGGCAGCCGCCTCCGACGTAACGATCCCGGGGTAATTGTCACCACCCGGGCCCGACCCGACACGGCGACAACTACCCCCGGCGGGCGGCCGCCCGCCGTGTGCCGGGACCGAGCACATCGGGTCAGAGGAGGCCGTAGCCTCCGTCTGCCCACAGAACCGT
>JAAESI010000334.1 GCA_024229515.1 Pseudomonadota bacterium | reverse complement strand
TAGCTTACATTTAATAAAGATTTCAAAATCTATATTAGCTAAGCCAAGCGTGATTCAGAGCCGCTATTATTCAGCTTCTACAAAACCATCTTTTTCAGCAGCTACAGCAGCAACGTCTTTGTTACGACCTTCTTTAACCGCTTCTGCAGCAGCGTTTAGGTAAAGCTGTACTGCACGGATTGCATCGTCGTTACCTGGGATAACGAAGTCAACACCGTCTGGGTTAGAGTTAGTATCAACAACAGCGTAAACTGGGATACCTAGGTTGTTTGCTTCTTTAACTGCGATGTGTTCGTGATCAGCATCGATTACGAATAGAGCGTCTGGTAGGCCGCCCATGTTCTTGATACCACCAAGAGACTTCTCTAGCTTCTCCATTTCACGAGTGCGCATTAGAGCTTCTTTCTTAGTTAGCTTGTCGAAAGTACCGTCTTGAGCTTGCGCTTCAAGTTCTTTCAGACGCTTGATAGACTGACGAACAGTTTTGTAGTTCGTTAGCATACCGCCTAACCAGCGGTTGTTAACGTAGAACTGGTTGCTGTT
>JAAESI010000333.1 GCA_024229515.1 Pseudomonadota bacterium | reverse complement strand
CCGATGGACACGAACGCGCCGCTCCGGCCGAACGACTCCCCCTCCACCAGCAGGGCATACCCGCCGCGGGTGTCGAAGCACTCCGCGGGCACGGTGCGGCTGGCCTCGCGCGTGGCGCCGCCAGGAAGGTTCACAAGGTACACTCGCTCCCTGTCTTGGCACGCTGCCGGGTCCTTGTCCGCGCGGCTCACGCCGTCAACCACGGGCGGGTCGTACGAGAACGTGACAGCCTCGCGCGACGCCTGCCCGCCCACCGTGACGCGCACGGTAAGGTCCTCGCCGAAGCCCTCCGGCATGAAGAAGCGGATCGTGGTGTCGTTGTGCAGCAGAACGTCCTCGGCAGGCACCGCGATGACCATGCCGACGCCCGCGTCCAGCAGGGCCTCCGAGGGCCGCAGCTCGACGGCGCCACTCGTTCCCAGGTCCGCGCCGACCACGGTCACGACCAGGCGCTCTCCGGGGATCTCGGTCATGCGGTCTGCGGAGATGGTCGGTCGCGTCCTGCCCGAAGTGGGCCCGTGGGCGGGCACCACAGCCTGCACAACGGGGCGGTTGTACGAGTACCGCACACCGTCGTCCGAGGTCTGGTCGCGAACCGCCACCGCCACCGGCAGCGACACTCCCTGGCCGTGGCTCGTGCGGCACTCCACGGTGGTCATCGAGGAGGAGAGCACGGTGCAGTTGTACGGCCCGAGGTGCACCACGGGCCGCGTCGGGCCCAGGTCCTTGCCCCGAATCACGACAACCTGGCCGCCGAGGGTCGGGGCCTGGGGCGCCCCGGGGCCGATGCTCGCCACGCTGGGCCGCCGGTACCGCACCATCGGCGAGCCGGAGAGGCGCGACGACTGCGCTCCCACGACGAACTCGACGGGGTGGCGGCGGCCGTCCCCCAGAGGCAGAGTCACGACTAGCTCGCTGTCCGAGTGCGAGATGATCGCCAAGGGCAGGACCTGGCCCGTGTAGGCGCTCGT
>JAAESI010000332.1 GCA_024229515.1 Pseudomonadota bacterium | reverse complement strand
TGGCTAGGACGCCGGATTTCGCCCATTTCGCCGGGAAACGGGGTGGTCTGCCTACTGCCGCTTACTGCCGGCGTCGGGGGTGTCGAGCCGGCCCGGAACGACCCCTAGGGAGGTCCTCTGGGGCTTCCGGCGCTTCGACGGGGCGTTGGTGCATGGCTCGGCGTCTTGACGAAGTCGCGGCGATTGAGGTCGATGGTCATGCTGCTACTCCTCGGTGGCTTCGGCCCGGTACTTGGCCAGATCGGCGCGGAGTACGCGGGGGAGGCGTCGGATCGCGGTCAGGCGGTCCATGCTCTGGTGGTGGTCGGCGGCTTCGATGGTCACGACCATCCGGCCGACCGGCGTGCTGAAGTGAAGGTCGGCCCAGGGCAGCTCCGCGAGCGAAGCCGTCAGGGTTTCCATGTGCTCGGGCCGGCAGGCGACCACAACGCCGGAGATGTCCATGCTGTTGCCTCCGGCCCCGCTCTGCCCAAGAGCTGTGCCAGATCCGTGATCGGGGCGACGTCCTTCGAATGGGAGAGGGGGGGGGCCCGGGGACGTGGGTTCTGCCCCAGCCGGGATGTGCGTAGCCACACGTTTCAGCGTCGCCGGAGGCTCAGTCGAAGAACCGCTCCGGCCCGGCACACGCCGGGCTCAGGGTGATCGCCACCGACGCCTCGAACGCCGGGAACTCGAGCACCGACTCCGCCCCCGCGAGCTCATCGTCCGCGCCGGGCGCGCAGAAGACGCCGTCGCCATCCACGTCCTGCCAGGCGTAGACGGCCAGCCCGGTGCCGTCGTGCTCGGGGTAGGTCAACTCGTGGGCGAACGCCCCGGGGCCGTCGATCGCGATCTCGTCGATCCAGCCCAGCGGGTGGGCAAGTGCGCCCTCCCCCTGCTTGAGGTGGTGGAACTCGACGGTGATGGCGCCGGCCTCGGGTGCGACGACGGTGCCGTCGACCTCCACGACCAGCCAGGAGTACTCGACGTTGACGCAGCCGGTCAGGAGCGCGGCGAGGGCGGCGGCGATCGCGATGGAGCGGCTCATCGGGGTCCTCCCCCGAACTGCAGCCCCACGTGGATGCCGGGCAGCGAGATCGCGACCACCTCCACATCGACGAAGGTCCAGTCCAGGCCCACTTCCACGCCGACGTTGCGGTGCACCGCCCACACGAACCCGCCCGCGAGGTGGGGAGACCAGCGATGGCGCGCGCTCCAGGAGACCTCCTCGCCGGAGGACCGCCGCACGGTGGTGCGATCGAACAGCAGCGTGTGCCGGGTGCCGATGGCGAGCCAGAAGCCGATCCGCCGGGCCGTGCCCATCACCCGCACCCGCGCGACCGCCGACGGTCCACGTTGGGCCAGCGCCCCGTGCTGCGCGTGCCACCCCAGGAGCACCTCGGTGCTGAGCCGTCCTTCGGGGCGCCGCAGCAGCGAGATCCCGACCCCCAGCGAGGGTTCGATCCGCCACGACGGGGTCGCCTCGATCTCCAGCACCGGGGCCAACCGGGCGCCCGCGCCGACCTGCCCGCGGAGGCTCAGCCGGGGCCAGCCGCCCTGCAGCGCGAGGGTGACGTCGCCGCGATCGTGGCCGCCACCGAGGGCGTCGAAGGAGGCCGCGTCGGGCGCATCAGCCGCCAGTCCGGGCCCCGCCGCCAGCAGCAGCACCACCAGGCTGCACGCGGCCGCGCGAATCACTCCGCCTCCAGCCCGAAGACCCGGTCGAAGTTGCCCGCCAGTCCCGCGGCCGCCTGCTCGGCAGTCCAGTCGCCCGCCTCCATCGCGACCAGGGTGCGGTCGAGGTACTCGGCCACGAACCCGGGCGCCTGCGGCCCGTCCGAGCCGTAGATCAGCCGGTCCGTCAGCCCCTCCTCCCGGATGCGCGTCATCGCCAACGCCAGGTGCTCCCCGTCAGGATCGGCATTCTTGCTCCCCAGCGCCGACGCCTCCAACCAGACGTTGGGGTAGGCCGACGCGAGCCGGATGCACTCCTCCAACTGGCCCGGGGTGTCGTTGAGGAAGTCGAACCCCAGGTGGCCGAGGATGAAGTCGGTGTCGGGGTGCGCGACGATCGCCGGCTCGAGGTAGGCGGGATCGGTGTACTCGGGCCCCTCGGCGGCGCCGGGGAAGGGCGTCGGCCCGGTGTGCAGGTAGACGGGCGCGGCGTGGGCGGCGGCGACCTCGTAGGTGCCCCAGTAGGCGGGGTCGTCGAACCGGAAGTGCATGTGCGCGTGGGCCAGCTTGACCCCCACCATGCCCGGCGCCGACAGGGCTTCGTCCAACGCCGCGAGCTGTTCGTCGGCGTCGGTGCCCCAGGCGTCGACGCGGACCGAGGCCAGCCCCAGGAGCCGGTCGGGGTCGTGGGCGAGGTTGGCGATCACCGCGTCGTTGGTCGTGATCCCGACGGTCCGCGGCGCGTAGACGGCGAGCAGCACGCCGCGGCGGACCGCGGCCCGGTCCAGCTGCTTGAGGATCCCCGCGGGGCTGATGGAGTCGCTGGCGGTCTCCTCGGCGTTGAGGCCCACCGGGTGGGGGAACCGCTCCGCGAGGAAGCGCTGCGTCGTCGGCCCGATGTCCTCCCACTCGCCGGTGTGCAGGTGCATGTCGACGGCGTCGAGCGCTTCGCCGCGGTACTCCACGAGCAGCTCGGGGTCGGAGCAGGCGGCAAGGAGCAGGAGGGCCGCAAAAGGGAAATACGCAAGTCCTGACCCCGACGGCAGGACGGGGACGTCGGCCCTACGGGGCCGCGAAGAAATGGAAATGCGCATGACCTGACCCCATTAGAACCCGTTCTTGGACTGGGCGGTCAGGAGGCCGGCGCTTTCGAGGTCGCCGAGGCCGTCGCCGGCGAGCCAGTCGTCGCCCCACGCTTCGCCCTGGAACTCGGACGCCAGGAACGCCGTCAGCAGCGCCCGCGTCGTCGCCTTGGTGACCAGCGGATCGTCGGCCGCGGTGGCGCAGAAGAGGCACACGAGGCAGTTGGGATCGTCCAGGAACGACATGTGGTTGGCGCCCGGGATCTCGACCTCCAGCGCCGGCGCGGTGGCGGCGGCGTAGTACTGCTGGAAGTTCTCGTCGCCGGGGGCGCAGGCCTGACCGAACGCCGGCGCGGTCGAATCGGTGGTCTCGCCCACCAGCACCATCGGCACGCCGATCTGGTCCATCAGCTCCGGCGCCACCGACGGGTAGTCGTCCGGGGAGCCGCCCGTGGGGGGCGCCGCGTCCACCGGATCGATGGCGAAGACGGCGTCCGCGCGAGCATCCTCGGACGCCAGCAGGAGCGCGATCTTGCCGCCCAGGGAGTGGCCCGCAAGCGCCAGCGAGGAGGCGTCTTCCACCCCCCCGAGATCCGCGGGCGAGCCGCTGACCCAGTCGACGATCTCGCTCAGGAGCACCTTCAACTCGGTGTGCGTGGGTCCGCCGAACAGGCCCCCGGGGAACACCGGGAGCACGGTCACGTAGCCCCAGGAGGCGAGGTGATCGCCGTAGCTGGCGTAGTCGGCGGGCCCGAGCTGGAAGCCGGGGGCGAGCACGACCACCGGGAACGGCCCCACGCCGTCGGGCACGTAGACGGTGGCGTCGACGGCCGAGGGTGTCAGCACCGACACCGAGAAGGCGCCGGCGGCGGACGGATCGGACGGCGGCTCCTCGGTGGAGTCGTCGTCGTCGGTGGCGTCGTCGTCGTCCGTCGCGTCGTCGTCGTCCGTCGCGTCGTCGTCGTCGGTGGCGTCGTCGTCGTCCGTGGCGTCGTCGTCATCGGTCGCGTCGTCGTCGTCATCGGTGGCGTCGTCGTCGTCGGTGTCGTCGTCGTCCGTCGCGTCGTCGTCGTCGTCCCCGGAGGCGTCGTCGTCGTTGGACGTGTCGTCGTCATCAGGCTCGAAGGAGACCACGCGCCGATCGCACGCCGTGAGGCTCAGGCAGAGGACCAGGAAGAGGGACAGACGCATCGCTTGGCTCATCATGCCGACACTAATATCGACCATTTGGTTGATTAGCAAGCGTCACGGATTGCAAAATCTGCCCAACGGTCGATACTTCGATGCATGGCAGCAAGCACCGACACCACGCCGCGTCGCGCCGGGAGGCCCCGCAGCCCCGTTCCCCGGGAGACCCTGATCAGCGCCGCGATCACCGCGTTCGCCAACCACGGCTACGCGGCCGCGAGCCTCGATCGCATCGCGGAGGAGGCGGGGATCCGGAAGTCGTCGCTACTGCACCGCTTCGGCAGCAAGCAGGCGCTGTACCTGGAGTCCCTCGCGGCCGTCCTGGGGAACCTGGGCGAGATGGTCGCGACGGCCGCCACCTCGGACGGCTCCTTCGTCGACCGGCTCGACGGCCTGAGCTCGGTCATCACCGACTACCTCAGCGACGAGCCCCGCGCCGCGCGGCTGCTGTACCGCGAGGTCATGGACCTCGGCCCCTTCTTCGCCGGCTCCGGCGGTGACGTCTACCGCCAGGTGCTCGCCACCGCGGTGGCGTTCGTCCAGGCCGGCAGCGACAGCGGCGTCTTCGACGTCGGCAGCGCTTCGGACACCATCATCAGCATCGTCGGCGTGCACCTGACCTACTTCGCCACTCACGAGCTCAGCGAACAGGTGACGGGCGCGCCGATCTTCGACGAAGCCGGCCGAGCCCGGCGCAAGCGGGAGGTGATCGTGCAGATTCGACGCCTTTGCGGAGTCCGCTAGCCCCGAATACAGTCGCGCTCATGCGCGCGAGCCTCCGCCTCCTGTCCGTTGTCTGTGTCCTGCCCCTGACCGCCTGCCCGTCGCCCGAGCCCGAGCCCGAGCCGGTGGGCGACCCGCCCGTGGCCGAGTTCGTCGAGCCGACCCGGATCGATCTCCCCGAGTTCCGCGTCGGGGTCGTGGGCGACGGCAACGCCGACTCGGTGGCCGCGGCCATCCGGGACGGCAGCTTCGAGTGGCCCAGCACCGGCAACGACGCCAACGGCGTCACCTGGTTCGACCTGGACACCGACGAGAACGGCAACATCGGCGCGTTCTCGTCCTCGGCGACCTACGCGGTGGCGCGCCTCGAGGACCAGCCCGACATCGGCGACCGGATGTTCGCCCGCAGCTCCGGCACCAGCGCCACCTACATCGGCTCGACGATGCAGCCCGGGTACTTCTACGGCGACGGCCGCGCCCGCATCCCGCTGATCCCCAAGGAGGACAACTCCCTGGTCGTGCTGCGCGCGCGCCGCGGCCGCGACGTGGTCGGCCAGCTGTACTCGACCACCGACGAGCTGTGGATGAACACCGGCGATCTCACCGCCCCCGACCTCATCGTCGGCGAGACGGGCGAGCACTGGCTGGGCGTGCCGGTGCTGAACCTGGTGCGGCGCTACCTGCCCGGAATCCGCTGCGACGTCATCGACAACGAGTTCTTCGAGGCGTCCTCGACCACGTTCCCGTCGCTGGGGCCGGCCACGGTCACCCAGCTGGGCTTCCTCCTGAGGCCCAAGACCGCACCGGCGGACACGGAGACGCCGTACACGGCCACGCTCCGGGTGGTCGCGCCGGGCCTCGACTTCTCCTACGAACGGGACGTCGACATCGCCGTCTCCGAGCCCACCACGGGGCATTGGGTCACCTTCAAGACGCCGGTGGACGGCTCGATCCAGCGCTACGGGGTGCTCCGCCCGTCGGACTACGACCCGACCCGCACCGACTACGCCCTCGTGCTCTCGCTGCATGGCGCCGGGGTCCAGGGCCGCGGCCAGGCGCGCGCCTACTCGGCCAAGGACTGGGCCTTCATCATCGCGCCGACGAACCGGCACGAGTTCGGCTTCGATTGGGAGGAGTGGGGACGGTTCAACGCGTTGGCGGCGATGGATGACGCGGCCTCGCTGTTCGCCACCGACCCGACGAAGCAGTACCTGACGGGCCACAGCATGGGCGGCCACGGCACCTGGCACGTCGGCGTGACGACCCCGGGGCGCTTCGCCACGGTGGCGCCGTCGGCGGGCTGGGAGAGCTTCTACACCTACAGCTCGGGCGCCGGCAGCTCGCCTCCGGGCGGCGCGATCGGCCGCGCGCGGGCCCACAGCGTGACGCTGGACTACATCGACAACCTCGCCCAGCGGGGCGCCTTCGTCATCCACGGCACCGCGGACGACAACGTGCCCTGGTCCGAGGGGCAGAACATGTACGACGCGGTCAGCGAGGTGACCGACGACGCCCACTTCCACTGGCAGGAAGGCGCGGGCCACTGGTGGGACGCCGACGGCGACGAGCCCGGAGCCGACTGCGTCGACTGGGAGCCGATGTTCGAGTGGATGGACGAGCACGAGCGCGACCCCTTCGAGACGGACTTCGTCTTCCGCTCGCCCAGCCCCGGGTACCAGTCCGTGCACAGCTTCGTGACCGTGAGCTCGGCCGAATCGATGTACAGCGACGTCGAGGTGGAGAGCTTCCTCGCCGACGACGACAGCCTCACGATCCTCACGGACAACGTGCGCACCCTGATCCTGGACGGCGACGCGCTCACGGACCTCGGCATCACGGAGGTGACCATCGACGGCGGCCTCGTCACGGTCGTGCCCGGACCGATCACCAACGGCCCCAGCGACGGCAAGCAGAAGGACGTCTACGGCCCCTACAACCAGGTCTACCGGGCGCCCTTCTGCTTCGTGTACGCCGAGGGCGGGCTGTGGGCGGAGTACACCTCGTTCCTGACCACCTACTGGGCGACGCTGGGCAACGGCCGCGCCTGCGCGGTGCCGTGGGACGCCCTCACCGACGAGCTCCGCGCCGACTACCAGCTGATCTACGTCGGCATCGACGAGGATGAGCTAGGCGAGCCCTCGGGCTTCAACTGGAACGGCGACGAGATCGACATCGGGCCGGTGGACTACGACTCCTCGGCGCTGGTGATGGTGTTCGACGACGGCGGCAAGCTCGGCGGGGTGCTGACGGCGACCGACGACGCGCAGTGGGCGCTCTTCAACGCCGTCCCCTTCAGCTCCCGCTCGGGCATGCCCGACTGGACGATCTGGAGCGAGACCGGCATCCGAAACTCCGGGATGTTCACGCCCGACTGGGAGTACGTCCCCGGGCAGTAGGGCGCTGCGCGCCCGGCTGTGGGCTGTGGGCTGTGGGCTGTGGGCTGGGGGCAGGCTGGAGGACGCGGCGGTTGGGGGTTACTTCGCGCGGTCCCTCATGAGTTTGACGTTTCGCTCGAAGATGGCGTCGGTGTCGCCGAACGTGTCCACGGCACGGCCGACTTCGTCGACGCGGAGGATCTGGATCGCGGGGTGGGGCGCGCGGTTGGTGTGGTTGGCGGGATCGTCTGCGTCGACGTCGGCAAACACGTAGTCCGGGTGGAAGCTCGCGAGCTGGAAGACCCCTTCGTAGCCCTCCACTTCGATCAGCCCCTCGGCCATGCCCACGAGGTCGAGGAACGCATCCCAGCCGACCCCCGGAATCACCAGGAGCATCGTCGACGGCGACGGTTCGGCGTGCATCTCCTGCATGAGCACGAACAGCTCGGCGAGCACCTCGGCGTCGCCGTCGGCCCCGCTGGTGAGGAAGCGGACCCCACCGGAGCCCATCGGGGCGGCCGCGAACGGGCACAAGCCCAGGCCGACGACGACCTCACGGACCCACGCCTCGACCTCAGCGGCCGGGTCGGTCACTCGTACTCGTAGAAGCCGCGCCCGGCCTTCTTCCCGAGGCGCCCCTCGGCGACCATCTGCTTCATCAGCTCGGGGGGGCGGAAGGCGGGGTTGTCGAGCTCCTCGGCCAGGTACTCACCGATGTGCATGCGCACGTCGATCCCGACCAGATCCGAGAGCTTGAGCGGGCCGATGGGGTGCCGGTAGCCGAGCACCATGGCGGTGTCGATGTCCTCGGCGGAGGCGACCCCCTGCTCGACCATGCGGATCGCCTCCATGCCGAGGCAGACGCCCAGGCGGGAGGTGGCGAAGCCGGGGAAGTCGCGCACGGTGATGCACTCCTTGCCGAGTGCGGCGCCGTAGGCCTGGCAGGCCTCCAACACGGCCGGATCGGTCTCGTCGTGCACGACGATCTCCAGCAGCTTCATGATGTGCACGGGGTTGAAGAAGTGCAGCCCGATGACCCGCTCGGGGGCGGTCACGCCCAGCGCGATCTTGGCGATCGACAGCGAGGAGGTGTTGGTCGCGTAGATGGCGTACGGGGCGAAGCTCTCCGCTTGCGCGAACAGCTGCTGCTTGAGCTCCAGCTTCTCCGGCACCGCCTCGATGACGAGGTCCGAATCGACGCACGCGGTCTTCAGGTCCGCCGTGCCGGAGACTCGGCCCTTGCTCGCCTCGGCCAGCTCGGCGTCGACCTTGCCGCGGGCGACCCCCTTGTCGAGGTTCGCGCAGAGCTTGGTGAGCCCCGCGTCGACGAAGCTCTCCTGGATGTCGTAGAGGCGCACGTCGAGTCCGGCCATCGCGCTTACCTGCGCGATCCCGTGACCCATGGTGCCGGCGCCGAGGACGGTGACGGTCTTGAGGTCCATAGCGGCGGACTGTACCGGCTCGGCTGCCCGGGGTCAGGGGGACTCGCTACACTCCTGCAATCGGCCCCTCCCCCACCATCGCCCGAGCCGCGCTCGCGGGCGTCACCTTCGCCGCCTTCTGGACCCTGCTGATCGCCGCCACGGCCGGCCGCCTCGACGGGGTCGAGGTGGTCGGCGTCAGCCGCGCCTTCCAGTACCCCTGGCGCCTCGTCGACCCGACCGCCCTGTCCCGCGCCTCCGCCTGGATCGGCTACGCGGTCCACAACCTCGCCGCGTTCGCCGTCATCGCTCACGCGCGCCGCCAGCGCATGCGCTTCGGGGACTCCTTCCGGGGCGCCAATTGGGCGATGTTGGCGGTCCACGCTGGCGGCATCGCGCTCCACACGGCGCAGACCCACTGGCTGTACGACGGCCTCGCCCAGGACGTGCCCGAGATCTCCGCGCTGGGCTCGGTTGCCCTGCTGCTCATGATCGTGCTGATCCTCGAGAACCGCCGCCGTGGCTTCGTCCTGGGCAAGCGCGCGCCGTTCCCCGAGCGGCTTCAGCGGGTCGTCCGCGAGTACCACGGGTACTTCTTCGTCTGGGCCCTCGTCTACACCTTCTGGTACCACCCCACGGTCGCCACGACCGGCCACCTGGTCGGCTTCTTCTACCTCTTCCTGCTGCTGTGGCAGTCGGTCCTGATGTACCATCAGGCCCACCGCAACAAGCACTGGACGCTCGCCCTGGAGTTGCTGGTGATCCCCCACGGCGTGCTCGTGGCGCTGCACCAGGGCAACGGCCTGTGGCCGATGTTCGGGTTCGGGTTCGGGGCGATGTTCTTCCTCACCCAGATGTACGGCCTGGGTTGGAGCACCGCCTTGCGCCGGGCCGCGTGGCTCGTGTTCGCCGCCGCGATCGTCGCCACCTACGCCGCGATGGGCCGACTGGAGCAGGTCCACGAGATCACCCGCATCCCCGTGCTGGACTACGGGGTCGTGCTCCTGATCTGGGGCGGCTTCGCCGTCGCTGATCGAGGGCGACGCAGCCCCGATCTGTAAGCTCGACAGCCACCGCCCATCATCTTCGACATGAGCCGACTCCTTCTGCTGATGATCGCCGCGCTCGCCTTGAGCGCCCCCTCCCCCGCCCTCTCCGCCGATCCTGAGCCCATCGCCGCGAAGGGGAAGAAGGGCAAGAAGGGCAAAAGGGGGAAGAAGGGCAAAAGGGGGAAGAAGGGCAAGGCCGCGCCCGCCCCCGACCCGACCCCGGAGGCGACGCCCGAGCCCGCGGTCCCCACCGGCCTCATCGTCCAGGACGGATGGAAGGCGGGCACCCAGGCAGCCGTTCGCTACACCGATCTCAAGGACGGCACGCCGACCGTGATGACCTGGACCCAGCACGTGAACACCCGGGACGAAGGCGGCCTGGCGCTGACGGTCTCGGACGTGGCGATCGAGGTGGTCCAGGGCATGGAGGTCACGCCGGAGCTGGAACCCCAGTTGGCAGACCTCACCGCGGCCGCCGCGGCGACGCCCGCCGTGTACATCGACGAGGTCGGTGACTTCGCGGGGACTGGCGACCTCACCCCCATCATCGACGCGACCATCGCCCTGTCCGCCGGCGGCCTTCCCCCCGAACAGGCCGCCCAGGCCGCCGAGGGCGGAGACCGAGTTCAGCATCGTCACCACCATCGACGTCGTGCTCGACCCGGCGACCGCGGTGCCGACCGAGTGCACCCAGACCAAGACGATGACCATGAGTCACCCCTCCCTGGGCACGAACACGCAGGTCAAGACGAAGTCGGCAGTGGGACTGGTCGGCGCCGTAGCGGGAACGCGCGATCGGAGGTAACCGTTCGGGGCCGTCGTTCGTACTGTCTCGCGAACGGAGAATCCCCATGGCCCGCTTGCTCCCCCTGCTGTTTGCCCTCGTCGCCACCGGCCTGCTCGCCCTCGGCGCTAACTGCGTCGCCGGCGAGACCGACGATCCGGACACCATGCGCGACCCCGCCCGGGCCGTAGCCCCCGCCTCCGTCGACGCCAATGGGCACGGCGTCGCGCTGTTCGCCGGCGGCTGCTTCTGGTGCATCGAGTCCGTGTTCGACGAGTACGAGGGCGTCATCTCAGCCGTCTCGGGCTACGCCGGCGGCGAAGAGATCGCCCCCACCTACAAGGACGTCGGCTACGGCCGCACCGGCCACACCGAGGTCGTGCGCGTCACCTTCGACCCGTCGGTGGTGACCTACGCTGAGCTACTGGACGTGTTCTGGGGCCAGATCGACCCCTTCCAGGTCAACGGCCAGTTCTGCGACAAGGGCACCCAGTACCGCTCCGCCGTGTTCGCGCTGGACGCCGAGCAGCGCAAGCTCGCGGACACCACCAAGGCTGCCCACGCGGAGCGCTTCGGGCGCGAGATCGCGACGATCATCTACGACGGCCACACCTTCTGGCCGGCCGAGACGTACCACCAGGACTTCCACCTCAAGAACCCGGTGCACTACCTCAGCTACCGCACCGGCTGCGGGCGCGACCGCCGCATCAAGGAGGTCTGGGGCAGCTCAGACCACTAGAGGGAGTCGGCCAGCGCCAGCTCGGCAGCCATGAACTCCGCCACCCGGCGGTGGGCCGGGGGGGTCCAGTGGCCGTCCCCCGGGATGCGCTCGTCATCCTCCACCGCGTCGATGGCGCGGAGCGTGACGCCGAAGCCGCTGAGCGCCTTCGCGAACCCCTCCCGGGCGAAGTCCTCGCTGAAGACCATCACCTCGAAGCCGTGCTCGTCCGACAGCCGCTTCAGCCGCCCGAACGCTTCGACCATGAGCGCGTCGCCGTCGTAGCCGTCCTCGCCCACGATCCCTTCGTCCCCGACTTCCCACTCGATGTCGGTCTGCGCTTCGCCGCGCACGACGATGCCCAGGATCATGCGCGCCAGCGCCACCCGACCGACCAGGTGGTAGGCGAGCGTGCCCACCTCCTCGCTGGACAGCGGGGGTTCAGCGTCGCCTTCCTCGTGGTGCACGACGACCAGATCGGGCTCGTAGGCCAGCCCCTGCACGGCGAGCCGCTGGACCTCCTGGACGCTGTTGGCCCCCGGCACGCCGAGGTTCACGGTGACCCAGCCGGCGCCGAGCAGCGCCTCGAGCTGGCTGCACCAGCTGTCGGCCTCCTCCACGCCCCAGCCGAAGGTGGTGGAGTCGCCCAGGCAGATCGCCCGCTTCTGCCCCGCCGGCTTGGGGATGGGGTGCTCCTGGTCGCGCAGCCCCTGGGACGAGGTCGCCACCGCCGTGCCCGGGATTTCGACGAACGCCCCCTCGAAGGTGAACCTGGAGTTCGGCCGCAGATCGACGCCGAGCACCGGGTCGGCGCTCTTGACGTACATCTTGTGGTGGTGGGCCGCGGGCAGCCATCGCCGCACCGCCACCTCCGCGATCAAGAGCGCGACGAGCAGGCCGACGGCGACGGCGAGGAGGCGGGATCGCACGCGCGCACTGTAGCGGGCGGGCGCATCAACTCGAGCTCAGCACGCTCAGGAGCAGGTCGTAGTTGATGCCGTCGCTGATCCCCAGGTCAGCCGTGAGGATCACGCCGACGGTGTAGCTGCCGGCGGCCCCCGCAACGACGGACAGCACCTCCGGCGAGCCGGGTCCGACGGTCGACTGGATGAGCGCTCCGCTGGGGTCGTACAGCTCGAGGTCGACGTCCCCTTCGGTGGGGTCGAAGTCGACGGTGATGTCGATGTTCTGGTCTGAGGACGCGTTGAAGCTGAAGAAGTCCGGCTCGTCTTCGCAGACCTGCATGGCGGGGTACAGCCCCAGGCTGGGGAGCCAGGTCGCGGACGGCAGGTCCTCGTTGGGCTCGAACATGTCGACGGGGCAGACGCCCACGAACACCGAGCTGACGTCCATGTCGTAGACGTTCCCCGGCACCGCGCCGGCGTCGACGTCCATCGCCACCTGGAGCAGGTACGGCCCGGTGGCGGTGACGGTCCAGACGAAGTTCTCGTCGTTGGCCGCGGTGGTGCTGGAGGCGAAGACGGTGGTCACGTTGTTGTCCCACAGCCAGACGTCGATGTTTCCCTCGGACGAGAGGTAGCCCAGGTCGTAGGTGAACTCCTCGCCGCCGGAAAGGTCGAGGGCGTACCAGTCCTCGTCACCCACGCAGATCGTCTGCGCGAGGTAGACGCCGTTGGGCACCCACGCGCTGTCGAGGCCGTTGTTGTTGGGCTCGAAGACGTCGTCCACGCAGCCTTGCGTCGCCCCCGACACGGTCAGGTCGTAGATCAGGCCGGGGATGTAGCCGGCGTCTTCGACCAGCTGGGCCTGCAGCAGGTACTCGCCATCGGAGGCCACGGTGTGGGCGATGAACTCGTCGTCGGTGGAGCTGGCGGCGGTGGCCACGGTCGCGCCGGAGGGGTCGAACAGGGTCAGGTCGACGTTGCCCTCGACGGCGAAGAACTGAGCGTCGATCTCCAGCGCATCCCCCGCTTCGGCTTCGATGAAGAACCAGTCGGCGTCCTCGTTGCACGCGGTGAGGTGGAGGTAGGTGGTCATCGACAGCGGGGCGGCGTCGGCGTCGCTGTCGTTGGGTTCGAAGGCATCGGGTTCGCAGACAGTCGGCGCCTGATCGACCTGGATCTGCAGGTTGTAGAAGGTGCCCGAGAGGCTCCCGGGGGCGGCGAGTTCGACGTGGAGCAGCCAGTCCCCGGGCACGTCCACGTAGTGGAGGATCGACTCGGTCGAGCCGCTCCCCGCCGAGGACGCCGCGACGTTCCCGTCGGGGTCCAGCAGCGTCAGGTCCAGGTCCCCGTCGAAGCCCTCGAAGCTGAGGTCGACCTCGATCAGCCCCGACGTCAGCAGCGACTCCAGGACGTACCAGTCGGCGCCATCGTCCTCGCACATCGTCAGGCCGGAGTGGTTGAACGGGTAGGTGACGAGGCTGGGGGTCCCGGAGGTGTCGTTGGGTTCGAAGCTGTCGTCGACGCACTCGAAGGGGATCGAGTCGTCGTCGTCGGTCGCGTCATCGTCGTCGTGGGCGGCGGAGTCGTCGTCGTCGTCGTCCGTCGCGTCGTCGTCGTCCGTCGCGTCGTCGTCGTCGACGGGGGCCGAGTCGTCATCGTCGGTCGCGTCGTCGTCGTTGCCAACACCGATGACGGAGCTGTCGTCGTCATCGCTGTTCGCATCGTCGTCGTTGGCGGCGACGGTGGTGTCGTCGTCGTTGGCGGGATCCGGCTCCGGGCAGCCGATCAGCAGCACCAGGGTCAGCGGCCAGCAGAGGGAGAGCCGTTTCATGCCTGGGGCCGTTCTACCCGACCCCGCGCCTCCGGCGAACCAGAACGCCTTCTCCGCTAAGGTCGGCCCGGATGAGCGCGGCCGTGCACCTGTACCTCGTGGACGGCACCTTCGAGCTGTTCCGCTGCTTCCACGGCGCCCCCCGCGCCAAGGACGCCGACGGCAACGAGTTCGGCGCCACCCGGGCGATGCTCTGGACGCTGACGAAGCTCCTCCGCCGCGACGGCTTGACCCACGTCGCCTTCGCCATGGACCGGATGACCCGGCCGATCAAGAAGGACGGCTCGGCCGACGCCCTGCTGCGCGAACAGAACGGTCCCGTCGCCGACGTGGTCCGCGCCCTCGGGATCGCGCTGCTGCCGATGTCCCGCTTCCAGGCCGACGCCGCCCTCGCCACGGGGGCGGCGCACTGGGGCGACACTGTCGACCGAACCGTGACCTGCACCCGCGACAAGGACCTGCTGCAGTGCGTGCGGGGGGACCGGATCGTGCTGCTGGATCGCACCAAGAAGGTCATCACGGACGAGGCGGCGCTGCGCGAACGGTTCGGCATCGGGCCAGAGCAGATCCCCGACTACCACGCGCTCGTGGGCAACCCCTCCGACGGCCTCGCGGGCCTGCCCGGGTGGGGTCCCAAGGCCACCGCCGCCGCGCTGCAGCGATGGCCCGGGGTGGAGCAGATCCCCACCGACTTCGCCGCCTGGGAGGGCGTGCCGATCCGGGGCGCGAGGCGGCTCCACGGCGTGCTCGTCGAGCGCCGGCTCGAGCTCCTGCTCGCCCGCAACCTGTCGGTCCGCCGGGGCGATGTCCCCCTCCCCCACAGCCTCGACGACCTGCGCTGGCGGGGCCCCACCGACGCGCTCCCCGCCCTCGCCGCCCGCCTCGGCGCCGAAGAAGCCCTCGATCGCGTCCCGGCGCCCCGGTAGCGCCAAACCGACGGCACCTCCCCCCACGCCAACATGGACTTTTTGCATCTTGAGCTTGACAGCCTGATTCAAGATAGCGAACTCCACGTGGACATTCACTGAGGAACTACTCATGCCGCACACCGTCGACTACACCCGAACCATCGAGCTCCCCACGATCGCCGACTACACGAGTCGTGACGCAGGACGCTCCCGCCTTGCCACCACGACCATGGAGCCATTCTGGGACCTGATCGCCTCGGCAGAATCGATAGTCCGAATGGAGGTCGCCATCGACCTTGGCCGGCCCGCCGTGAGCGCGGTCGCCGACACGATCCGGTCCACCTGGGAGTCCTTGACCGACCCGCCCAAGTGGGGCCACGTCAAGCAGTTCTCCGGCTCCGCCGCCGCGCTCGTTTGCGAACTCAATGGCTTCCGGCGCCAGGGCGCAAAGGCGGACAAGAAGGGCCGCGTGGGACGCGAGCATTGGAACGTCGGGCAGCTCTTCGAGCGGCGCTGACGCTCCGCGGCTTCTAGGTGTCGCCGTCGAAGGTCTCGAAGGACCGCGTCGTGCTGACGTTCGGATCCGTCTTGCCCGTCATCTTCGCGAACCAGCCGGTGGCCCCCTTGATGGGCGCGCCGCTGTCGGTACTCGCCGCCTGGGGGGAGCTCAGCAGCGCGTCGGCCACGTCGCCGTCGGGCAGCGCGCTGACCGACCGCTTCAGCGTAGCGACCATCTTGTCGACCCGGCCGGAGGCCTCGGGCCGGTAGCGGACGCGGATGACCCGCTCCTCCAACATCGCCAGCGCGGACGCGGCGGAGCCGGTGCCTCCGAGCAGCCCGCGGATCTCGTTCCAGTCCCCCAGCCGCTCGGCCGGCTTCTTGCGCAGCGAACCCTGGATGAACTTGGTCAGCCCCTCGGGCAGCCCGCGGTGGATCTTGGTGATGTCCGGCGGCGGACGCGTCGCGTGCGCCTGCACGTACTCCGCCACGCTCGTCGCCTTGAACAGCGGTCGGCCCGTGACCATCTCGAAGGCGACCACGCCGAGGGCGTAGATGTCCGCCCGGCCGTCGACCATGTGGCCCAGCGCCGCTTCGGGAGCGATGTAGCGGGGGGTGCCCTCGACGATGCCCGACATGCGACCGACCGAGTTGGCCGAGCGCGCCGCGATGCCGAAGTCCATCAGCTTGACGCCGCCGTCCTCGTCGACCGCGATGTTCGCCGGCTTCACGTCGCGGTGCACGATGCCGTGCCGGTGCGCGTACGCCAGCGCCTCGCCCACCTGCCGCAGGATCGAGCACGCCTTCTCCGGCGGCACCGGAGCGTGCAGCTTGAGGTAGTCCAGCAGGTTGGACCCCTCCAGCCGCTCCATGACGACGAAGCAGGTCGCGTACGCCTGCTCCGTGTCGAACACCTGCACGATGTTCGGGTGGCCGAGCCCGGCGATGGTCCGCGCCTCGTCCAGGAAGCGCTCGCGGAAGTTCTTGTCGTAGACCAGCTCGTGGCCGAGCATCTTGATCGCGACGGTGCGGTTCAGACCCGGGTGGATCGCCTCGTACACCTTCGCCGTGGCGCCTTCGCCGATTTTGCCCAGCAGCCGGTACTTGCCGACCTGCTCGATGCCGCCGGACTCCTCGAGGCGACGCCCCAGGATCTCCGTCAGGAAGCGGGCCAGCGGGGGATGCTCGCCCAGCAGCGGAAGGATGGTCTCCCGCGCGAATGCGATCGTCTTGACCTGCCCGTCCGCGATGACGTCGGCGTTGCGCCGGTCGCCCGTCAGCAGCGCCATCTCGCCGACAATCTCGCCCTCCTCGACCACCGCCATCACGCGCAGGTGGCCCGTCTGGTCGAACACCGGAACGCGCACCGAGCCTTCGCGGACGACATGCATGATGTCGCCCTCGCTGGCCTTGCGCATGAGGTACTCACCATCGTTGAAGCTGAGGATGGCCGAGCTCCCGGCCGCCCGCTTCAAGTCCTCGCCCGACAGCGCGTCGAACCCTGGCACCGTCGCCAGGAAGTCGACCGTAGTCATGCCATCGTTCATGCCCTGGACCCTCCGACCGTCAACTTACCTTCCGAGTTCGACAAGCGTCTTGGGCTTGCGGAACTTCGCGAAGAAGTCATTCCCCTTGTCGTCCACGATCACGAACGCGGGGAAGTTCTCGACCTCGATCCGCCAGATCGCTTCCATCCCCAGCTCCTCGTACGCGATCGCCTCCACCTTGGTGATGCAGTCGCGCCCCAGCCGAGCCGCGGGACCGCCGAGGCTACCCAGGTAGAAGCCGCCGTTCTTGGCGCAGGAATCGGTCACGTCCTGGCCGCGGTTGCCCTTGGCGAGCATCACGCGCGACGAACCGATGGCCTGGAACGGCCCCACGTAGGGGTCCATCCGCTGCGCCGTGGTCGGCCCGAACGAACCGGAGGCAAAGCCCTCCGGGGTCTTGGCCGGACCGGCGTAGTAGATGGGGTGGTCCTTCGTGTACTGCGGCAGGTCCCCGGTCTCTTCGAGGGTGCGCAGCAGCTTGGCGTGGGCGATATCGCGAGCCACGATCAGCGGCCCCGACAAGTGCACCACGTCGCCGATGCTGAGGGTGCTCAGGTCGGCCGCGATGGCCTCCATCGGGCGGTTCAGATCGATCTTGGTCGCCTCGGCGCCCGTCGCTCCGTCCAGCTCCGGCAGCAGCCGCGCGGGGTTCGTCTCCAGCTGCTCCAGCCACAGCCCGTCCCGGTCGATGCGCGCCAGGATGTTCCGGTCGGCGCTGCAGCTGACCCCGATCCCGACCGGGCACGAGGCGCCGTGGCGGGGGAGTCGAATCACGCGGACGTCGTGGCAGAAGTACTTGCCCCCGAACTGCGCCCCGATCCCGGTCTGCTGCGTCAGCTCGAAGAACTGCGCCTCCATCTCGATGTCACGGAAGGCCCGCCCGTGCTCGTTGCCGCTGCGCGGCAGGTCGTCCAGGTAGCCCGTGGAGGCGAGCTTCAGCGTCTTCATCGTCATCTCGGCGGACAGTCCGCCGATGACCACGGCGAGGTGGTACGGCGGGCACGCCGCGGTGCCCAGCTTATGCACCGCCTGCCACGCCCACTCCCGCAGCCGGTCCGGCCGCAGCACCGCCTTGGTCTCCTGGTGGAGGGCGAACTTGTTGGCTGATCCGCCGCCCTTGGCCACGAACAGGAACTTGTAGGCGTCCCCCTTGGTGGCGTGCAGGTCGATCTGCGCGGGCAGGTTCGTCTTGGTGTTCTTCTCCTCGAACATCGTCAACGGCGCGACCTGGGAGTAACGCAGGTTGCTGTCCCGGTAGCGCTCGTAGACGCCCTTGCTCAGCGCCTCGGCGTCATCGCCGCTGACGAGCACCCGGTCGCCCCGCTTGCCCAGGATGGCGGCGGTGCCGGTGTCCTGGCAACCGGGGAAGATCCCCTCCGCCGCGATGATCGCGTTCTCCAGCAGCTCGCGCGCCGTGATCTTGTCGTTCCGCGACGCCTCGGGATCCTCGAGGATCCGAGCGAGGCTGCGCAGGTGCCGCTCCCGCAGGAGGTGGGCCAGATCGCGGTATGCCTCGCTCGCCAGCCGGGTCAGCGCGGCGGGATCGACACGGAGAAACTCCTCGCCTCCCAGGTTCACGACCTCGACGCCGTCGGCGGTGATGTGGCGGTACGCGGTGGAGCCGTCGCCGCGCTGCAGAATGGGTTCGTAGTGGAAGCCCGTCATCGTCTTCTCCGGGAAGGGAGAGGGACGATACAGGCGGCAGGGGTCAGGCGTCAGGCCTCAGGTCAGCTTCCTCGACCCTGACGCCTGACCCCTGAGGCCTGAGGCCTGAGGCCTGATCAAGGCAGGCGGTACCGGCTGGTCAGGCGGTGGATGGCGGGGGCGTAGCCGGCGGCCGAGCCGAGCCGGTAGCAGCGGAGCGCTTCGAGGCCCTCGGCTCCCTCGGGCACGCACGCCGCAGCCGCGCTGGGGGCGATCCGCTCGGTCTCCACGAGCCACCCCAGGGTGGTCGCCGCCCAGGGGTCTCCGCCCTCGACGCAGCGGTTGAGCATCTCCAACCCCTTGTCCATCTCGACCTTGCGCCCCTGCAAGCCGAACAGGTGAACCCGGGCCAGCGCGCACGGCGCCGCCGCATCGCCCGCCGAGAGAGCTCGACGAAGGCTCTCCACCGGCTCGTCGCAGGCCTCGTGGCCCGAGGCCGAGGCGAGGCAGGACTCCGCCTGTGCGACCTGCGCGGGGGGGTAGGTCCAGCCATCGCCCGCCGCCACGCACTGCCAGTCCGCCAGCGCGGCGCTCTCGGACCGGGCCCCGCAGCGGCCCTCGGTGCGGGCCTGGGCGAGCCAGGTGGTGGCCAGCGGGTCCCCCGCCGACTTGGCCTCGAAGAGGGCGCGGCAGCCGCGCACGCGGTCCGCTCGCTGCCCCAGGCCGCCGTTGTAGCGGACGATCCCGACCATCGCTCGCGCGCGCATGTTCCCGGCCTTGGACGCCTTGCTCAGCAGGTCCCACGACCAGTTCAAGTCCCGGTAGCGCGGGGTCCCCTCCCCCGTGGGATCACCCAGCGCCTCCCACCACGCCATGGCCGCCGCGATCTGACCCCAGGGGTCCTCGTGGGCGGCCGCGTTGCGGAGGTGGTTGATCGCCATCTCGGGGTCCGCCTCGACCCCCCAGCCGTGCCAGTAGGCGAGCCCCAGGAGCGCCTCGGAGAAGCCCTCGGCGGAGGCCGCGCGGGTGCGGATCGTCTGATCGAACCCGCTGCTGGCGTCGCTCGGTCCGTCGCTCGCCATCCACGCTCGGACCGCCTCGGCGCTCTGCCCCGGCAGCAGCGCGGGGACCACGCGGTCCAGATCACTCCAGAGGCGCCCGGGGTCCAGGCCGTAGGCGGTGGGCTGCGGCGTGGGCGGCACCTTGTCGAGCTTGAAGAAGACGTCGTCCAGCCCCTGGCCGCGGATGCGCGCGAGGTCGGCGGCCCGGACCCCCGCTCGGTTCGGTCGGCCCGGCCACGCCCCCTGGCGGTGCAGGTACTCCACGAGCCCGCCCTGGCCCGTCATCGCCGCCCGCATGAGCGCCGAGCCTCCGACCTGGTCCGTCGCCCGCACCAGATCCGCGAGGGCCACGCAGCGGGCGGTGAACAACGCGTACGAGCGGCCCGCGTTCAACCTCGGCCTCGGCTTCGCGCTGGTGTTCGCCGTGCCCATCGTCTCGGCCGTCGCCTGCCTGTTCGTCCTCCCGATCCCGCTGTCCTTCGCCGCGATGACGGTGCTGACCATGGGCTGGTTCGTGGGCCACATCGTGACGGCGGGCGCCCTCGGACGGCTCGCCCTGGAGAAGGCCGGAAAGGGCGACACGAGCCCCTTCGCGATGCTCGCCACGGGCCTCGCCATCCTGTCGATCGTGTGGCTGATTCCGGTGCTCAGCGTGCTGGTCTACGTGGCCGTCTGCATGCTCGGTCTGGGCGCGACCTTCCAGACGGCGCGGGAGCTCAGAGCGGAGGCGTGGTGCCCGTCGGGACGGAAAACGTCCCGGGTCGGACCCACACTCTTCCCATGAGCACGAACCACCCTGTCGAGCAGCTTCTCCTCACCCGCCCCACCTGCGCTTGCAGCCGATGCCCGTGCAAGGTCGCCGTCCGAAGCTCGGTGAAGATCTGCAAGGCCTGCAAGAACGGCGCGCACGATCTCCGCGCCCTGCGCCGTGCCCGCGGCGGCAAGCCCCGCCCCCAGGCGGCCTAGCCCGCTATTCCGTCACGACGGACATGAACATGTCCGCGATGACCGCATGCCCCACCGGATTGGGGTGGATGCAGGTCAAATCGAACCAGAGCTCCGCGTCCGTCCCCCGATAGCAGCGTCCGGTTTCATCGTCGAAGTTGAAGCCGTGACCGCAGAAGCTCTCCAGCAGGAACAGCATGTCGGTGTTGGTGTCCACGGCCACCGACATGAACTCCTCCATCGCCCACACGACCATCTCCGCGAGCGCCGGATCGGTGACCGCTTCGCCGAACCCGGCCAGCCCCGCGGTGGGGCAGGAGGTGACGTCGCCGGTGGCGTCGGTGAACTCGTAGAGGTTGGTGGTGATGACGTAGACGCCGTTGGGGAAGCGGCCGGGGACGGTGATCCACTCGACCGTCTCGCGGACCAGCTGCATGAAGTTCTCGGTCTGCGCCCACAGGTCGGAGACGTTCTGCCCCTCCATGAAGCCGGAGGTGAGGCTGCTCAGGTCGTTGCCGCCGATGGTCATGACGACGAGGGTGACCTTGTCGCGCTCGGCCTCGGGCAGGCAGTTGAGCACCTGATCGTTGTCCTGCATCAGGTCGTCGGCGCGGGCACCCCACTTGGCGCAGGAAGCGAAGTCGCCGGACTCCTGCATCCAGGCCTCACCGCTGAGGGGGTTGGCGCCGTTCCAGAGGAAGTCGGGCGGGGTGAGCCCGAACTGCGTCGCGAGGTTCGCCGCGAGGATCGCCCGGTAGAACTCAGCGTCGGCCGAAGGCGGCGTGCCGACGGTGACCGAGTCGCCGAGGAAGACGACCCGCTCGATGCCGGTGATGGCCTGGTGGTTGGTGCCGTTGCAGTGGCTTCCGATGGTCGGGGCGAACGGCAGGTAGTCGGGCGCGACCTCGGTGGGATCGGCGGCGATGTCGGCGAAGCAGGCGTCGAACGTAGACTCGGTGGTGTCGTCGTCGTCACCGATGGCGCTGTCGTCGTCGTCGCTGGCGGCGCTGTCGTCGTCGTCGGTGGCGTCGTCGTCGTCAGGCGCGATGTCGTCGTCGTCGGGGGCGACGTCGTCATCGTCCGGAGCGACGTCGTCGTCGTCGGTCGCGACGCTGTCGTCGTCGTCCGCCAGGGGCGGAGGCTCCTGGGTTGGGAGCCCGCACGACAGCAGCAGCATCAAGGCCCCCAGGGCCGGCATCAGGCGCACAATCATCCGTTCCCTCCAACGGTATACACGGTGTATACCGGGGCGGATGACGATGACAAGGGAGAAGTCGGTCCCGACCGAAGTGCGGCTGCTCGATGGGGCGTCCGCTGCCCTCGCCCGCCACGGAGTGCGCAGCACCTCGGTGCAGAACGTCCTGGAAGCGGCGGGGGTCAGCCGTCGGACCTTCTATCAGCACTTCCGCAGCCTCGATGACGTGCTCCGGGCGCTGTACGAGCAGATCACCGACAAGCTGCTGGACGACGTCCGGGCGGCCGCCGGCTCGACCGACGATCCCGTGCAGCGGCTCTTCGCCGGCCTGGACGCCTACCTCGACTTCGAGTTGGAGGGCGGGGACCTGCTGATCCTCCTGCAGGCCGAGGCCCAGCGGCCCGACTCCCTGCTCGCGGAGGCTCGGCGCAAGACCCTGGATGCGCTGGTCGGCTTCATCGCCGACTCAGTCGAGCACGACACGGGCTTCCGGTTCGACCCGCTGGTCTTCCGTACGTTGTTCGTGGGCATGGACGGGGTGGTCATCGACCTGCAGCAGGCGCGTGCGTTCACCCGGGCGGACCGAGACCGACTGGCCTCCGTCATCAAGCCGATGTTCCTGGCGGTGTTGATGTCCGCGGCGCACCTGCCGGGGCCGCCGGAGCTGGAGCCCTAGCTCGGCTGCCTGCCGGTCGCTAGTAGACGTCGAGCAGGTAGCCGCCCGTCGTCATCTCGTCGTAGCTCGTCGCCAGGACGTAGATGGTCTCGCCCCCGGTCGCGGTGAACTCGAGGCTCGAATCGCTGATCAGGAACGGCACGGCGTCGTCGTTGGCGCCGATGAAGTTGCAGGCTCCGTCGTACAGCTCGACGTAGGCGTCGAAGTCGAGGGAGAGCAGGTCGATGGTGTAGTCCCCGGCGGAGGGGACGCTGACGGACCACGCGTCGAAGTACCAGGTGCCGCCCACGCCGTAGGTCGGGTCGCTGCTGTCGAGCGAACCGAACGAGGGACCGGAACCGGCGGCTCCGAAGCCGTCGGCCGACTCACAGACCGAGCCGGAGGGCACGCCCGCGGGGTCGGGATCACCGCCGCCGGGGTCGGGATCGGGGTCGGGGTCACCAGGGTCGGGGTCGCCACCGTCGGTGCAGGAGTCGACGCCGTCGCAGTCCTGGTCGATGTCGTCGCACTCCACCTCGGAGGCGTTGCTGCCGATGCTGGGGTCGTCGTCGTCGCAGTCGCCGAGGCAGGGGCTGTAGCCGTCCGCGTCGAGATCGAGGTCGTCGGGGAGGTAGGTGCCGTCGCAGTCGTTGTCGACGCCGTCGCAGGCGATCTCGAGGCCGCCGGGGTGCACATCGGCGCGGTGGTCGTCGCAGTCCACGTCGGCCGTCCAGCCGTCGCCGTCGACGTCGGCGGCGGGGGGCTCCCCGTCATCGTCGTCGTCGTCGGACGGGAGATCGTCGTCGTCGTCGTCGTCCGAGGAGTCGTCGAGCGAGTCGTCGTCGTCGGTGGGCAGGTCGTCGGCGTCGTCGCCGCTGCCGTCGTCGTCCGCGTCATCGCTGGGGACGGTCAACGTCTCTTCGAAGTTCCACAGGCCCACCTGGCAGCCGGTCAGCGCCAGGGCGAGCATCGAAATGAAGGTCAGCCGCATCAAACGTTCCTCTCCGTGCAACGCAGGATGCTACTGGGTCAGACGAGGGAGGCAAGCCTTAGATCGAGACGTCCACAACAACTCCACAACATCCTCAGGAGGAGGCCTTCCCCAAGGCGCCCGCGGGATGGCGGAGGTGGTAGTCGGAGCGGTCGAATCCAGCCCGCGCTTGCAGCTCGCAGCTGAACGCGGCCACGACCGCGATCTGGGCGAGCACGCTGACCCGGGGGGCGAGCCCGAGGGGGCCGCCCTCGGAGCCGACCGGAGCGGGGAGCACCGCGTCCGCCACCTGCCCCAGGGGAGAGTCGGGCCTGGCCGTGACCGCGATCACCGCAGCCCCCATCGCCCGCACGGCGGCGGCGGCGGCCAGCAGTTCGCGGGTGCCTCCGGAGTTGCTGATCGCGATGACGACGTCGCCCTGGACGACCTGCCCGGCGCTGCCGTGGGTGGTCTCCAGCGCATCCAGGTAGGTCGCGGGGGTGCCCGTGGAGGCGAGCAGCGCGGCGAGGTAGTGGGCAGCGTGGCCCGGCTTGCCGACGCCGCTGACGTGCACGCGCCCGCCGGCGGCGAGGCGGGCGGCGGTCAGCTCCACCGCGGCCGCGACCTCCTCGTCGGCGATCCCCTCCTCGAGGCCGGCCAACTCGGCGGCGGCAGTGCGCAGGAACGCACGTGCGGCGGAGGGGGCAGCGGCGTCCGCGGACTCGTCGGCGTCGTCGTCGGGGTGCGCGAGGAGGGTCGTGATGGCGGGCCCGGCGAGGACCTCGACGCGGGTCCGACTGTCCGCCCCTCGGGGCACGGCGCCGACGATCTCGCAGCAGGCGGCACCGCAGGCGTTGGCGAGACGGCCCGCGTCTCCCCAGGGAAGCCCGCGGGCGATGGCAGCGATGAAGCCGCCGAGGAAGGCGTCCCCTGCCCCCGTGCTGTCGACCACCTCGCCGACCGCGGCCGCGGGGAGGGTCTGGGAGAAGCCTTCGGCGTCGATGGCGCAGCCCGCCGCGCCATCGGTCACGGCCACGACACGCGCCCCGGTGCGGGCCCGCAGCGCCGCCGCCATCGCCAGGGGGGTGCCCGCGGGGACGAGCCCGGCGAGAACTCCGCTGGCGGGCTTGAGCACGTCCGCCAGGGACAGCGCCTCCTCCAGCTCGGCTTCGGAGCCCAGGCTGGCGAGGGCATCGGCGACCGGGATGTCGACGTCCAACACGGTGGTGGCGCCGGCGGCTCGGCCGGCGCGCAGGACGGCGACGACCCCGCTCAGCGGGATCTGCGAGATCTCCGTACTCACGATCGCGCTGTCGCCCAGCCAGGGCCGATGGACCGCGTCGATGCACGGGCCGTCGTTCTCCGCGTTGGCGCCGCGGGACATGTAGATCGCCCGCTCGCCGGCGGGGTCCACGAAGATCAAGGAGAGCGCCGTCGCGCTGCCGTCCAGGCTCAGGCGGTGCTCGATGCCCAGCCGCTCCATGCCGGCGCGGGCAAACGCCCCGTCCGCGTCGTCCGCGGCCCGGCCGACCATCGCCGTACGCAACCCCAGCAGCGCCGCCCACGCGAGGTGGTTCAAGGTGACCCCGCCGACGTAGTCGCCAAACGGCGAGCAGCCCGGGTCGTTCAGCAACGCGATCTTCTCTTCGGGGCCGATGATGCGGGCGGTGCGGGCGATGCGATCCACGACGATGCTGCCGACACCGACCAGGTCGAACTCGCGCTCGGTCATCGCTTCCTCCCCACCACCAGGTAGCTGCCCGGGGCCCGGCTCAAGTCGGTCGTCGACTCGTGGGCGAAGCCCGCATCGGCCAGCCACGCCGCTGCTTCGGACGCGGGAAACACCCCGCCTCCGTCGGTGAACATAGCCATGGACACCGCAAACCGGCCCGCCGACGTGGGGGCCAGGCGATCGTCCTGGACCGCGATGTCCTTGATCGCGACCCGGCCCCCCGGGGCCATCCGATCACCCAACCGATGCAGCAGGGCGCGGCTGCCAGCCTCGCCCAGGTTGTGGATGAGGTTGCCGACCAGGGCCAGGTCGAAGCCGTCTCCGAAGTCATCGCTGAGGAAGTCGCCACCGACGAAGCGGGTGCGCTCCGCGAGCCCCTCGCCGGCGAAGAACCCCTCGATCGCCGCGCCCGCGTTGGACCGGTCCACGAGCACCCCGGATGCCTCCGGGAGCCTCCGCAGCAGCGCCGCCGTCTACGTCCCGAGCCCGCAGCCAAGGTCCACGATCGACCGGGGCGATGCCTCCGCGAGCAGGTCGGCGACTTCCTCGGCGCCGTCCAGGCTACGGCTGTGCAGGTACCGGAGGAAGCGCTCCCGCTCGGCCGCGTTGGCCTCCCCGCCGGAGCCGGCCGCGGGGAGCTTCGTGTCGGTCCGCAGGACCTCCACCATGCGCGCCATCCGCCCGAAGGAGAGATCGACATCGGAGAAGCCGAGGCTGGAGGCGTAGGGGCCGGCGGGGTCGAAGATCGCCGCGTCCCCGTCCACGAGGCCGTACCGGTCCCCGTCCTTGCTCAGGAAGCCGCAGGCCGCCGTCAGGTCCAGCAGGGGGCCCAGCCGCAGGGGGGCTGCGGAGCAGGCGGCTCCCAGCTGCGCGGCGGTGAGGGGACCGTCCAGGAGCGCCGCGAAGACACCGACCTCGTACACCGCCAGCAGCGACAGGGAGTCCCGCGCCATGCCCGCGACGTCCCCGTACTGGGCGATCCTGGCCTCGACGGAGTCGCGGCTCATTCTTCTTCAGCGACCGTCTCGGGCCCGCCGGGCCGTCCGAGGTAGTACCCCTGGGCGGCGTCGCAGCCCAGCTCGATCAAGCGCCTCAACTGGCCCTCCGTCTCCACCCCCTCGGCGACCACCTCGAGGCCGAGCCCCGAAGCCATGCCGAGGATCGCGCGCACGATCGCTTCGCTGGAGGAGTCGCTCGGGAGCCCGCTGATGAAGGAACGGTCGATCTTGAGGACGTCGACGGGGAATCGGTGGATGTAGCTCAGGGAGCTGTAGCCCGTGCCGAAGTCGTCCAGCGCGACGCGGATGCCGAGGGCCCGCAGATCCCGCAGCGCGGAGGCGACCGCGTGCTCGTCCTGCAGCAGCGAGGACTCGGTGATCTCGAGCTTGAGCATGCGGGGCGGGATCCCCGTGCGGTCCAGCGCCTCCTGGACCCGCTCCATCAGCGCAGGGTTGGTCAGGCGATCCGGGGAGACGTTGACGGAGACGTGGGACTCCTCGCGGATGTGCCCGCCGGCCCGCCAGACCGCGACCTGGTCGCAGGCGGCCTGGAGCACCCAGTCCTCCAGGCGGTCCATCAGGCCGGCGTCGCGCGCGACGTGGAGGAACGAGTCCGGCGGCATGATCCCGGCGGTCGGCCGGTTCCACCGCACCAACGCCTCGAAGCCGTCCAGGCGCATGCCCGGGAGGGCGACGATCGGCTGGTAGTACAGCATCAACTCGCCGCGCCCGAGGCCCTGCCGGAGCTCGTTCTCGATGCGCACGAGCCCGATGATCTCCTCCCGCATGGTCGGCTCGAAGGCGACGGTGCGATCGCGGCCCGCGGACTTGGCGCGGTACATCGCGGTGTCGGCGTCGCGGAGCAGATCCTCGGGTCGGAGATCCTCGCTGGCGGACGAAGCAACGCCGATGCTGGCGGAGACGACGAGCTCGGAGCCGCCCACCTTGATCGGCTGGCGCACCGCCTCGAGGATGCGCCTGGCGACGTCGTCGATCTCCGACGGGTCCCCCACGCTGTCCAGCAGCACGGTGAACTCGTCGCCCCCGATGCGGGCCACCGAATCGGCGCTCCGCACGCCCCGGGCGAGCCGGCGGGCGACCTCCTGGAGCAGGCGATCGCCGACGGCATGCCCGAGGCTGTCGTTCACGTTCTTGAAGCGGTCCAGATCCACGAACAGCACAGCCACGCTGCGGTCCTGCTGGCGGGCGCTTCGGCGGAGCGCCTGCTGGAGCCGATCCTGGAACAGCACCCGATTGGGCAGCCCGGTGAGCGCATCGTGGAGGGCCTCGTGGCGGAGCCGCAGCTCCGCCGTCTTGCGCTTGGTGATGTCGCCCTGGGAGCCCGCGACCCGGACCGCCTTGCCATCACGGTCGCGCTCGGCGAGGCCGCGGCAGAGCACCCAGCGCCAGCCGCCGTCGATGTGGCGGATGCGGTACTCGGCCTCGATGTGAACCGTGTCGCCGCGGATGTGGGCCTGGATGCCGTGCTCCAGGGCGGGGCGGTCCTCAGGGTGCACACGCCCGAACCACTCCGGTGGCGGTCCGCGGAACTCCATCGCGGCGAACCCGAGCATCTGCCGCCAGCGGGCGCTCAGGAGCACCTCCTCGCCGACCAGATCCCAGCCCCACATCCCATCGTTGGCGCCGGCCGACGCCAACGCGTACCGGGACAGGGCGGACCGGAGCAGCTCCTTCTCGTGGACTTCAGCGGTGACGTCGCGGCGCAGGCACATGAACGCCATGAGTTCGCCGTCGGGCCCGAAGACCGGCGACAACGTGCAGTCGGCGGTGAACTCCGAGCCGTCCTTGCGGACGCTCGTCATGAGCCCCTTCCAGATCTCGCCGGAGGAGGTCGTCTTCCAGATCTCCTCGTAGAACGCGGCGGAGTGAGCGTCCGACCGCATCACATCAGCGGGGGTGAGGCCCAGGACGTCCTCGAGGGTGTATCCGGTGAGGGCGACGTAGGCCGGGTTGACGTACTGGATCGCGCCGTTGGGATCGGTGAACTCGATGGAGTCACCCACATGCTCCGCAGCAAGGCCCAGACGCGCGAGCGCGTCCTTCTCCTCAAGCTGTTTCTTGAGTTTCCGTTCCCGCTCCTGCAGCGCCTCCAGTTGGCGCAGCAAGTCTTCGACGGTGTGCCCGAGCTTCGCGGCCGGATTGCTCAGTTGACTCCCCTGTCCCACTTTCCCACTTTCCCACTTTCCCACTTTCCCACCCAGAGGGTATCAGGCCGGACGCTCCTGACGTCCGTCAGCGTGGGCGGCGAAGCGGCCCTCCGCACGATCGTTGACCGGGTCGGTGCGGTCCCAGGGCCAGCCCCCGAACTGCGTGCGTTGGTAGTCGGCGAAGGCCTGCTGGATCTCTTCGGGGGTGTTCATCACGAACGGCCCGTACTGAACCACGGGCTCGCCGATGGGACGCCCCTGCAGCAGCACCAACTCGGTTCCTTCGGGTCCCGCCTCCAGCACGATCGGCACCTCCGGGTGCACCGCCACGCCGTTGCCGGAGGCGACGTCGGTGCCCGCGACCCGCACCGGTCCATCGAAGGGGTAGAGGGTGCGGTTGGTGCCGGGCTGGGCGGGGGGCACGATCCAATGCGCGCCCGGCTCCATCTTGATCGTCCAGATGGCGACGTCGGAGTCCGGCTCGGACGCCCAACTGCTGGGGGGCGGGGGAGGCGGACGACGTCCGTCCAGCTCACCGGCGATCAGGGTCACGACGGTGCCCCGGCCGGCGTCGTCGGTGAAGGCCAGGTGGGGGACCTCTTCGCTCCACAGCATCGCGTAGTGGGGCTCCACCATCTTGTTGCGGCGGGGCAGGTTGAGCCAGATCTGGAACAGCTCGACGGGGTTGTCCGCGTCGGACTTCAGCAGCGGGAACATCTCGCTGTGCTGCACCCCCCGGCCGGCGGTCATCCACTGCGCGTCGCCTCCGCCGAACCGTCCCCGGGCGCCCATCGAATCGGCGTGGTCGATCAGGCCGCGGCGCACCAGCGTCACCGTCTCGAAGCCCCGGTGGGGGTGCTGGGGGAAGCCCGGCACGACGTCCCCGTGGTACATCCGCCAGCCGTCGATGCCCTCGAAATCCTGGCCGATCCGCCGCCCCGCGAGGGAGGCGGCGGGGCCCATCGCGTCGTTCCCCGCGGGGTAGGCGTCGTCGTGGTGGACGCAGAACAGGAAGGGGTCGGCCGTCCCCCAGACGAACTGCAGGGGGGTGACGGAGAGGATCGGTTCGGTCATCGAAGCTCCTTGCGCCACATGAGCTTGAGTCCGGACCACGTGGAGTCAACCGCGGCCATGAGGATGCCGATCACACCCTCCTCCCGATGAACACGGCGGCGCAGTCGGTGCCGCTGGCCGCGTCCAACACCTGGCGGCCGAAGCCGCGCCCGCGCCGCCCGATGCGCAACATGCCCAGCACGAGGAGGTCGGTCTCCGCCGACCGCGCCGCGAGCACAGCGGGGAAGCTGTCGGAGCGAACCACCTCGATGGTGGCGCGGCCGGGGGCTTCGTCCGTGGCGATGTGGCGGAGCTGCCTCCGAGCCGCCTCTTCGTCGTCCGCGCTGGCCTCCGGCGGGAGCACACGCAGGAAGGTCACCTCCCGTTCGCCGGTGCGCTGCAGGGAGCCGAGCAGGCGCGCCCGGAGCTCGTCGTGAGCGGCCCGCCCGCCCACCGGGACGAGGATGCGGCGAGCCTCGGAGACGCGGAAGCCGAGCGGGGCGCGGAGCACCACCAGATCGGTCCGGGCACCCTCGATCACGCGCTCCAGCGGGCCTCCGGCCCCATCGCCGAGCTTGCTCAGACCGACGACGAGGGCGCTGCAGCGGTGCTGTCGAGCGGTGCGCAGGATCTGCTTGGCGGGGTCGGCGCCGAACACCGTGAGCGCCTGAGGCGGAGGGTCGGTCTGGATCGTGCGCAAGAGCGCGCGGCGGAGCACGTCCTGGCCTTGAAGGAGTGCCTCCTCGGTGCGCTTGCGCACGACGGACAGCAGCAGGACCTCGCCCGCGCCGGGGGGTGACACGACGCCCGCGAGCTCCGTCAGCGGTCCCGCCTGATCGGGGTTGGCCACCGGCACGAGGATCAGCGAGGTGCGGCCCCGGGCGCTGAGGAGGTGGGGATCGTGCCCCTCGGCGAAGGCGTCCATCGCTTCGGCCCGACCGGCGAACACCGCGCTGTACAGGAGCACGCCGAGGGCCAGCCACAGGGCCGTGACGGCCGTGGCGCCTGGTTCGGTCAGCAACTGCGAGATCAGCAGCAGCGTGCAGACGACGCCCGCGAACACGTGGGGCACCGGGAACAGCGCCATGAGAAACGCGCCGGACTCGGACGGGAGGCGGCGGCGCGCGAGCACCGCGAGGCCGTTCACCCCCGCGAAGGTCAGCAGGAAGATCAGCGACGCGGCGGCGCCCGCGGACTCCAGATCGGGGACGATCGCGAGGATCACGATCATCGCCAGGGCCGTCGCCAACAGCGCGGTCGTCGGGGTGCCGCGATCGGGATCCACCGCGCCGAGGCTGCGCGGCAGGGTGCGGTCCGCGGCCATCGAGCGCGCCACCTGCGAGGCAGCGATGAGGTTGGCCTGCAGCGCGCTCGCCATCGCCAACACCGCGGCCGTCGCGACCAGCCACCAGCCGGCCGCGCCGGCGTAGCCCCGGGCCGCCGCCGCCATCACGGTGTCGGGCTCATTGCGGGCGAGCTGCTGGATCGTCGTGCCCTCGGCCGGACCGGCGACCACCGTGACCGCGAGCAGGGGCAGGTAGACGGCGAGGGCGAGCGCCACCGACCCCAGCATCGCCCGCGGCAGGGCGCGACCCGGATCCTTGACCCGGTGGGCGACCGTGGCGATGGCGTCGAAGCCCTGCAGGGCGACGAACGTGAGCCCCATGGTCGCCACGAACAGGCCGGGCGGCGCCGTCGCGACGCCATCGAGCGAAGCGACGAGGTGGGCGCTGCCCAGGCTCGGCAGCGCCAGCGCCCCCAGGGCGATCAGCAGGGCGAACACCACGAGCTTGCCCCAGGTGGCGCCCTGCCCCCCGCGGGTCCCCGACCGAGACAGCTGGAGCCCGTAGCCGACGATGGCAAGGAAGCCGAGGCCGGGGGCCAGAGACGACGAGGCGAGCCAGGCGGGCATCGGCCCTCCCGACAGGCCCTGCAGTTCGCGCAGCAGCGCCGCGCCGAACACGCCGAAGCCGATGGCGTAGAGCACCCCCGCGACGATGTAGGCGAACCAGAGGATCCAACCGACGGCGAAGGCCGCCCGCACGCTGACGATCTTGCGGGCGTAGGCGTAGGCCCCGCCGGAGACGGGGAAGCGCGCGGCGAGCTCGGCGAAGGCGCCGGCGGTCAGGAGCGCGACGATGCCGTTGATGGCGAACACCGCGATGGCCGCGGGTCCGACGCGGGCGAGGGCGTGGCCGCCGAGGGCGAGGATGCCGCCACCGACGATCGCCCCCAGGCCGATCAGGGTCGCGTCGCGCGTCTCGAGGGTTCGGATCTCCGTCATCGGAAGCGGCGGACCCTAACCCGAGACCTCGACGAGTTCGACCATCGGACCCGTGGGGGCGGCGTCCTCCCGCAGGTCGATGCGCAAGTCGAGGGTCGCGACCATCTCGCCCTCGGCGTCCAAGAGGCCCTGGCTGACCTCCCACTGGTGGTCTCCGGCAGGGTGGATGGTGAGGTACTCGCTGAGGCGGGCGGTGTGGTCGAAGCGGACCCGCTCGTGCTCGGCGAGGAAGGCGGCGAAGGCCTTCTCCAGTTCGTCGGCGGTCCCCTCCCCCGCCAGGCAGCCGGCCGCTTCTTCCCACTCGGTACGGCGCAGGGCGTGCAGGAGCTGGTGGATCTCGGCGCGGATGCGGGCCCGGAACGAGCGGGCGTCGCGGGAGATGTCCGGGGGCGGCGGGGGGGCCGCGGACTCCACCAACTCGGCCGGCTCCAGCATCGTCTCCCACTCCTGCAGGAGGCTGCTGTCGGCGTGGGCGACGGCGGCTCGAAGCCAGGCGATGAGATCGACCAGATCGTCGGTGCGGGCCGACTCGGGCACGGTGCGGGCGAGGATCTTGTAGGTCTGGCTGAGGTAGCGGAGCAGCACCCCTTCGGTTGTCTCCAGCTTCAGCTCACGCACGTACTCGTGGAACGAGAACCAGCCTTCGTACATGTCGCGGGCGATCCCCTTGGGGCGGACGTGTTCCGCGGCCAGCCAGGGGCGGGGGTCGAGGTACTCGTTGAAGCGGTCGTAGATCCAGTCGGCCTCGGGCTTGGGATGGTCGACCTCCTCCAGCGCCTCCATGCGGTCGGCGTAGTCCATCCCCTCGGCCTTCATCTGGGCGACGGCCTCGCCCCGGGCGCGGGATCGCTGGGCGTTGAGGATGGCTCGGGGGCTCTCCTGGATGGCTTCGACGAGGCTGAGCACCCGGAGGGCGTAGCGCTCGTCCTCGGGGTCGAGCTTCTCCAGCGCTTCGAGCACGAACAACGCGAGGCTGTGGAAGACGGTGAAGTCCCGCTGCAGGTCGGGGGCCAGGCCGCCGGTCTCCTCGAGCACGAGCTTGGCGTCGGCGAGGGCATCGAGCATGCGCTCGGCGTCGGTCTTGAGGCGGACCTTGTCGGCGGGGCCGACGTGGCTGCGGTCGATGAGGGCGCCCAGATCCGCGAAGCCGCCGTAGACGTCGTCGGGGGTGCGCTGGAGGAAGTTCAGGAGCATGCCGTGGTCGACCGTGAACACGGGGGTCAGCGCCTCGGGGGTGCCGTTCTGGAGCTTGAGGTAGGCGGCCTCGTCGTACTGCACGTAGCCCCTCGGGGCGGACTCGCGCCGGAACTTCTTCTTGTTCCCCTGGCCGCTGGCGGCCTTGGCCTCGCGGCGGGAGTTCTCCACCACGTGGGCGGGCGCCTGGGCGACGACGTGACCGATCGTGTCGTAGCCCCGGCGGCCGGCGCGTCCGGCGATCTGCTTGAAGTCACGGACGGTCAGGAGCGCGCTCTTGACCCCGTCGAACTTGTAGAGCCGGCTCAGGAGCACGGTGCGGATGGGCACGTTGACGCCCACGCCGAGGGTGTCGGTGCCGGAGATGACCGCGAGCACGCCGCGCTGGGCCAGCCGCTCGACGAGGCGGCGGTACTTCGGCAGCAGCCCCGCGTGGTGCACGCCGACCCCGTGCTCGAGGTAGCGGCGCAGCTTCTTGCCGTAGGGGCTGTCGAAGCGGAAGCCGCTGAGTTCGGCGCGGAGGGCGCGGCGGGCTTCCTTGTCCAGGAGGGTCTGCGACGTGAGGCTCTGGGCCCACTCGGACGCTTCGCGTTGGCTGAAGTGCACGAGGTAGACGGGGGCTCGATCCTTGTTGACGAGGTCGAGGATCGACTCCAGCAGCGTGCTCTTGGCGTAGGTGAAGTGCAGCGGCACGGGCCGTTCGTCGGAGCTCACGACGACGGCGGGGGTGCCCGTGAGGGCCTCGATGTGGCCGACGATGGTGTCGGTGTCGCCCAGGGTGGCGCTCATCAGCAGGAAGGTCGCGTGCTCCAGCACCAGCAGCGGGAGCTGCCACGCGGTGCCCCGATCGCGGTCGGAGTAGTAGTGGAACTCGTCCATCACCACGGAGCCGACGGGCAGGTCGGCGCCGTGCACGAGGGCCTGGTTGGCGAGGATCTCGGCGGTGCAGCAGACGATGGGCGCGTCGGCGTTGACCGCCCCGTCGCCGGTCAGCATGCCGACGTGGGTCGCGCCGAAGGTCTCGCACAGGGAGAAGAACTTCTCGCTCACCAGCGCCTTGATGGGGGAGGTGTAGACGGAGCGTTCATCGAGGGCGAGGGAGCGGAAGTGGGCGGCCAGGGCGACCAGCGACTTGCCCGAGCCGGTGGGGGTGTTGAGCACGACGGACTGGCCGTCGAAGATCTCGAGGATCGCCTCCTCCTGGGCCTCGTACAGCTCCAGACCGATCTCGTCGGTCCAGGCCAGGAAGTGCTCCAGGAGCGACTCGCTGGAGACGTCATCGGGGACGGACAGCGTCACCCGGTGCGGCGTCCCTTCCCCTTGAGGAAGTTGGGGCGGCGGGCCTCGGCTTCGTGCTTGAGGCGCTCGGCGAGGCTGGCCTTGCGCTCCCCGTCACTGCCGAGCAGCTCGAGGATGCGGGGTCTGTAGTCGAGCACGGAGCCGGGAACGTCCTGGGGCTCGGGGCCGAGCTCCTCGACGAGCTCGGAGCGGACGACGCGGTCCCCGGCGAGCCAGACCTCGGCCCAGGTCTTGGGGATGACGTCGACGGTGGCCCCCTCGGCGTCGATGGCGAACTCGTCGCGCAACGCCCCGGTGACGAGGATCTTGCCGCCGGCGAAGCTGTGCCAGGCGGCGCTGTGGAGGTGGCCAAAGATGGCGAGGCGGGGGCCGTCGCCCTTGCGGAGGCGCTCCTCGAAGGTCTTGGCAGAGCCCGCGACGCCGGAGTCCCCGCTGCCGAAGCGGTAGAGGATCTCCTTGAACATGGGCCAGCTGACAGTCTTGAGGGGGTCGGCGCCGGCGAGCAGGTCCCGGACGAAGTCGCGGGTCCAGTACTCCCACATCCACTTCAGGAGCAGCTCCTTGGCCTCCGGCATGACGTCGAAGACGCGCTGGCGGGGCTTGACCCGGTCCAGGTGGGCGAAGTCCTTGCCGGCCTTGATGGCGGTGGCGAGGAGGGCCACGGCGCCCCACGGGTGGGCCAGGAGCGTGCGTCCTCCCTGCTGCACGAAGAGCTGATCGGGATCGACCCGGAACAGCGGATCGGACTGGGAGCCGTGCTCGATGTGCACGTCGGCAACGGTGTACTCGAAGCCGCAGAAGACAAAGCGGGGGTCGTCGTGGTCGAGGCCGGCGAGGTGTCGGATCTGGTGCTGCACGCCCTCGAAGGCGAGTTCCAGATCGTGGTTGCCGGTGATGAAGAGCACGCGGCGCTCCATCGACGGGTTGACGACGAGGCGGCCGAGCACGTCGAAGAAGCGGGGGTGCGCCGCCGCGATGGCACGCAGCTTGCCGAGGGCGACCTGGTCGGTGACGTGGTGGGGGTGGGCGGACAGGCCCGGGGTCTTGAGGAAGTCGAAGGTGTCGCCGTTGAGCACGAAGTCGACGGGCAGGTCGCGGTAGGGGGCGTGGTTGTAGCGCTCCAACACCTCGGCGAGCCAGTCGTCGTGAGCGAAGTCATCGAGCGGCCCGCCGGGGCCCATCTCGATGTCCGAGAGCACGACCAGGAGGCGGTCGGCGGCGGGGTGGAAGCGTCCGGTGATCACGGGGTGGCTCGGTCCGCCTCCACGTAGGCCTTGACCGCTTCCATGTCGGCCATCAGGGCCTTCTTCAGGATGGGTCGGACCAACGGCAGGGTCATGCGGCCGCGGAGGGTCTTGGGGGTCGCTTCCATGACGAGGTCGAGCCGGGTCTTGCCGTCGACATCCGTGGTGGTGAACACGGAGTCCCAGTGGGTGCCGCCGGTGTTGGAGACGAGGCGGACGTGGTCGTTGGCGACATACTCGATGATCTCGAGGTCGGTCTTGGCCTCGCGTCCGGCGACCACGCGGGTCTCGCGGAAGGTGCTCCCGGGGGCGTTGCGGATGTCGTTGGTGAAGACGATGTCGATGACGGATGGGACCGCTTTGCGGAAGTTCTGCACGTCAGCGACCACAGGGAAGACCGCGGAGACGGGAGCGTCGATGACGATGGTCGCGGTGGTGGTGCTCATGCGCGGGGGACTCTACCGCGATGAGCGGTGGTAGCTTCGGCCCCAGGAGGGTTCGATGAACCGCTTGTTCCCAGTCCTGCTCCTCGCCGCGGCGCTTTCGGGGTGCCCCGCGGGCGGCGGCTACGTCGCCTTCGGAGCGGCCACTGCCGGCCAGGCGGTCCACGTCGCGGGAGGAGAGCTGACCGAACTGACGGACACGCCCGGAGGCTGGTTCGTGGCCAAGTCGGACCAGGAGGCGATCTATGCCGCCGCCAACCCCGGCGACACCACCAGCGTGTTTCTGTTCGACGCCGACCTGAACATGGTCGAGTACCCGACCTGCCGTTCATGCTCCGGTCGGCGGGCGACTTTCACGTGGCGGAGGAGGCGCGCACGCTCTTCATCGACGTCTGGCACTCGTCGCAGGGGAACGTGTGGGGCGTGGCGGCCCTCGACCTGGACAGCGGGGAGTGGACCGACATCACCCCCGACGCCACGGACGCCCAGATCCGGGCGGTCACGTCCGATGGGACTCGGATGATCCTCGACGAGGATGGCTCGACCGAGATCGTGGACGCGGACGGGACGCGCACGCCGCTGCCGGTCGGGCCGATGATCGGGGGCGCATTGGAGCTGTCGGAGGACGGCGGCACCCTGTTCCACCTGACCGGATCGGCGGGCCAGCCGGCCGTCGAGTACACCGACCTGACCAGCGGCGAGGTCACGGAGCTGCACCCCAGCAGCGACTTCGACTTCGACACGCTTCGAGTCCGCGACGGTACCCTGATCGTCGGCGGCCCCACCGACTGGTACGTGCACACGCCGCCCACCGGCGAGAGCACCACGATCACCGTGGAGGGGCCTCCGTTCAGGGGGCACCTGGGGGTCTCGCGGGACACCCAGAGGCTGCTCCGGCGCACGTACCTGGACGGCACGGCGACCTGGCTCTACTCGATCGCGGACAGCGCGGGCTGGGAAGCGTGGCCGAACGTTGGCACCGAATTGGCGGACCAGCCCATCGAACTCACGACCGCGGTCGTGCTTCCCTAGGACTCTCGTGGGCAAGAAGAAGAACAAGAAGCAGCGAAGGGCCCCTCCGACGGCGGACACGCCCGGCTCGGGCGGATTCGGTGGGTTGGCGGCGGCGCTGCAGGCGTCGGGGCTGAGCGCGTCGGCGCCGGAGCCCGAGCCCGAGATCCCGGTGCTGCCGACGCGGGAGGCGCCGCCGCGGCGGCCGGGGAGCGAAGAGGCGGAGGCCAAGGCGCGGAAGGCGAAGAAGGCGGCGAAGGCGGCGAAGGCCGCAAAAGGGCCGACCCCGCCGGCGGCGAACGCGACGGGCTTGCTCAAGGGCAAGGCGGTGGTGCGTCAGGAGCGCAAGGGGCGCGGCGGCAAGACGGTCACCGTCGTCGATGGCGTCGCGATCAGCCGGGTCGACGACCTCGTTGGGCTCGCCAGGACGATGCGCAAGGCGATGGGCACGGGCGCGCGGGTCGAGGGCGGCAAGATCGTGCTGCAGGGCGATCAGCGGAAGTCGGCCGAGGCGTGGCTGAGCAAGCAGGGCGCCTCCGTGGTGATCGGCAACTAGTGCGCGAGCGCTGGCCGATGCCGGACTGGGTGCGCGCGGCGATCGCGGAGGCGGGGCTGAACGACGCCTACGAGGCGCGCCCTCCCTACCAGCGGAACGACTACATCGGCTGGATCACGAAGGCGAAGCGGACGGAGACGCAGCAGCGGCGGGTGGCGCAGATGCTGGAGGAGCTCCGGGCCGGGGACGTCTACATGAAGATGTGTTGGGGGCCGAAGGCACCGTAGCGGGGCAGGCGCTTCGGTCGCCCTCGCCGCGAGGGTCCGACTGTCAAGCGCGATCCAGCAGGGGCGACATGTAGCGTTTCTGTTCTGGCTAGGACGCCGGATTTCGCCCATTTCGCCGGGAAACGGGGTGGTCTGCCTACTGCCGCTTACTGCCGGCGTCGGGGGTGTCG
>JAAESI010000331.1 GCA_024229515.1 Pseudomonadota bacterium | reverse complement strand
GTGCGACGAGGAGACGAACCCGACCGAAGAGGTGGACGCCGGCTACGTGAACATCGAGATTGGCATCTGCCCGGTGAAGCCCGCTGAGTTCGTGGTCTTCAAGATCGGTCAGTGGGACGGTGGAGCCCGCGTCAACGAGTAAGAATTTCAGGCTGGTCAGTTTCTGATCCGCCTGTTTACATTGGGGCCCCGCCAGGGCTGTCTTGGCGGGGCCCGACCAACGCCATTACGAATGGAGACTCAAGATGGCCAATCCCGGAAACTCCGAAGAACTCTTCGGTGCATTCAACTTCCTCCTCGAGATCGAGGGGGTCACTGGTGACACGTCCAACATCGTCGGCGGCTTCAAGTCCGTGACCGGCATGGATTCTTCGACGGAAGTCGTCGAGTTCAAGCAGGGCAACGACGTTCGCGTGCGTAAGAAGCCGGGTCGTACGACCTACTCCAACATCACCCTCGAGCGTGGTTACACGGCGACGGATGACCTGTGGGACTGGCGTAAGAACATCGAGGAAGGGAAGATCGATCGTCGAAGTGGCGCCATCATCATCCTCGACAACGATGGCTCGACCGAGGTGGCCCGCTACGAGTTCTTCGAGGGCTGGCCCTGCAAGTGGAACGTGCCGGACTTCGGCGCGGACCAGAGCGGCATGGCGATCGAGAAGATCGAAATCGCCGTCGAGCAGGTCAAGCGTTCGTAGAGACTGAATTGAGAGTGTGCCCCCCGCGCCCCAGGGCGTGGGGGGCATCTCCCTTTCCCGCTTGAATGCGGGCCCCGGGAGGAACCATGAGCGAAAACCAGAGCGAAGCCGCGGTCGACACAAGCAAGTTGCTGGGGTCATTCCAGTTCTTGTTCGAGCTCGAAAGCATCAACCACGACGACCGCAAGATCGTCGGTGGTTTTAACTCGATCTCCGGCGGCGGAATCAAGATCGAGAAGCGGGACGTTACCCACGGCGACGACCCCTACAAGCGTCACATGCCCGGCTCGATCGAGTACGAGAACATCACGCTCTCGCGAGGCATGACCGACAACCAGGACCTGTTCGACTGGTTCAAGAATATCCTCGACGGCAAGGACGACCGCCGCTCGGGCTCCATCATCATCATGGAGAACGACTACGACGAGGGGCGTCGCTTCGACTTCTTCGGCGCGTACCCCACCTCCTTCTCCGGGGTCGAGTTGAGTTCTGACAGTTCGGCCATGTCCCTTGAAAAGTTCGAGCTCTGCGTCGAACGCACCGAGTGGAAGTAGGAGGCGGTCATGGCAGACACCACCAACACAGCTGACCACGGCGTCGGCTACCTCGGCACGCACCGGTTCCTCATCGAGTTGGACTCCATCTCGGTGGCGTCGTTCCGCACGATGTCCGGCCTCAGCAGCAAGCAGGACGTGGTCGAGTACAAGCTCGGCGGCGACCGCTCGGTGCGGCGCAAGCCCGGACGGGTGACGTTCAACAACATCACGCTGGAGCGCGGCTTCAGCACCGACAAGTCCCTCGCGGACTGGCGGCAGGCCATCGTCGACGGCAAGGACGACCGCCGATCCGGCGCAATCGTCTACCTCAACGCGGACGGCAGCGAAGCGCTCCGGTACAACTTCTTCCGCGCATGGCCGGTGAACTGGGAAGGGCCCGGTCTGAACGCGTCGGGGAATGAGCTCGCGATCGAAAAGATCGAGCTCGCCGTGGAGTGGATCCAGATCGAGACCAGCTAGCTGTAGCTGACGCGGAGAGACTGATGGAGCTGAAGACCGAGTACGAGTTCACCCTGCCCAAGGGGTTCATCGACAAGGAGGGCAACCTCCATCGAAACGGCGTGATGCGTCTGGCCAATGCCAAGGACGAGATCATCCCGTTGACGGACCCCCGCGTGGCGCGGAACAAGGCCTACATGATCATCGTGCTGCTGAGCCGCGTCGTGACGCGTCTGGGCACGATCGAGAAGCTCAACACGGGCACCATCGAGAACCTCTTCGCGGCCGACCTTCGGTACCTCGAAGAGCTCTACAACCGCATCAACGAGGATGAGGTTGCGGTGTCCGTGAAGTGCCCCGAGTGCGGGGTCACCTTCGAGAAGGAGTTCGCGAGCCTGGGGGAATAGTTCGCTACCCCCTGGATCGCCTACACCAGGAGGTAGCGTATATCGCCTACCACTTCCACTGGCCCCCCGACGACATCATGGAGATGCCCCACAAGCAGAGGCATGCGTGGGCCAAGGAGATCGGGGTCATCAACCAGCGGATCAACAAGTCGTTCGATTCGTAGCCTGAGAGACCTTTCGTGAACTTCCTCGACGCCGACAAGACCGCCGACCTCCGCCCCGGGCTCGTGCTCGGGATGCCGGAGCCCGAGCCGGTCGTCGCCCTCGACATTCGGACCGACGTCGCCTGCTTCTTGCGGGTGCGGCGGTCGCCCGAGGAGCTCGTCTACATCGACGACGTTGCCGAGGATGAGCCCGGCGCGGTCAAGAAGGTCTTCGTGCGCGACCTCCCGGGGAGCCCCGAAGGGGACACCTGTCGGTTCCGCATGACCCACCACGCGCTGGATGCGTGGGTCGAAGATGCCTTCCGCGGCGAGTTCCGCACCCGCCACAGCAGCTCGGCGCGGATGTACTTCGACAACGGCGGCACCCGGCTGCACCTGGTCGACGTGGACTTCTGGATCCCGCCGTTCAACCCCGCCCACCTGGACGAGTCCGAGGATCCCGAGGCGGTCGCCGAAGAGCGGCTGGAAGCCGGGTTCTTGTCTTTCTACAACTGGGCGCTGGAGCGGCTGGACGACTTCGGTCGCGGCGAGATCAACCAGATCTGCGTGCCCGAGCTGTGGACCAGCCACTGCCACCTCCTCCCCGAGGTGTGGGCGATGGTCGCCTGCTACTGCCGGGTCTACGGCAACCGCTTCCTCATCGCCGACTCCGCGCCGCCGTTCTCCGTCCTGGTTCAGGAGGAGCGCAAGCGGGCCCGGGCCCACGGCTACGACCTCACCGCCGAGGAGCAGACCCCCGCGGCGCTGGTGCCCTGGTACCGGCCCGAGGAGTGGAACCACCGCGAGGACGTTCCCACCGAGGTGGCGTTGACGCTGGACGCGCTGCACGCGACGAAGAACTTCGTGCACGCCGGCGGGAGTACCTACCCGCACGACATCGGCACCGTGCGCCCGGATCTGGCCGAGTCCCGCACCCCCTCGCGGGAGGAGCGGGAGATCCTGTCCTGCTTCGCGTTGTACTGGCCCTGGGTTCGCACCCTGCGCGGCATGAGCGTGCCGCCCAGCTCCGCAGTCTCCGGAATCTACGCGCGGAGCGATCACGACCACGCGCCGGTGGGCGTGATGAAGCCGCCGGCCAACGAGCCGGTCAAGACCGTGATGGACCTGAGCCTGCACATCGACGAGCGGCCCCAGAACCTGCTGCGTCGGACCGGCGTCAACCTGCTGCAGCAGCGAGTGGGCAAAGGGATCGTCGTGTGGGGTGCCCGCACCCAGTGCGAGGACGACCTGTGGCGCTTCGTGAACGTGCGCCGGCTCATCGGATACATCGGCAAGCAGATCCAGACCGACAACCAGTGGGCGGTGTTCGAAAACAACACCAACGACCTGCGCGCGACGGTCGCGCGGGACGTCCGTTATTTCCTTCAGGACCTGTGGGAAAAGGGCGCATTGGCGGGCGACGCCGTCGATCAAGCGTTCCGTGTGGTGTGCACGGAGGAAAACAACCCTACAGGCCTCGTCGATCGCGGTATTCTCGTGGTCGACGTCTGGGTCAACCCGGTCCAGACCAATGAGTTCGTCCACTTGCAGTTGACGTACGGAGATGCCCTGGTCGAGTAAGCCAGCGAAATTAGACGCCTTTTTCTCGGAGAAAAACGAGCCATGGCGCAGCGAAGCGACCCCATCGAGAGCTACGGAGCCGATCCGATCGGCGGATTCAACTTCTACGTCGAGGTAGACGGCGCGGGTGATATCCGTGCGCGTTTCACCGAGGTCTCCGGACTGAAGGGCGAAGTCGAAGAATTCGAGATCAAAGAAGGCGGCCTGAACACGCGCACCCACAAGCTTCCCGGTCGAGTGACCTGGGGGCCGATCACACTCAAGAAGGGGCTCGGCGACGAGACGTTCTTCAACGAGTGGTTCGACAAGGTCGTGAACAACACGTCCGGCCAGGTGCGCAAGAACATCAAAATCCTGCTGCTGGACCGCGAGATGGAGACGGTCCGGACCTGGGACATCGCGAACGCGTGGCCCAAGAGCTGGGAAGCCCCCAACCTGAACTCCGGCAGCTCCGAGCTTGCGCTGGAAACCCTCGTGCTCAACCACGAAGGCGTGACGGAGAGCAAGTAGATGGCTACCCCCGAGAAAGCCGCGCTGATCAACGTCAAGACGAGTGAACGGATCGAATTCCAGTTCAACCCGGAGACGTTCAGCCTCAGCAAGTCGTCTGATTGGCAGGCCAATCAGAAGGACCACATCTACGACATCCCGGTGGTGAAGTGGAAGGGTGGCGCAGCGATGAAGCTGGAGATCACCATCTTCTTCGACACGTACGAGGACGACACCGACGTCCGCGACAAGACGACGAAGGTGGAGGAGCTCACGCTGGTGGACAGCGAGGAGCACGAGCCTCCGAAGCTCAAGTTCGACTGGGGCGGCACGCTCAAGGTCCGCGGCTCCGTCGAGCTGCAGTGGATCCTGTCGTCGTTCAACACGACCTACAAGATGTTCAACAGTGGCGGCAAGCCGGTCCGGGCGGAGATGAAGCTCAGCCTGACCGAGTACGCCACTGAGCAGATGCTGAAGGACCGGTCCCGGCTGCAGAGCCCCGACCACGAGAAGGCGTACCGGGTGCAGCCCGGCGACACCCTCCAGTCCATCGCCTGGCACCACTACGACGACGCGTCGTTGTGGCGCCCGATCGCCGCGGCGAACAACATCGAGGACCCTCGGGACCTCGAGCCCGGCTCCGTCCTGCGCGTTCCGCGCATTCGTTAGGGGGCGGTCATGGGCGACTCGAACCTCCCCATCGAGTGGGCGGTCAAGATCGACGACGAGACGCTCAAGACGTCTGACGGCGTCGAGGTGATGCAGATCGAGGTCGACCTCGAGAACGACAAGCTGGACATGTGCACCGTGACGTTCAACGACACGGCCAAGAACGTGCTCAAGGGCGCGCGGCACAAGATCGGCGACTCGATGCAGGTCGACCTGGGCTACCAGGACAAGGTCACGACCCTGTTCCTGGGCGAGGCGGTCAGCCTTGAGCCGATGTGGCCCGAAGGCGCTCCCTTCCGGCTGACCGTGCGCGGCATGGACCGGTTGCACCGGCTCAAGCGGGGCACCCACATCCGCTTCTGGGAAGACAAGAAGGACAGCGACATCGTCGGCGAGATCGCGGGCGAGGCGGGTCTGAAGAAGAAGATCGACGGCACCAGCGAGCAGCACAAGTACACGCTCCAGAACAACCTGAGTGACGCCGAGTTCCTCAAGTACCTGGCCCGTCGGAACCACTACGAGCTGTTCGTCAAAGACAACGAGCTGAACTTCATCAAGCCGGCCGCCGGCGGCAGCACCGAGGTCGAGCTGACCTGCGGGCAGGAGGTCGCGGATCTGCGGATGCGGCTCAACGGTCTGGGGCAGATCGGCGAGGTCATCGTTCGCGGTTGGGACGTCTTCCAGAAGAAGGAGATCGTCGGCAAGGCGGACAAGGGCAAGCTCAGCAAGGGCGCGGGCAAGAAGTACGGCATCGAGATCGCCGAGGGCGTCTTCGGCGCCTCCAAGGCCTACGTCACGAACTACCCCGTGGCCAACCAGGGCGAGGCCAACGAGCTGGCCAAGGCGCTCCTGGGGGGCACCGCCTCGCAGTTCCTCACCGGCACCGGCCGCAGCCGCGGCAACCCCGACATCAAGCCCGGGGCGACGGTGAACCTGAAGCAGTTCGGCGACTACAGCGGCAAGTACTACGTGGTGGCCTCACGGCACATCATCGGCCCGCAGGGCTACATCACGGACTTCGACTTCTGCAGCAACACCGACGGCGAGGGCGAGTAGCCCCTCAGCGCTTGCGCGCCTCGGCGTAGGCGATCGACAGCGCCTGGCTGTCGGAGATCGCATCCATCAGATCGATGTAGTCGGTGCGGGTCATCCCGTGACGCTGAAGCGTGCAGTCCGCCAGCGTCGGGTTCGCCGCGAGGCGGTCGGCCAGCCGGGCCGCGCGCTCGGGCTCGTCGGCCAGCACGCGGCTGTCCTGGGTGGTGCAGTCCTCGCCCGCGAAGCGCCAGTCGTACAGCGCGGGGATCGACCCCAGCGCCAACAGCAGGCCGAAGAAGGCGAGCCAGGCGGCTGGCTTGCCATGGGTCTGGGGCTGCTCGCTCATCGGTCGAGGCGCCGCAGGGGCCAGTCGCTGGCTTCCAGCAGGGTGTTGATGGAGATGGCGTCGTCCTCAGCTCGGCTGAGGCTCACCCACAGGGCGTCGTACTCGTCCGAGTTCCAATCCGCCGTGTCGAATCCGTCGTCGGGGTTGGGATCCGGCCACGCGATCGCGGTCGCCACCGGCAGCAAGGAGATGATCGCGCCCAAGAAGACAGTGCGCAGCATGTCTCGGACTCCTGGCCCCCAGGTGGTCCACCCTCATCTGCATCCTGGGACGGACCGGAAGCGAGGTCCAGTTCGATCGTATAATTACGAGAATTCCCTGCCGGAGGCTCAGGAACTCCCCCAGACTGTCGATGAAAGAGGGTGATGGAGCAGAACCCAACGACGGGCCCAGGTACGCGTCTGCCCCGGCTTTTCAGCCGCCCGCTGGCGCTCGTGGTCGAGCCAGACCCCGCCGCCGCGGAGATCGCGATGGGCATGCTCGATCTGCTGGGTTACGACCTGGAGCGGGTGACCACCGGGGCGGCCGCGCTGGAGGCGATCGCCGAGCAGCAGCCGGCGCTGCTCCTGCTGAACGTCGGCCTCTCCGATCTGGCCGCGGAGGAGGTGCTCCGCATCCTCGCCACGAGCCCGTCCGCAGCTGACCTCGTGGTCGTCGCCACCAGCTCGACCTACGCCGTCTCGAGCCCGGAGGTGACCGCGGTTCGCGGTCTTGGCGTGCAGCACTTCCTCTCGACCCCATTCACCGTCCGGCTCTTTCGCGACCCGCTCGCACGGGCGCACCCCGATGGCCCCGTCGACGGCTACGAGGTGCTGGGCACGACCTCCTCGAGCTTCGAGCTTCCGGACTACGACAGCCTGGCGGAGACCGCTTCGACCGAGTCGTTCGAGCGGGCGCCGGCGGTCGAACCCCTGACGACCGGTTCGTTCACGGCCGTCGCCGAGGAGCCGGCTCCCCCACCCGCGACCTGGTCGACGACGTTGATGGTCGGGGGCAGCTCGGTGGAAGCCGAGTTGGAGCGGGTGCTCGGAGACGAACTCCACCTCCGCACCTGGGGCGAGCGTCTGCCCAAGGGGGCGGTCGTCGAGGTCCGGGTCGACGTCCAGGGAGAGTCCAACCAGACGCTCCGGTACCACGGCGAAGTGGTTCGGGCCGGGTGGCGTTTCGGCGGCGGCCGATCGCGCGTGGCGGTGCGGGCGACTGTCCCCCCTGACGCGATCAACATCGCCGCGGGGCTGCTGAGGAGCTAGCTCCAGCCGAGGCTGGCGAGCACTTCGCCGACGGCTGCATCCGAACCAAGCATGGCGTCGACCTTCCCCGGCAACGCCGAGGGGCGCGACCAGAACCGCCCCCCCGCTTCGGGGACGAGCACGCGCGTGGCGGCCAGATCCCAGGGGGCGAGCCCGGGGTCCACCATCACCGAGACCGCGCCGCGCAGCACCATCGCGTGGCCGAAGCAATCGGTGTAGCCGCGTAGGAAGGGGGTCGAGGCGGTTAGCTTGTCGTGGGCGTCGGCCACGCCCGCCTCCTCGAACCAGGCGCGGTCGCCGGCCGAGACGAGGCGCGGTCCTGACGCCGAGCCGTCGGTGACCCGAACGACGTCGCCGTTGCAGGTGCAGCCCTGGCCCTTCGCCGCGGCGTAGGTCTCTCCCAGGCCCGGCAGGTGGATCACCCCCGCCAGCGTCTCCCCCGTGGCGATCTCCTCCAGCGCGATGATGGTGCCGAACAGGGGCACGCCGCGGATGAAGGCGATGGTGCCGTCGATCGGGTCGACGACCCACCGCAGGGGGCTGTCCGCGGGGCCGTCGTATCCACCTTCTTCGCCGAAGACGGGGATGTCGGGGAAGCGCGCCCCGAGGTGCTCGCGGATCACTTCCTCGGCGGCCTTGTCGGCCTCGGAGACCGGGGATGCGTCGTCCTTGGTCTCGACCCGCAGGGCAGGGGAGCGGAACAGCGACATGATCGGTCCGTCGGCGGCGGCCTTCGCGGCCGACGTGGCGGCGGCGACAGCGTCCCGGAGGGTGCTCGGATCGAGGGTCATGCGGGCAGCTCGCCGTGGAGGCACTGGCGGTAGAGCCCGGCGAGGTTGTCCTCGTCGAGCGGGATCGGGTTGGTGGCCGCGGTCGGGTCGCTGGCGGCGTACGGGGCGAACTTCGCGATGTCGACCTCGACCATGCCCAGGCCGGCGGTGGTGTGGGGGATGCCGAGCTCCGCGCGGAGCTCGATCGTCCAGGCGACGAAGCCCTCGAACGTGGGATCCGGGAGGTCCAGGTAGCGGGCGAGGCGCACGATCCGGTCTTCGGTGGCGCTTCGGTTGAAGTGCAGCACGTAGGGCATGACGACGGCGTTGCAGGTGCCGTGGTGGGCGTCGTAGGCGACCCCGATGGGGTGGCTCAGGCTGTGGATCGCGCCCAGCCCCTTCTGGAAGGACGTCGCCCCCATCAGGGAGGCCGCCATCATCTCGCAGCGGGCGTCCAGGTTGGCTCCGTCGGCGACGGCGGTGCGCAGGCTGCGGTGGACGAGCCGGATCCCCTCGATGGCGATGCCGTCGGCCATCGGGTGGAAGCCGGGGGCGAGGTAGGCCTCGAGGTTGTGGGCGAAGGCGTCCATGCCGACGCCGGCGGTCAGGCCGGCGGGCAGGCCGAGGGTCAGCGCCGGGTCGCAGATCACGCGCTCGGGGAGCATGCGCGCGTGGAACAGCACGACCTTGCGGCCTTGGTCGACGTTGACGATGACCGAGCAGCGGCCGACCTCCGAGCCGGTGCCCGAGGTCGTGGGCACGGCGACCACCGGGAGCAGCTGGTCGACATCGACGCGCTTCCAGTTGTCGCCGACGTCTTCGAGGTCCCAGATGGGGCGCCCCTGGCGGGCGGCGAGGGCGACGGTCTTGGCGACATCCAGGGCGGAGCCGCCGCCGAACGCGATGACCCCGTCGTGATCGCCCTGGAGCAGCGCCGCGATCCCTCCGTCGACGTCCGCGCCGACGGGGTTGCCGCGCACGCCCGCGTACACCCGGGTCCCGGGAACGAGGCTGGCAGCGTTCCGCGTGATGGGGAGATCGGCCAGCCCCGCGTCCGTGATGAGGAGGGGGCGGCGGATGCCGAGCTCGGCGCATGCGTCGGGGAGCTCGGCGATCGTGCCCGGCCCGAACCGCACTGGCGTCGGGTAGTTCCAGTTGTAGAGGTAGCTGCTCATGGGCTCAGGTGTTTAGCACCACCGGGTTGGCCGGGGACAGGTAGCCCGCGACAAGCGCCGCGATCTCCTGACGCACGTCCGGCTGCTCGAGCAGGTCGGGCTCCTCGCGGCACATCCGTTCGACCACTCCGCCGACAGCGTGATGCCGCTCCGGCCGGCCGAGTTCAGCCGAGTCGGAAGTGGAAGCTCTTGGGTCGGGTGAGGCTCTCGTAGCCCACCCGGCTCAGGGTGCAGCCCCGGCCGGAGTCCTTGACCCCCACCCACGCCAGCTCGGGATCGAGGTAGTCGCAGCGGTTCATGAAGACCGTGCCGGTCTCGAGCTGCTCCGCGACGGTCATCGCGGCGTCGGCGTCGCCGGTCCAGACCGAGGCGGTGAGGCCGTAGCGGCTGTCGTTCATGAGCGCGACGGCCTCGCCGTCGTCGGAGACGGGCATCACCCCGCCGACCGGCCCGAAGGTCTCCTCCGCCATGACGTCCATCGAATGGTCGACGTCCACGAGCAGCTGCGGGGCGCAGTACGGCGACCCCGGGGCGGCGCGGTCGAACGCGGTCTCGTCAACGAGGGCGCGGGCCCCCGCCTGGACGGCGGCGCGGACCTGGGCCCGCACGCGATCGGCGTTGGCGGCGCGGACCATGGGGCCGAGGTTGGTGCCTTCCGCCATCGGATCGCCCAGCCGGTAGGCGCCGAGGGTGGCGACGGCAGCGTCGACGAAGTCTCCGAAGAGCGATTCGTGCACGTAGATCCGCTCGACTCCGCAGCAGCTCTGGCCGCTGTTGAAGCAAGCGCCATCGACGAGGTTCTCGGCGGCGTGCTTCGGGTCGGCGTCCGCGCGCACGTACGCGGGATCCTTGCCCCCGAGCTCCAGCCCCATGCCGACGAACCGCGCCGCGGCTGCGCCGGTGACCGCGTGGCCGCCCTCGACCGAGCCGGTGAAGGCGACGAAGCCGACGCGGGGATCGGCGACCATCGTTGCGACCTGGTCGTGGGTGGCGTGCAGGTGGCTGAAGACCCCGGCGGGGAGCCCGGCGGCGGCGGCGGCCTCGGACATCCGTTCGGCGACGAGCGGAGTCTGCTCGCTGTGCTTGAGCACGACGGTGTTGCCCGCCGCCATCGCGGGGATGATCGAGTTCACGGCCGTGAGCCAGGGGTAGTTCCAGGGAGCGAGGCTGAGCACGACCCCCAACGGCTCGCGCCGCACGAACCGGTCGAAGCCGTCGATCGCCGTGGGGCGAACGTCCGCGAGCGCCTCCGGCGCCAGGTCCAGCATCGCCGTCGCCCGCTGCGCGAACCCGCCGATCTCGCCCGGGCACTGCCCCAGGGGCCGCCCGATCTGCAGCGCGATCTCCCGCGCCAGTTCGTCCTTGTTCGCGACGATCTGCTCGACCATCGCGCGAAGCACGGCGATCCGGTCCTCCAGCGCCGTCGCCCGCCAGGCCCCCTGGGCCTTCGCGGCCGCCTCCAGCGTGTCATCGATCTGGGCCGCCTCGGCGTACCCACGAGTCAACAGAACCGTCCCGTCCCCGGGCGAAACAACGTCGAACGAACCAGTCATCGATCCCGCTCCTAGATGATCTCGAAGTATCGCCGGAGCTCCCAGTCGGTGATCGCCTTGCGGAACTCCCGCTCTTCCCACTCGCGGGTGGCGGCGAAGTGCTCGACGAAGGGGTCGCCGAAGATCGACCGGGCTGCGTCGCTGTTCTTCAGCGCCTGCGCCGAGTCCCACAGGGTCATCGGCAGCTGCAGCTCCTTGGGGATCTCCTGCGTGTACGCGTTGCCCACGATGCCGGGCTTCAGCTCGAGCTTGTTCTCGATGCCGTAGAGCCCCGAACCGAGCACCGCGGCGAGGCCCAGGTACGGGTTGCCGTCGGCGGCGCCCACCCGGTACTCCAGCCGCTGGCTCTTGGGCGAGCCGGGGATGACGCGCAGCGCGCAGGTGCGGTTCTCCACCCCCCAGGTCGCATTCGTCGGCGCCCACGCGCCCGGGACCATGCGGCTGAAGCTGTTGATCGTCGGCGAGATCATGCACAGCAGGTCCGGCATCAGCGCCTGGCAGCCGGCCACGAAGTGCCGCATCAGGGGGCTCATGCCCGCTTCCCCGTCGGGGTCGTAGAAGGCGGAGCTGCCGTCGGCGTGGTTCAGCGAGATGTGCAGGTGGCCGCTCTGGCCGGGGTAGTCGGGCGACCACTTCGCCATGAACGTCGCCATCAGGTCGTTGCGCTGGGCGACCACCTTCGTGAACGTCTTGAACAGGCCCGCCTTGTCCGCCGAGGCGAGGATGGCGTCGACCCCGATGGCGGCTTCCACCACGCCCGGGCCGGTCTCCTCGTGCAGCCCCTCGATGGGGAAGTCCATCTCCTCGGCGGTCTGCAGGAGTGCGTCGTAGAACTCGGCCCAGACCGAGTTGCGGATGACCGAGTAGCCGAACATGCCCGGCGCGATCGGCTTGAGGTCGCGGTAGCCCTTCTCGCGCACGGAGTTGGGGGTCTCCTCGAAGACGAAGAACTCGTACTCCAGTGCCGTGTTGGCGAACAGGCCGAGGGCCTCGGCGCGGGCGATCTGGGCGCGGAGCACGCCGCGGGGGCAGATCGCCTCGGCCTCCCCGATGAACTCGGCGAGGAAGAACACGGTGTCCTCGAACGGAAGCTCGCGGCAGGTGTCGGGGAGCACCCGGACGGGGGCGTCGGGGTAGCCGGTGTGCCAGCCCGTGAAGGTGACGTTGTCGTACAGCTCGTCGGCCGAGTCCCAGCCCAGCACCACGTCGCAGAAGCCGAAGCCGCCCTTCAGCGCCGACTTGAACTTCTTCGTCGACATGTACTTGCCGCGGAGGATCCCGTCAATGTCGAACACGCCGACCTTGATGTGGGTGAGCTGCCGCGCCTCGATGAGGGCGATCGCGTCTTCGACGGTCTTGACGTTGCGGGCTTCCATCAGCTCCTCCAAAGCGGGGGAGCGATCTACCACGTCACGGTCGGCTCAGAGCCCTCCCCGCAGGATCCCGAGGGCGTCTTGCAGTGCCGTCCGGGCGCGCGCCTCTTCGGCCGCGTCGGTGGAGGTGTCGATCATCCACACGAGCCAGGAGATCTCGGTGGCGAGGTTGGAGCCAGCGAAGTTCCAGCTGGTCTCCGACGCGGCGGCGGCGACGTACTTTCCGAGTTCGACAGCGCCCACTCGCGGGAGTCGGGGCGTTGCGCCAGGAACGTCTCCTCGGTGGTGCGGAGGCGGTTGTGGCCGGCCAGGTCCGACTGCCCGGCGGCGTCCAGCAGCCGCCCTTCCACCCAGATCGAGGGCGCGATGATGCCCCACAGGTTCTGGTCGCCCCCGAACGGCAGGCCGCACAGCACCGCCAGCACCTCCCGCGCTTCGTCGTCCCGATCGATCGCGTGCAGGGTGATCGCGACGGCGCGGATCCAGTCCAGGCAGTCGCTGCTGCCGGGCCGGTACTTCTTGAACACCTTGGCCTTGAGGGCCTTGATCCGCTTGTGCGGCTCGGCGTCGGGATCGAAGCAGGGGGGCACGTCCTTGTTCTTGGGATCGGTGCGAATCCCGGCGGCGCGGGCGGCGGTGCGGGCGCCCGCGGAGGCCCGACCCTCGGGGGAGCTCTGGCGGCTTCCGAGGAAGGCCAGAAGGCGGTCGAGCGCGTCCCGGTGAGCGGCCGTAGCAGCAGCGTCGCGGAGGCCGTCGTGCACCGCCCCGGCGAGCACGTGCAGGTGGGCCCCCAGATCGCGCAGTTCGCGTGACGAGAGCGGACCCGACGCAGTCATGAGGGCCTCGGCCCAGGGGACGTGGTCGTCGTGCTGCGTGCGCGGGGGGTACATCCCGGCGGCGTAGTCCGCGGCCTCGGTGGGCAGCAGGGTCGCGGCCGCGGTGACGTCGGGATCGCCCGAGGGCCCTGCTTCGATGACGGCCGCCATCCCCCGGTAGGTCTCGTCGCCTCCGCCCATCTTCTTGATCGAGGTGAGGTTCGCCAGCAGCGCGAACACGGCCCGGGCCTCGTCCGCCTGCCCGTCGACGTGCAGCATCCAGCCGAGGGTGCGCAGGGCGTGGCGGGCGGCGAAGCCCTTGCCGAACCAACCGACCTGGTCCGCCAGCGCGTCGATGCGCTCGGCGATGACGGGATGCTCCTGCCGGTCCGCGGCGGCGCGCAGCTTCTTGTCGGTCAGGCTCCAAGGCTTGATGGGCATGCGGTTCTCCCCCTGCTTCCAACCGGCGAGCGCGCGGATTGGGAACGAAGTCATGTCATATTCGCCGCGTGCGCACATCCGCCCTCATCCTCCTCCTGGCCCTCGCCGCCTGCGGGCCGCCGCCCGAACGGCCGCCCCCGCCCGAGCCCTGGACCATGCCCCCGCCGACGCGGCACGAGGCGCCGGAGCGGCTGGTCGCGCTGGGAGACGTGCACGGGGACTTCGATGCGTTGTGGGGCGCGCTCACGCTTGCGGACGTGATCGACGGCGACGGCCGCTGGATCGGCGGCGAGACGGTCGTGGTGCAGACGGGTGATCAGCTCGATCGGGGGGACAACGAGCGCTACATCCTGGACTATCTGGAGTGGATCACGGAGGAGGCCTGGGACGACGGCGGGCAGCTGCTGGTGCTTCACGGCAACCACGAGACGATGAACGTGGAGCTGGATCTGCGCTACGTCACCCCGAACGGGTTCGAGGACTTCGCCGACCTCGCGCCGCCCGAGGACGAGCTCGACAACCTGCTGCTGGAGTACCCCGAGGAGGAGCGTGGGCGGGTGGCGGCGTTCCGTCCCGCGGGCCCCTATGCGCGGCTGCTGGCGGGGCACAACACCACCGTGATCGTCGGCGACACCGCCTTCGTGCATGGGGGGATCCTCCCCGAGCACGCCGAGATCGGGCTCGAGGTCATCAACGACGACATCCAGCAGTGGATGCTCGGAGACGCCGACGAACCCGACCACATCGACGGCGACGGGCCGCTGTGGGTGCGCGACTACTCGGACGAGACGGGGCCGGACGAGTGCGCCGACCTGGAGGAGACGCTGGAGATCCTCGGCATCGCCCGCATGGTCGTGGGCCACACCGTGCAGAACGAGATCAACCACGCGTGCGACGAGCAGGTGTGGCGGGTCGACGTCGGCATGGCCGCGTACTACGGCGGCTACAGCCAGGTGCTGGAGATCCGCGGCGACGAGGTCACTCCGCTGGACTGAGCTCCAGGGTGCACAGCGCGGGGACGTGGTCGAAGTAGACCGCGTCGATCACCGTCGGGTGCGTGCAGGCGCCCTCCAGCCGATCGCTGACGACGTGGTCGATGTTCACGATCCCCGAGTAAGTGGGCGTCGCGTCGGGGCCCACGTCGGTGACGAAGTGGAAGTCGTGGTCGGGCCCCACGAAGTCCGTCCAGCGGGCGGCGCTGACGTCGCTGCCGGTCCAACGGCCCGGGTCCGTGTTGAAGTCGCCCATCACGAGGTTCAGGGCGCCGTCCGCGGCCGGTGCTCCGTCGCCGAGGTCCACGAAGACCTGCTCGACCTGCTGCCGTCGGCACTCCTCGTCGTCGGTGGCGATGCCCGAGGAGCCGTGCACGTTGACGAGGGTGATCAGCTCGCCTTCGGTCCGCTCGATGAGCCCCCGGGCCACCCGCGCGCCGTTTCCGCAGCCTTCGACGCCGAAGCCGTCCAGCCCCTCCAGGCAGAAGCCGCCGTCGCACCCGGCGAACCGACCGAAGGCTTCGCGCACGGCCGCGCACTTGTCCGGCTTGCCGGGGTGGCAGGCGACCTGCCAGCCGTCCCCGAGGATCGCGGAGGCGACCGTGGGGGCGTCGGTGGCGAGCCCTTCGCAGTAGAAGTCGGCGTGGTGCTCCACCGGGATGTCGCCGCATTCGCCGGACCAGAAGATCTCCTGGAAGACGACGATGTCGGGCTCGGTCTCGGCGAGCCAGTCCGTGGCCGCCTCCACCGCGGGGAGCCAGGCGAGGCCGTCGCCGTAGTATTCGTCGGACGTGGCGGCGTGCTCCGAGGTGTAGCCGTCGTCGGGGCCGGCGTCGTGGTTCAAACCCTCGGTGGTGCCGGTGTTCCAGGTCACGGCCACGATCGGCGCGACGTCGTCCGGCGTCGACGGGCAGCCGACCAGCGTCATGAGCAGCAGCGGAAGGGCGAACCAGCGCACGCGGGGAGTCTAGGGCACGCGACCGGGGCGCTTGTGACCCCCTCGTGTCCCCCCCGTCACCGAATGTTCATTATTGCTCTTCTCATGACCACACGCCACCTCCTGCTGCCCGCCCTGCTCGCCGCCTCGTTCGGCTGCTACGACTACGACGAGGTCGTCGAACGGCCCGACGAAGCCGTGATCTTCGAGGACCTGAGCTGGGACTCCTACACCCTCACCAACAGCCTGATCCCGGGCGCCCTGGACGGGATGAACGACCCGCGCGCGATCGACGCCTTCACGGAGATGACGTTCGATCAGCTGCCGCTGCGGGCCGAGCTCGCCGCCGTGCCCTGGACCGACTCCTACTGGCCCAAGCACAAGGGCGGCATCAGCTGGCGGTGGCAGGACGACGACTCCCACACCTTCCGCTGGCTGACGAAGGAGGAGGCTGAGGTGGCTTCGCCCGACCAGATCGCGCGGCTGAGCCCGGCGGAGAAGTACGACCTCCTCGTCGGCGCCTACGACTACCCCCTCGCCGAGCGGGAGCGGGCGCGCAACCAGCCGACCGAGCCGGGCTGGGCCGGCTACTGCCACGGCTGGAGCCCCGCCGCGATGATCCACGACGAGCCGTCCCCCCGGACCCTCACCAACGCGGACGGGATCGCCATCCCGTTCGGCAGCTCGGACATCAAGGCGCTGCTGACCTACTTCGAAGGGGAGGTCGTGCGGACGAGCTACCTCGGCCTGGACTGGGCGGTGATGCCGGCCGGGGTGGGGAGCATGTGTGGGGGCGGGAGCCTGCGGAACCCCGCCTGCCACGACGTGAACCCCGGCGCGATGCACGTGGCGTTGGCGCACAACATCGGCCTCGAGGGGCGCGGCCTCGTGCTGGAGGTCGACCCGACGTACGAGAAGTGGAACCAGCCGACCTTCGCCTACGACGCCACCGTGTTGGCGTCGCGACCCCCCAGCGCGGGGGCGTCCGAGGAGGCGGTCGAGGAGCTGGTCGTCGTCAACGACGTGCGTTGGACGGTGGAGATCGAGCCGGAGTGGGAGCCCCAGGGGAGCTCGGTGGAGAACCACGTCACCACCGAGCGGTACCTCTACACGGTCGAGCTGGACGCTCAACGCGAGGTCGTCGGCGGGCAGTGGCTGCTCCGCACCGAGGCCAATGAGTTCATCACGATGGGCAGCGCCTGGGACTACCTCAAGGAGTACGACGGCGGGCGCTTGACCGAGGACGAGATCAGCGACCTGCTGCGGTCCTGGATCAAGCTGCCGGACTTCCTCTGGAGCCAGCCTCCGGGGGAGTTCCCGGCCGAGTTCGAGCCGGTCTCCAGCAACTGGGAAATCCTGGGCGGGGGCCTGGGCTCGCGCCGCGCGCTCTACGGCTACTTCGGCAGGCTCCCCGCCTTGATCGACTGAGGCTGCTCAGCGGCAGACCGCCGCTGCGGCGCGCAAGAGCGCCGGGCCGGTGTCCTCGCAGGCGGTGATGGTGTCGCCTCCGAAGAGGTAGGGGCAGGTGTCGGTGCCGCCGCCGGCGTTGAGGGTGTCGCGGCCGCTGCCCCCGAAGAGGAAGTCGTCGTCGCCCCCGCCGGTGAGCGTGTCGCGGCCCCTGCCGCCGCAGAGCCGGTCCTGGCCTCAGCCGGCGTCGATCGTGTCCCGGTCGTCGCCGCCGCGGAGGATCTCGAAGAACTCGTCACTCTTCTCGTCGCTGCCGTACAGGTCGTCATCGCCTGCGAGTGCGTCGACGTCGAGGCGGAGGTTGTGGAACGAGCTGCCGGTCGAATCGATCGGGTAGGTCAGGTCGTTCCCCGCGTGGTCGACCGCCTCGATGACGTCGTCGTTGGCGCTGCCGTCGATGTAGAGGATGTCGACGAAGTTGCCGTGGGGGTCGGGCTCGAAGGCGTAGCCGCGGGAGACCCGATCCTCCACCGCGTAGGAGCAGCAGAAGTGGGCTCCGTTCGTTCGCGCCGCGTCGGTCCACGCCTGTCCGTAGATGACGTAGGTGCCGTACGGGCCGTCCTCGGTCGTCGTGAGCCAGGCGTCGACGCCGTGCCCCAGGTCCGCCTCGTCCATCCAGCAGGCGATCCGCCCGTCGCCCGCCTCCTCGCAGATGAACGCGCTGGAGTCCTCGGCCTGGCACATGCCGTCTTCGGCGTACTCCGAGGGGATCTGCTCGATGCCGTCGCAGCCGCCCAGGGCGATGCCGGCCACGCTGGCGGGGGCTTCGGCGAGGGCGAGGCTGGGGAGGAGCAGCAGGGCGGCGGCGAGGGGGGAACGGGCGAAGCGGGTCATGGAAGTCTCCTGGTGGTGGGTCGGTGTGACCCGTTTCCCGAAGGATGGGATCCCGGCCGCGACGGATCGGCTGACGCCGGCTGACGTGGTTTGATAGGGGCGTGAGCGCTGCCAACCTGTCCTTCCGCCAGTGGCTCCGAGCCAGCCGCCTGGCCGTGGCGATCTCCTTCTTCGCGGGCATCGGCGCCATGACGGGCGTGCAGATGATCGACGGCGGCGTCGCGGAGCTCGGCTGGGCGGTCGTCGCGCTGTCCCTGATCGGCGTCCCCGGCCTGTTCGTGCGGGCGTACGTCAAGCACGTGCGGCAGCTCCGCCGGATCGAGGCGAAGCTCGCCGACGCATCCGAAGCGGCGGACGTGGTCGTGACGATGAGCACCGTGGGCAAGACCGGCGGGGCGGTGTCCCGGATCCGCGTCGTCGCCGACGGGCTGCCCCAGGACGTGCGCATCGTGCGGCAGGGGATCCCGCTCCCCGATCACCGCACCGGGGACGAGAAGTTCGACGCGGTGGCGCGGATCACCGGCGACGAGGCGAAGGCGCTGGCGGCGCTGGACGCGGGCGCCAAGGACGCGATCGCCGCGCTGTTGACCCGGCACCCCGGGGCGAAGTTCGTGGACGGCGCCTTCGAGATGACGATGGACCGCAAGATCCCCACCAAGCGCGGGGTGTCGGTGGGCAAGCGCATGATCACCGCCGCCCGCGCCGTCGCCGACGGCTACCGCGGGGCGCGCACCCGGCTCGCCCGATCGGCCCGCAAAGCGAGGGAGCCGGCCACCCGCCGCCGCGCCGCGAGCGTGCTCTGGACCGCCTTCCCGGCGTCGATCGAGGGCGAGGAGCTCGCCCAGGAGTGGGCCTCCGGCGAAGATCTCGAGCTGGCGGTGCTCGGCGCCCGCGCCCTCGGTGATGAGGCCCGCGAGCAGGCGCTGCTGATCCAGATGGAGGGCGCCAAGGGCGGCCTGGAGCTCATCGTGCCCGGTGAGGGCGGCCAATTGAGCGTCGCCGAAGACGAAGCGGGAAGGCTCAGCGAGGCCCCGCGCCGGCGCCGGAAGCGCTCCAAGAACTAGCCCAACTTGCGCCGCCGTTCCGGCTGACGGACAATTCTCGCCCTTCGCACGTGCGCGGGGGGACGTGTGCATTCCATAGGCGCCTCAAAATGGAGGGGGTTCCGTGAGTCGTGAGTACCTCGGTCGGGGCTGGTCGTTTCCTGTACGTCCGCGTGAAGACGACGGCGGCGTCGCGCTCAGCGAGCACGAGCGGAACATCACCGAATGCATCCACATCATCCTCAACACCCAGCCCGGGGAGCGGCAGATGCTCCCTGAGTTCGGTTGCCCGTTGCAGGACCTGATCTTCTCCACCAATTCGTCCGGCACCCGCCACCAGGCCGAGAGCATGGTTCGCTCCGCTCTCGCCACGTGGGAGCCGCGCATCGACGTCGACGAGGTCGCGGCCAAGCCCGACCCTGAGAACCCGAACCAGATTCGGATTCACGTCGGCTACACGGTTCGGCGGTCCAACAACCACCAGAACCTCGTCCACCTCGTGCAACTCCAGGAGTTCATCGGTGCCGATTGAAGCTCCCAACCTCGACGACCTGACCTACGCGGAGATTGTCGAGCGAGCCAAGCAGCTCATCCCCGTCTACTGCCCCGAGTGGACCAACTTCAACGACAGCGACCCCGGCATCACGCTGGTGCAGCTGTTCGCGTGGATGACCGAGATGGTCATCTACCGCCTCAACCGCGTCCCCGACGCCACCTACATCCACTTCCTCAACTTCATCGGTGAGCGCCAGGGCAGCGCGCTGCCGGCCGGCACGCTGGTGGCGTTCCAGAAGATCAACGACGCGACGGGCCCCATCCGGGTGCCGAAGCTGACCGAGGTCGCCACCGAGCAGACCGAGGACGTCGACGAGCTCCGCTTCATCTCCGTGCGCGACCTCACGGTCTGCAACCCGAAGCTGGAGCGCATCATCGGCCTCAAGATCGAGGGCGAGAGCGACGCCACCCGTGAGGTGCTCGCGATCGAGCGCATCATCGAGGCTGAAGAGGACGCCCCCCCGGTGTACGAGCTGGGCGAGCTGGCGGGGGAGACCGCGGGCCTGCCGCTGCTGGAGCCCGACCCGGATCGGAACAACCTCCAGGCCAACATCTACGATCAGTACCTGTACCTCGGGCACAACCTGCTCGAGCGGCTCCACACCGACGAGGAGGTCACCCTCCACGTCGAGCTCAAGGGCAACGAGCAGGGCAAGCTGTTCGACCTCCAGAAGTTCTTCCGGTGGGAGCACCGCGCGGGCGAGGAGTGGATCCCCTGGGTCGACAGCCGCAACCTGCTCGCGGCCGGCCTCGAGCCGCAGACCGCCATCGCCGACTGGGCCGAGGACGAGACCGACCTGGTCACGGACGGCGGCCGCAACCTCGCCCGCTACTGGGTGCGCGGCGCGCTGGACTTCGAGAAGTACTACCTGGAGCTCATCCGCGAGCACCCCAAGGGCCGGTTCCGTCCCCGCCGGGGCGACAGCCACCCGATGGAGCTGCTGGTCAGCAAGACCGGCGACAACACCCTGGAGTTCCGCTTCAGCGAGCCCATCCGGCCCGGCAACAAGGAAGCGTTCATCATCCGCTTCCCCCGCCTTAGCCTGCGGGTCGCGCCGACGTACGTGCCCGGGCAGCAGTGGTTCTACTTCACGGAGGACGGACGCTGGGCCGAACTGCCCGACCGCAACCTCCAGATGCGCGGACTCGATGCCTGGATCCACGGCCCCCTCCCGGCGGACGCGGCCACCCCCGCGCGCTTCCAGGCGACGCGTTCGCGCGCCGTCGACATCGCCGCCCTTACCGATGAGGGCGAGCTGGTCGTCAGCCTCGAGCGGCAGATCAAGGTGCTCCTGCTGAAGGGGCCCGACATCAACCGCCTGGAGCAGGCCAGCCTGGAGAGCCCGCCGGTCGAGCCCTACGGCAGCAGCGAGTTCTCGATCGCGCCGGCCGAGAACCACGCGATGTACATGGGCAGCGACGTGTTCGAGGACACGGTCGAGCGTATCGACGTCGAGTTCAGCTACTTCTTCAAGAACTACAAGTACCCCCGCGCGGGCGAGTGGGGCTTGGAGGACGACCTCCGCCGCTACAACTTCAAGCTCCAGTACCGCGCCAAGTCGCGCTGGAACGACGTGAAGCTGCAGGACGACGAGGGGCAGAAGTTCACCGAGTTCTGTTTCGCCGACATGCAGCCGCAGTACAGCGAAGAGGACCAGTTCTTCACCGTTCGCATGTCGCTGCAGCCGTCGACCCAGTTCAAGGGCATCACCCAGGTGGGGCTGTTGAACCAGGAGACGTACTGGCTGCGGCTGGTGCTGACCAACGCCGAGCTCACCGACCAGGTGGAGATGAACGTCGGCGAGACCCGCGAGGGCGACGACCCCGACGCGGACGACAAGAAGAAGAAGGCCGGCAAGGGCAAGGCGACCGGCATCTTCGTGAAGCGGGACGTGCACTACCACCCGCAGTTCTTCGGCATCCGCATCCAGCACCGCGGCGGCGGCAAGCGGAAGAAGAAGACCGAAGAGGGCGAGGACTGGTACCGCCACGTGCTCCACGACTTCGAGGCGCTGGGCGCGAACCTGAACCGGAACAACCCCCGGTTCACGTCGATCCGCCCGCTTGTGAGCCGCTCGCTGACCTCCCGCAAGGCGACCAAGTTCCCCTGGATCGCCCCCGTGGAGACGCACCGCAGCGGCCGCAGCATCTACCTCCAGTTCGACCGGGATCTCCCCGCGGGCGAAGAGGTCTCGATCTACTTCCGCATGACCGGCGAGCCCGTGAAGGGCACCGAGCGCACGGCGGTGTGGGAGTACCTCGACGGTGAGAAGTGGCGCGAGATGCGCTACCTGCCGACGTCGTTCGACTTCCGCGGCAGCGGCTTCCTCCGCGTCGTCATCCCCGTGCTCGGGGGCGGCGAGCGAAACGCGCCGAAGGTCCGGTGGATCCGCTGCAAGCTGCCCGAGGCGGTCAAGCGCGCCGACGGCACCTGGGGCCCCATCCGGTACCCGCGCGTGACGCACGTGCTCTTGAACGCCGCGGAGGTGACCAACCTGCAGCGCCGCGAGTTGGAGAAGTTCAGCGCCTACGGGGTGCCCAGCCAGGAGGTGCAGTTGCTGCACCAGCCGGCCGTCATCCCGACGCCGGACCTGCTCGCGTCCATCCCCGAGGACCTCCACAAGGAGTCTTTCGTGGAGGTCGAGGTCGACCAGAACGGCAAGCGCGGGGTCTGGGATCTGAGCCTGGACGACGACCTGCGCGACGCCGACCGCAACGACCCGCAGTACGCGGTCGACTCGGTCCGCGGCACCGTCCGCTTCGGCGACGGAGTGCACGGCGCCATCCCCAAGGCGGGCACCCACAACCTCGTCGTGAACCACTACTTCACCACCGACGGCCGCAAGGGCAACGTGCCCGCCGCCTCCATCGGGGTGTGTCCCAGCTTCGGCTCGCAGGTCCGGGTCCACAACCCGTTCGCGGCCACCGGCGGCCGGGACGTCGAGTCCATCGACGACCTCATCAAGCGGGCCCCCAAGGCGCTGACCGGCCGAAGCCGGGCGGTGACGACGGAGGACTTCGAGATCATCGCCAAGGAGGCCTCGGGCACGCTCGCCCGCTGCCACGCCTACAAGGACGCGATGGACGACCCGTGGGTGGTGCGCCTGACGGTGCTGCCCCGGCGGGACGGCAAGACCGGCGAGATCCCCGACGCCGAAGAGATCGGTCTGCTGCGGGTGGTGCAGGAGTACGTGCAGGAGCGCGCGCTCATCAACACCGAGGTCCGCGTCGAGATGGCCGAGCTCATCGAGGTCACGGTCGAGATGCGGGCGCTGCTGATTCCGCGGACCAACCCCTCGGGCGTGCGCGAGCGGGCGGAGGAGTGGATCAAGCGCTTCCTCGACCCGTTCACCGGCGGCGTCGACCAGACCGGTTGGCCCTTCGGCGACGTGCCTCGGCCGCAGGACCTGCAGCACATCCTCAAGGAGATCCCGGAGATCCGGCACGTCGAGGAGTGCGTGGTGCTCCGCGCGCCGCCCCCCGGGGCCCCCGCCGGCTACGTGCGCAAGCTCCCCAAGGCGGGCAAGCCGGGGCAGCTGTTCGTGCTCAGCGGCACGCCCACCGTCCTGGTCGAGGCTGACTGACGTCCATGCAGCACCTCGCCACCCTCGAACGACTGATCCGTGAGCGGCTCCCCGCCGACACGGGCATGTCGATCGTGCGCCACGCGCTGGGGAATCCCTGCGAGGTGGAGTACGTGCACGAGGTCCGGCGGGTGCTCGACGGACGCATCGTTGGGGTGAAGATCCGCCCCCGCGGCGGCACCGCTGCGACGGTGCTGGAGATGGCGCCCGATTCGGCGGACATCCGCTTCGTGCGGGAGGGGGCCCAGGTCCACTACGCGCAGCTGGAGCCGAGGGACCGCGTCTCGTTGTTGGTCGCGACCCAGGGGTTGGGCCGGCACCTGCCGCAGGTCTACAACCGCGGCATCCAGCACGAGACCTCGGGCTACGGCAGCCAGGCGGACTTCCTCAAGCGCTACCTGCTGGTGTTCCAGACGTTGGCGCACGCCAGCGAGGCGGGGGTGGCGGCGCGGTCCGCGATCATGGACCCGGTCCGCATGGACCCGAAGTTCCTGCCGTGGCTCGCCTCGTGGCTGGACTTCACCCTGGACGAGCGCATCCCGGTGACGCGACGTCGCATCTTCCTGCGCCGGGCGGTCGAGCTGTTCCGCTGGCGGGGCACGCTCCGCGGCCTCTCGGAGATGATCAAGACGCTGACCGGGCTCGAGAGCTCGATCATTCACCGCCGCGGTCCCCAGCCGATGGAGCTGGGCAACTGCGCGCTGTCGCGCCCGCTGGAAGACGACGGCGAGGCGGCCGACAGCGAAGTCGCCAACCTGCCGTACGTCACGCACGCCGGCGAACACCTCCTGACTTCCCCGCGGTTCAGCCGCGAGGAGTACTTCACCATCGTCCTGGATTACCGCGAAAAGCTGGTGTCGCGGTACCGGGACCGTCTGGCCGAGCTGCTCGAACAGGTTGCGCGCATTGCGCAGCAGGAGCGGCCCGCTCACCTCGACTTCGTCATCTGTTTCAAGGACGAAGAAGTCACGCACAATGGGCTGGTGCTGTGCAGCACCGAAGCCCTCAGCCCCAACGCGGCCCTCGGTCGCGCCTGCCTGCTGGGATGACCTAGATGGAAGCCATTGCGAACAAGCGGATCCGCCCCTTCGAGGGGATGTGCCTCAGCGACGTCGACCTGCGCGACGAGCAGAGCTACTTCCTGTGGAAGCGGCGCCTGACCAACCAGTACCTTTGTGGAATCGGGGTCGTCGTGGGCTTGAAGCCGGAGGTCGTGCAGACGGCCCAGGGCGACTGCCTCGAGATCACCGAGGGCTACGCGATCGACGCCGAAGGCAACGACATCGTCGTGCCCGAGGGGGCGCGCTCGGAGCCCGTGCCGGACACCCCCGGCAAGTACATGATCTTCCTGACCTACAAGGAGACCGACGACCCGGACTCCAAGCGCCAGGCGTACAACTCGACGGAGCGTCAGGAGACGCGGACGATCGAGGAGTACGAGATCTCCTTCAACGAGAAGGAGATCCGCAACGGCGTCGAGATCGGCCGCATCCGCGTGGCCGACGGCCAGAAGGTCACCGGCGGCGTCGACCTGCGCTACGTGCAGCTGGCCCGCCGGCCCGAGCCGGAGGACCTGGGCAACCTGCGCCGCCAGGTGCGCGAGTACGTGGACGCCTCGGTCGAGCTGTTCATGAAGGCGTTCCTCGTCGAGCAGAAGCCGGTGGCGGACGTGCGTGCCCACTTGCTGCTGCAGACGCTGGTCAGCATCGAGGCTGAGCTGCTGAGCCAGGGCCTGTCCGAAGAGGCGCTGTGCGACATGTTCACGAACCTGATGGAGCGTGAGCAGCGCTTCCTCGTCGGCATCCGCAAGGAAGGCGTCAAGAAGGGCCTGTTCCCCCACTTCAAGACCAGCTGGCAGGCGGTCAAGAAGATCCAGGAGAACAAGCCCAAGTCCGACAAGCTGGACCTCCGGCTGAACTGGATGAGCAAGGCGCTGCAGGGGATGATCAAGGCGGCGGGCAAGGACCGCGAGAACATCCGCGGCATCTTCTACGAGGAGCTCGACGACTAAACCGGCCTTCGCCGGGAACATCGCGTGCGCGCGCAGGTCCGAGAGGGCATGCGCGCGTACTCCGTTCTGCTCGGTTCCGTTCTCCTGCTGGGGTGTGGGGAGGCGAGCACGGCGGGGTGGGTGGAGGCCGACGCCGAGGCGCTGTTGGCCGACGGCGCCACCGACTGGATCCCCGAGCGGGCGGGTTTGATCGACTACGGTCGAGCTCGGCTGACCGCCGCTGGCGGCGCCCTGACGCCCCCCGAGGAGCGGGCCCAGTCCCAAGAACACGACCGCGTCGCCCCGATCCAGCACGGCATGACCGTCGTGGACGATCGGGACGGACTGCGGGTGCTCTGGCAGGACCGCCAGGTGCGGATGCTGCTGTGGCTGGACGAGGCTGACTTCGAGACCGTGGTCTACACGCCGGACTGGGCCGCGGCGGTGCCGGACGGACTGGCCGAGCCGGGGATCGGGGCGCGTCTGACGGCGGGGCTCCCGGTCGAGGTGCTGGCGTCCGAGGGAGACCGCACCCAAATCTACCGTCGGGGCGTGCAGCTCGAGGTGGAGGCGTGGCTTCCGGCCCCGCAGGTGCGGTCGTACTTCCGGGAAGTCGAGGACGACTTCGAGGCGCCCCTGGCGCACGGTTCGCAGGGGCTGCTTCCGGTGGGCACGCCGCTCCTGGACATGCCCTACGGCGCGCCCTTCGCGACGGTCACGGAGCCGGCGGACACCCGGGTCTCCCGCTGGTGGCACCACGGCGGCCTGGAAGTCGAGCGGGTGGGCGAGCCGGCCGACGGGCACCAGCGGGTGCAGGTCGAAGAGATCGGGATGTTCGTGCGCGGCTGGGTGCCGGTGGAGTCGATCGAGCCGATGCCCTTCGGCGGGCGGGGAGCCAGCTACGGCAGCTCCTTCGGCTGCGGCGGCTGCTGGGGGCACGGGGGTGAGCCGACGCTGAAAGCGGGCGCGCTCCTGACGGCGGAGCCGGACGGCGAGATCGTCGCGATCCCCCTCCACTCCCTGTACCGGGCTCCGGCCCGGCTGGACGAAGCGACCGGGGCTGTCGCCTTCGCGGTGAACACGCCGTGGGGGGACGCCGAGGTGTGGGCGGACTCGTGGGACGTCACGCCGCGCGGGTGGGCGGCCGCCGAGGCCTTGGGGGAGGGGACCGTCGGCCACTGAGGCTTGCTCGTCCGAGGTGGACGCGCCGGACGCGCCGCCTACCCGGACATGGCTCGAGTCGCTGCCCCAGAGCACCGCCGCCGAGCACTGGTCTGGCGCCGAGTACCTGACCGACGACGGCTTCATCAGCGATGAGGAGTTCGACGCGATTCAGCAGGAGCTCGCCGCTCGGATCAAGCCCCGTGAGGGAGGTGCACCATCGCCTGGCTCAACCAGACGCCGGCGGAGAAATAACCAGTAAGCCACGCCACCTCGGGCTTCCAGATGGCCCAGTCGCGGGTGACCACGCGGCGCCCCAGCGCGTCCCCCAAGCCCGCCTTCAGCCCCAGCGTCTCGACCCCTTCGGCCTGCCCCGACCGCCAGCGCTTCACGTACATCGGCACGTCGACCGTCACCATGAAGGCGACGTAGCCGGCGGAGCAGACCGCTCCGATCAACGAGACGGTCTTCAGCGTGCCGTCCAGGTGCGGCACCGACGCCGCCAGCGCGACCCCCACTCCGGCGAAGGTGATGGCCCAGAGGGACTCCTCGATGGCGTGACCGAGGTGGTTCAGGGAGATGACGCTGGACCAGCAGAACATCTGCGCGACGGTCAGCAGCACCACGATGGGCACGGCCAGCGCCTGGACCCAGGAGATCCCCGCGGCGCCCCCGATCAGGTGGATGACCAGCGCGACCTGGGTGGCGAAGCTGATCTCCGCCACGGTCGCGGCGGAGCGCCCCGCCACCATCGAGCTCAGCGGCGAGTCCACGAGGCAGTAGCGCTCCAGGTCGATGCGCGGGAGCACCGAGCGGAAGGCGCAGACCGACGTGAAGACGGCGGTGAGGCAGAACTGGCGGAGCACGTAGGGGTCGTCGAAATCCACCACCGCCGCCGTCGACGCCAACAGCGCCACGTTCAGTACGGAGATCCCGATGAGGAGGTGCCACCAGCGGGTGGTCAGGCGCTCGTCGCTCACGTCGCTACTTGCAGGTGGACTGCACGCTCTGGACGATGGCGGCCATGGTCCTGATCTGAATGCGCCGCAGCAGCGGCTGGTGCAGGCGCGACTTGGCCTGAATCACGTTCTGGAAGAGCACGCGGCCGTCGGGTTTGACCTGCCAGAACCCGTCGTGCCGCTTCTGCTTGCCGGAGATCAGCGTCCACTCGATGCGCGCACTGCCGTCGAGGGTGCGGTGGTACCGGGACTTCACCTCCCCCACGGGGAAGAACTCTTCCGTGAAGGTCACGTCCTGGAACGTCCCCTTCGTGGTGTGCACGTCCACGCCCAGGAGGTGCTCCAGCACCCGATCCATCGTGCAGACATCCGCCATCGTCTCGTAGGCGCAGCGGGTGTCCGCGATGGTGAATTCGGCGGTGCGCACGTCGCCGGCGCCATCACGCGCGGTCGTCCAGATCGGCTCGCCCGCGAAGGCGGGGACGGCGATGAGGAGCATGAGCAGGCAAGCCGCAAGGCGCATCCTGACAGCGTACCCGAGTCCGCTCCTCCCAGCGGATCTCATGGCGCGTCAGCCCCGGACGTACTCCAGCGCGGCCTGCACCGCGTCCGCGTCGTCCAGCAGCTTGTCGTGCGGCAGCTTCGTCTCGAACGCCTCGAAGTCGACGCCCGGCGGCTCCGTCGCCTCCCACCGCACGCGCCCGTCGCCGGGGGTCGTGTCGGTGCCCCGGACCAGGGTCGGCACCGCCTGGGCGCGGCTCCGCAGGATCGCGATCGGCAGGTCCGCGCCGGCCAGCTTGCCCGGGTCCTCCGCCTCGCTTCGGCGCTTCCGCGCCTTGCTCATGGCGATGGCGTGGTGGGCGCGGTACGGCTCCAGGTCGATGCCCGACCGCGCGTAGATCCCGAGCTTGTTCGCCTCCCACGCGGCAGGGTCGTACCAGTCCATCTCGGCGTTGATCCCCGAGCCGTCCGTGGGGAAGAAGATCCAGTGGGCCGACCACGTGTTGTGCGCCCGCGCATCCAGCGGACGGCTCCCCAGGCCGGCCTTGGTGCCGTCGGTGACGTCCTCGGCGAAGGCGATGCCGGTCCCGAACGGCACCCCTGCGAACAACACCCCCGACGCCAGGTGGGGGCGCTCCCGCAGGGTCAACAGCGTCACCAGACCGCCCATGCTGTGAGCCACCACCAACGGCGCGTCGCCGTCCTTCATGGCCGCCGCGTTCAGCGTCTCCGTCAGCCGCTCGACCGCCTCGGGGAGCTCCCGCCGCCAGTCGTACGAGAAGGGGACGAACGTGGCGAACCGCTCCCGGGCCCACGTCAGAAACGGCTTGTAGACGGACACCCCGAGCACCGACGAGATGGGCCCGTCCGGCGTGCAGCCGTCGACCCCCTGTCGATCGCCTTCCCAGGTCAGGGGCAGCTCGAGGCGCCGCCGATCCAGGCCGAGCGCCTGCTTGGCCCCCACCCACCGCAGTCCGGTGGAGTCCCGAAGCCGGCCTCCCTTGATCCCGTGGACGAAGACGAGCGCCACGGCGCTACTGGCTGAACCAGCGGCTCTTGCGCTGATCGCTCGCGACCGTCGTGGTTCCCCCGCCCGCGGGCGCACCCGAGGCCACCGGGGCCTGCTCGCTGGTGCCCGTCGCCGGGGCCGCGCCGGGCATGAGCCCGAGGCGCTGCAGCTGCAGCTTCAAGCCGTCCCGGTCGATCGCCTTGGAGATCGCCTGGTCCGGCTCGACCTTGCCCTCGCGCACCAGGTTGATGAGCGCGGTGTTCAGCTCGACCATGCCGAGCTTGCCGCCGGTCTGCATCGCCATCGAGATCTGGTGGGTCTTGCCGTCGCGGATGTTGGCCTGCACGCCGCTGGTCGCCAGCAGCACCTCCATCGCCGCGATCCGGTCGCCGCCCACCTTCTTGAGCAGGGTCTGCGAGATGACGCCCTTGAGTGAGCTCGCCAGCATCGTCCGGATCTGCCCCTGCTGGTCCGCGGGGAACTGGTCGATGATCCGGTCCACCGTGGAAGCCGCCGTGTTCGTGTGCAGCGTGCCGAACACGAGGTGACCGGTCTCCGCCATCTCCAGCGCGATGTGCACCGTCTCCAGGTCGCGGAGTTCGCCGCACAGGATGATGTCGGGGTCCTCGCGCAGCGCGGCCCGCAGCGCCGCCTTGAACGACATCGTGTGGGTGCTGATCTCGCGCTGGTTGATGAGGCAGGACTTGTTCGGGTGCACGAACTCGACCGGGTCCTCGATCGTGATGATGTGCTCTTTCCGGGTGCGGTTGATGTAGTCGATCATCGCGCACAGCGTCGTCGACTTGCCCGAGCCGGTCGGACCCGTCACCAGCACCAGCCCCTTGGTGAGCTTGCACAGGTCCAGGATCGCCTCGGACAGGCCCAGCTTCTCCGCGGAGAGGATCTCCGAGGGGATCAGCCGGAACACCGCGCCGGGGCCGCCCAGGTCGTAGAAGTAGTTCGCGCGGAACCGCCCCATCCCCTCCAGGGGGTAGGCGAAGTCCGTGTCGCGGACCTCCTCGAACTCCTTCCAGTTCTCCGGCGGGCAGATCTCCTTCAGCAGCTCCGTCGCCTGTCCGGCGGTGATCGCGTTCTGGCCCATGGGCACCATCTCGCCGTCGACGCGGAGGCGTGGGATCTCACCCGCGGTGAGGTGCAGATCGCTGCCCCCGTGCTTGACCATGGCCTGGAAGAACTGGTCGATGCGGGCCATCTCAGGCTCCCTTCCCGATGCGGAGCTGAGCGATGTGGCTGTACGGCACCATCACGGTGCCCGAGTCGGTGGCGATCCAGAGCTCGACCCCGGCGGGGCCCTTCTCGACGCGAACGATCGAGCCCACGACCTCCGCCCCCGTGGTCGGCTGCACGCTGACGGTGCCGCCGTCGGCGACGAGGTGGTCCAGGGAGTGCTTCGCCGCCCCGGAGATCTCGTCGGCCCAGCGTCGCGCGTCGCGCAGCAGCCCGCTGGTCGTGGACAGCCGGTCCAGCAGCGTGGAGCCCAGCCGGCCCATGACGATCACGCCCGAGCGCGGGTTCTCCATGAGCCAGTCCTGCAGCGGAATGGCCGGAATCGAAAGGATCTGGGTGCTTCCGTGCGAACGAGCCGAGGCGGTTCAGGTGCCGGTCTCGAAGATCGAGCCCTCGCCGAGGATCGCGCCGGGCCCGAGCGTCGCCACGACCGCCGTCTCGGCGCCGACGAGGCCTTTGACGATCTGGAGTTGGCCGCTGACCACGACGTACATGTGGTCCCGCGAATCCCCCTCGCGGAACAACACGTCGCCATCATCCAGGGTGATGGACTCGGCGCCGCTGCCGATGCCATCGAGGGTCTTCTCATCCAGCCCGGCGAAGAAGGTCAGGCTGCTTAGGATCGATGTACTCAAGGGAACCTCCCCGGATCGTAGCGACCAAATCTAGCGGAGCGCAGCGATTCGCGCGAAGACGGGACAACCTTCGTGGTGCGCGCCCGGGATGCGTCCCACGCTCATGAGGAACTCGCCGGTGATCTCGCCGCCGGTGAACTTGAAGGTCGTCTTGAAGAGCGTCACCCACGAGGCCTTGTCGCGGCCGTCATCGTGGGCGTCGAGCCAACCGGCGAAGCCGCCGTGGGTCTCGCGGAAGCCGCGGATCACCCCCGCGTTGTGGATGGCCGCGCGGACCTTCAGCTTGTTCCGGATGATCCGCGCGTCCGCCAGCAGGCGGGCCACGTCGTCCTCGCCGTAGTCGGCGACCGTGTCGACGTCGAAGCCGTCGTAGGCGGCGTGCATGCCGGCCTGGCGCTTGAGGATCAGCTCCCAGCTCAGCCCCGCCTGGTTGATCTCCATCACGAGGCGCTCCAGCAGCGCCGACTCATCCCGCGTGGGGAAGCCGTAGACCTCGTCGTGGTAGCGCTCGTGAAACGGCCTGCCGGGGGCGTATTCGCAGTACGTGGGCATGCCGGGGTTCTAGCCCAGGCCCGGCTACTCCCGCTCGTGGCAGGCGAAGCAGCCGAAGTCGCCCTGGGGGAACGGCTGCTCGTCGACCAGCGCCGCCATCTCGGGCTTGACCACCTCGTCCATGAAGTCGGCGAACTCCTCGCGTCCGGGCTCCGAGACATCCAGCGGGAACGAGATGGGGGTCACGCCGTTGGGGAGCTCGTACTCGACGTCGTCGGCGTCCTCGCCGTGGCAGGTTTCGCAGCCGAAGTCCTCGAACTCCACCGGGTCGAACTCCAGGAAGAGCTCCTGCATCGCCGGCTCGACGATGTTCTCCATGTAGGCGATGCGCTCGGTGAAGCTCAGGTCGGCCCACGGACCCGTCGCCACGTAGGGGGTGTCGTCGTCGTCGTCGCCCGCGTCATCATCGTCGGCGGGCACGGGGCCGCACGCGGTCAGCGGGAGGAGCAGGAGCAGGAGCAGGAAACGGGCCATGGCGGACGGACTCTCTTTCTGACCTGACATTACGGTCCCGACTTTCGATTCGAAATCAAAACATCTCGAGCCTGGCTATATACGACAGAAGTATTATGAGAAGTCGGCTAGTCTTTCCGGCCCGTGACGGATGCTGAAGACACTGACGAATTCGTTCTCGTCGCCTACGACGAAGACGGAAACGAGATCCCCGACGACACCGACCCGTTCTCCGGGTTGAAAGAGGACGAAGAGGGCTCTCTCGACCTCACCTTCGGGGAGCATCAGTACCGGCGCATGGAGTACGACTCCAACGACCGGTTCGCCATCTACAAGCTGATGGCCCACTTCCGCGAAGACATCGTGCGCGAGGGGATGATCTTCTGCGCCGGCGCCGGCGCCCTCGGGAACGAGGTGCTGAAGAACTTCGCGCTGCTGGGGGTGGGGAACCTCTGGTTCTGCGATTTCGACGACATCGACGCGAGCAACCTCGCCAAGTCGGTGCTGTTCCGCCCGCGGGACATCGGCCGCGCCAAGGTCGAGGTCGCCGCCGAGCGGCTGAAGGACATGGACCCCGACATGACCCTGGTGCCGCTGTCCGCGGACATCCGGTTCGGCATCGGGATGGGCGTCTTCCGCCGGATGGACGTGCTCTGCAGCGTGGTCGACAGCATCGACGCGCGCGTGGGGTTCAATCGGATCGCGGCGGCGCTGGGCAAGCCCTGGCTGGACGCCGGCATCGGCGAGCTGAGCTGGCGGGTGACCTGCTGGGATCCGCCGGGCGGCCCCTGCTTCGAGTGCACGATGGACAACGCCATGCGCTACCAGCAGCACCTGCCGTACGCGCCCAGCTGTGCGCCCATGGCGGAGGCGATTCGCGAGATGCAGCGCCAGCCGACGAGCCCCCTGGCGGCGGCGATGAGCGGCGCGATGATGGCCCAGGAGGCGCTCAAGCTCCTGCACGACGTCAAGATGGAGACCCCCCCCGAGCAGCTGGAGATGCCCCACGGCGTCCAGTACTACTTCGGGGGAGGGGACCCCTACCTGGAGGCCCAGGTGCGCCGGCCCACCCCCGACTGCGAGGGGCACGACTTCTGGGGCGAGGTGACGGAGGTCCGGGAGTTCACGGCGGAGCGGACCACGGTCCGGGAGCTGCTTCAGAAGGGCGCCGATCTGCTGGAGGTGGACCTCAACAAGGTCTCGCTGCGGATCGGCTACGACCTCGTGGTGGAGAAGTACTGCCACCAGTGCGGCACGCGGACCGAGTACATCAAGCCGCAACGGGCCCGCGACTTGGACCTGTCGTGCCCGAACTGCGACAATGAGGCGCGTCCCGACTACAAGCGGGCGCTCCGTGTGTTCGACAAGAAGTTCATCGATCGTCCGCTCGCGGACCTGGGCTTCCCGAAACTGCAGATTTTCCTGCTGTACGGGGGCAAGGGGCGCATCGCGGTGGAGCTGACCGGTGACGAAGCTGAGGTGATGGGTGGCGGGTAAGTCTGACGAGGGAGGACTCGGCGGTATCGGCGATTTCCTGCCGACGTTCGCCATCCTTGTGATCTTCTCGGTGGCGTGGGGGCTGGTCCAGTTCCGCGACGGCACCCCGTGGATCGGCCTCGCCCTGACCCCGCCGGTGGCGCTGGGGATGATGTCGGCGGCGGCGGTGCGGATGATCCTGGGCCGCTCCATCGGCGGCTTCGGGCTGACCTTCCTGGTCGGCGGCGTGCTCTTCCTCGTGATGTTCGCCTTCGCCACCGTGCTCGGGGTGCTGACCTCGCCGGTCGAAGGAGGCGCCGCCATCGAGGTGCTGCCGGTCGCGCTGGGGCTCACGGGCGGCTTCTTCGGCACCTTGTTCGGGGCGCTGGCGTTGAAGCACTACGTCGTCGGCGAACAGGACGACATCGAAGACGACGAGGATCTGAACCAGGCCGAAGAGGAGGACATTGACTACTCCACGGAGCCTGAGGACCTCGTCTGCCTGCTTACGAACCAGGTTGTGAATCGGGACCACGACAAGTACGTCGTGTGCCACAGCCGCATGAACGTGACCTCGGTCTGCCATGCGGTCTATTTGTTGGATTACGTCCACCTGCTGGATGGGCGCTGCCGACGGTGCTATCAGCCCTTGCGTGATCGGGACCTGAAGGGAATGGGAGGCTGACCGTGTGCTATAGCTTCCCCGACTCCCGCATGCCTGCTTCCCCCGTGGACCGGGGGCCTATTGGCGGCGGCGGAGGAGACAGATGAGCGATGTGGTCAAGGTGCGGCTCAAGGAGCCCACCGGCGGAACGAATCGAACGGTCAAGATCAGCAGCAACGTGCCTGCGAGCAAGCTCGCGCCGTTCCTGGCGCGCCAGCTGAAGATGAACATGACCGATGAGCAGGGGAATCCCCGCTCGTTCAAGATTTCTGTGCCCGATCGCCGCAGCGGCGGTCGTAAGCACTACATCCTCCAGCCGAACGAGTCCCTCGGGGACGCCGGCGTGGAGGAGGGCGACGAGATCCGTCTCGTCATGGAGCACATCCCCGCCTGATCGGAGGATCCCGTGGCCAAGAGCAAGAGCAAGCCCAAGGGGGACGCGAAGTTCGTGATGGGCCGACTCCAGACGGAGTGGGACCTGCTGCAGAACTTCATGGCCGAACAGGACGAGGTCGCGGTCGAGCCGTTGGACTTCACCTGGGGCGAAGAAGCGCTTCCCTACAAGTACCGGTTCACCTTCACGAAGCCGACGTTGGGCAAGCCCAGCGGCGAGTTCAAGCTGAAGGGGTTCCCGCTGGACCACTTCCCGATTCGGGACACGGTCAGCTTCGACATCTACCTGAGCGAGGCGTACCCGGTGGTGAAGCCGGAGATCTACGCCGTCAGCGATGTCTGGCACCCCAACATCAGCAACAAGGACGGCTTCGTCTGCTACGTCAACGACAGCACGTACACCCTCGCGGTGCACCTGCAGGACATCGCCGACATGCTGCTGGGCGTGCTCAGCTGGGCCGACATCCACGAGAACCCCGACGACTTCTACCGTCGAGTGGAGATCGGGGACTACTTGAACCCCGACGCCGCGGGCTGGGCCTACAACCACCCCGACGAGATCGACGAGTTCCGCGCCTTCTACTACACCGGCGGCGGAATGATGTTCGAGGCTGAGGACGACTGACGTCGTCTCGGCTCAGTTGATCGAGAGGTCGATCGAGTAGGCGCTGCCGGCCGTCGGGCCGAGGTCCTGGATCATCTCCACACGCAGCACGTAGGTCCCCGTCGAACCCGCCGCGTGGGACAGCGACTCGTTGTCGGTGCTGGAGGTCGACTGCGTCACCGCCGCGCCCGAGGGATCGATCAGCTGGATGTTGATGTCGCCTTCGGCCTGGCTGAAGAGCACGTCGACGTCGATTGTGTCCCCCGCGGTGACGGCGAACCCATAGAAGTCCCCGTCCTCGGGGCAGCCGACGAGCCCACCGGTGGTGCCCGCCGAGATCGTCGCGGCGGCGAGCTCCGAGTCGTTGTCTTCGAAGGCGTCCTCGTTGCAGGTGTTCACCGCTGACAGCGACAGGTCGTACGGATTGCCGGTGGTGGGCCCCGTGTCCGCCACCAGGGTGACCTGGAGGAAGTGCGTGTCGGTGGACGCGGCGACGTAGCTGATCGACTCGTTGTCGGTCGCGGTCGTCGACGACGCCACGAGGTTGGCGTCCAGGTCGAACAGGTGGAGGTCGACATCGCCGTCGGCGTGGTCGAACACGGCACCGGCGGTGAGTTCGAACGCCTCCGTCAGGTCGATGGCGAACCAGTCGTCGTCTTGATCGCAGACCAGCACCGAGTAGCTGTCGGGGAGCGCCACGACCGTCGCGTTGGCCGCGTCATCGTCCTCCTCCAGCGCGTCGGTGTAGCCCGGGGCGGCGCCCACGAAGACTTCCAGGTCGTAGGAGTTGCCCGGCACGCTGCCCGCGTCCGCGGTGAGCTCCACGAGCACGGTGTGCGTGCCCGCGGTCGCGCCCGAGGAGCCGACCTGCTCGTCGTCCGTGGTCGAAGCGCCGGTTCCGATGACGGCGCCGGAGGGGTCGAACAGGGTCAGGTCGATGTTCCCCTCGGCGGTGGAGAAGGCGGTGGTCACGTTGATCGCCTCGCCGCTGGCGACGGAGAAGCTGAAGTAGTCGTCGTCGGTGGGGCACGAGCCGAGCCCGAAGTAGCTGTCCGGGCTGACGGGAGCCGCCGCGCCCGAGGTGTCGTTGTCCTCGTACGAGTCGTCGACGCACGAGGCCGAGGGGGTCGAGGACAGGTCCAGCCCGTAGGTGTTGCCCGCCGCCGCGCCCGAGGCCGCCGCCAGCGTCACCTGCAGCAGCAGCGTGGTCGTCGCCGCGGAGGCGTACTGGATGGTCTCGTCGTCGGTGGCGGAGTCGCCCGTACCGACCTCGTTGGTGCTCAAGTCGAACAGGTGCAGGTCGACGTCGCCCTCGGCGTGGCTGAAGGAGGCGAACGCTTGCAGCACGTCACCGGCGGAGACGTCGATGGCGAACCAGTCGTCGTCCACGTCGCAGGAGGTCAGGCCGGCATACGAGTTGGGGACGGACACCACCGTGGGGTTGGATGCGGGGTCGTCGTCCTCCTCGAGGGTGTCGTCCGGGCAGGTGGTGGCGTTGCCGATGGAGACGTCGAGGTCGTACGGGTTCCCCACCGCGCTGCCGGTGTCGTTCACGTTGAGCACGTGCACGAAGAAGGTCCCTCCGCTGGGGACCGAGTAGCTGATGGACTCATCGTCGGTGGTCGACAGCGAGTCGGCGACGACGCTCAGGCCGGAGTCGAACAGCTGCAGGTTGATGTCGCCCGCGGCGTGGCTGAACTCGACGATCACGACGATCGTCTCGCCGCTGAACGCGGTCAGCTCGTAGTAGTCGTCGTCGACGGGGCAGGCCTGGCCGGCCTGGGCGATGGGCGGCGCGATCATGGTGGCGGAGGCCGCATCGTCGTTGTCCTCGAGGCCGTCGTCGGTGCAGGTCGCGGGGGCGCCGGGCACGAGGACGACCTCCAGGGTGTAGTCGGCCCCCGGGGTCGCGTCCGTCTCGCCTACCAGGGTGACGGCGACCTAGTAGTTGCCTGCCGCGGTGACCGTCACGGCGCCGGTCGACTCGTTGTCGGTGGTCGAGGTGCCGGAGGCGACGAAGTTGCCGGCCTCGTCCAGCAGCCCAAGATCGAGGTTGCCGTCGGCGTTGGCGAAGAGGATGTCGGCGGTGATGGTGTCGCCGAACTCGAGGAAGACCTCGAAGTAGTCGTCGTCGCCGGGGCAGGCGGTCAGCCCGGTGGTCGTGCTCGAGGAGGTCGCGAGCGTGGTCGGCTCGGCGCCGTTGTCGTTGTCTTCGTAGACGTCATCGGCGCAGGTGGGGGCGGCGTCATCGTCGTCGTCGGGTGCGATGTCGTCGTCGTCGGGTGCGATGTCGTCGTCGTCGGTCGCGTCGTCGTCGTCGTCGGACGGCTCGGGATCGGGCTCAGGGCAGCCGAGAACGCCGCACAGGACGAGAAGCAGGACGAGGGCGCGGGGCGAAGGCATGGACCTCCATGGTGCCACGCCGGGCCGCGGGAGCCTCTGCTCGTGGAACCAGAAGTTCAGGCTCGCGCAGGCGGGGAGCCACTGCTCGGCGTCGCCGTCGAACCAGCCGTAGGTTGCGCTAGTTGATAGACAGATCGACCGAGTAGCTGTTCCCGGGGGTGGGGCCCGCGTCCGTGTACAGCTCGACCCCGAGCAGGTACGTGCCGGTCGACGAGGCCGTGTGCGCGATGGTCTCGTTGTCGGTCGTCGAGAAGGCCTCCACGATCGGGTCGCCGGCGGGGTCCAGAAGTTCGGCGTCGACGTTGCCGTCGGCGTGACTGAAGAACACGTCGATGTCGATGATCTCGCCCGCCACGACGGCGAACGAGTAGAAGTCCACGTCGACCGGGCACGCCTGGAGGCCCGACGTCAGACCCGTGGTGATGGGCACCGCGGCTGCCTCGGAGTCGTTCTCCTCGAACGCATCGTCGGTGCAGGTGGACAGCGTGCCCGACAGGCTCAGGTCGTAGGCGTTGCCCGTGTTCGGCGGCCCCTCCGCGGCGAGGGTCACGAGGAGGAAGTACGTGGCCGAGGTCGTCACCGAGTAGGTGACCGACTCGTCGTCGGTCGTGGAGAGGGAGCTGGCGACCTCGAGGGCGGAGAGGTCGTACAGGTAGATGTCGATGTCGCCGTCGGAGTGGTCGAAGACCGCGTCGACCGTGAGGTCCTCGCCGGCAGCGAGCGTCAGCTCGAAGAAGTCATCGTCCAGATCGCAGGAGTACAGCGACAGGCTGTCCGGCACCGTCAGCGGAGTCGCCGAGCCGGCGTCGTCGTTGTCTTCGAGGACGTCGTCCGGGCAGCTCGGCGGAGCGCCCACGAACACGTCCATCGAGTAGGGGTTGCCGAGGATCGAGCCGGAGTCCGTGAAGAGCTCCACCCGCACGATGTACGTGTCGTTCGCGGGGGCCACGAAGCTGACGCCCTCGTTGTCGGTCAGCGAGAAGCTGTCGTCCAGCAGGTTGCCGGCCGAGTCGAACAGCTCCATGTCGATGTCGCCCTCGGCGTGGCTGAACGTGGTCAACGCGCTGATGTCTTCGCCTGCGGACGCGGTGAAGCTGTAGTAGTCGTCGTCGCTGGGGCAGGCGGCCAGTGCCGGGTAGTTGCCCGCGCTGACGGCCGCCGGAGTGGCGTCCGTGTCGTTGTCTTCGTACGCGTCGTCGATGCAGGTGACCGGCGGCGAGGTGTCGAAGTCGATCGAGTACGAGTTGCCCGCCAGCGGACCGGTGTCGTTGAACAGGGTCACCTGCAGGAAGTAGGTGTCCGCGCCCGGCGCCGGGTAGGCCATGCTCTCGTCGTCCGTGGAGGACTCGGCCGAGTCGACCTCGTTGGCGGCGAGGTCGAACAGGAACAGGTCGATGTCGCCTTCGGCGTGGCTGAAGGTCGCGTCGATCTCCAGGATCTCGGCCCCGCTGGTCGTGACCTCGAACCAGTCGTCGTCCAGATCGCACGACGTCAGGTCGATGAAGCTGTCCGGCGGGGTCACCACGGTGGGCGAGGAGACGGGGTCGTCGTCCTCTTCCAGCGCGTCGGGCGCGCAGACCGCGGCGACCACGATGGCGAAGCCGATGTCGTACGGGTTGCCGGGCACGGAGCCGAGGTCGTTGACGTTGGCGACGTGGAGGAAGTGGTCCCCCGAGGTCGCGGCGGTGTACGTGATGTTCTCGTCGTCGGTGACGGACACCGAGTCGTCCACCAGGACCAGGAGGTCGTCGAACAGCTCCAGGTCGATGTCACCTTCGGCGTGGCTGAAGATCGCGTCGACCACGAGCGCCTCGCCTGCCGCCAGGGTGATCACGAAGTAATCGCTGTCCCCGTCGCACGCCTGCAGCGAGTACGCATCCGGCGGCGTGATCACGGTCGGGTTGATGGTCGGGTCGTCGTTCTCCTCCAGTACGTCGTCAACGCAGACCGCAGGGCCGGCCGGGACGACGTCGACGTCGAGATCGTAGTCGTTGCCCGGGACCCCGTCGGTCTCACTGACGAGGTAGAGGAAGATCTGGTGCTCGCCCGTCGCCGTGGCGACGTAGGGGCCCGCGGTTTCGTTGTCGGTCACTGACTGGCCCGACGCGACGATGTTCAGGGACGGGTCTCGCACCAGCAGGCCGATGTTGCCGTCGGCGTGGGTGAACGTCGCATCCACCGTGATCGTGTCGCCGAGCTCCAGATCGATGAGGAAGAAGTCGTTGTCGCCGGGGCAGGCGACCAGGTCCGGCGTCGAGCTGCTCGAGGACGACAGCAGGTAGCCGGTGGGCCAGGAGTCGTTGTCCTCGAAGGCATCGTCGCTGCACCCCGAGGCCGTCGTGACGGTCACATCCAGGTCGTAGTCGTTGCCCGGAACCCCGTCGCTCTCGCTGACCAGGTACAGGAAGATCTGGTGTTCTCCGGCGCTGGTGGCGGTGTAGGGACCGACGCTCTCGTTGTCGGTGATCGACTGGCCAGAAGCCACGATGTTCAGCGACGGGTCGCGTAGGAGCAGCCCGAGGTTGCCGTCGGCGTGCGTGAACGTCGCATCGACGCTGATCGTGTCGCCCACGTCGAGGTCGACGAGGAAGAAGTCGTTGTCGCTGGGGCAGGAGACGAGGCCGGGGGTCGAGTTGCTGGCGGTCGGGAGCAGGTAGCCGGTGGGCCAGGTGTCGTTGTCCTCGAAGGCGTCGTCGGTGCAGCCGCTGGCCGAGGTCACGGTCACGGTCATCTCGTACTCGTTGCCCGGGACCGCGTCGGTCTCACTGACGAGGTAGAGGAAGATCTGGTGCTCGCCCGCGCTGGTGGCGGTGTAGGGCCCAGCCGTCTCGTTGTCGGTGATCGACTGGCCGGAGGCCACGACGTTCAGCGCCGGGTCCCGCAGGAGCAGGCCGAGGTTCCCGTCGGCGTGCGTGAAGATCACGTCGACCGTGAGCGTGTCGCCAATCTCGAGGTCGATGAGGAAGAAGTCGAAATCGCTGGGGCAGGAGACCAGGCCGCCGATGGTGTCGTCGGCGGTCGGGAGCAGGTAGCCGGTGGGCCAGGTGTCGTTGTCTTCGTAGGCGTCGTCGGTGCACTCCGGTGCGGTGTCGTCGTCGTCCGCGACGGTGTCGTCGTCGTCCGCGACGGTGTCGTCGTCGTCGGGCGCGGTGTCGTCGTCGTCGGGCGCGGTGTCGTCGTCGTCGGGTGCGGTGTCGTCGTCGTCGGTTGCGTCGTCGTCGTCGGTCGCGTCGTCGTCGTCGTCGGGACCGGAGTCGTCGTCGTCAGAGCCCGAGTCGTCGTCGTCAGAGCCCGAGTCGTCGTCGTCGGAGCCCGAGTCGTCGTCGTCGGAGCCCGAGTCGTCGTCGTCGGAACCGGAGTCGTCGTCGTCAGTGCCCGAGTCATCGTCATCGGGCGCGGCATCGTCGTCGTCGTCCGGAAGCGGCGGAGGCGGCTCTTCGCTCGGGCAGGCCATCAGGATGGACAACAGAGCGGCGATCACGAACGTTCGGAGCAGGGTCATGGAGCCTCCAACTACCAATCCAAGCACGATGCGCTCGGCTGGCCAGCGAAAGGTTACCGCGAGCGGGCATCGCGCTACTTCTTGGGCTTGCTCGCGAAGTAGAAGACCACGTCGGCGTGAACCCCGAAGTACTCGTAGTCCTTGTAGAGCCGCCAGAAGTACGGAACGTTCGCCCCGACCGTCAGCTCGATGAGGGGCGTCGGCCGGATCTTGACGCCCACGCCGGCCTGGTAGAAGGCCATGTACTGCGTGCCGACGCCGTCGACCGGCTTGATCTGGTGCCGCTGCTTGCTCTGCACGTAGATGCCGAACACGTCCGTCGGCGTGATGACCGCCATGAGATCCCACAGCACCCAGTGGTTGAGCCGGTCGACCCGGAGATCGAAGGCGAGGCTGGTCTGGAGCTGGAACAGGTCGCTGGGGAGCCAGGCGAAGAGCACCTGGGGCTCGATGATGAAGTGGAGCCGGTCCAGGCCGTTGTAGCCGAGCTTGATGCTGAAGGCCCCGGTCAGGACGATGCCCGTGCGCACGTCCTTGACGAGGGCGTACTTGGCGCCCGCCTGGATCGTTCCACCGAAGCCGCGGCCGACGTGGTTGACGCCGCCGAAGACGCTCAGCTTCCGCATGAACGCCCACTCGAACGTGAGGTCGTAGTTGAGGAAGTCGCTGTAGCCCCACAGCACACCGAACTCGAAGCGGCGGCGGGGGTTGGCGCCGATGCCGACGAAGGCGGGCTCGGCGACGTCCATCTCCTGGCGCTTGGCGTCGACGCGGCCTTCCTCACCGTCCTTGTCGGCCCGTTCCTTCATGAGCTCTTCGAAGGCGGCCTCTTCCAGGGCCTCGATGCGGCGCTCGATCTCCATCCGGAACTGCGAGGCGGGGTAGGCCTCCAGGTAGCGGTACCAGGCGTCGATCTCCTCCGACGGCGACTCGCCGGTCAGGTCCTTCTTGAAGCCCTCGTAGGTGTCCCGGTCGTCGGTCTCTTCGTCCTCCTCGAGGAGGTCCTCGTCCTCGAGATCCTCCTCGAACTCGTCGTCGTCGTCGGACGCCCACGCGGGCGCCGCGAGCAGCGGGATCGAGAGCATCAAAGCAAGCAGGAATCGGAGCATTGACGGACCGTACACGAGTGCCCCCAATCGGGCAACGTGGAGCCCGTGGGGCGTGTTAGGGTCGGCCACCGTGGAGACCCTGGACCGATACGCCGCGGCCGTTGGCGAGCTCGTGCTGCACCTGCGGGACGAGGGCCACATCCTCAGCCCCATCGACCAGCACATGATCGAGCGTTGGTGGGACTCCGGGTACCCCCTGGAGACGGTGCTGCGCACGGTGCGGGAGACCGGGGACAAGCTGAAGAAGCGCAAGAAGCCGCCCCGCGGCTTGCCGCTGAAGTCCATGCGCCGGCAGGTCGACAAGGCCGGCCAGCGTGCGGTGGACGCCTCCGTCGGCGCCCACACCACGGCCCCGGAGGTGGAGCCTGTCGCCGCGGCGGAGACGCTGGGCGTGGTGGCGTCGTTCCGGGCCGACATCGCCGCCGCCGATCCGACCCCCGCCCTGCACGCCGCCGACGCGGCTCTCGCGGCCCTCGGGGACGTCGGTCCGGAGGAGGCGTTCGCGGATCTGATCGCCATCTCGCGCCGCTACTACGACGCCTGCCTGGAGGCTCTGGGGGACGACGAGCGGGCCCGCATGCGCGCTCGCGTGCGCGAGGAACTGGGAGAGGGGGCCGCCGCCATGGACCTCGACGCGCTGGAGGAGACCGTGCTGGAGCTGTGCCGCCGCAGGCTCCGAACCAGCGACCCCATCCTCCACCCCGATCGGGTATGGAGTTTGTGATGAGTCTTCGCACCCCTGCACCGCTCGTGCGCGCCGACGGCCCGATCTGTCAGGCGGTGTTCGATCCGCCGGACTGGATCTGCCCCGAGTGCCACGATCGTGGAGGCCGGATCTCCCGCGACGAGGGTGGCTACGAGGTGTTCTCGGCGTGCAGCTGCCTCAAGGCCCGACGCCGGCTGGAGATGTTCAACTCCGCCAACATCGGCAAGCGGTTCGTCAACGCCACGCTGGGCACCTACAAGCCCAAGACCAAGATCCAGGCCGCGGCCCAGATGAAGGCGGAGCAGTTCGCGCTGCAGTACCCGTCGGTCGAGCACGGGCTGCTCTTCTATGGGCCCGTCGGCACGGGCAAGACGCACCTCGTCGTCGCCATCTTCCGCGAGCTCACGCTGCGCAAGGGGGTGGGCTGCCGGTTCATCGACTACGGCAACCTGCTGCAAGACCTGCGTCGCTCGTACGCCGACAAGCGCGGCGACGGCTACCTGATGATGCCGCTGGTGAACGTCGAGCTGCTCGTGATCGACGAGCTGGGCAAGGGGCGAGGCACCGAGTGGGAGGAGACGGTCCTGGATGACCTGATCTCCCGCCGCTACAACGCCGGCCGCACCACGCTCTGCACCACCAACTTCGACCCCACCCTGACTCCCCTGGAGCAGGAGCCGAGCCCGAATCAGTCGTTCACGGGCCGCGAGCTTCGGGCCGCGGGCACGCGCCTGCCGAGCCTGAGCGAGCGCATCGGGGAGCGCATCTACAGCCGGCTGTGCGCGATGGCCGAGTTCGTCGAGGTCGACGGCGGCGACTACCGCCGCGGGCAGCAGGCCGGAGCGGGCCCCCGGAACCGACGCTGATGGTCGCGCGCGTTCGGAGCGCCGCCCCAACCACGTTCGCGCTGGGGCTGCTCCTGTTGGCCCAGGTCGGACCCGGCTGCGGCACCAAGGGCGACGGTCAGATCGACGGTGACGTCACCGTCGAGAGCCAGAACCGCGGCGAGTGGCGCCTGTTCAGCTTTGCCGCAGGCGACGTCCTTCGAGACTCCGACGGAGTGCCCCTCGTGGTCGAGGATCCGGCCGACAGCGAAGGCTGGGATCTGGCGATCTCCCAGTGGGTCCTGGCGACGAACTCGGGCACCTCGGCCTCAGCCGATTCGGTGGGGCGGGGCGCCATCCTCGCGGTCGAGGGGGACCCCGACGAGTGGCCGCTGCTGGGTGACTTCTCCGCCTCCTGCAGCGACTTCGACGCCGCGGACGGCACCGAGAATGTCGGCGCCTTCGGCTGCAACGCGCCTCCTCCGACGGTCGATGACGGCTGGGTCGCCGACCTCCTGGACGATCCCGACGGGGCGGGTCCCGTGGTCGAAGTGAACTACAACCCGAGCCTGACGTTCTGGTTCGAGTACAGCTTCAGCGGCCACGAGGTCTTCCCCTACGGCCACGTCTACGTCGTCGAGGGTCATGACGGTGCCTGCTACAAGCTTCAGGTGACCGACTACTACGACGCCGACGGGGAGAGCGGGTTCGTCAGCTTCTCCTGGGACGCCCTTCCAGAGTGACGAAGCACCTGCTCTGGGGGCTGGTCCTGCTCGTCGTAGTGATGACCGCGGGGGCCGTGCAGAAGGGCACCGCGCGCGGGTTCGACCCAGCCCTTCACGACTCCGAGGAGCGGTACAACGCCGCCCATGCGATCGCTGTACGGGACGGCGGAACCGAGCTCGCCGCCCCCCTCAAGTATCACTCGAGCTGTGGAGGCTGCGCGGTCGTCGCCCGGATCGGCGCGAGGGTGTTTGCGGATCGGCCCGCAAGCATTTCGAACTGGCGCACCATCGGCTGGCTGTTCTTCTTGCTGGCGCTGGTCAGCGGCGTCGCCGTGGCCACGCGCGCGGCGGGACCGGCGGGGGGCGTGGCGTGCGCGGTGTTGTTCCTGGGCGCGCCGCCGACCTACCAGGCGCTGGCAGCCATCAGCAACGGCAACCACCCCGAGGGGGGCGCGATCCTGATGCTGGAGCTCGCCCTCGCGGTGGCGGCGTGCACGGCGGCGCACGTGGTGGTCCGCTCCGCGGGCTTCGTCCTGCTGATGCTGCTCGTCCCGTGGGGCATGCAGTTTGTCGAGTCCCTGCAGCTGGGGGTGGTGCTCCTGGCGCTGTCCGTGGTGCTCGTGCGGGGGCCGATCCCCGAAGCGCTGGCGCGGGCCGCCACGCTGGTCGTGGTGGAGCTCGCGACCGGCTGGTTCGGGGTCCGGTCGGCCCTGGGCGATCTCGGCGCCGAGCCCGGGGACGGCCACGAAGAGGGGCGGTTCACGCTGTCGACCGAGTACGTCGGCCGGAACCTGGAGACCCTGCTGGAGCCCTCGCAGATCGAGGGGATCTGGGGGTTCACCGAGACCGGCCTGGGGTTCGCCGCCGCCCTGCCCGCGATGCTCGCGGCCGGGGCGCTGCTGCTCATCGGCCCGATCCTGGCGTTCCGGAAGCGGCCCGTCGCCGAGGAGGACGAGCACGAGATCGCCCCGCGGGCGGTGCTGCTGGCGGCGATCCTCCCCATCGCGTTCTTCGGGCTCTACCTGCTGTTCGATCGCCGGATTGGGGGCGGCGGCGGCGGCGTCCCGGCCCCCAACCAGCTGCGCTACCTCGGCCTCATCTACCCCGCGATCCTGGTCGCGGCGGGGTGCGGCGCCGGTCGGCTGTGGCTGGATGGGCGGCGGGGCACCCGGGTGATCGGCGTCGTGCTCGTGGCGCTGCTCGCCTTCCCCGGGGCGTTGGCGCGGATCAGCCTCGCGGGCCCTGAAGCGCAGGAGGCCGGAGCGCTGGCCGACCTGCGGCTCGCCCCGTCGTGGTGCTACGCGATGCACGCCTTCGACAAGGGGGAACATCGGGCGGCCCTGACCGAGGCGACGCCCTTCGACTTCGCCTCCATGGCCGAGGGCGCCGCCGCGATGAAGCAGGGCGTCACGATTCCGCCGGTGGAGGTGCCGACCGAGCCGTCGGCGCTCCGCGGTTGGCGCATGGGGGCCATGCGGCAGGCCTGGGGAGGAAGCTGGGGGACCGGGCGGCCGGTGACCGAGTTGGTGCCCGCCATCACCCGGGCGTGGCCCATCCTCACCAGCTCGTCGGCGGCGGACTGGCTCGACTCCACCCTCGGCGGGGCCTCCGACATCGATCGCATCGCGCTGGAGACGCTGTGGTGCGTCGAGCGGGAGAGCCTGCGCAACAGCGCTTTCAGCGGCGACGTGCCCACCGGGGTCGCCCGGCTGAAGCAGGTCCCGGACCTGACCGGGCTCGCGACTCGGATCTACGGGGCCGGGTTCGCATCTCAGTACGGCCCCCACGGGCGGCTCAGCGGCCGCTCCCTCGTGCTCGAGGACTTCGCCCTGGTGCCGGAGGACGGCGGTCCGCCCCGCGACAAGGCGTGGGCGTGGGGCTTCGGCTGGGGGCTGGGCGCGGAGCTGGCGAGCAACCACGGACCGCGGGTGGAGTACGTGAGGCTCAAGCTCGATGTCGACCACGCCGCGGCCCTGGTCAACGGCTTCGATGCGGGCTACGGCTACGCGCTCAGGATGGAGTGGGTTCTGGCGACGGGTCCGACGGTGGAGGTGGTGGCTCCGTAGGCGCCTCCGGAGCGGGGGCGAGCCGGCTCCGACCCTCCTCCGAGCAGGCATCGACCCACGGGAGGCCGTCGTCGGCGCTGCGATCGGGGGGCTCGAACGTCCACTCCGTCGGCGGCTTCAGCTCGCCCGCCGGACCGATGAACAGCGTGCCGCTGCGGGTCTGCTTCTGACCCGGGGCGAGGGGACCGAACCGGGGTCGGCTGTGGATGCAGACGCCATCGCCACCGCCGTTGCCGCCCGCCTCGGTCGACGACTCGAAGGCGTTCGCCATCACCCACCGGCCGTCCGTCGACTCCAGCGCGGTGATGGGGATAGTGATGTCCGTTCGGTAGGGGTACAGAGCCTCGCCCTCGTCGACGGGCCGGTCCTCGAGTTTCTCGCGGCCCGCCGCCGTCCACACGTACGTGTTGGCGTGGCCCGACTCGGGGAACGGGGAGGCCCCCTTGGACGTGGCGCACAGCAGCGCCACGACCTCTTCGATCGGCTGGTCGCTGACGTTCTGCACGGTCATCGTGAGGGCGATCTCGCGCTTGCTCGTGACCATCTGCGTCGACACGGTCAGCTGCTCGCCGGTGCGCGTGAGGGTTCCGTCCACGCGGCCCTCGTTGAGGGTCAGGTCGGCGGGCCAGGGGGCGGGATCCAGTTGATCGACCTGCCCGTCGGTCTTGACCTCCAACCACTCCGGAAGGGTCACGGCGAAGATCTGGTCTTCGTCCAGCACCGGGACGTCGAACGGCACCTCGTCCGAGCGCCACTCACCGCTGCCGCTGACATCCAGCTGGATGCGGCCCAGGGCCGCGGGGCGGTCGCCGATGACGAGCCGGGTGGCGAGCACCGACCACGCCGGAAACTCGCCGTCCGAGGCGGGCAGCTCGACGTGGATGGAAGGTCCGAGGGAGTTGGTCCGGCAGGGCAGGTCGATCGCTTCGCCGGTGCCGGGCAGGTGCCACTGCGCGGTACACTGGGCGAGGTCTCCGGCGGTCTCGTAGTGCATCTCGATCTGGGTACCGTCGCCCCGTCCCTTGCTCGCCTTGCCCGTGAGGCGGCCGACGTCCACGAGGTGGTGCACGATCAGCCCCGCCTCGGGGGCCCACCGGGGGATCACGCTGACCCCGAGGGGGAGGTTGTTGGCGTCGATCGCGCCGTCGCTGCGGCGGGCGGTGTCGACGAGATCCTCCTCTTCGTCGTCGAAGGTGCGGACCATTGCCGCGAGGTTCGCCGTCTCGCCCTTGCCCAGCTCCGTGAGGCCGGCCAGCGCGCGGGTCTGGACCCGGCTCGGATCGATCTCCTCCGGCAGCGTGGAGGCGTCCTCCTCCCACACCAGCACCGGCGCGGTGGTCGCCCCCAGCACGGTCTCCCAGGAGTCGTGGTGCAGCGAGTCTCCGCCCACCACCACCACCAGGCCGTGGCGGGCGAGCCGGCCAGGGTTGAATTGCGACGACACGCGGTCGCCGTCGCCGACCACCACTGCGTCCCAGGGGAAGTGGCTCGCTTCGAGCAGGCGGGCGGCGCCCGCGATGCGGGTCGCGAGGGCATCCCCGCCGTCGCGGCGGAGGGAGCGGACGGGGATGATGAGGGCGATGCGGGCACGCAGTCGGCCGAACAGCTCGGGGTGCTCGGTCGCCCACGCCACCGCGGCGGCGCCGCTGGGAGGCATGGGGCCGTCGACGACCCCTCCGGCGGCGAGGTGGAGCCCGAGCGCGGCGAGGCGGTCATCGTCCCACTTGTCGCCCTCGAACCGGGCCACGCCGCGTCGTCCGAGGCTGCGCAGGGTCAGGTTCGCGAGGCCGAACTGGCCGTTGGTGGCGGCGTCGGGGAGCGGCTGATCCCAGACGAGCAGATCGGCGTCGCCGACCGTGTTCCAGAGCCCGTGGAGGGTCGCGCGTCCGGGAACGGCGCTGTGGAGCCGGGTGTGGCTGCTGTTGCCCGCGGCGGCGACCCGCCGCCCGGCGGCGCGGGCGAGGTGGCCGGCACCGGGCTCGCTCAGGGGCACGTCGAGGCGCAGCAGGTCGGGCGATTTGGCGAGGGCTGCATCGACCGCCGCGCCGCACTCGCGGGGCTTGTAGGCCGAGCAGGGCACCACCGTGGGGGCGCAGTCGTCGCGCAGGGTCGGGCGGGGGCCCGGGTAGTCGCGGGGCGAGCCGCCCAACTTCAGGGTCCAGGCGCGGCCGTGGCCTTCGGTGGGGCCGATGGGGGTGGGGAGGATGCCGCCGGCGTCAGGGTCGGGGAACCCCTCGATCTTCCCCTCGGTGAGGGGGTCGATGTCCGGGAGCTCCTCCTTGGGACCGCAGGCGCAGAGCAGGAGGGCGGCTGCGACGACGAGGACGTGCTTCACGGGCCGAAGTCTACAGCCCGCGGCGCCACATCCAGACGATGGCGCCGGTGACCGCACTGCCGGCGGGCATGACGAAGACGGAGATGAAGCCCATCAGCAGGATCTGCAGCAGCGACAGCTCCATCGTGTCGGCCGTCGCTTCGCGGGGGGGCAGCTCGACGACGTCGGCTTCCTTGGCGAGCCAGCCGATCGACCGGGCGCCGAAGTCGAGGTTGCCGCGGCTGACCACGAGGCCGTCGGTCAGCCAGTCCACGTCGCCGGCGACGATGAGGCGGCCGCGCGCCTTGGTCGTGGGGCGGTGCAGTTCAGCCAGCCCGATGAGCATTACGGGCCCCTCGAAGTCGGCCTCGTCGAAGTCGATCTCCTCGGACTCCAGGTTGGTCTCGCCCCACGCTTCGTCGCCCGTCTTGGCCAGCGCGAAGGTGGTGACCTGCTCCGGCAGCGTGTTGTTCTCCGCCACCGACCGCGCAGTCACGAACACCACCGGCAGGTCGAAGCCGCTGGTGATCTCGTGGAAGCCGAACGTGTCCGCGATGGGGGCCGCGGGATCGCCGCCCAGGCGGCTCATCATCGGGTCGAGCACGAGGTCGTCGCGGAGTTCCAGCCCCCAGGTCAGCAGCGCCCCTTCCAGCCCGGTGCGGCCGTCGTACTGCTCGGGGATCGCGGGCTCGGCCAGGAGCATGAGCGAGCCGCCCTCTTCCACCCACTCGCGGATGATCGAGGCCTCGCGCGGGTCCAGCTTTTGCTGGGGGCCACCGATGACCAGCACGCTCATGCCATCGGGGGGCGCGGGCTGGGTGACGGAGTTCCAGGTGCCGACCTTGAAGCCGAGGTTCTTGAGTTGCTGGGCGAGCAGGCTCAGGCCCCGCTCGCCGGCGGTCGCCGGGGTGCGTTCGCCGTGCCCCTCCAGGAACACGACCCTGGCCCGCTTGCCCTTCATCACCCGCAGCAGGGCGTTGGCGATCTCCTGCTCGTCGGGGCTGTACAGCCGCTCGGTCCGCTCCGGACCGCCCGCCCTGGGCTTGGCCGTGACCACGACCGTGCCGTTGCTCGTGATCCCCAACTGCGACGCCAGCAGGGGCGCGAGCTCGGGGTCGATGAGCTCCAGGGTGACGTCGGTGTTGGTGGCGTTGGCGGCGTCCAGCAGCCGCTGGAAGGCCCGCTCCTTGCCCGCCTCCATCGCGTCGAACGAGGCGATGAAGAAGCCCTGGACGGAGACATCCAGGTCCTCCGGCACGTCCTCCAGGATCTGGATCGTCTTGGCGTCTAGGCTGTGGATCCGCGCCTCCGTCAGGTCGAGCCGCTTGGGGTTCTTGCCCGCGATGTGCATCACGAAGAGGCAGATCGTGAAGACCACCGCGATGAGCACCCACGAGCTGATCTGCTCGCGGCCGCCCTTGCTCCCGAAGAGCCCGGCCAGCGCCTCCCAGTCCAGGTAGACCCAGCTGGCGAGCCCCACCGCCGCCGTCGCGCCGACCCACGACGCTCCCGCCGTGTCGGGCACCAGCCAGAGCATGAAGCCGTACAGCACCGCGGCCATGAGGCCGAGGGCGCCGAGGATGCGTCCCGCGATCGTGGCGAACATCAGGACCCTGCCGTGCATTCTCGACCGAGGACCGTGAGGCCGGGCCGGTCGAGATCAAGGAGGAGGACGAAGGCGGGCCTCCCCGCCGAGGACAACGACGATGAGATCGGGCGGATCCGGTCTGCGGGACGACCGAGAAGGATGTGCGGCATGGTCCTCATCGCCACCGATGCGTCTCGACGCGCTGCTGCGCGACGAGGAGGCTGAAGAAGATGATGAGGGCGAAGAAGAGCACGTCGTTGGACTGCACCAGGCCCTTCGTCAGCTCGTCGAAGTGGGCGAGCATGCCGAAGGTGTCGCCGATGTTGCCCAGCCACCCCTGGAACTCGGACAAGAAGCCGGCGATCCAGAGGAACAGCAGCGCACACCAGGCCAGCCCGGCGGCCGCCATCTGCGAACCCGACATCGAGGAGGCGGCGATTCCCACCGCCGAGCAGGCCGCCGCCAGCAGCACCAGCGCGGCGCCCGCGACGGCGATGGGGACGAGGGCGGTGTCGCTGAACCAGGCCAGCAGCAGCGGCACGTACGCCATGCCGATGCCGAACAGCCCCGTCCAGAAGCAGAGCAGCCCGACGAACTTGCCCAGCACGATCTCCCACGAGCTGACCGGCGAGCTCAGCAGCAGCGCCAGCGAACCGGTGCTCTGCTCCTCCGCGAGGCTGCGCATCGTCATAAGCGGCGCGAAGAGCACCAGCAGCAGACCGACGGTGCCGACGAACGGCGCCACCACGTCGCTGGCGATGGAGACCTCCTGGCCGTACATCGCTGCTTCGCTGGAGTACTGGGAGAAGCCGCCCACGATGGCGGCGAAGAAGAACCCGTTGATGAACAGGAACGCCGCGCTGACGACCCACATGAACGGGGAGACGAGGTACGCGCCGAGCTCCCGACGGGCGATGTGCAGGACCATCATGCGACCTGCTCCTCGTCGCCGTCGGGCTTGGCCGCCGGAGCGCTGACGGCGCGGAGGTAGAGCTCCTCGAGCCCGCCGGCGCTGCGGCTCTCGAGCAGGCCGAAGGCGCTGGCGGCGGCGTTGACCGCCTCCCGCGGGTCGGTGCCGGTGGAGGTCACGTCGAACCGGGTGTCGCCCACGCGGGTGACCGCGTCGACCCCGTCGATCGCTTCCAGCGCGGCGATGACCTCGTCGCCGGGGCGGGCCAGCTCCAGCCGAATGGTCCGACCCGCGCCGAGCTGCTCGCGGAGCTGATCCTCGGTCGCGGGGCCGGCGATGCGGCGCCCCTTGTTGATGATCAGCACGCGGTCGCAGGTGGCGCGGACCTCGCTGAGGATGTGGGTCGACAGCACGATCGTGTGGTCGCCCTTGAGGTCGCCGATGAGGTCGCGAATCTCCGCCACCTGGGCCGGATCGAGGCCGGAGGTGGGCTCGTCGAGGATGAGCAGCTTGGGCTCGTGGACCAACGCCTGGGCGATGCCGACGCGCTGCCGGTAGCCCTTGGAGAGGTGGTCGATGAGCCGGCCCGAGACATCCCCCAGCGCGGTGCGATCGATGGCGCGGTCGACCTTGGCGTTGCGGTCGCGGCCGCTGACTCCGCGGATGCGGGCGGCGAAGTCGAGGTACGCGCGCACCGTCATCTGCCGGTACACCGGCGGCGCCTCCGGGAGGTAGCCGATGTGGCGGCGCGCCTCCTTGGAGTTCTTTGTCACGTCCACGCCGGCGACGCGAACCTCGCCGGAGGTGGGCGCGAGCGAGCCGACGAGCACGCGCATGGTGGTCGTCTTGCCGGCCCCATTGGGGCCCAGGAAGCCGAGCACCTCGCCGTCGTCGACGCCAAAACTGACCTGGTCGACGGCCGCAAGGGAGCCGTACCGACGGGTCAGGGAAACCACTTCAATCATCAAAGCCACGGGCAGTCTCTAGAGAATCGAACAACTTGGGTCAAGTCGGCCCCCATCCCGCCGATACAAAACACTGCATGCCCCCGGCATTCCCGGGGGAGGGGAGTTGCTTTCATGCAGTCATCGTCCGCCGCCGCGCTCACTTCCGGCGACGTCCCCCCCGAGGCCGCTGATGCGGCCCGTTCGGGGGCGCCCATCTCCGAATCGGTCCACCTCCAGGTCGCCCCCGGCAACGGTGTCGTGGTCTGTGAGCGGTACCCGGTGAACCTGGCCGTGACGGTGCGGTGGGGAGGCCGCGACCGCCGCCGCTCCGCCGTGGATGTTTCCGAGGAGGGGATCTTCGTGGAGAGCCCCGATCAGGCGCCCGCCGGTGAGCTGATCCAGATCGTCGCCGTGCTGCCCGGCGGCGCTGTGCTCCGCGGCCTGTGCAACGTCGAGCGGGCGGTGAGCCCCGACGAGGCCTCTTTCTGCGGCGGCATGCCCGGCATGGGGCTGCGGTTCTTCCTCATGGACGGTGGCCTCAAGCAGCGGTGGTCCGAGTACCTCGGGCACTTGCGCGACGGCACCCTCCCGCAGCCGTTCGACGAAGAGCGGACCGAGCACTACCGGGACGACCCCGACGCCATCCAGCTCACCCGCCGGCGCCAGCCGCGAAAGATGGGCAAGTTCCGCGTGCGCATGAGCTCCAAGGGCTCGCTGACGGACTTCTACACGCAGAACGTGTCGCGAGGCGGCATGTTCATCGCCCACCCCCGCCCCTTGAACCCGGGCGAGGTGCTGTCGCTGTACATCGTCCACCCCGTCACCGGCCGTGAGTTCGCGCTCCAGGCCCAGGTGCGGTGGACACGGCAGAAGTCAGCCGTCGCCGAAGCCGGCATGGGTGTGCAGTTGTTGGACTGCCCCGAGGAAGAGTTCGTCGACTTCGTGAACGAGGGCTAGTCGCCCCGGCAGCGAAGCGCGTCCAGCTTGGGCGCCGTGTACAGGTAGTAGCCGAAGGTCTTGGCGGGGTATTCCATCCCCTCCTTGATGCGCCGCCGCTGCTCCGCGTTGGGCTCCTCGGCCCGCAGCTTCATCGCCCCTCCGTAGATGTGGATGTAGCTGAGCTGCTCGGTGTCCGGGTACCGCTCCTTTGCCCTGTCGATCCAGCGGTTTACCATCGCCGGCCCCTGGTTGTAGGTGGCCATCGCGAGCATCGCCGCGTCTACCTCGCCGTAGCCCTTGCCGCGCCAATTCGAGTCGAGCTGCTCGAGCAGGCTGAAGGCCGCCTGGGCCGCGAGCTTCCAGTCGGTGCGGGGGTCCCGGGGGTCGGTTCGGTTGTTGTAGTCGGCGTTGACCTGGCCGCCGTAGAAGTGGCGCACGTAGTCGGCGCGGACCGTGGCCGGGCAGGCCGCCAGCATCTGGTAGTAGCCGCCGTAGCTGCTGGACTTGTTCCGCAGCCAGCGCTCGTGGGTCTTGAAGTCGTAGTTGGGGATCGTCGCCTGCGTCGGGTCGATGCGGAGGAAGGCCGCCTCCGCCGTGCGCCGGGTGAACTGCATCATCCCGCGCGGGCCCGTGAAGCTCACCGCCAGCTCACACCACTGCGACTCGACGAACGGGATGAAGCTGTAGACCTCGTGCAGGTCGTAGCGCCCGAGCTCCCGCTGGACGTGCTCCATCCGCTCCTTGTCCGAGCCCTTGCAGACCCGATCGATCGTCGTCTTGAGCAGCCGGCCGTTGTTCCGGGCGACGCCGACGTAGCGGTTGATGAGGCCCGCCTGGGTCTTCATCGTCTGGTTCGGCATGGCGACCGGGCGGGTCAGCCCATCGCCCCCGTCGAACCGTTCGTCGAGCAGGTCGGCGGTGTCCTCGACCGCCACGCTGTCCTCGCTGGTGCCGCAGCCGCACTCCTCCTGCCGGCTCTCGGCCTCGCCGCGGACCTCCTTGGCGGCCTCCATCGCCAGGAGCGCCTGGGCGGTCCGCTCCTCGGCGATCGCCTGCTCGAGCTCGGCCTGGGTGCGGTTGTCCTTCGCGCCGAGGAAGCCCGTGGCCAGGATCGCGATGCCCGCGCCGATGGCGACGAACCCCTTGGACTTGTTCCAGAGCACGCCGACGAGGCTGGTCCAGTAGCCGATCTTGGCGGCCTTCTTCCGCCACTTCGTCAGCTTCTGGTACTGCGCTCGGTACCAGAACCGGGCCCTCTCGTAGGGGTTCATCCCGTCGGTGGGATCGACCTCCTCCTCGAACGCGAAGGCGTCCTCGGCGGTGGCTCCCCGCTTCTTCTTGGGCGCGGCCGAGACACTCCAGTCGGCCACGTCGTCCATGAAGATGGACGCCTCCTGGGCGTACTCGAAGCGCATCCGCACGCCGCGCGGCTTCTTAGTCCCGAAGATGAGGAGGTCGCCGACGCTGAGTTCGACGACGTCGCCCTCCTCCAGCTTGCTGTTCTGCACCCAGATGGGGCCGGTCTTGACCTCCATCTCGACGTACGAGGGGGAGCGGAAGATCTTGGCGCGCACGTGCCGCAGCCGCGGCGGCAGCTCGATGAGCAGGTTGTCGCCCCGCTCCGGATCGCAGCCGATCTGCACCTCGTCGGTGTCGAAGTCGTACGTGCGGGCGTCGAGCCCGTCGTCCTGCAGCGTGAAGCGGATGAGTTTCTTGCTCATCACTCAGCACACTTGTGTTCGGCCAGCTTCTCGCGGGCGTGGAGGTAGTAGGCGACGACGCGGGGGGCGTAGCGCATCCCTTCAGCGAGCCGGGCCTTCTTGTCGTCGTCTTTGATCTTGCCCCAGACGGCGACGGCGCCGCCGTAGGTCTGCATGTAGGTCAGCGAGCCTTCCTCTTCGATGTCGTACTTGCCCTTGGCGGCCTTGATCCAGGCGTCGACGACCTTGGGGTCGAGGTCGTACGCGGCGAGGCTGAGCATGGCCGCGTCGACGGGCTTGAAGCCGCGCTTGCGGTAGGCGCCGTCGTACTCCTCCAGCAGCGTGTAGGCCGCCGCCATGGACGCCTTCCAGTCGGTGCGGGCGTCGTCGGGGTCGACCCGCTCGGGGAAGTCGGGGTTGCGGGCGCCGCCGTAGAACTCCTGGATGTAGGCGTCCCGGTCGTTGGTCTCGCACTTGACCAGGGTGCCCGTGCGGCCGCGGGAGCGGCCCAGGTCGTCCAGCCAGGAGACGTGGTCATCGAGGTCGATCTTCGGAATCTTGCTCTGCGGTTTGTCGTAGAGCACGAACGCCTTCTTCGCGGTCGCGCGGGACATCTGCATCATCCCGCGCCGGCCGAACGGGTCCGCCGCCATCTCGCACCACTGGGCCTCCACGAACGGCAGGTAGGCGTAGACCTCGTGCAGCTGGTGGTCCTTCACCTCGGCCTGCACCGCCTGCATCTTGCGGCCGCCCAGGGAGCTGCAGATCCGGTCCAGGTTGGTGCTCGTGTTTCGCTTGTTCTTGCCGACCGCGTCCAGGATGCCGCCCACGAGGCCGGCGAGGCTCTGGGTGGTCTTGCTGTCCAGCTGCACGGGCCGCTGGGGGGCGAACGTCTCGTCCTCCGCGCCGAAGGTCGCAAGCAGCGCCTCAGTGCCCTTGATCTCGACCTTGTCCTCACCGGGGGCGCCGGCGCAGTTGCACTCGCGCATCTGTCGCTCGAGCTCGGCGCTGGCGAGGAACGACTCCCGCTCCTGGCGCACCGCCGCGGCCTCGTCGAGCAGCGCGACCTCCTCGGCCTCCACCGCGTCGTTCTTCTTGTCGGCCTCGATGAACCAGCCCACCGCCAGGCCCCCCATGCCGCCGACGACCAGCAGGACCTTGCCGACCTTGTTCCAGAGCAACGAGGCGAGGCTGATCCAGTACTTCACCTTGGCGGACTTCTTCCGCCACGCCGCGAAGCCGGCGTACATCTGCCGGTACTTGTAGCGAGCCTTCTCGAAGGCGTTCATCCCCTCGGTGGGGTCGACCTCCTCCTCGAACGCGAACGACTCGTCCTCCGTCGCGCCGCGCTTCTTCTTGGGGGCGGCGGACACGCTCCAGTCGGCGACGTCGTCCAGGAAGATGCCCGCTTCGGCGGCGGTCTCGAAGCGCATGCGCACGCCGCGCGGCTTCTTGGTTCCGAAGATGAGCAGGTCGCCGATGCTCAGCTCGACGACGTCGCCTTCCTCGAGTTTGCTGTTCTGCACCCAGATGGGGCCGGTCTTGACCTCCATCTCCACGTAATCGGTGCTGCGGAACACCTTGGCGCGCACGTGGCGGAGGCGGGGCGGGAGCTCGATGAGGAGGTTGTCGCCGCGTTCTGGATCGCACCCGATTTGGACTTCGTCCGTGTCGAAGTCGTAGGAACGAACGTCCAGTTCGTCCTCGATAAGGGTGAAGCGAATCCGCTCGGGCATGTTCCTCGGCCGATCAGGGGGCCACGGAAGGTTCGGCCTTTGTTGTGCCGCGATCGCCCTCCATGATATCAATCGGAAGTCTGTAAGAGGCCGCGATGCTTGTCAAAAATGCGGCTCCCTCCCTGCCCGAACCCCGGTGTAATCCCAGCGCATGAGCTCCGTGGACGAACCGATTTTTGAGGCCGAGGAGACTGGTGAGTCTCAGGTCCTGATCGAGGTTCCCGGCAAAACGCTGTACATCGGAGCGATTCCGGCCGAGGCGATCGAGTCGGACATGCCGACTCTGTACTTCGACTTCGAGGTCGCCCGGCGGCTTCAGTTCGAAGGGCAGCGATCGATCCGCACGGACAAGGAGGTGGCCGGGATCCTGCTGGGGACCAGCTCGGGCGACGGTCAGCAGATCAAGGTCAGCCACATCGCGGTGGCTCGGGACGAGGACAGCTCGCCCGTGCACTTCAAGTTCACCTATTCGGTGTGGGACGACCTCATCGACCAGATGGAGACCCTCAGCCGCGAGGCCGGCGAGGAGCTGCTCCTGCTGGGCTGGTACCACACGCACCCCAACATGTCGGTGTTCCTGTCGCGGTACGACCTGCGCACCCACCGCGACTTCCACCGGCCCTACCAGTTCGCCCTCGTGCTCGCCCCCAAGCGGGGTACCGCGGACACCTCGGTCGGCTTCTTCGTCAACCGGCAGGGGGGCACGCCGCTGCTCCCGGGCATCCACATGTACGGAGCCAACAAGCGGGCGGAGGTGACCGGCGCGCTGCCGTGGAAGTTTCAGGTCGTAGAGGCCGAGGGGATCGAGGAAGGCGACGGCAGCGACGACGAGGACGGGGAGGTCGACGACACCCCCATCCTCCACCAGGTGGGCGTGGTGCGGGCGGAGGACGCCGACTGGCTCACCCTGGGGAACGACCCCGCCGAAGGGCCCGTCACGACGATCCTCGAGGGCATGGCGGCCGCCGTCGTGGAGACCCATCAGGACCGCATCGGCGTGCTCCTGGGGGACAAGACCCCCGACCAGCACATCACCATCACGCGGGTCCGCTTCCTCGGCCACCTCGGCGAGGATCCGGCGAAGGAGCGGCGCGACCTCGTGGGCGCCCTGCGCTTCATGGCGCAGACCTTCCCCGCGACGGAGGTGCCGAAGATCCTCGGCGTGGTCCGCATCGTGTCGCCCCACCGGTTCCGCGAGGGGGACATCTACGACCCCGTCGAGAACAACATCCAGATCGCGATGTTCCTGGGGGAGGTCGGCTACGACCTCGACGAGGTGCCGTTCCAGGTCGGGCTCGTGCTGTACCCGGGCATCGAGGAGGAGACGGTTCTCTTCCACGTGCTCGCGCAGAACAAGATGAGCCGGCCGGTGCCGCTGATGTCGCTGCAGGCGATTTCGCCCCCGAGCGAGAAGCCGAACGAGCGCTGGGAGCCGATCGGGGAGCCGACCTTCGAGGTCGACCGCGAGCCCTGCATGACGCCGCCGGGGGTGGTGCCGCCGTCCCAGATCGGCACGAGCGCGCAGTCGGCGCGGATGAAGGAGATGGCGCGGACGATGGACGACGCGCCGCCGGCCTCGGCCGGTTCGTCCTCCGGCATCGACTGGGACGAGCTCCCCGAGGAGACCTCTGCGGGCACCGGGAGCAGCAGCCGCAAGGGCATCGGCGCCGCCATCGTGATCATCGGAATCCTCGGGGCTCTGGTCCTCGTGTTGGTCGTGCTCAACGTGCTCGCGGGCAAGAAGGAGAGCGAGCGGGGAACCCTCGATCTCGATCCCGATGAGAACCTGGTCGCGCTGGGCGAGCCGTACTCCTGGTCGTTCACGGGCTGCGGACCGGGGTGGAACCCGGGCGTCGCGTGCGATCCGTTCGCGCAGCTGGAGGAGAAGGCGGAGACCGCCGAGCTCATCCGATGGCAGCGCAAGGAGGCCTACGTTCAGGGCACGATCCAGCCGATCGAGGTGTGGCTCATCGCCGAGGGCGAGCGCCGCCGGCACAAACTCCAGCGCGCCAAGGCGGGGACCGGGGCCTACAGCTTCTGGGTCGGCCGCACGGGCGAGGGCTGGGAGGAGTTCTGGGGCACGGACAACCTTCCGTTCCCGGCGAAGCTGGTCATCCTCCCGCAGGGGGCGGAGCTGGTGCTCGAGGACGAGTTCACGTGGCTGCGTCGCACCGAGACCATCCGGCTGGTGGCTCCGCCGCCGTTGCCGGAGGTCGAAGAGGACACGCCCGCGGCCGTGCACAGCGACGGCCCCACCGGCCAGCACGCCATCTCTGCGGGCGATTGGGAGTGGAAGTCGGGTGACTCGACGCTGGCGGCCTCCTACGACACCTCACGGGCCAGCTTCGCCCGCAAGCTCGAGCTGAGCGGCGGCAGCGAGACCGGCGGCGCCTGGCGGCTGCGGCTGCGGTCGGCGAAGCGCGGCAAGTTCGTGGCCAGCCAGACGGTGACCGATCCCGAGGCGTCGGTGGGCAACCTCGACGTCGGCCGCCACGCCACCGCCCTGATGCGGGATCCCGCCGCGGTGCGGATGCTCGAGGGCAAGGACGTCGGCAGCAAGGTCTACATCCACATCACCCCGCCGCGGGCCAAGCACGACATCGTCGCCGAGGTCGAACTGACCGGCGGCGTGCCCGCCGCGATCAGCACCGAGCACCGCGTCTGCGTGATGATTCAGGGGCCGGACGAGCTCAAGCTCGACGGGCGCGCCCGGGTCGGTCCCGAGGGCGTGATGCGGCCGTCGTTCGACCCCACCAAGGGGGCCGAGGGCGAGTGCGCCGACGGCGGCGCCACGGGCCGCTGGACCAACGTGACGTTCGGCCCCGGCACGACCCAGCTGGAGTTCATCTTCGAGGGGCCGGACAACCGGCCGAGCAAGGGCGTGGTGCAGAAGTACCCGCTGCCCAAGCGCTGGGCGACGACCAAGGGCAAGTGCCTGGCGATCACCGTCTACCTCGACCCCGGGGGCTTCCAGGCGCAGGCGCCGAAGCTGACGCCGCTGTACGACTTCGCCGACGGCTCCTGCAAGTAGCCGAGCCGTCTAGCCGAAGGGCGTCAGGTCCCGCTCGCTGCGGATCTGCTCTTCCTTGAAGATGCGCCGCACGGCGCGCCGGAAGGCGTCTTCGACGTCCTTGGACTTGGCCGCGCCACCACTCTGCTGCGTCGATGGGGTCGCCTCGCGGGCGAGCTGCTCATTCACCTGACGGCGGAGCTCCGCACCGCTGATGCCGCCACCGGGGGCGGGGGCGCTGATCGTGGTCAGCTCCTCGGCGATCCGTCGGCTCACCATCGTGCCGATCTCCGAGCGGGAGACGCGCGGCTCGGCGGAGGTCGAGGCCTGGCGGGCTGCCGGAGTCGCGGTCGTCAGGTCCGCGCTGGCGCGTCGGGCCGCGCGCGTGTCCGAGCTCAGGCGGCGGGCGGCTCGAGCCACCATCGCCGAGCCATCGGCCATCGGACGAGCCTCGTGTGCAGGCGTCGCCGCCGACAGCTCCTCGGGGATGCCATCGGTGGCGCGCAGCCCCTTGAGGCTGGCCAGCGTGCCGGTGCCGACGTTGCCCTTGCGGGCCGCCTTCGTCGTGCGGCTGCTGCTGCGGGAAGCGCGTGCCCAACCGGTGCCCGCGCTGGGGCCGGCGGTGGCGGCCTCTTCGGCCGGCGTTCCGTTGGGAAGCAGCGGGGCGGTGAGATCCGGAGCCAGCAGCGGCGACCGGGCGGCGATGCCAACGGGGACGTCGGAGCTGCGCTGGAGGGCGCGGCTGAGTCCGCGGGGTCCCTGCTTGCGGCGGGCTGCGGCCCGAGCCGCCGGGCTCGCCCCGGGAAGGCGGGGCAATTCGGCGGAGCCGCCGCTTCGTGCGGCCTGGCGGGAGACGCGTGTGGCGCCGGGGGCGGACGCACGGGAGGCCGCGCGGGCCACGGCCGCGGGGGTCGAGGCCGTGTACCAGGGCGACGCCGTCACGGCGCCGGGAGCGGTGGAGCCGAAGCTTCCCAGGGGAGCGTCGTCGACTTCGACCACGCCGGGAGGCAGCGCTGCGAACGACGGGAGCTCGAGGCCTCCCGCGAAGCTGCGCCGGAACCCGGGGCGACGGGCGATGGGCGCGCCTGCGGCAGCGGGAGCGCCGGGCAGGGCCTCGACCGTGCTGGCGTCCCGGCCCAGGGCGCGGGCCATCGAGGAGGTGCGGACCAGCCGGGCGCCGGCGGAGGCGCTGGAGGCGGTGCGGTGGGTGGGGCTGCCGGCGGACCGGGCGGCTCGCGGAGCGCCGGGCGCATCCGGCGTCGATCCGGGCAGGGGCTCACCGGTCCAGCCGACCACGGTGGCGGCGCCGGTGTTGGGGCTGCTCGCCCACGGCGAACGGGCGCCGGTGGCGGCGCTCCGGGCGGCCGGACTGCCGTCGAAGCCGGCGCCGATGGACGTGCCGTCCTCGGACACCGCCCCGAAGATCCCGGCGGGGAGCGAGGGCAGGGGAGCATCGAAGCTGGCCCGCGTGAGCGGACGAGGACGACGCGCGACGGGGTCACCCGGAACGGCGCGGCGGGCCGCGGGGCTGCTGGTCGGCGTCGCCGTGGGCACGCCGGCGCGGTCGAAGGCGCGGGCCAGGGGCGATCGGGAGGCGGCGCGTCGCGAAGCGGTCGGCGCGTTGGCGTCGACGACCACGGCCGGCCCGGTGTCGGGGGAGCGGCCCCAGGGGGACTCTGCGATGCCGTCGGCGGTGGTCCGGGCGAGTCCCGGCGTGCCGTCCGCGGCCTCATCCGTGGGAGCGAAGCTCGCCGGGGCGGGCGCCGCGACGATCGGATCGAAGGACGCCATCGCGGCCGGGCGACGGGCCGCGGGGCGGGCGCCGAGGCCTCCGGCGACGCTGAGCGAGCGAGCCAGCGACTGACCGCCGAGCTCCTCTCCGGGGGCGCCGAAGCGGGCGAGGGCGCGGACGCCAGGGCTGCCCTGGACGGCTCGGGCCAGGGGCGCGGCGTCGGGCGTGAAGGGCTCGGGTGCCGCGGCCGCGGGGGCATCGAAGCGAGCCAGCGCGCGCGAGGCGGGGGAGGCGCTGCGGGCGATGGGGGCCCGAGCGGCCGAAGAGGTTCCCCAGGCGTCGCTGCCCGAGGTGACGCCCGCCGCTTCGAGGGGCTCGGGGCCGCCGGCGAGTTCCGCGAACGGAACCTCCGGCAGGGCGAGATCGACGCGGCGCGCGGCGGACCGGCGAGCCGTCGGGGCGGCGGAACGAGCGGCGGACGTCGCGGGACGTCGCGCCGACGGCATCGGCACCGTGGCGATGCCTCGGGCCAGGGTGCGGGCGGCGGGCGAGGCGCTCGCCGCGGTGGGCCGATCCAGAGACGTCGCGCGGGACGTAGCCCGGCCGAGGGCGCCGCCGACGGGCGGAGCCGACGACGTGGACGCTGCGATCGCGCGAGCGACGGCCGTGGGGGCGGCGCGGCCGGTCGAGCGTCGGGCGGCCGCGCGTCGGGCGGCGGGGGCGGACGAGGTCCGGACCGCCGCGGGGGCCGTGGTCCGGGCCGCGGGGGTCGCGCTGCGAGACGCCACCCGGGTGCCGGAGAGCTCCAGCGGGATGGTGACGGCGGGGCCGGTGTTGGGGCTCGAAGCCCAGGCATCCGAGGTGCCCGCGTTCCAGGTCAGGGGGCGGCCGGCCGTCTCTCCGCCGAGGCCGGGGGCATCGACGCCGAAGGCCGAGAGCACCTCGGACGGCGCCGGAGCGGCGATGGCGAGGGCGGCGGTGGACAGCAGCGCCTGCCGGCGTCCCAGACCCGAAGCGGCCTGGCGCACGGCCGAGGGGCCCGCGCGGCCGATGGAGCGGTCCGTCATTCGGCTCAGCGCGGAGGTGCAGCCAGAAGCGGATCGGCGCGCGGCCGGTGCCGTGAGGCTGCGGGCGGCGGTGCCGACCGGGCTGGCGGCGAAGGCGGGGGCGGCGGGCTCCGGGGTGCGACCGTCGACCAGCGCCGGCGCGGCGCCCAGCAGCGGCGCGGCGGGAGCGGCGTGGCGTCGGGTCAGCCCGTGGCGGACCGGAGAGGCGGCGGGGGAGAGGCCGGCGCGGGCGGCGATGCGAGCGGCCGGCGTCGACGTGGCGGAGGTGCCCGTGTCCGCGCTGCGAGCGGCGGCGCGGGCGAGGGGGGCGGCGCTCGCAGCGTTGCGGGCGGCGGTGGCGGTGCGGGGCGCCGTGTACCAGGGCGTCTCCGACACCGGCGCGCGACCGTGGTCAATGGGGCCGGAGTAGCTGAACCCATCGACGACCCCGAGGCTGCCGTCATCGGCCGCTTCGGAGCCGAACGCAGCGGCGGGGAGGTTGGGGAGGGCCAACTCGGGGGCGGCGAAGCCACCTCCGAAGGATCGGGCCGCGGGGCGAGCCGACCGGGCGGCCGCGAATCCACGCCCCGAGGGGCGGGCGGACTCGAACCGCGCCACGGCGCGATTGACCGACGGGGGGGCGGCGGCGGAGCCGGTGCCGCGGCTGAACTGGAGGGGGGAGCCGATGCGGGCGGCGGCGCGGGAGACCGGCAGGGGGGCGGCGCTGGCCTGGGCGGCGCGGCGCACGGCCGTCGGCTGGCGCCAGCCCGAGCGGGCGACGGCGGGAGCGTCGGGGGAGAGCGTGGAGGCGGTGGGGGCGAGGGCCGCGGCGGTCGGCAGAGGGCCGGGGGCGGCGTCGGCGCGTCGGGCCGACAGGGCAGTGAGGGGCAGCGCCGAGGGCGCGAGGCGACGGACCGGGGGGGCGATGCCCGAGCTGCGGCTGAGCGCTCCAGCCCTCGAACGAGCCACCGGTGAGGCGCCCGGGACGATCTCCGATCGGCCCCACCAGAAGACGGGTGCGGGCACGGCCGGATGCGGGGTGTACCAGGGGCTGGGAGCCTCTTCCGGCACGGTCGCTTCGACGCGAGCCAGCCAGGGCGGCAGTTCGCCGACGTAGGCGGCGTTGGTGAGGGTGTCGCCGAACTGGCGCACGAGCTTGCGGTAGCCGCCGCCTCGGAAGGACGGGTTGCGGCGGGCCTCGCTGCGGGCCGAGGGCATGCCCATCGAGCGCATCGCGACGCGATCACTCCAGCGGGCGGATCGCTCCATGCGACGGGCCGTGGCGCCGGGGAGGACGGTGTCGTCTCCGGAGTGCCGGCCGACACGCGTGAGCGCACGCGAAGCGGGGTTGGTCTCGTAGCGAGAAAGGCGAGCAGTAAGCCTGCTCTCCAATGTGGATGCCATGGTCGTCCCCGGGGCGGCCGTTCAAGGCCGAAAGGTGAACGTGCAGTTCGAACGGGTCAGTCTAACTCAGTCAGTCGCCTACGTTGACACCAAATCCCCAGAGGTTGACGTGGTGGTCGGCTCGCACCTCGACGTCTTCGCCGCTGTGGATGTCGACCTCCTTGCCGCCGTGCACCTCTACGGTCTGGTCAGCCTTGATGCCGATGCTCTGCGCCGCGAACTCCATCCGCCCCTGGGGCGCCTCGATGCGCACCTCCGGACCGGAGTAGCTCAGGGTCATCGCACCGTTCTCAATCTTGATCTCCAGCGCCTCGCCCGTGGGCGGCGTCAGCACCAACGTGCCTCGCTCGGCGCCCCCGCGCACCTCGACGTGGACCGAGCCGACGTCGCCGGCGTACTCGGCGGGCTGCTGCAGCGGAGAGACGATCTTGCGTTCCGCGCTCATCAGCGCCTCCCTACCTTGCGGCTGGCGTCCAGCGCCAGCATCCCGCGCCGCAGCGACCGCAGCTTGTCCACGAGCATCTCTTCGATCTCGGGGGTCTTCAGGCCTTGCGCCTCGAGGCTGTCCCACCACTCCTGCAGCGGGCTCTTCTCGGGGCCTCCCTCCGCCTGGGCGGGGGCGTCTTCGCGGGCCAGTTCGAGCTTCTTCTTCCGCAGCAGCCCGCGCTCGGCCGACAGGGTCACGAGCTCGTTGATCTGCCGGGCGATCTCCGACCGCATCGCGGTGGCGTCGCCCGAACCCACATCCGTGGAGCTGCGGGAGACGACGTCGATGGAGTCAGGGGCGCGCGTGAGGGACGGACCGTCCGAGCGGGTGGCGACGCGCTCGACGGTGCTCGAGAGGTTCTGCTCGCGACGCTGCAGGACCCGGGTGGAACCCCGTGCGGTCATGCGGTCGATGTTGCTGCCTCGGTCGTCTCGGCTCACTTCCTGCGCTTCCTCTTCTTCTTCTTGCGGGCCGGCGCGGAGCCGCCGCCACCGCCCAATGTAACGAGGTTGCTGAGCGAGCGGGGAACAAACAGCAGCGTGATCAGGAGGCCGGCGAGGAAGACCGCGACCTCGCTCGCGGTGGTGTCGACCCCCTTGGCACGCGCCGTCGGGATGATGTTGCTGGCGAGCACCTCGAGGTCGGTGCAGACCTTCTCGCCGACGGACACGATGACCTGGAAGCTGCGCGGTCGGCTGACCCCCTCGGGCGCCTTGTACTGCACCTCGTAGGCGGACTTGAGCGCCTCGAACTGCCCCTGCACGAACGACATCAGCGCCCGCGGGTTGTCGTTGGCGTAGTAGCCGCCGCGCGTGATCTCCGGGTTGCCGACGACCCGCAGGCTGCGTCCGTCCAACGTCTCCTTCTCCACCGTGGTGATGCGGCAGCGGCGGTTCGGCGGCTCGCTCTGCGAGTAGTACTTCGGCTCGCTCTCGGAGCCGATGCCGAGGAAGTAGACCTTCAGGTTCCCGTCGGTCGCCTTCTGCGTGTCGAAGATCGCCTGCTGGACCTGGTCGGTCAGCGGGTCGTTCTTGTCGCACGTGCGAAGCGAACGGCGGCCCTCCAGATCCATCCCGTTGAAGCTGTCCGTCAGCACGATGAGCACCGCTTCGCGCTTCTTCTCCGAGCTGGAGTACTCGGTCGCCCGGGCCTGGATGTTGGTCAGGTTGTGCATCACGGAGGCGTACAGGGCCGCGGAGTCGCCCGTGGTCTCCACCGAGTTCATGTCGTTGAGCGCCTCGAGGATCTTGTTTCGATCCGTCGTGGTGCTGTCCATGAAGCCGGTCTCCAGTCGGCTCGTGAAGCCGCTGATGTAGACCCGGTCCTGGTCGTCGAACAGGGCGCTGGCCCCCTGCTTGGCGGGGAGCACGAGCGCACGCACGACCCGCAGCGCGAAGTTGAGCTTCGTCGCCGCCTTGGCCCCTTCGACCTGAATTTCGCCGCCCATCGAGGCGGTCATGTCGACAGCGAAGTAGACGTCGTAGTTGATCGGATCGACGCCCGTTCGCGGCGCTTCGCCCTCCGGCGTCTCCGCGGACAGGAACGCACGGGCGCTCTGGTTGACCTTGAAGGGAGCGTCGGTGCTCGCCTGTACGCCGTCCAGGAGCAGTCGGAAGTGCGGCTCGCTGAGCCCGGGCACCTGCTGGCCGCTGCTCTTGTTCTTGACCGACACGCCCATCGCCCACGGGGCGTCACCCTCGGTGGGCTCGCGGTGCCAGAGCAGATCGACGGGGTAGTCGCAGGCTTCCCCCGAGGGCAGAGCGGCGGGGTCGACGGTCTGGGTGCCTTCGGCGGTGACCGGCGCGGCCTCCTCCTCCTGGGTGAGGCCGGGGACGGCGAGCAAGCTGAGGGCAAGGACCGCGCTGGCGGCGGCGGAGTACTTCGACATCAGCTCTTCTCGGTCTTCTGGATGTACTTGACCTTGACGTAGTTCTTGCCCGTCGCGAACACGAGGATGTCGCCGTCCTCGAGCTCCATCGTGGCCTTCGTCTTGATCCGGTGTCGCTTCTTGTCGCGCACGACCACGACCGCCTTGGAGCTCATGTTGCGCACGCTGTGCTTGTAGCCCTTGCCCTCGGCCTTGACCTCGATCTTGGCGTGCGGGTCCTGGACGCCCTCCCACTTGGGGAGCACCCACTGCAGCTGCCGCTTGTTGTTGCCCACGACGATGTCGTCGCCCTCGATCGCCTTGGTCTGGCCGCGGAACTGGCCCGTCAGCACCCGGAGCGTGCCCCCGGAGATGAACGACGGCAGCGAGTATGTCGCCGCGCCGATGCCGAAGCCCAGCGTCATCGGGATGAGGAGGGTCGCGTACGCGTCCGCGGAGCCGCCGATCTTCTCGGCGGCGATCCAGAACAGCACCGCGAACAGCCCGCCGAGGAAGCCGCCGATCGCTGCCAGCGCCGTGGTCTTGTCCAGTGACGTGATCCGGGAGCTGAGTCCGACGAGGGTGCCCACCAGGAGGTACGCGGCGACGCGCGGTCCGACGCTGTCCATCGTCGTGCCCGCGAGCTCCGCCGCGAGGTGGATGGCGAGCCCTCCGAGCAGTCCGCCGAAGCCGCCGACGATGCCCGCCATCAGCCCCTGGCCGAAGACCCGCATGGCCCCCTGGCCGTCCTGGATCCCCTTGAGGAGGTTGATCGCGAAGGCGACGCACAGGCCCATGAAGGCGAAGTACGACACCCGTTCGATCATCTCGGCGGCGCCATGCAGCGCCTCGACCTCCGCGATGATGTCGAGGGTGAGGAGGAAGAGGGCCCAGCCCGCGAGGCCGCCAAGGGCGCCCAGCAGCGGGTTGAAGAAGAACCTCAGCGGGTTGTCGACGAGAAGGGATCGGAACACGGGAAAGGGAGTCTAGTTCAGTCGGCGTCGTCGTGCGACACGGCGCCCTCACGGCCCTTGCCCCCCAGGCGGGGACCGAAGAAGACGTCCCCCGATCGGCCTGTCGGATCGCAGGTGCTCGTGCCCTCGGCGGCGGCCTCGGCGTCGCGCCAGCAGGCCAGGATGTGTTCGCACAGCGCGCTCAGGGCGGCCCGGTCCGTCACCCCCGTGCGCGTCGCGTGCAGGGCCGGAGGAACCTCGGCGGCGCGCACCGCCTGCAGCAGCAGCTCGCGCAGCACCGGCACCATCGCGTCGGCGCCCTCGGGGGAGAACCGGGCGGTGGCGAGGAAGCGCTGGAGCTCCTGCCGGAACATGCCTCGCTGGGGCGTGCCCATCAGCTTGAGGACGGCGGGGAGGGCCCCCTCCCAGGCGGACAGCAGCGGCGCGTGATCGCTCATGGCGCGGACCTTACTGCTCGTACTGCACCCGCACGAGCCCGGCGTCGAGCGGCGGCTCACGGGACGGGCGGGGGATCGAGGACGGGCCGTGCACGCGCCACGCGACCCAGCCGTAGGTCGGCTCCATGGCGGTGGGCTCCAACCGGACGGGACCCGCGGCCACCGGCGTGAGGCCCTCGAGCCAGGGAGCCTTGGTGGCGCTCCGCACCCAGTCTTCCTGGAACGTGATCACCAGCGCCGCCCGTTCGGTCAGCAGCCAGCGCCCGAACGCTTCCTGGGCGAGCCCGTCGGGCACGTTGTCGGTGGACCACCGGAGCACCCGCCGCTGCGTCGGCTTGCGCTCCAGGTAGGTCGCGGGGATGAGGTCCGCCACGAGGGTGACGTCGTCCGGGAAGGCCTGCTCGACCCAGTCCATGAGCCGCACCTGGGTGCCGTACATGGTGTCGGAGCGCTCCAGCTGGGCGCGCGTCTCGGTGGCGAACTGGCCGACCGTGAGCAGCCCCGCGGCAGCAGCTACGGCCAGCAGCGCGCGGTTGCTGCGATCGCCGACCAGCTGCACCCAGAAGTGGGCCCCGAAGAGCGCCACGAAGGGTCCCGAGGCGCACATCCACTTCCAGAACAGGTTGTGGTCCCACCGGTACGCCGACAGGAACACCGCGACGCAGAAGAAGCCGAACGTGGCCGCGAAGCAGAGCGCGAGCCACTCGGTGCGCTGGTGCTTGCGTCCGGGCTCCCGGATCGCCTTGAGCACGCCGAACGGAGCGGCCGCCACGATGGCGAGGCCGAGGTGGGGGATCACCATCAGGAGCAGCATCTGCACCACGGTGGTGATGCCGCCTCCCTGCCCGCCCGTGCTGCGATCGGCGACCGCCCCCCAGAAGGCGAAGGTCCCCAGGGTCATGCGGTAGTAGATCGCCCACCCGATCACGGTGGCGCCGAGGATTCCGATCGGCACCGCCAGGGTCTTGTCCTTGCGGAGCACGGCGATCACGACCAGCGCCGGCAGCAGCGTGAAGGCGGCGTCGAACCGGGTCAGGAACGCCGCCCCGAGCACCAGGCCACCCAGCACCATGCGCTTCTCGCCGACCGCGTAGATCCCTCCCAGGGTCAGCGCGACGTAGGTCGAGATCCGGAGCGGGGTCGCCGCCGTGAGGGCCGCGTCGGGCTGAAACGCCACCAGCAGCCCCGCGATGATGCCCGCGGCGGGGGACAGCCAGCGCCAGCCGATCAGCACCGTCAGCACCACCGCCGCCGCTCCGCTGAAGGCCGCTACCGTTTCGCCGCCGCTGTGGGCGTCCTGGGTGAGCGCCGTCGCCGCCGCGGCCAGCGACGTGAACATCGGCATGTGCTCGGTCTCGATGTACGTGAACGTGCTCTGGAGCGTGCCCAGGATCAGGCCGAGGTTGCCGTAGTCCTCCTCCTCACTGCCGTAGTAGTGGAAGACCAGCGTGAGGCGGTAGAGCAGCGCGACGAGGCCGATCCCGAGCGCCGCCTGGAGCGCCTTGCGGTCCTTCACCGGCCGAGCCTCCCGGCCACGGCGGGCGCCGGCCGCGTCGGCTCGGGGATCCCGGGACCGAGCACCTGGAAGGCGATCAGTCCGTACGAACGCTCATCCACCACCGGCTCCAGTTTCGCACGGCCGAGCGCGCGAGGCTCCGGGGCGGCGAGGTAGCCGGCCGCCTCGGCGGCGCCGGTCCACTCCTCGCGGTACCACATGACCAGCCCCACCCGGTGCGCCAGCAGCCACTCCCCGAAGGCGGCGGGATCGTCGTGGGGGAGCGAAGGATCGGTCCACAGCAGCACCGGCGTGGAGGAGCGGCGGCTGCGCAGGTACGACGCCGGGATCCCCTCCGTCAGGACCGATGTGCCCGCCGGCCAGGCCTCTTCGGCCCACTTCGCGAGATCCACCTGGGTGCCGTAGCGGACCTCGCTGAGTTCCTGCTGGCGGTCGGTCTCCCAGGAGTAGCCGAGCACCGTGGCCGTCGCGAGCACGACCGCGGCGACCTGGACGAGCCGCTCGTTCCGCCCCCTGGCCGCCTCGAGGGCGCCGTACACGGCCAGCAAGAGCAGCAGCGGCACCGACGGGGTAATCCACTTCCACCACAGGTTGTGGGTGCGGTCGTAGGTCGTCATCACGGCGGTGACCGCGAGCAGTGCCAGCGTCGCGACTGTGCAGAGCCCGATCCAGCGCGGCCCCTCCTCGGCGCTCAGCCAGGCCCGCCAGCCGCCCCAGGCCGCCAGCGGGACCACCGCCCAGCCGACGTGGGCCGGGAGCACCCACCCGAACACGCCGAGCACCGCCCCCCCGGACGCGACCAACCGCTCCGACACCGACAGATCGGTGACCGCGTTGCCCGTGTTGGCCGACACGACGCCGCCCCAGAAGGTCCAGTTGCCCGTCTCCGAGTGGTAGAAGCCGGCCCACAGCAGGACGACCACGGCGATGCCCGCGGCGGCTCCCGCCAGCTTCCTCTTGAGGGCCGGATCGTCGGTCCGCCAGGCCCACCATGCGAGCGCCGGCAGGAGCGTGAAGGCGGCGTTGAAGCGCGCCAGGAAGGCCAGGGCGAGCAGCCCCCCGGCAGCAGGCGCGTGGCGTGCCGCGACCGCCGCCATGCCTCCCAGGGCCAGCGCCATGTACAGCGATTCCCGCAGCGGCGTGGCCGAGTACAGCAGTGCCTCGGGCTGCAGGACGAGGAGGGCGCCGGCGCCGATCCCGACCCCCCGCCCCAGGTGCTTCTCGCCGATCCAGACGGTGAGTCCGACGGCCACGGCCCCAGCCACGACGGCGACCGACACGCAGGCCAGAGGCACGTCGCCGACCAGCCGGGCGACGACGGCGGAGACCCAGGCGAACAGCGGCATGTGTTCGGTCTCGACGTAGCCGAAGTTGCTGTCGACCACCCCGCGGACGATCTCGAGGTTTCCCCAGTCCTCTTCTTCGTGGCCGTCGTAGCGGCCGGCGACGCGGATCCGCCACAGCAGCGCGAGGGCGCCGAGGCCGACGGACGCGAGCACGGTTCGGTCGACGTCGGCCACCTCGCTCAGGGTGCCATACTCGCCCCATGCTCCGTCTCACCCCCCCCCTTCTGCTCGCCCTGCTGCTGTCGGGCTGCCCCTCGTTCGTGACCGTGGTCGACGACGACGATGACTCCGCCGGCGACGACGACGACGCCACCACGGACGACGACGACGCCACCGACGACGACGACGCCACCGACGACGACGACGCGGCCCCCGGCGGACTGGATGCGATCGTCGCGATCCTCGACGACGAGACCATGCCCATCCAGGCGATCGACACGGTGATTCGGGAGTTCGGCTGGACCGGCGGTCTGCCCGCCACCGACGGATCGCGCTGGCTCTTCGTGACCCGCTGGGACGACGCCTCCGGCACGGTCTCGGTCGCGGGCGACTTCGATGACTGGACGCCCGGGACCCACCCCGCGACCGCCGCCGCCACCGGCGTGCACTGGTACGTGCTGGTGGACGACGCGGTGATCGACGCCGGCGATCGCTACCGCTGGCACACCTCCGAGGGCGACGCCTACCGCGACCCCCCCGAGTCGACCGCCTACGGGTACGACGCCTTCGGCCTGTTCGGCTACGTGAGCCCCCCCAGCGGACTGGCGTGGCGCGAGCGGTTCCCCGACCTGGACACCGAGCACCTCGTCCCGCCCCGCACCCTCCGTGCGCTGCTGCCGGCCGACTTCACCGCGGGCGGCAGCTACCGCACCCTCCTGCTGCACGACGGCCAGAACGTGATGAACCCGGACGCGATCTGGGGCGGCTGGCAGGCCGACGTCGCGCTGGCGGCGCCCGAGTTCGCCGACGTCGTGCTGCTGGCGGTGGACAACGCCGCCGACCGCCTCGACGCGTACACCCACACCACCGACGTGGCCGACTTCGTCACCTACGGAGGCCAGGCGGCGGGCTACCACGGGATGCTGACCGAGGCGGTGCTCCCGTTCTTCCGCGATCGCTACGGCCTCGCCGCCGAAGGGGACTCCCTCATGATCGCGGGCAGCTCCCTGGGCGGCCTCCTGAGCCTCTGGATCGGGATGACCGACGACTCCCTCGCGGGCTGCGTGGGGGCGATGTCACCGAGCCTGTTCTGGGGCGCGTCGGACCCGTCGCTGGACGGCTCCCAGGCGCTCGCCAACCTCTGGAGCGCGCACGGGACCACGGCGGTGTACCTCGACAGCGGGGGAGACGCGGTCACGTGCTCGGACGACGACGGCGACGGGATCCACGAGGACACCGCCGACTTCGACAACTACTGCGAGACCGCGCAGATGCGGGACGTGCTCGCGGGCCTGGGGTACGCCTTCGACGTGGATCTTTGGCACTGGCACGAGCCGGGCGCCGAGCACAACGAGGCGGCGTGGGCGGCGCGTCTGCCACGCATGCTGCAAGCCTGCAGCGATGGAGGCTGGACCGCGGCGGCGGCTAGGTGAGCACCGAACCGAGCTGGTCGCGGGTGAACGGCTTCCTCAGGTAGCCGTTCGCCTCGCCTCCGACGAGGGTTTGCAGCTCGTCTTCGCTGGCCTTGCCGCTCATCACGATCACCGGGAGCCCGGGGTGGCGCTCGCGGAGCACCTCACCCGCGTTGTCCTCGCCCAGTTTGTAGTCGATGACCGCCGCGGAGAAGTTCACCGACGACATCATCTCGAGCGCCTCGGACCGGTCCACCGCGGGGAAGGGGAGGTAGCCCAGGTCTTCGAGGATGCGGTCCATCGCATCGCGCACGCTGCCGTTGTCGTCAATCACCAGAATCTGGCGAAGAATCATCCGAGCCTCCGTAAAGGGCCCCACACCCGACCGGCTCCACAACCACGCTGATTGTGGAATTTGGTCCTTGAATCCCAAGATTTACAGCACTTCCCCCGGCCGCGTCCACCCGCTGGTGCACATCCCAGGGGTGTGCCACCGGCAGTCCGTCGACGCTGGCGATGCGGTTGCCCAACCGGAGGCCGGCGGCTTCCGCGGGGGAGCCGATGGCGATGCGGTCGATGCGGCTGGAACAGGCGCCGTCGACGTCCTCACAGGCCAACTGAAGGCCGAGGCACCACGTCGGTGCGCGGACCGCCGTAGCCGCCACCGTCGCCCACGTCTCCGCGGTCTCGATCGTCTCGGTGCGCGCGATCTCCCCGGGCTTCTCGGTGTCCTGCAGGTGGAACGTGGACCAGTGGGCGGTCATGGTCTCGAAGTCCATCATCACGACCGCGTCGGCGCCCCGGCGTCGCCCGTCAGCCGCCATCTTGGCCATCACGGCGTCCATGTTCTGCCCCGCGACCTCGCCGCTGGCGATGGCGTACGACTCCGGCGCGAGGTCGGCTCCCTGCAGCCCCGGGTAGACGGCGGCGGGTGCGTCCCGGGGGGCGTAGCGGATGCCGGGCAGGCGCCAGGACCAGGTCCCGCAGCCCACCATCAGCACCAGTGCGGCCAACGCAGCGGCGGTCCTCATCGCGGGGTTCGGTTCGTGCTGATGGGGGTTCGCTCGAAGGTGTAGTCCTCCTCGGAGCCGTCGAGGTGGCGCACCGTGAAGTACTGCGACGTGCCCACCGGTCCGGTCAGCTTGGCGGTCACGTGCGAGACCGCCATCCCCCCGACGTCCTCGCCGTCCACGGCGATGATCACGTCGCCGGCGAGCAGGCCGAGCTCCGAAGCGGGGGTGCCGGGCATCACCTGGCGGACGTAGATGCCGTCCTTGTGCTTCTTGACCTTGACCCCCAGGCCGGCCCGCCGCGTCGACTCGAGCTCGAGCACGATCTCCCACTCCCCGGGGCCGTCGGCGTACTGCTTTTCGCTGCGGCTGACGAGCGCCCCGTCCTTGCGCTCGGCCCAGACCTCGACCCGCTCGCCCTTGGTCGTGAAGCTGAACTGGCCGAACTCATCGGATTTGGTCGTCCGCCGCCCCTTGTCGCCCCGGTACTTCACGGACACGCGGCGTGCCGGCTGACCGTTGTCGTCGATCACCCGGCCGGTGACGATGACCGCGTCCGGGTCCTCTTCGGGGGCGGCCGGCTCGTCCACCGGGATCGACGGCGTGAACGTCGGGCGCGGCTTGGGGGGGCTTCGGCGGGGAGGCGGGGTGGGCCGCTCCACCGCGGGTGCGGCCACGGGCGCGGGGGCGGCCGCGACGGCCGTGGGCTCGGGAATCGTGTCCCCGCCAGTCGCCCATGTGTACACCCCCACCATCGCCACGACGAAGAGGAGTACGGCGATCAGCACCGGTCGGCGGTCGTCCACTGGCCCGCGAGTGTAGTGCGCCCAGTCTTCCATTACGAGAGGGCAGGAGGTAGAAAGCCGGCATGGGATCCAAGCGACTGACACTGGGAATCGTGAGCCTTCTGGGCCTCCTCTTCGTTCTTCCGGCCGCGATGGCGCAGGACGGGGGGGCCAAGGACACCACGCTGGCCAACCTGAGCGCCGTCAGCGCGCTCCGCTGCGACGCGATTCGTCGGGGGAAGATCGCGACTCGGCAGGCGGACATCTACCGCACCGAAGCGAGCCACGCCCACGGCATGGGCCGCATCAACGCCGAGCAGCAGACCGCTGCCAAGGAAGCGGAGGCGGGGGCCGCGTTCGAGGAGAGCGGTCGGCTCAAGCGACGCCTCGCGGGCATGGTCGACGGCTACGTCAGCGCGCGTCGGCTGGAGTGGTACCAGACGGTGGACGTCGCCCATAAGATCAAGCTCGAGGACAAGATCACGGTCGCTCAGGAGATCCTCACGGACGCCTGCGGCAAGTAGGGGTCAGGCCTCAGGCCACAGGGATCAGGGGCGCCGGCGGCGCCGAGCGGCTGCGAAGCCGACCATCAGCAAGCCATAGAGCGCGACCGACCGCCCCCCGGGGACGGCGTTGCAGCTGCACGCGTTCCGCGGGTCCGTGCCCGCCTCGACCTCATCGCCATCGCTGACTCCGTCGCCGTCGGTGTCGGGGTTGTTGGGATCGGTGCGCCAGGAGTCTTCTTCGACGTTGGTCAGGCCGTCGCCGTCGAGATCGCCGTTGGGGCCGTCGTTGTCGTCGGGATCCATCCAGCCTTCGATGCCATCGCCGTCCACGTCGCCGGTGCCGTCGGCGTCGTCGTCGATGCCGTCGCCGTCGGCGTCGAAGTCGAGGAAGTTGGGGAGCCCGTCGTGGTCGAGGTCGCCGATGCCTTCGACGTCGTCCGGCAGCAGATCCTCGTCGCTCCACAGGTCGAGGTGGTTGGGGATGCCGTCGCCGTCGGGGTCCAGGGCGAAGTTGATCTCGAAGCCGGTGAGGATGCCGTCGCCGTCGTCGTCGGCATCCAGCGGGTTGATCAGCCCGTCGCCGTCGAGGTCGTCCGCGGTCTCCTCGCTGTCCCACAGGCCGTCGTCGTCGGTGTCGACGTCGTTGGGATCGGTGCCGATGGCCTCCTCGTCCACGTCGTCGAGTCCGTCGCCGTCGGTGTCGTCGGGCGTGATGATCGTCTCCTCGGGATCGAGGAAGTTGGGGATGCCGTCGCCGTCGCTGTCGCCGGTGCCTTCGACCGCGTCGGGCTTGCCGTCGCCGTCTGAGTCGGCGTCGAGGAGGTTGGGGATGCCGTCGCCGTCGGCGTCGCCGGTGCCTTCGACGCCGTCGGGGATGCCGTCGCCGTCGCTGTCGGGGTTGTGGATGTCGGAGCCGACCTCGTCCTCTTCGCCGTCGAGCACGCCGTCGTTGTCGCTGTCGTCGTCGACGATGTCGTCGAGGCCGTCGCCGTCGAAGTCACCCTCGTCCTCGTCGCCGTCGAGCAGGCCGTCGTTGTCGCTGTCGTCGTCGACGACGTCGTCGAGGCCGTCGCCGTCGCTGTCGCCGGCCAGCTCGTCCTCGTCGGGCACGCCGTCGTTGTCGGAGTCGTCGTCGAGGGCGTCGATGATGCCGTCGCCGTCGCTGTCGCCGAGCCCCTCCTCGCCGTCGGACAGGCCGTCGCCGTCGCTGTCATCGGAGTAGGGGTCGGTGCCCGCGGCGGTCTCGTCGGCGTTGCCGATGCCGTCGCCGTCGGGGTCGGCGTCGGGGCCGTCGCCGTCGTCGGGGTCGAGCCAATCGGGGATGCCGTCCTCGTCGGTGTCGGCGTCGGGATCGGTGACGTCCTCGTCGGGGATGCCGTCGCCGTCGGCGTCGTCGTCCTGGAAGTTGGGGATGCCGTCGCCGTCGGGGTCGCCGTCGCCCTCGACCTCGTCGGGGATGCCGTCGCCGTCGCTGTCCAGATCGAGGAAGTCGGGGATGTCGTCGCCGTCGGTGTCGGTCTCGCCGTCGCCCTCGGCCTCGGTGGGGATGCCGTCCTCGTCGTCGTCGGTGTCGAACACGTCGGGGATGCCGACGCCGTCGCTGTCCTGGGGCGGGCCGGTGGGATCGGGGCCCCACTCGGTGCCGTCATCGACGCCGTCGCCGTCGCTGTCGGCGTTGTCCGGGTCGGAGCCGTAGAGCACCTCGACCTCGTTGCCGATGCCGTCGCCGTCGTTGTCGCCGGAGGGACCGTCGAAGTCGTCCGTGTCGAGGTAGTCGGGCACGCCGTCGCCGTCCAGGTCACCGTCGCCGTCGAGGGTGTCGGAGGAGTCCTGGCCGTCGGAGTTGGTGTCGAGGAAGTTGGGGATGCCGTCGCCGTCGGGGTCGGTGGCGCCCTCTTCGGCGTCGGAGAAGCCGTCTCCGTCGGAGTCGTCGTCGAGGAAGTTGGGGATGGAGTCGCCGTCGGGGTCGCCGGTGCCTTCGGCGGAGTCGGGGATGCCGTCGCCGTCGGACTCGGGATCGAGCGAGGCGGGGATGCCGTCGCCGTCGGGGTCGGCCACGCCCTCGGTGGCGTCGGGGATGCCGTCGCCGTCGTCGTCCAGGTCGCCGACGTTGCAGTCGCCGTCGCCGTCGGTGTCGAGGCCGTCGTTGGCGGGGGCCCAGAGGCCGGAGGTGCAGTCGTCGCAGGAGTCGGCGTCGTCGTCGGCGCAGGCGAAGCCGTCGGCCTCGTTGCTGTCGATGGTGGTGGTGGCGCAGGTGGTGCCGAGGCCGAGCCCGGAGCCGACGCCGTCGCCGTCGGCGTCGACGCAGCCGTCGACATCGTCGCAGAGGCCGTCGCTGTCGGCGTCGCCGAGGGTGCAGCCGTCGAGCAGATCGCAGATGCCGTCGCCGTCGCTGTCGGGGGGGAACTCGCCGGCGTTCAGCGGGTCGGTGTTGCAGTTGCCCTCGTCGACGTCGCTCCAGCCGTCGTCATCGTCGTCCAGATCGCCGACGTTGCAGAGGCCGTCGGCGTCGAAGTCGAAGCCGTCGTTGGCGGGGTCCCAGGAGGTGACCGCGCAGTCGTCGCAGCCGTCCCCGTCGGTGTCGACGCAGACGGTGGTGTCGAGGTCGTTGGAGTCGTCCTCGGGGGTGTCGCAGCCGGCGGTGGAGCCGAGGGAGGCGTCGCCCACGCCGTCGCCGTCGGCGTCGTAGCAGGAGTCGTTGGCGTCGCAGACGCAGTCGCTGTCGAGGTCGGGTGGGGTGGAGGTGTCCAGGAGCGGGTCGGTGGAGCAGGAGGTCTCGTCGGAGTCGGAGTAGCAGTCGCCGTCGTCGTCCAGATCGCCGACGTCGCAGAGGCCGTCGCCGTCGGTGTCGAGGCCGTCGGTGGCGCCGTTCCAGACGCCGGTGGTGCAGTCCTCGCATCCGTCGGGCTCGGCGTCGCCGCAGACGTTGGGGTCGGCGTCGTCGGTGTCGGTGAGGGCGACGACGCAGTCGACGTTGGCGGAGATGCCGGTGCCGATGCCGTCGCCGTCGCCGTCGACGCAGCCGTCGATCCCGTCGCTGTCGCAGAGGGTGTCGGCGTCGACGTCGGCGGGGAAGGTGAGGGGGTCGAAGGGGGCGAAGAAGTCGAGCAGGCAGGCGATCTCGTCGACGTCGTCCCAGCCGTCGTTGTCGTCGTCGGGGTCGAGCTCGTCGCAGATGGTGTCGAAGTCGTTGTCCTGGGTCAGCGGGGTGGAGGAGGCATCCGTCGGATTGGTGAGGCAGTCGCCTTCTTCGATGTCGGTGAAGCCGTCGTTGTCGTCGTCGGGGTCGCCCAGGTCGCACAGGCCGTCGCCGTCGGTGTCGAGGCCGTCGCTGGAGGGGTCGAACTGGAAGTCCGGGGGGATGAGGCAGTCGTCGCAGGTGTCGGCGTCCGAATCGCCGCACTGGGTGAAGTCCGAGGGGAAGGCGTCGTCGGAGTTGATGACGCCGTCGCCGTCGGTGTCGAACGAGGCGCAGGCGGCGTCCGAGGCGCAGTCGAGGTCTTCGCAGTCGGTGTCGCCGTCGGTGTCGTCATCGACCGTATTGATGCAGTTGGTCTCCTGCGCCGCCGCGGGTGAGGCGGCGAAGGTCGAAAACAGCAACGCGGTCAGCAAGACGAGACGACGCAAGAGCACTCCCGGGCAGGCGGTCAGGGTACCGCACGCGTCGATCCGCAATCCGGCGGAATGCGGCCCGGAGGGTGCCATGACCAAGACGCTGCGAGTGTGGATGCTGATGCTGGCCCTGGCCCTGGGGCTGAGCGGTGCGATGAGTGGATGTCCGGACGACGACGACGATTCGTCGGGTTCGGACGACGACGACGCGGTCGACGACGACGACGTGGTGGACGACGACGACGTGGCCGACGACGACGACAGCGCTCCGCTCTCGATGATCGACTTCAGCTCCCTGATCAACCCGTTGGACCACGTCTTTGGCGGGAGCCCCTGCCCGACTCCGGCAGGGCACTTCACGTTCCACAACACGCTCGACGTTGACCTGCCGTTCGTCGTCTCGGGCGGCATGAACGGAAGCTCGGTGCAGATCCTGGACTTCAGCACCGCCGAGCTCGGGGTGGGTGAGTCGGGCACGGCGAGCCTCGAGGGGACCGTGCCCACGGCCGGCACCTTCGACGTGTTCGTCGCCTTCAACTGCAACGACGATGCGGCCGCCCAGACGGCGAACATCTCCGCCACGATGAGTGAGCTCACGGAGAACGAGTCGATGACGGTCAACGTCTCGAACTAGGGTCCGTTCCCGCGACCGGACAGGTCGCGATTGCGACGGCCCCCTGGGGGTGGGATCCTGCGGCGGTTCCCGCTGGAGTGCCCATGTCCCTCGCCCGCCTGCTCGCCCTGCTGTCCCTCGCCCTCCTCCTGGGCGGCTGCCCCGACGACGACGACGATTCCGGTCTCCCCGACGACGACGACACCGCGGTCGGCGACGATGACGCCGCCACGGACGACGACGACGCGACCGACGACGACGACGCCACGGACGACGACGACAGCAGCTCCGACGATGACGACAGCTCGTCCGACGACGACGACAGCTCGTCCGACGATGACGACTCCGCCCCCGTCGACGCCGACGGCGACGGCTCCCCCGCGGCCGTCGACTGCGACGACGCCGACCCCAACAACTTCCCCGGCAACGTCGAGGTCTGCGACGGCGCCGACAACGACTGCGACACCGTCGTGCCCGGCGACGAGATCGACGACGACGGCGACGGCGTCACCGAGTGCGCCGCCCAGCCCGACTGCGACGACACCAACGCCGACATCTACACCGGGGCCCCCGAGCTGTGCGACGGCCTCGACAACGACTGCGACACCGTGGTCCCCGCGGACGAACTCGACGGCGATGTCGACGGCCAGTCCGCCTGCGCCGGCGACTGCGATGACGCCGACCTCGACTCCTACACCGGCGCCCCCGAACTGTGCGACGGGATCGACAACGACTGCGACACCGTCGTGCCCACCGACGAGATCGACGACGACAGCGACGGGCAGGCCGAGTGCGACGGCGACTGCGACGACAACGACATCGACAACTACGTCGGCAACGACGAGGTCTGCGACGGGTTCGACAACGACTGCGACACCACCGTCGACAACGACCCCATCAACGGCACGGACTACTTCGCCGACGCGGACTGCGACGGGGTCGGGAGCAACGTCGCCGAGAACGCGTGCGATCCCCCCTCGCCCGAGCACCTGCTGACCTCCGGCGATTGCGACGACAGCGACGCCCGCGTCTACCCCGGCGCCCTCGAGGCCTGCGACGGCGTCGACGACGACTGCGACACCGTCGCGGACAACGCCTGCGAGACCGTCATCGAGATCGCCCCCGCCAGCGCCTCGGCCCCCGACTCGGTCGACACCCCCCAGGCCTGCGCCCTCCTGGGCGAGATGAGCAGCGCCCCCAGCAATTGGCTGGTGTCCGACCTCCCCGCCTACATGGCGATGCTCGACGGCACCGATCCCGGCCTCACCGAGTCGGCCGTCATCCAGCCTGACGCCCTCGACCTGTCCATCCGCTGCGGCACCGACTACCTGGCCTCGCCGGGCAACTTCCCCAGCACCATCGCGTGGCCCACCCTCGCGTCGCAGGGCAGCTACGGCGGGGGCAAGCTCCGCGGCTACATCCACATCGGCTGCGGCGAGCCGCTGACCTACACCCTCGGCCTCATCGGCAACGACGCCCTCACCCTCGACATCGAGGGCGACGAGGTGATGTGGGTCAACTGGGCCGACGGCCAGTGGAAGAAGTTCCGCTACGTGCGCTTCCCGGGGCCGGGGCTGTACGCCCTCGAAGTGCAGTGGCTGACGAACCTGATCTGCGGCATCGACCCCTTCGAGTTGGTCTGGTCCGAGGGGTACGTGCCCGGCTACGGCAGCTACGACGACATGTGCGCCTTCGGCAGCTGCGTCTACAACAACGGCGTGCCGATCCCCGACTTCGAGGTCATCGAGGCGAGCCACCTCGCTCAGGCGACGGACGGCGGTCCGACCTCCTGCGCGTACTGCGAGACCGACACGGACTGCACCTCGGGCGAGGTCTGCAACTCCGCGGGTATCTGCCAGCCCTAGCAACCGCCGCTCGGTGCGCTAGGCTCCCGTCTCTGGGGCGAAAGAGTGGTGATGACCATCAAGCTGCGCTGGTGCCTTCTCGTGCTCCTCGGTCTTGCGCTGTCGGCCTGCGGAGGCCTGGACGACGACGACACGGGCCCCCCCGTCGACGACGACCTCGAGTGCGGCAACGCGCCCGCGTGGCACTTCGCGCTGGAAGGGGAGGGCTGCCCCGCCGGCCCCTCGGACTGCGCCGAGGGGCTCGCCTGCATCAACGACGTCTGCACCGCCTCCTGCAGCGACGCCGACGACTGCCTGGACACGCTGGGCTGCGCCGACGGCACCTGCGGCGACTGCTCGGTGGATGCCCACTGCCGCGACGGCGAGTCCTGCCGCTCCGGCTTCTGCATGCCGACGGAGGTCCCGATCTGGGATCTCACCACGACGGAAGCGGACTGGGAGGCGGTCCACGACGATCCCTTCCACGACTTCTGGTACGACTGCGTGCTGACCGCCGGTGGAGTCGAGTACGCCGATGGCTGCCAGTACCGCTCCTACGGGTCGACCGCGCGCACCTACCCCAAACTGTCGCTGCGCATCCGCTTCCCCGAGGACTTCGAGCACCCCGGCTACTCCCGCAAGATCACGCTCCGCGCCGAGTACAACGACCCGACGATGATGCGGAACCGGCTCGGCTACGAGACCTTCCGGCACCTCGTGCGCCTGCCCGCGCCGCGCACCCGCTACGTGCTCCTCCGGGTCAACGGCGAGGTCTACGGCCTGTACGTCGAGCTGGAGCGGCCCGCCGGCAAGTGGCTCAAGCGCAACGACCGGGATCGCGACAACTCCATGTACGAGGCCGAGCACAGCCCCCCCCAGGGCGGGCTCATGCCGATGGAGGACCCCGCCTGGTACGACGTCTGGGACGACGACGTCATGTACAACCAGAACGCGGGCGGCCCCGGCGATCACAGCGACATTCAGGCATTGATCGAAGACGTCCTGTGGCAGGACTTCCTGGACTCCCCCAGCCGGTCCGACACGGTCCTGACCCGCACCGGCGGCAGGGTCGACGTCAACACCCATGCCTCGTACATGGCGGTCCACGCGATCATCCAGAACCGCGACCACATCACCGCCAACTACAACATCAGCTGGCAGCACAACTCCCAGGGCGATCCGGTGTGGGAGGTCTACCCCCTGGATCTGGATACGACCTTCGGCTGCACGTACGACCCGGAGGCGGGCAACAACCTGTGCTGGGACATGTCCTCGGACGTCTGGTGGCTCAGCGGCGTGGCCCCCCTCGAAGGGGACGTCGGCTACCCCAACTACCAGTGGATGAACATGCTCGCGCACCTGACGCTCAACAACGAGCAGTGCGGGACCGCCTTCAACACGCGCATCTGCAACTACCTCGCGAGCGACTGGTGGAACGACGGGATCCCCCGCTTCGTGGAGGCCACCGCGGAGACGATTCGCCCCGCATTGGCCCAGGATCCCAACGACCTCATCAACGATCCGACGATGGACAACTTTGACCACGCCGCCGACGAGATCGTGCAGTTCCTGTCGGACCGCCGCGCCTACCTCGAGAGCAACCTGCTCTGCCCGTGATCAACGTCGAGCCGTGGGACTACGTGGTCGTCGGGAGCGGTCTGAGCGCGCTCGCCTTCAGCTCGCTGGCGGCCCGCGCGGGGAAGCGGGTGCTCGTGCTGGAGACCCACTACCTTCCGGGCGGCTACGGGCATACGTTCACGATGGGGAAGGGCGAGGGGGAGGTGCGCTTCAACGCGCAGCTGCACTACGTCTGGAACTACGGCCCCGGCCGGCCCGTCAACAACTTCCTCCGCAAGCTCGGGCTGCAGGACGAGATCACCTTCGAGTCCTACGACCCCGACGGCTACGACCGCATGCGCATGCCCGGCTACGCGCTGGATGTGCCCTACGACTGGGACAAACTCGGCCGCCGCCTGGGGGCGCTGTTCCCCGACTCGACCGACTCCATCACGGGGTTCCTGGCCGAGGTGCAGGCGGTCGACGTCGCGCTGGGCAAGCTCCAGCCTCCCTGGACCGCGCGTGAGCTGCCGGTCATCGCGGGCCGCGCGGCGCGCCTGATGCGGTGGCGCAAGGCGACGCTGCAGGACGTGTTCGACCACTTCGGCTTCCTCCCGGCGACCCAGACCCTCATCGGCTTGCAGTGGCCGGACTTCCTGCTTCCGCCGGACCGGCTGTCCTTCTTCGCCTGGACGATGCTCTTCGCCGGCTACCAGCGCGGCGCCTTCTACCCGACCCACCACTTCGAGTCGGTGGTGCAGGCGATGGTCCGCGTGATCGAGAGCAGCGGCGAGGTGCGGCTGGGGCAGCGGGTGACGCGCTTCCTGCGCGAGGGCGGCCGCGTGGTTGGGGTCGAGGTCGAGCCCGTGGACGAGCAGTTCGCCACCACCGGCCCCCCGATCGAGATCCGGGGCGCCGAGATCATCTGCAACATGGACCCCCGCCGCGCGGCCGAGATGCTGGGCCTGGAGCACTTCTCGGCGAAGGTCCGCAAGCGGCTGGACTACAGCTACAGCCACTCGAACTTCATGGCCTACGTCGCCCTGAAGGACATCGACCTGCGCGACCACGGCTTCGGCCGGAACAACCTCTTCCACACCGAGTCGGCCGACCTCAACGCCACCTTCGATCGCATGCTGGCGGGCGACTACAGCCAGCCGTCGTTCGCCATGACGGTGCCGTCCCTGCTCACGTCGGACCGCTCGGATGCGCCCCCGGGGATCACGATCGTCGAGTTGCTGACCGTGGCCGACTACACCTTCTTCCACGATCTCAAGCTGAGCTCGCCGCGCGCCTACCGGCGCAAGAAGTTGGAGATCTACGACGCGATGGTCGACATCATCGAGCGCGACTACGTGCCCGGCTTCCGCGATCACGTCGACCTGCGCGTACTCGGCAGCCCGACCACCAACCAGCGCTACGTGGGGAGCCCCGCGGGCAACTCCTACGGCTCGGACCTGACCCCGGACCACATCGGGTTCGGCCGCCTGGACCACCGCACCTCGATCGAGGGCTTCCACTTCTGCAACGCTAGCGCCGGCTTCGCCGGCTTCTCGGGCACGCTGTGGACCGGCTCGCGCCTCTACGAGGTCCTGACCGGCGACCCCGTCCGGTCGGGCCCCCACGTGCTCCCGCGGAAGTAGCGGCCTACAGCGTTCGTCCCCCGAGCCCACGCGACACCGCCAGCGCCGAGCAGACCGCGCCTTCGTGCAGCCCGTCCCCCAGCCAGGCGCCGGCGTGCCAGATCCGCCCCTCGCCGTTGGTGGCGATCACCTCGGGCCGCCAGCGCAGCGCCTCCACCGTGTAGTCGGGGGTGTGGAACGGCTCCACGTGCAGCACGTGGGCGGGGTCGATCTCGGTGTCCAGCCCGAGCGCGAGCCCGAACTGCTGCTCGTCGTCCGTGGGCAGGTCCTCCAGGCGGTCGAGCAGGGCATTGTAGCCGCCCCCTCCGTCGGGCAGCTCGAACAGGTCGAACTCGCAGGCGTAGCGCTCGCCGCGTCGTCGGTAGAGGCCGCGGTCGTCGTGCACGACGGTGTGGGCGTGGTTGGCCCGCCACGGGCCGAAGCGTCGACGTTCCTGGTCGGTGGGGTCCCGCAGGATCGGCAGCAGCTGGTCGGGAGGCGCGGCGAACACCAGCGCATCGAAGTGCGGCTCGGAGCCGTCCCCGAGGAGCACGCGGACGCCGACGTCGGTCCGCCTCACGCCCCGCACCGCGGCCGAGGTGTGCACGGTCCCGGAGAAGCGCTCCAGCAGGCGCTCAATGTAGCGGTACGTGCCTCCGGGCACCTGCGTCCACTTCCGCACGGTCGAGAAGTCCCGCAGCATCGGCACCGCCAGGTCGGCCGGCACCTCGTGGGCCCGGTCGAAGGGGATCGAGTAGGCGTAGGTCGTCAGCAGCCTCATCCAGGTCGCGAACGGACCGGGCTCCAGGCAGTCGCCCAGGGTGGCGTCCGTCGGCGGGGGTCCCAGGGAGGCGGCGCGCTCGGCGAAGCGCTCGAAGTGGGGCTTGAGCTTGAGCAGCCGCCGCCAGTTGGTGAACCGGCGCCCGGGCCGCACGCGGGCGTCTCGCGCGCTGTTCGGGGTGAACAGGCGGGGGCGGTCCGGTTGCAGCAGGGGCGTGCAGCCGGGCAGGGAGTGCAGCTCGACGTCCAGCGCCGATCACCGCGATGCGCATCTGAAGCATCCTCGCACACGGGCGGGTACCATCCGGGGTCGTGGGCGACCTTCCTCCTTTGCATGGCGTCAGGGTCTTGGACCTGTCGCGGATCCTCGCGGGTCCGTACGCCACCCAGATCCTCGGCGACCTCGGCGCCACCGTGTGGAAGGTCGAGCGCCCCGGCTCCGGCGACGACACCCGCCAGTGGGGGCCCCACGGCCGCAACGGCCAGTCCGCCTACTTCCTCTCGGTCAACCGCAACAAGCGCAGCCTCGCCGTCGACCTGAAGTCGGACGAGGGCAAGGCCGTCATCCGCAAGCTGGCCGCCAAGGCCGACGTGGTGTTCGAGAACTTCCCCCCCGGCAAGCTGGACGCCCTCGGGCTCGGCTTCGAGGTGCTGCGCAAGGACAACCCCAAGCTGGTGATGACATCGGTGACGGCGTTCGGCCAGACGGGGCCGTTGGCCAACGAGCCGGGCTACGACCTGATCGTCCAGGGCTACGGCGGCGTGATGGCGCTCACCGGACCGGTGGAAGGGCCTCCCTACCGCGTGGGGGTGCCGATCGTGGACCTCACCACGGGGATGAACGCGGCCCTGGGCACGCTGGCGGCGCTGCGGGCGGCCGAGCGCGACGGTCTCGGCCAGCACGTGGATATCTCCCTGTTCGACACCCACCTGGGGTGGCTCGCGAATGTCGCGGGCAACGCCCTGATGTCGGGTCAGCCGTCGCCTCGGCTGGGCAACGCACACCCCAACGTCGCTCCCTACGAGCCCTTCGAGGCGGCCGACGGCTGGCTGCTGCTGGCCGCCGGCAACGACGCCCAGTGGGAGCGTATGTGCGCCCTCGAGGAGTTCGCCCCGGTCCGGGGGGACGCCCGGTGGGCCACCAACAACGACCGCGTGGCCGATCGCGCGGCCCTCGCGGCGGCGCTGGCCCCGGTCTTCGCGTTCCACACGCGGGACGACTGGATCGCGAAGCTGAAGGCGATCCGGGTTCCGGCGGGGCCGATCCTGCGGCCCGACGAGGCGCTGCAGCACGAACAGACGCTGGCCGCGGGCATGCTCATCACGATGCAGCACCCGACGGTGGGCGCGTTTCAGGCGGTCGGCTCGCCGTACCACCTGGACCGCACCCCGGTGGCCGAGTACGCGCCCCCGCCGCTCCTGGGGGCCGACACCGAGGGGCTTCTCAAGGACGAGTTGGCGCTGTCGGACGACGAGGTCGCGCAGCTGCGCGCGGCCGGGGCGATCGGTTAGCCCATGTGGCTCCCCATCCTGCTCGTGCTGGCCGGCGTGGGGCTCGCGACGCTGAGCTTCCCCGTGCTCTACGACTGGTTCCAGAGCCGGTGCAAGGCGGTCGAAGGCGACCAGGAGCTGATCCGGTTGGCCGAGGAGATCTTCGCCGACAAGCCGATGTCGACGGAGACGCTGGCCGCGATCTCGATCATGCCCGACGAGTGCCGGCCGATTGAATCGGCGGCCGACAAGGCGGAGCTCGATGCGCTCGTGGCGTTCGTGCAGACCATCGAGACGGGCCTGGTGTCCGACGACCCCGGCGTCTGGCCCGATCCGGACCAGGGTCGGGCCAACCTCGCCATGGCGCGCGGGTTGATGGACCTGGCGGAGCAGACCGCCGAGCGCACCTGCGACCGCGCCGACGGCGGCAAAGCGACGGCCGAAGTGCTGGACGAGGCGGTCCGGCTGATGCTGGAGGCCAAGGAGCACTGGACCAGCGGGGCGGCGTGCCGCGCGGAGCTGTCGCGGGCGGTCTGGATCCGTTCCCGGGGCCGTCAGCACCGGTACCGCAAGGCGGGCCTCGCGGCGGTGCTGCGGTTGGCCAACAGCGCGCTGGAGCGGGAGCCCCGGAACAAGGAAGCGTCCGTGATGCGGGCGCGTGCCCAGGTGGGGCTGGGCAAGCTCGATCAGGCGCGGGCCGCTCTGATCCACCTGATGGGCCGGCACTCCGACGACCCCGAGGTGCTGCGCACGCGTTCGCGCTGGCTGATGGCTCGCGGCGACCTGCAGGGGGCCTGCCGTGCGGTGGTCGACGTGCTCGAGACGATGCCCGAAGGGCTCGCCGCGGCGGAGCGGCTGCGGGTCGGTCCGGCGCTGATGAGGCTGGACCGCTGCCACCAGGCCGACGAGGTCTACAACGACCTGATGAAGTGGGACGACACGCTGGCCGAGGTGTGGGCCGGCCACGCCCGCTGCCGCCTCACCCGCAAGGACTACGAGGCGGCCGCCGCGGCGGCGCGCCGGAGCCTCGAGATCGAAGTCACCGCGGCGGCGCGGGCGACACTCCGCAAGGCGATGGTGGGGCTGGGCTAGCCGCTCAGTACGGGCCCAGGCCGGGGGCGCGGCGGGCGGGGTCTCGCACCCCTGTGGCATGGGAGCGTCCAGATGGGGTATCTGGGCCACGGGAGTGCACTTCAACCTGAAGCTCCGCGTCCAGATGGGGCATCTGGGCCACGGGAGTGCACTTCAACGGCTGCTCCTGCTTCTTCTCGATCTTGTCGCTCATCGTCACCCGATCCTACGGGGGGACCGCCCCCAAACGGGTGTCCAACGAAACCGTAGGGCGGGTCAAACGTACGTAGTCGGTCAGGGAACGGCCGTGCAGCAGCACCGTGTAGCCGGCGTTGCGTTGGCCCTCGAGCTCCTCGGCGAACACGGTGCCCCACACGGGCATGTCCCGGGGCCCGTGGGCGTGGACCGCGCGCTGCCCGTCGATGGTGCGCAGCACCGCGCTGTCGTCGAACTTGCCGCCGTTGCGCAGCGCGATCGAGGTCAGGTCCGACGGGCGGGTGGTGAGCCCGACGGCGACGGGACCGTCCCCCCGGCCGTCGGCCCCGTGGCAGGAGGCGCAGTGCCGCTCGTACAGGAGCTGCCCCGCCGGGGTGGGTTCGGCGCGCGAATTGCAGCCGACTGCGGCCAGCAGCGTGAGTCCGACGAGGAGTCCTCGGAGGAAGGTCATGGCAGCCCCTTTCGGTCTTCGACGGGAGCAAGAAGCGAGCCAGAGGCCGAGAAGGGAGGCAGGACCGATGACCGACCAGGCAGCCGCCGTGACCGTCTTGGACTGGCTCCTGGACGGCGACGTCAGCATCGAGTTCCAGGCTCGGCGGGACCTCCTGGACGAGCCCCGGCCCGACCTTCAGCAGCGCATCTCGACCGAAGGGTGGGGGGCGCGCTTCCTGGCCGCCCGCGGGGACCACGGCCACTGGGGCCAGCGGTACTACCAGCCCAAGTGGATCTCCTCGCACTACACCCTGCTGGACCTGCGCACGCTGGAGCTCCCGCCGGGGGTTCCGGAGGTCGACGAGACCCTCGATCTCATCCTCACCCGCGACCTGCCCCACGACCCGAGCGTGCGTCCGCGGTCCGACACGGTGCAGTCGGACGTCTGCCTCAACGGGATGGCCCTGAACATCTGCTCGTGGTTCGCGGTTCCGGAGGTGCGCCTCCGGCCGATGGTCGACTTCATCCTGTCGCAGCGCATGGAGGACGGTGGGTTCAACTGCCGCCGCAACCGAGGGGGGGCGCGTCACAGCTCGATGCACTCGACCCTCTCGGTCTGCGAGGGCGTCCAGACCTGGCTCGAGGGAGGCGGTACGTACCGCCGGGAGGAGCTCGCAGCAGCGGCCCGGGAGGGCCGGGAGTTCCTGCTGCAGCACCGCCTGTACCGCTCCGATCGAACGGGCGAGGTCATCTCGCCGAAGTTCCTCCGGCTGTCGTTTCCGGGCCGCTGGTTCTACGACGTCCTGCGCGCGTTGGACCACTTCCGGGAAGCCGGCTGCCGCGACCCCAGGCTCGGAGACGCCGTCGGCGTGCTGTGGCGGAAGCGTCGCGGGGACGGGCGCTGGAACGTCCAGGCCAAGCACCCGGGGCAGACCCACTTCGACATGGAGACTGCGGGCCGGCCCAGCCGGTGGAACACGCTGCGGGCCCTCCGCGTCTTGCGGTGGCTCGACGGGGAGGGGCCCGGCGCGTTCGCCTAGTTGATCTGGATCTCCAGCTCGAAGCTGCCGGCCTTGCCGTCCGTCGGGGCGGCGACCCACCAGCTGCGCATGCGCTTCTGAATCGAAGCCAGCATCTCGGGGTTGGCGAGCGCGTCGTTGAGGACCGTGACCCGGCTGACCTTGCCGTCGCGGGTGACGTCGATCTTCAGGGTCAGCTTGCCCGTCGCCCCGGGGAACGAAGCCAGCTCGGCCACGAGGGCATCCACCCGCCGCTGCACATCGGCGCTGAGGCGGTGGTCGAACCGGGAGGTGTCCCCCAGGATCCGGCCGGAGATGACCGGCATCGGGATGTCCTCGCTGACGGCCTCCGCGTCGTCCTCGGGGGCGGGGTCGGCGAGTCCGCCCAGCAGACCGGGGGAGGGGGAGGGATGCGCGCTGACGCTCGGCCGCGGGCTGGCGGGGGCCTGCCGCTTCACCTTCTTGCCCGTCTTGGGAGCGCCCATGCCGGCGCCGCGGCCGTAGCCCCCGCCGCCCATGCCGGATCCTCGCGTGCCCAGGCCCCCGACGCCGTAGCTGCTGCTGCTGGAGCTGCCTCCGCTGCGTCGCACCGAGCCGCCCATCATCACGTCCATCTCCTTTTCGTCCTCGCCGAAGATGGCGCCGTGGTCCACGCCCTCGGGCGTCTCCAGGGGGACCCGCACGCGCTTGGGCGTGCCGTCCTCGTTGACGATCTGCTCCTCGACCGCGACGAAGCTCGTGTACTTGCTCATCAGCCGGTGCTCGAGGCAGATCTCGGTGATATCCTCGATGATGGCCTCGTTCTCGCGGTCGTACATCCGCGCTTCCAGGTCCTCGACCACGGTGCGGGCCCACAGCGACGCCAGCCCCTCGTTGCGCTCGTTGACCTCGGGAAGGGTGACCTTGATCTCCTGCACGTGCTCGCGGCCGCGGATCTTGCCGCGCACCCGCACGACGCCTTCGCCCGCCTGCGTGTAGCGGCCCACCAGGATCACCGGCTGGCCGGCGAACAGGTCGGGGACCGGATCGGGGTAGACGTCCAGCACCTCGATGCCGTCGTACTCGATCTCGACGTCCGTCAGCAGCGGGTTGCGAATGCGCTCGTAGAAGGCGGCGACGTGCTCGTCAGCGTCCTCGTCCTGGCGCACGTACTCGACGTGTCCGCGTCCCACCTTGGCCATGCGGTCCAGGAGGTAGCGGTTCACGGAGCTGCCGACGCCGAAGCTGTACAGCCGCGACCGGTCCAGGCGCGTCTCCACCGCCGCCAGGATCTCGGACTCGTTGCCGATGTAGCCGTCGGTCATGAACAGCACCGTCCGGAGCAGCTCGGGGTCCTTGGGGAGGTCCAGGCTGGCCTTGATCCCCTCGACCATGTTGGTGCCGCCCTCGCCGGTGAAGTTCCGCACGTACTGCAGCCCCCGGCGCCGGTTGGCCTCGGTGTTCTCCAGCGGCCGCGGCGCGAGGCTGCTGACCGTGGAGTTGAAGTCCATGACGTAGAACCGGTCGTCCGGGTTCATCTCGGTGATCGCCAGCTCCATCGCCTCCTTGGCCTTGTCCAGCGGGTAGCCGCTCATGGAGCAGGAGGTGTCCACGACGAAGACCATCTCCTTGGGGGTGACCACGTCGTCGGTGACGAACTCGTCCGCCTGCGGCTGGATCATGAGTATGAAGTAGCCCTCGTCCCCGGTGCGGTGGGTCAGCACGGCGGCCTCGGGGGCTTCGCCGGCGACCTCGTAGCGGAGGATGAAGTCCTTGTTGGGGATGGTCTCGTGGGGCGCCAGCGCGACGTCCGCGCGGCCGTCGCCGTCCTCGTGGATCTCGATGTCGTGCGAGGGCGAGCGGATGCCCTGCAGCGGCACGCCCGCGTCGACCGAGACCTGGATGTGGATGTCGTTGCCGGTGCGCTCGGCGGAGACCGGGCCGGTCAACTGCTCGACGTCGTCAGCGGCGCCGCCCGAGGTGCCCGTGCCCTGGAGGGGGATGAAGCGGGGGCCGACCACGGTGGGGAAGGCCCACTCGTAGCCGCCGGCCTCGTACTTGAGCGGCTGCACGACGTGGATGACGACCTCGATCGCCTCGCCCGGGAGGATGTTGGCGACCGACTGGGTGAACATGTTGGGCCGCTCCTGCTCCAGCAGGGCCGCGGTCTGGCCGGCGTCGCGCGCCTCCTCGTAGATCTTGCGGGCCTCGTCGCGGCGGTGGATCTCGCCGACAATGATCCGGTTCCCGATCTGCATCTCCAGGTCGTCCACCGCGCCGTCGTCCGGCAGCGGGAACAGGTAGGTCGCCTCGATCGGCTCATCGAAGGGGTTGCCGTAGACTTGGCGGACCTCGATGTCGGCGACGAAGCCGGCGATCTCGGCGTCGACCTCGGTGTAGACCAGCGGCAGCTCGAACACGTCGGTGCCGCGCACGACCTGCAGGGCGCCCTGGCCCGGGTCGGTGCCCGGGGTGATCTTGCGGGCCTCGGGGATGTCGCCCGAAGCGGCTCGCGCGACCGCCTCCTTGAGGCTGTGGGAGGCGAGCACGATCGGGGCCGCGTCGGTGCGGACCTCCGTGATTCCATCGACGTCTTCGTCGGCGCCGAAGTCGCCGCCGGCGTCTTCGCAAGCGCTGCTGCCGAGGCACATCAGCAGGACAGGGATTGAGAGGAGGGCAGGAGCGAGACGCGTGTGCGTGGTCATGCCTCGGTCGGACACCTGCGATCCCTGGCGGTTCCCAGCAAATCAATGCAGTCTTCGCCGACGTGCGACACCGAGTCCCCCTGCTGCTCTTGCTCATCGCGCTCAGCGCGTGCACCGGGGTCGGCGAGCTCGTCCCCGAAGAATCGACCCCCACCTCCCCCGAGGAGGTCACGATCACGACCCTGGACAGCAAGACGATCGCGGGCACGTTCCACGCCGCCGTCGGCGTCGAGCGCGGCCGGGGGGTGCTGCTGTTGCACCAGGTCGATGCCGCCGTTGGCGAAGGCCACGACCGCTCCGACTGGGACGGGGTCTTCGAGGACCTCGTCGCCAACGGCATCTCCACCCTCGCCATCGACTTCCGCAGCCACGGCGCCAGCGACGCCGCCGACGTCCCCATCTTCGACCTCGGCAGCGACCGGGAGCAGCTTCGGCACGACGTCGAGGCGGGACTGGACTACCTCGATGATCGCGGGTTCGAGATCGGCGCCGATCGGATCGGCGTGGCGGGGCTCGGCCTGGGCGCGACGATGGCGGTGGTCGCGGTGCACGAAAGCCCCGACGGGCCCGGTGACTGGGGCGCGGACGCCGTCGTCGTCATCTCCGGCCGGCACGACCGCGCCGTCGACCTGACGCCGGACGGCGACCCCACCCTCACCCTGCGCGACGGCCTGTACGTCGCCGCGGAAGACAATGCCCTGGACGCCGAGAGCGCGTCCCTGTTCCATGCGGCCACCACCTCGGGCGAACGCCGGATCCAACTGGTCCCCGGCACCGACGCCCACGGAGCGGAGTTGCTCGCCGACGACGGCGTGCAGGCCGCGATCCCGGCCTGGTTCCTGGAGGTCCTCGACCCATGAAGCGACTGCTGTTCCTGTTCCTGCTGCTGCTCCCCCTCACCGCCTGCGGCGACGGGGAAGGCACGATCATCACCGACGACGACGACTCGGTCAGTGACGACGATGACGACGCCAGCGGGGACGACGACGACGTCACCCCCACGAACTCCCAGGGCGTGACCCTCACGACCGACGACGGCCTCACGCTCCAGGGCACGTTCCAGGCCGGCTACGGCTCCAGCGACGGCCCCGCGGTGCTGCTGCTGCATCAGATCACGCGCGACCGGCAGGACTTCAACAGCGTCTGGTTCAACTTCGTCGAGCAGGGGATCTCCGTGCTCGCCATCGACTTCCGCAGCCACGGCAGCAGCGACGTCGCCACCGTCGGCCTGACCGAGTTGCTGGAGGATCCGGACCAGCTCAAGTGGGATGTGCTCGCGGGCCTGGAGTACCTGCGCGACCAGCCGTCGGTGGACCCAGAGCGGATCGGGATCTTCGGGCTCAGCGTGGGCGCGAACATGGCCGTCGTCGCCAACCACCACCGCGCCGAGTGGGGGGTCAAGACCATCACCGCCGTCTCCGCCAACCGCGACCGCGTGCTCCTGCTCGCCGAGACCGACACGCTGAATCTCGAGAACGCCCAGTACGTGGCGGCCGAGAACGAGTCGCCGCAGAACGCGATGGCCGAGGAGATGTTCAACGAGACTGTCGAGCCCAGCGACCTGCGCTTGGTCCTCGGGACGGACGACCACGGCGCGGACCTGCTCCAGGGCTCCGGCGAGGCGCAGGTCGGCATCCCCGCCTGGTTTGTCGAGCAGCTCTGATCAGGCCTCAGGCCAGCATCCCTGACGCCTGACGCCTGACCCCTGACCCCTGCCGCCTCAAGTCCCCGAGACCACGGCCGATGACGTGATCGGAATGCTTAGCTGCAACCAATGTCCGTCGACGCTCCCTCCGGGTGCGAAGTTCTGTCCCGACTGCGGCACCACCGCCGCGGCCCGTCGCTGCACCGGCTGCCACGAGCAGATCGCGGCGGACGCCGAGTTCTGCACCCACTGCGGCGCCAGCGCCGGCATGACCGAGCAGCACCGGGAGAAGATGGAAGCGGCCCGGGACGCCTACCGTGCCGGTGATCTGGAGACCCTCACGGGCCTGCTGGAGTCCATCCGCCCCGACGCCCCCGGCGCCCTGAAGGTCGCGGAGTGGCACGGAGAGCTGCAGGCGAAGGTCCGCTTCGAGGAGCGCGAGGGCTTCCGCCGCAAGATTCACTCGGCCATCGCCGACAGCGACACCATGACGCTGGAGGCGCTCCAGGCCGAGGCCGAGGCCGATCCCGAGCTCGCCCAGCTGGCCGCCTACATGCTCGAACAGGAGCGCGTCCGCCTGGAGCGTGAGCGTGCCGCCGGACCCGATCCCGAGCTCGAGCTGGAGTGGGGCTGGTACCTCACCGTGTTCCTGCTCAGCTGCGTGCCGTTCCCCCTCGGGTTCTCGATGGTGGGGATGATGGCGAAGGTGCAGCGCGGACGGTGGAACCCCGTCAAGGCGCGGTCACTGCGGCGCTACGCGCTGTTCACCAGCTCCGCCGTCGCCGTGCTCCAGATCATCGTGCTGGTCACCTGGGTCATTCGCTGAGCGCGAGCAGGTCCCCGTTCGGAGAAGCGACGTAGATCGTCCCGTCCGCCGCCACCGTGGGCGTCGCCATCGTGCGCACCGGCGTGCCCCGATCGAAGGTCCACCGCACCGCGCCGTCGGCCGCCTCCACCGCGAACAACCGACCGTCCTCGACCGCCTGCAGCACCGCCGTGCCCGCTCGCACCGGGCTCGCGAGCGCGTCCGAGCCCAGCGGCACCGACCACGCCTCGGCGCCGGTGGCGTGATCGATGGCGTACAGCGTCCAGTCCCAGGCCCCCACGTAGACCCGATCGTCGTCGACGGCGGGGGACGCCGACACGTTGGCGAGCGTGGGGAAGGTCCACGCCACGTCCCCGTCGGCGGTGAGGGCGTACACCTGGTTGTCGAAGCTCCCGACGTACCAGCGGCCGTCGTGCCAGGCCGCCGTCGACAGCACCTGAGCGTCGGCATCGACCGACCACAGCTCGTCCCCGGTGGCCGCGTCCAGGGCGAACATCGCCGAGGTCAGCGACGTCTCCACGCGCCCGATCTCACCCAGCAGCAATGCCGCTTCGTCGCCCGAATAGGAGGGGCTGGAGGAGACCGTCTGGGCGCGCTGGATCCGCCAGCGCTCGGCACCGTCGTCGGGGTCCAGCGCGACCACCCGGCCGGTCTTGTCGCCGAAGGTCAGCCCGTGCTCGGTCCACGCCGCCGATGCGAGCGTGTCCGCCGCGAGCAGCTGCCGCCAGACCTCGTCGCCCGTGGCGGTCGACAGCGCGCGCACGCGGCCGTCGGTCCCTCCCAGGTAGACGCGATCGGGGGTGACCACCGGGGTGCCGTCGAAGTCCGCGTCCGCCTCGAAGGTCCACAGCAGGGTGCCGTCGAACCGGTCGTGGGCGGTGACGAGGCCGCTCCGCCACGCGGTGATGAGCCGATCTCCGCAGACCAGGGGGCTGGACGCGAGGAAGATCTGACCGCCTTCGTCGGGCCCGATCTCGTCGACGAACGAGTCCGCCTGGGGGAAGCCGCGCCACCACGTCTCGCCGCCTCCGACGGGTTCGTCGAAGACGTTGGTCGACCACGCGATCGAAGGCGCCCCGGCGGGGAGCTCGCCGGGGCTGGCACCCGCGCGCTGCGGCGATCCGCGGAACATCTGCTCCTCGCACGCCGGCGGCGGATCGGGGGAGGAGTCGTCGTCGTCGACGGGCGGGCCCGAACAGCCGACGATCAACAACCCGAGGAAGGCCCAGCGCACGCCGGTATCGTAGCGGCGTGCGACGCCTCGTCCTGCTTCTGCCGCTGCTGGCCGCCTGTTCGGCGCCCCCCACCCCCGCGGACGACGACGACGACGACGCCACCGATCCCGTCGACGGCGGCTGGGACTGGGGCGCCCCCGACGTGCCCGACGGCACCCGCCTCCTCGGAGTCCTCACCTGTTCGCTGTACGTCGGCCCCACCGAGAAGTCCTGGCAGAAGCAGGGGGAGGTCTGGAACGAGATCCCCGGTCAGCCTGGGAACATCACGCCCGGCCTCGAGCCCTGCCTCGCGGTGGGGGACCACACCCTGACGTGGGACGCCGACGGCGCCATCACGTTCATCGCCGGCGGTTGGGAGCATCGGCTGGCGCCGACGGAGATCGAGGAGCGCTGGTTCGGGGAGACGGAGCCGGCCGAGGAGCCTGGCGACGGCTGCCTGGAGACCCTCGCGGAGTCCGCGTTGGAGCTCCCCCTGCAGCTGGTCTTCGACCGCACGGACCTGATCGAGCCGGGGTCCTAGCTATCGATTGAAGACGTTCGACCAGTCCACGAAGCCCGCGCTTCGGGCCAGCTCCTTGCCCTCTTCGCGGTAGAGCGCGGCGCGGCTGTCGTCGCCCCGCGCGGCCGCGGCCTCGCCCAGGTACCAGGCGGTCGCGAGGGCCAGCGGGAGGTTGTGCTCCAGCATCTTGGGCGGCGGCGTGGTCGGCTGATCCTCGGTCCCCAGCCGGGCGCGGGCGGCTGACCGCACGGCCCGGGCGTACCAGGCCACCGGCCAGTGGCGCTCGTCCTCGGCACCCGTGACGACCTTGTCCGCCAGCGGCTCGGCGCGTCCGTACTGACCGCGGTCGTACAGCAGCTCGGCCCGCGCCAGCGCCACCTCCCGGCGACGGTACGGCGGTGCGGCGTTGCCCAGCGCCCGAGCGGCTTGCTCGACGCAGTGCCACGCCACGGAGTTCTGCTGCTGCGTGCGGTGCCAGCGGGTCCGCTCCAGCCAGTACAGCGTCCAGATCCCTTCGAGGGGCTGGCCCGGCCGGGGCTCGCCCACGGCCTCCATCACCTTCTCCGCCTCGGCCTCGTCCTGCAGCGCCCGCGCCACCGCCAGCAGCGTGGCCGCCGAGATGATCGTGCCCTGGCGGTCCCCCAGCCGGCGGAACGCCATCCAGCACGATCGGCCGTAGCGCAGCGCCTCGGTGAGCTTGCCCTGCATCATCCGCAGCTCGGCGAGGTTGGACTCGTTCAGCGCGACCTGATCGCGCTCGCCCGTCTCCTCGAAGATCTGGACGGACCGTTCGACCTCTTCGATCGCCAGATCCACCTCTCCCCGCCGCCAGTAGACGACCGACAGGTTGGTGCGCAGGCCCGCTTCGGGGCGTTCCTGGCCGGTCTTGAGGGCGAGGTCGATGGCGCGGTGGATCTCGCCCTCGGCTTCGTCCTCGCGGCGCAGCTCCAGCAGCACCGCCGAGCGGGTCCAAGCGGCGCGAACCTCCAGCGCCTCGTGGCCCGGGTTCGCGGCCAGCAGCATGTCCGCCTCCGACAGCCACGCCAGGGCCGACTCGTTGTCGCCGGAGCGGCGGGCGGCCCGGGAGCCCTGGATGGCGAACCGCACCGCCTCGTCGATCTTGCCCGCCTTGCGCGCCTCGCGGAGGCCCTTGCGGCAGACCTTCACGGCGCCCAGGTAGTTGCCCGTGCGGGTGTGCAGCCGGGCGCAGGCGACGCCGGTGGTGAGCCGCGCGGCGGTGTCCGGCGCGGCCTCGGCGGCCTGCTCGATCGCCGACTCGGCGCGGGGGAGGTCGCCCTCGGAGAAGGTCGTGGTGAACCGCAGCATCCAGTACTGGTACTGCGCCTCGCGGGAGACCTCCGACAGGGCCTCGCCGGGGTCGCCGATCTGCGCCATCCAGCGGCGCATGGTGCTGTAGTCCCGGGCGTCGCTGGCCCGGTGGGCCGCCTTCAGGGCGTAGGGGAACGCGGCCCGGTTCTCGCCCGCGGCGTACAGGTGGCGGGCGGCGTGTCCGGCCGGGCCGGCGCCTTGACCGACCTCCTTGAGCCACGCCGCGGCGGCGCGTCGGTGCAGCGCCCGCGCTTGCGACCCCGACAGCGAATCCAGCACCGCGGTGCGGAGCGCCTCGGACGTCAGCGCGGCGGTGTCGAGCTCGCTCTTGTGGTCGACCTCGATGACCCGCTTGTGCTCCAGCTCGGTGACCGCGACGGCGAACTTGCGGGTCTCCAGACCGGCGGCCGTCTGCACGATCGTGAGCGGGGGCCGGCCTCCCAGCAGGGCGATGACCCGGGCCACGTCGCGGGCCGACTTGCCCAGCGTCTCCAGCCGACGCGCGTACGCCGCCAGCAGGGAGGTCGGCAGATCCCAGTCGCCGCCGCCCTCGGGGGCGCCGCCGGCCTCGACCAGCGTGCGGGCCACCTCGACGGCGAAGCGCGGGTTGCCGCGGGCGGCGTCGGCGAGCCGGTCGAGCACGACCCCGTCCACCGGCACGTCGATCGTCACGGACTCGATCAGCTCGCGGGTCTCGTCGCCGGACAGCGGGTTCAGCGAGATGGAGTGCACGTTCCCGAGGTCGCCGATGGTGGGGACCATGCGCGGGCTCGTGCCTGCCTCGGCGTCCACGTCCTCGCCCCGGTAGGTCAGCACGATCAGGACCTGGGCGGGGTTGGGAGCGGCGAGCCTGCGCAGCAGGGAGGCGACCAGCCGGATGGTGCCCTCGTCGGCCCACTGCACGTCCTCGACGCCGAGGATGAGGGGGGCGTCCTGGGCTGCCCGCCGGAACACCGCGCCGACGGCCCGGTACAGGGCGGCCAGATCGTCCTTGGCGGACCCGCCGAAGTCGTCCGCGACCCCGGGCGGCAGCGCCTCGCCCTCCCGCGCCAGAGCGGGGAAGAAGCGCAGCAGCATCTCCTTGTCGGGGCCGAGCACCCGCTCGTAGTGGCTGCGGGACAGGCCCGGGCCGGCGAGCCGGAGGAGGATGTCGTGGAACGGCGCGCAGAAGGCGCCGCCGGCGGCGTGGCAGCGGCCGATGGCGACCCGCGCCCCCTTGACCCACGCGAGCCCCCGGAAGGTGTGCAGCAGGCGGGTCTTGCCGGTGCCCTCTTCGCCCTCGATGAGGACCGCGCGTACGCCGTTGCGCTTGACCCCCTTGAGGTGCTGGATGAGCCCCTCCAGCTCCTTCTTGCGGCCGACGTGCCGGGGGGTGACGAGCGCGGCGAGGGCGACGTTGCTGGCGCTGCTGACCGACGAGCGTCGCTTCAGGGTCGAGGCGCGGGGGAGGGGACGGGTCTCTTCGACGCGGGGAGCCGAGTCCGCCTGGGCCGCGCGGGCCTTCCGCCGGATGTCGTCGAACTCCTCGGGGTCCAGCCGGGTGGTGGAGGCCTGGTTCGGCTCCTTGGCGAGCGCGGCGAGGTCGCCCTTGCTCGTCTTGATCGTCATCTCCTCGTCGGAGGTGGGCTCGAACTCGATCGCCGCGTCCCCGGCGAGGCTGTCGTCCTCCAGGGCGATCTCGACGTTGGCGCCGTCGTCGTCCCCGTCCATGACGGAGCGCAGGCTGAGCAGCTCCTCCTCCACCACGGCCATGCTCTCGGGCCGGTCCGCGGGCTCCTTGGCGAGCAGCCGGAGCAGCAGCGAGTCCAGCTTGGGGGGGATCCCCTCGAGGATGCGGGAGACGGGGTCGGGCTGCGCCGTGCAGTGCAGCCAGAGGTACTCCTGGGGGCGCCGCGCGCGGAACGGGGGCGCGCCCGTGAGCAGCTCGTACAGCAGGATGCCCATGCCGTACATGTCGGCCCGGTGGTCGACCTCGGCGCCCGTGATCTGTTCGGGCGACATGTAGGAGTAGGAGCCGACGACGTGGCCGACCTGGGTGAACGAGGTCTGCTCCTCCAGCCACTTGGCCACGCCGAAGTCGACGAGCTTGACGATGCCCGCGGGGGTCACGAGCACGTTGCCGGGCTTCAGGTCGCGGTGGACCAGGCCGACGGCGTGGATGGCGCCGACGGCGCGGCTGAGCTGGATCGAGGCGTCGAGGCAGCGGTCGATGAGCGCCGGATCGGCGGGCTCGGGGGGGCCGCGGCGGTCCATCGGGGGCGGCGGCGGGAGGGGGGCATCGCCGTCGAGGCCGAGCACGTACCGGGCCGCGGTGACGCCGTGGATGCGCTCCATCGAGTAGTAGGCGAGCCCGTCGGCCTCACCCGCTTCGAGCACCTTGACGACGTTGGGGTGGTCGACCCGCCGGGCGGCGTCGAACTCGCGGCTGAAGCGCTGCACCCAGGACGGCCGCATGCGGGCGAGCACCTTGACGGCGACCTCGCGGCCGTCGCGTTTGTCGCGGGCGAGGTAGACGGCAGCCATGCCGCCCTGGCCGAGGAGATCGAGGATCTCATAGGGACCGACGCGGCCGAGCGCTGGGGAGAGCCCCCGTCCGGCCATGGTCCGATTACTCCCGCGTCCTGCGCTTGACGCTTCCGCCGCGCTGGCCCACGAACTGATCCGCCTTGTCGCGGAAGAGCACGTTGAAGGTGGTCAGGGAGCCGTAGCAGCGGGTGACATACTGCTGCAGTTCGACCTTCTCCCGCTCGGGCATCGACTTGTTCCCGTTGATCTTCTGCTCCAGCACACGGAGCCGGTCCCGCAGCATGACGACCTTGTGGAACAGATCGTCCACCGGGATCTCCTTGGGCTGGAGGTCGGGGTCGCGCGGGTAGATGACGATGCGGCCGCCGCTCCATCGCTGTCCGAGGAACGTCTCTCCGGTCACGCCTTCTTCGCGAAGGCAGTCCTTCAAGGCCATCTTGATCTGTTGGTAGTCGATCGAATCGAGCGCCATGGATTCTCCTGAGGGAGCCGGATTCTAACCGGGCCGGCTACTCTGCTGCGACCATGCGCGCAAACCTCTTGATGTTCCTGGCCGCTTTCGCCCTCGTGGCCTGCCCCACGCCCCCCCGTGTCATCGACGATGACGACGGCACCGATTCGCCCGACGACGACGACAGCTCGGCGGACGACGACGACGTGGGGCCCGACGACGACGACTCCGGTCCGGATGATGATGACGACGTGGTCGACGACGACGACGTGGTCGAGCCGTCCGCCGCCGAGCTGGCGCTGCTGGCGCACCTGCAGCTGTTCGTGGACACCTCGTTCGCCGCCGACGGGCTGACGTTCGGCGTCACCGAGCTCGACGAGATCGGCCCTGGCAGCAACATCGGCATCTGGGCGGACGACGTGGTCGGCGCCTGGAGCGTGCTGGATGTCGCGGTCATCGACGGCACCGAAGAGGCGCCCACCGGCTTCGCCACCCTCGCGGGCGACGGCCAGTCCAACTTCCGCACCGCCGTCGTGCTGCCTCGCATGGTCAGCGGCGCGGTGGTCTTCGAGGTCGACTGGGCGGTCGCGACCCAGGTCATGACCACGTTCGCCGTCGTCGCCCCCGGTGCGGGCACGCCCGGCGACCACGACGCGTTCCTGGAGTCCGTCACGACCACCTACCGGACCCTCGACGGCGGCGGCCCCGACGAGGCCGATCTGGACGTCGTCGACGGCTTCGGCGCCTCCTTCGGGTCCTACACCGCGCTGCTGGAGTGCACCGTCGACGGCTGCTCCGGCTCCGCGTCGGCTGACGGCTTCGACGAAGACCCGATCTGCGACGCCGACCTGACCTTCAACGAGTTGTGCGAAGAGACCGGCGGCTGCCTCATGACCATCGCCTACGTCGGCGTCTGCGGCCGCCCGGACGTGGACTACGACGAGGGCTCGGGCCGGTTCGACGCCGACCCCGCCACCTTCGGCCACGTCTTCCTGGACGTGCTCGTGGAGCTGGAGACGGCTTGCGAGGAGTGCCTCGACCTCATCGACCTGGACGGCGACGGCATCTCGGAGGCCGATGGCGACTGCGACGAGGATGACCCGTCGGTCTACCCGGGCGCCCCGGAGATCTGCGACGAGGTCGACAGCGACTGCGACGGCAGCCTGGTGGACGAGGACCTGGACACCGACGGTGACCTGGATCCCGACTGCACCGACGACGACGACGACAACGACCTCTTCCCCGACTCCGTCGACTGCGGTCCCCTGGATGCCTCGGTCTACCCCAACGCCACCGAGTCCTGCGACAACGTCGACAGCGACTGCGACGGCAGCATCGTGGACGACGACCTGGACACCGACGGCGACCTCGAGCCGGACTGCATCGACCTGGACGATGACGGCGACCTGGACCCGGATCTGACCGACTGCGCGCCCCAGGACCTGAACTCCTACAACGGCGCCCCCGAGGTCTGCGACGGCGTCGACAACGACTGCGACACCGACATCGACGAGGACTTCGACACCGACGGCGACGGCGTCACCACCTGCGCGGGCGACTGCGACGACGTCGACATCAACAACTTCCCCGGCAACCTCGAGGTCTGCGACGACGCGGACAACGACTGCGACGGGCTGCTGGGCGGGGACGAGATCGACAACGATCTGGACGGCGTGGACGAGTGCGACACGATTCCGGACTGCGACGACGCTGACATCAACAACTTCCCCGGCAACACCGAGGTCTGCGACGGGCAGGACAACGACTGCGACGGCTTCTTCAGCCCCGACGAGATCGACAACGACGGCGACGGCGTCAGCGAGTGCGACACGATCCCGGACTGCGACGACGCCGACCCCAACAACTTCCCCGGCAACCCCGAGGTGTGCGATGACGCGGACAACGACTGCGACGGGCTGCTGGGCGGGGACGAGATCGACAACGATCTGGACGGCGTGGACGAGTGCGACTTCGTGCCGGACTGCGACGACAACGACATCAACAACTTCCCCGGCAACACCGAGGTGTGCGACGGGTTCGACAACGACTGCGACACGTTCCTGGACCCGACCGAGACGGACGATGACGGCGACACGTTCAACGAGTGCGCCGACAGCGACTGCGACGACACGGACGCGAGCATCTACCTGGGCGCGCCCGAGATCTGCGAAGACACGATCGACCAGGACTGCGACGGCAGCGACGACTCCTGCTGCCAGATGGCGGTGTTCACGCATTCGGGCGCCGAGCCGCACTGCTGGTGCGCCAACACGGCGAGCCAGACGATCGTGACGGTGGCGGGCTACGCCGAGGCGGTGACGGCCAACTCGATCAGCACCAACATCGGCTGCGCCTCGTGCTGGCCCTACACCACCGAGGTGGTCTGGTTCTCGGTCGGCACCCACACGATGTACTCGCAGGCGGCGCCCTGCACCTGCAGCTCGTCGTCCCTGGTCCTCAGCGGCCAGTACGCGGTTACGCCCGTATGCGCGCCTTGATTCCAGCCACGAACCGCTCCAGCGCCTGAGGCCCCCCCTGGGGGAAGAAGAGCGACGGTTCGATGAGCTCAAGCTCCATCACCACCGGCTGCCCCGAGGCGTTCGGCGCCATGTCGATGCGGGCGTAGAGCAGGTCCCCGCGCGCCTGCGCGACCGCGACTGCGGCGGCCGCGACCTCGGCTTCGGCGTCGCTGATGGGCATCGCTTCGGTGGAGACGAGCTCGTCCTCGCCCTGCCAGCGCACGGTCTTGCGAATGGCGTGAGACAGGTGCCCGTCCAGCCACACCAGGGCGCGCTCGCCGTGGCCTTCGACGGAGCTCAGGTAGGGCTGCACGAGCACGTCGCCGGCGGTCAGCAGATCGGCGAGGTGGGCCTGGCCCTCGACGCCGCAGCGGAGGGTGCGGAAGGAGCCGGCGCTGATGGCCGGCTTGACGACGACGTCGGTCCAGCCGCGGCGGCCGAGGATGTCGCCCAGGGTCTCGGTCGAGCCGGCGGCCACGACCTCGGTGGGGGTGGTGGGGACCCCGGCGGCGGCGAGGTCCAGCAGGTACCGCTTGTGGAGGTTCCACTTCACGACGTCGAGCCCGTTCAGCAGCGTCGTCGCGGCGCCGGCGACGTCCAGCCAGGCGGCGAACCGGTCGATCATCCAGGGGTAGTTCCAGCAGGAGCGGAACAGGGCGACGGACGCGGCCCCGGGATCGGCGTCGGCGGCGTCCCACGGCAGCAGCGTGTGGGTCAGCCCCGCGGCCTCCAGCGCCGCCGCGATGGGGGCGGCGTCGGGGTCGGGCTCGGGCAGCGCCTCACAGGTGATCAGCGCGACGTCGGTCATTCCGCGTTGCAGTGCTCTTCCAGCGCGAGGATGTATTCGCGCAGGCCGTCGAGGTAGCTGTTCAGGAACGCGTTGGCCTCGGTGTTGATCTCGCCCAGCTGGACCTCCACCCACTGCGGGTAGACGTGCAGCACGCCGTCCTCGTTCTCCAGCAAGTACTCCATCTGGTAGTTCTGGAACCACTTGCCGATCGAGGCGGGGTCCATCGTGGCCTCCTCGCGCATCCACGTGCGGCCGAGGCGGGCGTTGATCTCGGTGCCGTCCGGCGCCACCGCTTCGATGCGGCGGAAGAAGTTCTGCAGCCGGAAGGTCGCGGTCACGTTCAGCGGCAGCTGGTTGCTGATGTTGCTGACCCACTCCATCTCTTCGCAGGTGCCGTCGACGAAGCAGTCGTAGTTGGCGGTGTCGGTGCGCTCGTACGAGATGTAGTTGTCGGGGTAGAGGCTGAGCTGGTCGTCGATGGTGTAGATGCGGTCGATGTCGGCCAGGGTGCAGTCGGTCTGGATGGCGACGACGACGCCGGCGGCCTCGGCCCCGCCGATGTGCTCGGGGGCGGGGATGAGGTCGGCGAGGATGTCGTCGGGGAGCCGGTCTTCGTCCTCGGTCAGGGTGCCGCCGAAGCCGATCTCCACGTCGTAGTCCTCGAAGGCGATGACCTCTTCGTCGAACCAGGTGGCGAAGTTCACGCCCGCGTCGGCGAGGGAGACGTCGTTGGTCGGCTCCTCCAGATCGTAGTGCGACCACGCGAACTGGAGCAGCCCACTGAGCTCCTCGGGGGCCGGGTCTGGCGCACGGCAGCCGACCGCGAGCAGCAGGAGGGGAAGAAGAATCCGCATGACAGGAGTCTATACACCGAGTTGACCGGGGCAGCGGGCCGGTTCGTTCCTGCGCTGGGCGGCATCTGGCGGCGACATGCCGGATGTCGACGTGATCTGTCACCTGAACCCGCCATCTGGTGGCGAGATGTCCTATGTCGACGTGATCTGGCGCGTGAACCGGCCATCGGTCGGCCACATCGTCAAGCCGGCTGGTTCGGTAGGGTCGAACGCGATGGCACAGAGTCCGGAGGACAAGCGTGGCGGTTGATCTGGCGGTGGACTTCCTCGCGCTCGCACGGGAGCTGGGCGACGCCGTCGTCGCGCAGCTGAAGGCGCACGCCTCCCCGGGCGGGGTCCGGCTCGTGGGGGGCACCGATCTCAAGGGCAAGCACGGCATCGACGGCCGGATCTCGGCGGCGATCCTCGCCGTGATGGAGCGTTCGGGGGCGGCGGCCCGCGTGGTGATCGAGGGGGAAGGTGAGGTGTTCGCCGGCGGCGACGCCTTCACCGTGATCCTCGACCCGATCGACGGCTCGACCAACTGCGACCGCTGGGTGGGCGATCCCGGCTTCGCCCTCGCGATCACCGAGGTCGGCCCCGGGGCCACGTTCGGTGATCTGGGCTTCGGCTACGTGCGCGGGCTGGTCAGCGGGGACGAGTACTGGACGGCCGACGGCGGCGCGCTGTACCGCTCGGCCTTTCACGACCGGGAGTTCCGCTGCGATGCCCGGGCGAACGCACCGGAACGGCTGGCCGAGGCGGCCGCCTACCTGAACCTGGGCTACGGCCCCACCCTCGGCGGTCGCGCGGCGGTGGCGGCCGAGCGGTTTGTCGCCGCGGTCGCGGACGTCCGCGGATTCGACACCGCCTCCACGGAGGTCGGGCACATCGCGCGGGGCGCCGCCCACCTCCGGGTGGAGTGCCGGAAGGGATCCGAGGGGGCCAACCTCCTGGCTTCGATGACGATCCTGCGCGCCGCGGGAGGCGTGACGCTCACCCTCGAGGGAGCCGACGTGGCCGACCTGCCGTTGGCCGTCGACGCTCAGATCGACTTCGTGTCCGCCTCGAACGAGGCGCTCGCCCGGCAGGCGTTGGCGCTCCTGGCCGACTAGCCGTCGACGACGAACTCCTCGCCCTCGTGGCGGAACAACGTCCCCACCGGTGCGTCGATGATGGCTTCGAGTCCCGGGTGGTCCCGAAGCAGGACCCCCACCGCCTCCACCGGGAGGTTGCTCGAATCGGCCATGAACTCGGGCGTCTCGACCCCCGCGCTGAAGAACCAGCCGCTGTCCTCGGGGGCGCTCGACGGATCCAGCCGCTCGGCAAAGCGAATCGGCTCTCCATCGAGGATGGCCTTGGTGAGGATCGCGCCCTGCCGGCGAATCCTCACCTGACGCATCGTCGCCTGCCGCTTCTCCGTCCCCAACTCCATCCGGACTCGCACGACCCGTCCGTCGGCGTCGACGTCGCGGGCGGCTCCGAAGAGCCCGTCTCCCCAGCGGTTCTGGCACCCCACGACGCGGCCGGCGGGGAGCCTCAGCTCGCCCGTGTGGTCCTGGGAGGCGCGGATCTGAGCGTTCAGCCGGTTCAGGTTGCAGTGGGGCCGGTAGTCCATGCCGACCTGGAGGCTGCGCTCGACCGCCAACGCCTGCAGGGGACCGGCCTTGGCGCCGATGTCGTCGACCGCGACGTCCAGCCAGCCGTAGTGGCCTTCGCCCAGCTCGGGGGCGCCCATCTCGCCGGCGAGCTTCGCCGCGTCGGCGCCCCAGAAGACGTAGTCGGCGAGCCCGTCGGCGGACTCCATCGCGCGGAAGTCGGCGGTACCCAGGTCCACGAAGTCCTGCATGAGAAGCTCCCAACGCCGGCTCGGTGATCAGCCCCCGAGGCCAGCGCGCCGCATCGTAAGGGACCCCTGGATTCTCCGCCCTGGCGAACGCAGGGTTGCCCCGTGCGCATGCTCTTGACGTTGGTGGCCGTCCTTCTCGCCGCTGCGCCCTCCTCCACCGGCCCTGCCGGCCCCGGCGACCCTCGTGGACGCCGCCCGCAAGGCCGTCGTGTGCGCCTCCGCGCGCGGAGACCTCGACTCCGGAGGGCCGCTCACCGTCATCGACTACCGCCTCCCCTCGACGGACGTGCGGCTGTGGGTCCTCGATCCCGCCGCCGCCGTTTTGTTCGCCGAGCGCGTCGCCCACGGCAAGGGCACCGGGGAGAACCACGCCAGGACCTTCTCGGACGTCGAGGGCAGCCACCAGAGCAGCTTCGGCCTCTTCGTCACCGCCGAGACCTACACCGGCAAGAACGGCTACTCCCTGCGCCTCGACGGCCTCGAGCCGGGCTGGAACGGCCGCGCTCGCGAGCGCGCCATCGTCATGCACGGCGCCAACTACGCCCCCGGAGCGTTCGTCGAAGCGACCGGACGCCTGGGCCGCTCCTGGGGTGCCCCGCCGTGCGCCCGGGGATTTCGCGCGAGCTCATCGACGCCATTTCCGGTGGCAGCGCCCTGTTCGCCTACGCCGAGGACGACGCCTGGCTCGCCGGCTCCGAACTGCTCAACTGCGCCGCGAGGTCGTCGCCCAGCTGATCGAACTGCAGCATCCCCGCCCGGAGCCACCGCCACAGCAGCGGCACCGCCGGGCCCGTCGCTTCGAACCGCTGGTGGAGGACGGATCCGCCGCCTCGCGCCTCGACCTCGAAGGCGTGCTGCATGCGCACCGCGCCGCCGCCCAGGCGGGTCTCGAAGACGATCTCGCGGGGCGCCCCCATCGACACGAAGTACGGCCGCATCGTGCGGGGACCGGGGCCGCCCCGCAGCTGCATGGTCCAGCGGCTCCCCGCCTCGAACTCACCTTCGGCCGAGACCACCAGCCGCCCCCAGCGGGGCCAGCCGGACGTGTCGATCAGCGCCTCCCACGCCGCCTCGGCCGAGGCCGGCAGCTCGGTGCTCAGCTCAAGTCGGCGCATCGGCGGTGGGGAGCAGCGGGGCCGGGTGGGACTCCGCGGGGGCCGACCCGGACGGCCAGGGGAGGGGACGGCGGCGCCCCATCGGCAGCTCCTCGACGGTCGGGTCGAACGCCTGGGCCGCGATCGCGCCCGCCTGGATGGCCGACTCCAGCGAGGCGGTGAAGTAGGGCGCCTGGCCGTGGAGGTTGGTGGCGATGTAGACGTCGGCTCCGTCGACTTGGACGGGCAGGGGGCCGCTCCGCACGATCTGGGTCGCACTCGAGTTCCCCATGACCTCCACGTCGATCGGCTCGGGCAGGGTCGGGTCGATGAGCCGCTCGTCCTCCCAGAGGATCTGGGCCAGCTCTTCGGTGGTGTACTCGCTGGCGAGTGTGCCGAGCCGTTGGTGGCGGAAGGTCGTGTCCGTCGCCACCGAACCCACCACGACGGTCCGCGCGGGGGCCCGCAGGTGCGGCTCGTACTGCGGGTGGGGCACCAGGATCGGGTGCCAGCCGTCGCGCACGCAGTTGCCCCCCAGGGGCAACTCGAAGGGGCGGTCGAAGAACCAGGCGATGCCGACGTGCTCGTAGCGCGACCGGGCGAGGTACTCCTCCAGCGACGGCATGCCCAGGCCGGCGGCCAGGGAGCGGTCGGAGCCGTCCAGGATCGCCCCCAGCGCGGGCGGAGGGACCGCGAGGAACACGGCGTCCGCATCCAGCTCCGCGCCCGCCTCGGTCGTCAGCTGGGCCCCTCGACCGTCGGCTCCCCGGCGGATCGAGGCGACCGACTCGCCGGTCCGGATCGTGACCCCCGCCTCCTCCAGCGCTCGGCGCCACGGGGGAACGAACCCGCCGGGGCCGTTGGGCGGCTGGGTGTTCCAGAACAGCGGCCCCTGCTCCCGCCCGATGATGCCGATGGCGTTGGTCCCCATCCGCTGGAAGAACTCCCACATCGTCATGCGGAGGGTGCCCGCGATGCCCCCCAGGGCGGTGGCCCGGAGCCACGCCTGGCAGGGGTCGCTGAGGCCGCGCTCGGTCATGAACTCCAGCGCCGAGATCTCGTGGTAGCGGCCGCGGCCCAGCCGGTGCTTCAGCCAGGCGCCCACGAGGATGCGGCGGTCGCGCCACGTCAGGTCCGCCACGAACGGCCGCAGCCAGTCGTTGGTGAGGTCGTAGCGCTGGGTGAAGTGGGCCTCCCAGTCCGTTCCGATCATGCGGAACAGGTGCGGGGCGGTGAAGTAGGTGTTCTGGAAGACCTTGCAGGAGTTGTCGCCACGGAAGAAGCCGTCGTCGTCCATGCGGGAAGACCACAGGCCGCCCAGCTCGGGGGCCCGCTCCAGCAGCGTCACGCGCCGGCCGCGTCGGGCCAGCAACAGCGCCGCCGTCATGCCGGCGGGGCCGCCGCCGACGATCGCGGCTTCTGTTGCATGGGCGGGGGGCTTCATGCTCAGTCCATACGATGCAGGAGGCCGTGCAGTTCAACCCATGGGTGCTGACGCGCGTCGTAGACCGAGCTGGTGGGCGCGGGGAAGTCGCGGTCGCCGAAGGCCCCAACCGGGATCACGACGGCGTCGGGGAACACATCGAGGGTGTAGCTGAGGGTGTCACCGCAGGTCGGGCAGAAGCGGAAGGTCACCCGCGCGCCCCCGTCGCCGACCCGGAGGAACTCGGTCGCGTCCCCCTCGAGGGTGACCGCGGCCGCGTCGAAGCGCGCCTGCACGCCGAACGCGCTCCCGGTGCGGCGCTGGCAGGCGTAGCAGTGGCAGACCGAGGTGCGGATCGGCTCCTCGGCGCAGATCGCGCGGAGGGCTCCGCAGGTGCAGGTCGCGGTGCGCGGGGGCATGGCGGGAGTCTACGCGCGTGGACGCAGGTCGATGATCCAGTAGACGAGGGCGACGAGCACGCTGCCGCCGAGGATGTTGCCGAGCGTGACGGGGAGCAGGTTCGCGGTCAGAAACGTGCCGACGGTCAGCTCCGCGAAGGCGGTCGCATCGAGGCCGGAGTCGGTGTCCTCGTCGTCGCAGAGCTCCGGCGCGCCCGGGTAGATGGTGTCGTCGTCGTCGTTGCAGTCGACGGAGGCGTCCGCGCCGTCGCCGTCGCCGTCGAAGTCCACGCAGTCGGGCACGTCGTCGTCGTCGCTGTCGACGCAGTCGGGGGTGCCGTCCCCGTCGCTGTCGTCGAAGCCGTCCACGAGGGAGCCGTCGCAGTCGCTGTCGATGGTGTCGCAGGACTCGGTCGCGCCGACGTGGATGGCGGCGTTGAAGTCGTCGCAGTCGGTAGCGTCGGGGTCGCCGTCGTTGTCGTCGTCGTCGTCGATGCAGTTGGGTTCGAGGTCGCCGTCGAAGTTGGCGAACCCGTCCACCAGATCGTTGTCGCAGTCGCTGTCGACAGCGTCGCAGGACTCGGCCGCGTCGGGGTTGATGGCGGGGTTGTTGTCGTCGCAGTCCGCCGGCGGGGAGAAGCCGTCGCCGTCGAGATCGTCGATCTCCACCGCGTCGCAGATGCCGTGCGCGCCAGTGGTACTCGATGTCCGAGCTCAGCCCGGCGATGCCCTCGGACAGGTCGATGCCGTTCAGCCCGGTGTCCGAGGGAGGTCCGGTGACGAGGCCGGTGCCGTCGAAGGGCACGCCCAGCGCCTTGACCTCGATCTGCATGCGCAGGTCCGTGCGGCCGTGGGCGCCCCGGGCTTCGGTGACGGCGTAGAAGCCGTTGGGGTCGTCCGACCGGGTGCCCAGCAGGATGAGCGAGCCGTCCACCCGCTCGGCCCGGGTGTGCGCGGGAACGGGGTGGGGGTCGTCTCCCTCGGATGTGCTGGCGCGGAAGAAGCGTGCCCGGCCGGTCTCGCTGTTGTGGCTGGGGGCGCCGCCGATGAGGTCGGAGCGGCGGTCGCCGTCGATGTCGCTGAAGGCGAGGGTGAGGCCAAACTCCTGCGCCGTCGAGGTGTCGCCCAGGAGGAGGGTGGCGGGGCTCGTGGCCGGCCCGGCCGTGGAGCCCAGGTACAGCGCGATCGCGCCGTCGCCGCTGGTGGCGCCGGGGATGCCGACGCCGATGTCGCCGTACCCGTCGCCGTTGGTGTCGCCGACCGCGACCGCCTCGCCGAAGTCGCCCCCGAAGAAGGACGTGGTGGACAGCGTGTACTCGGGGAGGCCGTCGATGCCCGGCCCGCCGAGGAAGATCTCGACCTCTCCGCCGGGGTTCAGCGAGCTGCCGCCGGGGATGCCGATGGCGAGATCGCTGTAGCCGTCTCCGTCGATGTCCCCGCCCGCGAGCGACGCGCCGAGGTTGGAGTTGGTGACCGTGCCGACGATGGTCAGCCCCGAGGGGCCCGGGCCGGTGGCGGTGCCGTAGAAGAGGTTGGCCGACCCCTGCTCTTCGACCGAGTTGCCGAAGCTGGGGGAGCCGATCAGCAGATCGTCGTGGCCGTCGGCGTCGACGTCGCCGGCCCATACGACCGCCGCGCCGAACTCCACGCCGGGGATGCTGGAGCCCGCCGACGTCCAGTCCGGGTTCGCGCCGAACCCCGTGGAGCTCCCCAGGAAGACGTGCACGTTGCCGACGTCGTCCTGGTTGGGGGCGCCGATGGCGAGGTCCGCGAAGCCGACCCCACGAGCACGTCGTCGTAGCCGTCGGCGTTGACGTCGCCGGCGGACCGGACCTGCTGGGCGAACTCCGCTTCGAGCTGCCCGCCCAACGCCGACCAGGTGGCGGTCGAGGAGAGCACCGGCTCACCCCGGGAGCCGTCGATCAGGCTGGGATCGCACGACGTCAGCGGGAGGGCCGGCGCGGTGAGGCAGGCCACGGTTCCCACGGGGGTGAGCACGTTGGTGCGCACCTTAACCAACGCGCGCGAGAGTGCTCGGGCAGAGGGACGCCAGGGGAGTCGCGGGTCGAGCCGCGGAGCTCAGGCCAGGCTCACCAGTGGAACGCGCCCAGGATCTTCGGGATCAGGCTGCTGCGTTCGGACTTGGGCTCCGTGGAGCGGGTGCCGTCCTCCGGAACCAGCTTCATGCCGCGGCTGAGGATGGCCAGTCCCGCCTTCGGCGCGAGCACCCTCCAGACCATCGACAGCGAACCGAGGCCAGTGCTGACGCGGATCGGACGCCGGGTGATGGCGTCGGTCACCAGCGCGGCGCCCTCCTCGGGGCTCAGCGACGGGAACGCCTTGTAGACGTCCGTCGGCGCGATCATCGGGGTGCGCACCAGCGGCATGTACACCTGGGTGAAGTGCACGCCTTCGCTGAGCACCTCCGCGCCGATGGACGCGGTGGCGGCCTCGAGCGCCGCCTTGCTCCCCAGGTAGGCCGAGAAGCGGGGCACCCGGGTCTGCAGCCCCATCGTCAGCACGTTGACCACGTGGCCGTCGCCGCGGGCCCGCATCGTCGGGAGGAAGCCGAGGGTCAGCCGGAGCGCGCCGAGGTAGTTCAGCGAGATGGTGCGCTCGAAGTCGTGGAACCGGGTGTTGGCGATGCCGCGGCGGATCGAGCGGCCTGCGTTGTTCACGAGCACGTGCACGCCGCCGAAGTCGGCCTCGACGCGCGCCACGAGGGCATCCACCGCCTCGGGGTCGGCGCAGTCGCACGGCAGCACGTGGGCGGTGCCGCCGGCTTCGGTGATCAGGTCCGCGACCTCCTGGAGCTTGTCGGCGCTGCGGGCCACCAGCAGCGTGATGGCTCCCGCGGCCCCCACCGCCAGGGCGGCGGCGCGACCGATGCCTGAGGAGGCGCCGGTGATGAGCACCACGCGTCCGGCTGCGCGGCCGGCCAGGGTGAGGGCGTCCTGGGGGCGGAGGGTGCGATCCCAGTAGTCCCAGAGCTTGGGGGCGTAGTCCTCGAAGCGCGGGCAGACCACGCCGAGGCCATCGAGCACCGCCGCGGTGGCGTTTGCGTCGACGGTGGTTCGACCGGTGACGAGGCCGAGCATGCCCGCCCCCGAGGCGCCGCCCAGGTGCTTGCTCCGGAGCCGCTTGACCGGCCCCATGCCCTTCAACAGGGCGGTGGCGCCGGGCAGGAGATCGAAGGCTGAGCGGTCCAGGCGGACCGCGAACCGGGGTGCGTGAGCGGCGCTCGCGAGGGTGTTGCCGACCGCGCCGAGGGTGGGCGGATCGGCGTCGCACAGGTGGAAGGTGCGGCCGTCCAGACCCGAGGCGTGGGCCAGCGCGACGATCGCCTCGGCGACGAAGTCCACGGGGGCCAGCGGTACCGGTCCGCCCTCGAACCCGAGCACGGGGACCCACGACGGGAGCGCGCCCCGAAGCCGCCGGATGAGCGGGAACATGAGGTACAGCCCGTCGGCCTTGTCGGTGGCGCCGTCGATGCTGCTGCCGACCACCGCGCCCGGCCGGTAGATGCGCCACGGCACGGCCGTCTGCTCGCGGACGAGGCGCTCGGCGTCGAACTTGCTGCGGGGGTAGGGGTGGCCGTGGCTCTGGCCTTCGTCGAAGCAGGTCTCGTCGAAGACGCCGTCGAACCCTTCGGCGATGCCGACCGTGCTGATGTAGTGCAGGGTCGCGCCGAGCGCCTCGCACAGGGCGAGCACGTGGCGGGTGCCGTCGACGTTGGCGGCCCGACAGGCGGCCTCGTCCGCGGACAGGTCATACAGCGCCGCGAGGTGGATGACCCCGTCGACGGCCGGGAAGGCGCCTGGATCCAGGGGTTGGGTGATGTCGCCGACGATGGCGGTGACGCCCTCGGGGAGGCGCCCCACCGAGCCCTCACGAACGAGGCACGCGACGGATTCGCCACGGCTCAAGAGCCGCCGCACCACGTGGCGTCCGACGAAGCCGGTCCCCCCGGTCACGAGCATCATGGCGCAGTCCTCTCCCGTGCGGAGCCTACCCAATCCCGGGCACGCCCGTGCTCAGGGGATGGCGGCGCTGAAGCCGGCGTCCGGGAGCGCGCCGTCGGCGATGGCGCCGTCCGCTTCGGGGGAGCCGAGGGCGAAGCCGTTGACGGTGCCGAAGTCGACGCGCACGCGGCCGACCCCGCCGTCTCCCCCGACCCGGATGTAGTCGTCCTGTCCGAAGCCGCCGGAGGCGTCCACCGCGTCGACGGCGAGGGTGAGATCGTCCACCACGAGGAAGATGGCGCCGCCTGCGCCGCCGCCAGCGCCGTAGGTCCAGGAGCCCCACGCCCAGTGGATCGTGGTGCCGCCGATCGCGGTCACCGCGCTGGCGCCGTCCGCCTGCAGGGCCGCCGCGCCGATGAGCACGATGCCCGCGCCGTCGCCGCCGGGGCCCGGATCCTCGGTCGGTTGGTCGTCGCCGCCGTTCCAGACGCCTCCGCCGCCGGAGCCGAAGTACAGCCCCGTCAGCTCTGCGTCGCCGTACTCGAGGCCGGCCTCCGGGGGTGTCGCGGTCCCTCCGGTCCACGAGTCGCCCCCGGTCGCGCCCGGGCCGTAGGCTCCGCCGGCGCCGGTGACGTGGGCTCCGCCGCCGCCGTAGTTGGGGGCCCACTCCCCTGAGGCCTCGTTGTAGACTTGGTAGACGCCGCCGCCGCCGACGCCGGCATAGCTCTCGCCCTGGTACGCGTCGTCGTTGTAGTTCACCCCGGTGTCGCCGCCCCAGTAGCCGAGGGCGTCCGCCGAGATGGCGCCGCCGTCCTCGACGAGCACGGTGCCGTTGGCGCGGAAGGCGAGCACGCCCCCGGCAGCGCCGTCCCACGCGCTGGTGGTGAGCAGCCCGCCGGCGGACACCGTGACGTCGGTGAAGTGCGGGATGCGCTGCAGGAGCACGGCCTGGTCGGTCAGGTCGGTGTTGTCGACCTCGCCGTAGATCTCCGTCAAGGCGCCCGCGAGCACGACGTCGGCGTCGGTGACGGACGCCACCGAGGCGACCTCCCACGTGCCGACGGAGGTGTGCGCGGCGTCGCTGCCGTGCAGGTTGGCGATGAGGATCTCGTCCCCGGGGGCGAGGCCGATCACCGACTCGTCGGCGGTGATGGTCTGGTCTCCGGTGATGGCGGTGACCGGCCAGGAGGGGGCCAGCAGGCTCAGGCTCAGGTCGGTCGTGCCGGTGACGGCGAGGGGGCCGTCGCTGCCGGTGCCGACGTGCAGGCCGGTGTCGATGCCGCCGTCGCAGTCGTTGTCGATGCCGTCGTAGACCTCGGTGGCGTCGGGGTTCACGAACTCGTCGCTGTCGTCGCAGTCGCCGTCGACGGCGGTCTCGCCCACATCGTCGCAGTCGCCATCGGAGCTGAGCACGTCGCCGCTGCCCCAGCCGTCTTCGTCGACGTCGACGAAGCAGGAGACCGTGTCGAAGCCGTTGCAGTCCTGGTCGATGCCGTCGTCGGTGATCTCGGGGGCGCCGGGGTAGATGGAGGCGTCGAAGTCGTCGCAGTCGTCCGCATCGAGCGAGGCGTCGCCGTCGTCGTCGGGGTCGGTGCAGTCGGGGTCGAGGTCGCCGTCGAAATCGAGGTCCTCGTCGACGAGGCTGGTGTCGCAGTCGCTGTCGATGGCGTCGCAGAGCTCGGGGGCGCCGGGGTAGATGGCGGGATCCAGGGGCGCGCAGTCGTCGCCGTCGAGCGAGGCGTCGCCGTCGTCGTCGGGGTCGGTGCAGTCGGGGTCGCCGTCCCCGTCGGTGTCGAGGTCTTCGTCGACGAGGCTGGTGTCGCAGTCGCTGTCGATGGCGTCGCAGAGCTCGGGGGCGCCGGGGTAGATGGCGGGGTCGAGGGGAGCGCAGTCGTCGCCGTCGTCGCTGCCGTCGCCGTCGGTGTCGACGTCGATGCAGTCGGGCTCGCCGTCGCCGTCGAGGTCGTCGAACTCGTCGACGAGGCTGGTGTCGCAGTCGCTGTCGACGTCGTCGCAGGCCTCCTCGGCGCCGGGGAAGGTCGAGGCCTCCGTGTCGTCGCAGTCCGTGGGGTCGGCGGCGGTGTCGGCAGGCTGGAGGCAGCTGGCGACGGCGGTCGAGCCCTCTTCGCCGAAGCTGTCGCCGTCGGCGTCGGGGTACCAGTCGGTGGTGGCGAGATCCTCGTCGACGCTGCCGTCGCAGTCGTTGTCCAGTTCGTCGCAGATCTCGGTGGCGAGGGGGTTGATGTTGGCGTCGCCATCGTCGCAGTCACCGGCCTGGGTGGTGTACCCGGGGGGGGCGGCGCACGCGACCGTCGTGTCGTTGGCGTCGCCGTAGCCGTCGGCATCGCTGTCCAGGAAGTACTCGAGTGCCTCGAGCCCCTCGTCGACCTGGCCGTCGCAGTTGTCGTCGATGTCGTTGCAGATCTCGGTGGCGCCGGGGTTGATGTCGGGGTCGTCGTCGTCGCAGTCGTCGCCGCCGTCCTCCTCGGCGGTGTAGCCGTCGCCGTCGTCGTCGCGGGCGGGCGGGATGGTGACGCCCTCACCGGTCAGCTCGACGATCCAGGTGCCGGGCCGGAGGTCCGACTCGGACGGCGCCGGGGGCACGTCCGCGGTGAACTGGAGGTTGGCGAGCACGACCCCCAGATCGGTCGGCGTGAAGGTCACCTCCATCGTGATCTGGCCGTCGGGGGCGAGCTCGACCGGCCAGTCGGCGCCCGTGAGGGTGAACGCGTCCGATGCCTGGACCTCCCCCGTGAGCAGCGTGACGCTGTCGGCTCCGTCGTTGGTCGCGACCAGCGTGAGGGTGGAGTCCCCGCCGAGGGCCACGACGCCGAAGTCGAGGGACTCCGGATCGAAGGACACCGAAAGGTCCGAGGAGGACTGCGGGCACGCCACGAGGACGACCGCGAGGAGGCAGAAGAGGTACCGACCCATGGGCGGCATTATGAACGGAGCGGGCTCAGAGGGGCGGGCGGGGGATCACCCGGCGCAGGTCAGGTCCACGTCGGTGATGGTCCAGGTCGTCTGATCGCCCAGCTGCAGGGAGCCGGTGGTGCCCTGGACGAAGCACGCGCCATCGGCGTCCTCGGCGGACAGCGCGTAGCAGGACGGGGTCGGGAGCGAGACGCGGTGGTTGTCGCCCGAGGCGATGCCGCCGGCGGGCAGCGGGATCTCGTTCCAGTCCTCGGGATCCTCCGACGGGCAGGGGCGGTGGAACGCGATCGCGAGGGTGATGCCGCTGTCGTTGACGATGTCGAGCGTCCAGTTGTCGTTGCTGTCGTCGTCGTCGTCGTCGTCGCTGCTGCTGCGGGACGGGCTGCACGCGCTCAGCACGAGCAGCAAACCGAGGAGCCCAAGGGCGGTCTTCCAGGACATCGTCATCACCTCCGAGGGCGAAATCGTACCGGTTGGGAACCTTTTGGGTCGGGCCCCGTGGAACACGCAAACGCTCTGCTGGAGAACCGATGCTCGATCGTCCCTTGACCCTCTTGTCCGTCACCCTCGTCGCCGCCAGCGCCGTGGCCGCCGTTGCCCTCCTGGGCGACCCGCCCGTGGTGGGCGCAGCCCCTGCGTTGGGGGCTGGCTCCGCTGTCTTGCTCCCCGCCTCGACGCGCATCCCCGTTCCGACGGCTCCGACCGCGCAGGTGGGGCCGTTGACGATGACGGTGCGGGCGGAGCGCTCCGTGCTCGGTCTGGAGGAGTCCGACAGCCGGTCGATGATCGGAATCCAGGCCGACGATGCGGTCGGCGATGCGGTCCAGCGGCCCGTCGCGTTGGCGATCGTGGTCGACGTCAGCGGGAGCATGGCGGGGACCAAGATCGAGGACGCCCGGGCCGGCGCCGCGCGGCTCGTGGAGCGGCTCGGCGACGACGACCTGCTCTCGATCGTCTCGTTCGAATCGGCGGCCCACACCGTGTTGGAGCCGTCCCGGCTGGGGGAGGCGCGCATCCCCGCCTCGGCCGCGGTGGAGCAGCTGACCCCGCTGGGCGGGACCTGCATGAGCTGCGGCCTGGACGTCGCGTACCAGCTCCTGGAGGAGGCGCCCACGACCCACGACCGGCGCGTGGTGCTGTTCTCGGACGGCCACGCCAACGAGGGCATCTCCGCTCCCGAGGGGCTGGCCGCGATCGTCGCGACGGCCCGGACGGCGCACACCATCGCCTCGACCACCGTCGGCTTGGGTGGAGCGTACGACGCGCCGCTGCTGAACCTGCTCGCCGAGCGGGGCACCGGCAGCCACCTCTTCAGCCCCGGACCCGGCGCCATCGTGCGCATGCGCGGCGTCGTCGCCCGCAACGTGGTCCTGGAGCTCGTGCCCGCCGCGGGCGTTCGCATCGGCGCCGTGGACGGTGCCAGCGAGCCCGACCCGGACGGAACCGTGCGGCTCGAGCTGGGATCCCTCAGCGCGGAGGATCGCCGTCGCGTGCTGGTCCCCCTGTCGGTGGGGCCGGGCCCCGCCCGTGACGTGATCTCGGCGCGGCTGATCGCGGACGCGGGCTCGTCCCCGCCGGCGGCGCTGCACCTGGGCCGGTCGGCCGACCCGAGCGTGGTGAAGGCGTCGTTGGACCCCGAGTCGGCGGGCTACTTCGCCGCCATCGCCGCTTCGGACGCGCGCTCTGCGGCGATGGAGATGGCTGCGGAAAGGGACAAGGAGGGAGCCGAGTCGACGCTGAAGCTGGCCTTGGCCGACCTGACCGAGGTGCACGAACTGACCGGGCTCGAAGAGCTCGAGGTCGAACTCGACGAGGTCACCAAGACGCTCGAGGGGTTGGAGCAGTGGACCGGTGAGGAACTGCGGGCGATGGTCAACAACACGGCGGCCTGCAACCTCGAGGTCCGGCGCGGCGTGAAGGCCGAAGGCCGCTGGAACACCGCCGAACTCCTCGACGAGCACGTCGGCTACTGATGCGCACACCCCTGACCCTGGAGTCGCTCCTGGTCGTGCTGGGGCTGGCGGCCGTGACGGTCGCGGTGCTGGCGGCCTGCGTGCTCTTGAGCCTGGAGCTGCAGTGGGTCGCGCCGCTGTGGGTGCCCTGGGCGCTGGCCGCCCTGAGCTTCTGTTTGGGGGTGCTGCTGACCCGAGCGCTCGAGGCCCTTCGGGGGACTCGGGCGCTGCCCGATCCGGAGGAAGAGATGGCTGCGCGCATCGCGGTGGAAGCCGAATTGGCGGTAATGCGGCTGGCGCGGGAACAAACGGCCCACGTTGACGTGTAATGCACCGGTGATGTCGCTCTCGCCCGCCCCACGCCCGATGCCGCCGGCCTACGCCGAGCTGGACGAGGTGACGTTGGAGCGGGCCCGGCGGGGCGACCGGGACGGCTGCCGGGCGCTGGTTCAGCGGTACGAGCGGCCGGTCTTCGCGCTGGTCGGCCGCATGGTCGTGCCGGAGCGGGACTGCGTTGAGGACCTCGCCCAGGAGACGTTCCTGCGGGTGTTCAAGGCGCTGCCGCGGTTCGACCGAGACGGCGCCGCGAAGCTGAGCAGCTGGATCCTCACGATCGCCACGCGCGTGACGATCGACCACCTGCGGAAGCGGAAGGACGCGCTGCTGGTGGATGCCTCGGTGGTGCCGCTGGAGGCGCCGACGCGCACCGACGACGGAGCCCGCCGCCGGGAACTGGGGCGGGCGCTGCGGGAGTCCGCGGCGGAGCTGGCGCCCCCCTTCCGGGCAGCGTTCCTGCTCCGCGAGTACCACCACCTCAGCTACGACGAGATCGCCCACGCCCTCGAGTGCGACGCGGGCACGGTCAAGTCGCGGCTCAACCGAGCGCGCCGACCCTTGCGAACGGCGCTGCAGGAGCGGGGGTTCGATGCCTGACTTCGACCGCGAACTGCTGGATGCGTGGGATGACCCCGAGGTGCCGAGCGGCTTCGCCGACCGGGTCCTCGATGCGGTCGATGAGGCCGGCCCCGGGGACGCCGGAGGGTCGGGAGGCGCGCCGCCGTGGAGCGTGTACGCCGCCGTGGCCGCCCTGCTGTTGGTCGGCGTCACGATCCTGTTCGTGCCCGAGGCCGCTCCGCCCCCGACGGCGGTGGAGCCGGTGGCGGTCGACGTCGAGGGGGTGACCCCGATGGCGGTGCTGTCGGGCAGCCCGGTGGCGGCGCCGGAGGCGGTCCAATGCGTCGTCCCCGACGAGGTCGACTTCGCCGACAAGGGGCGGGCGATGCTGAAGGACTCGGCCGAGTTGGAGTGGACGGTCGACGAGGAAGCTCGGCTGAACGTGCACCAGCGCAAGGGGAGGGTGCAATACGACCTCCCCGCCGGCGAGAAGGTGCTGCTGACGACGCCGAACGCGGTGGAGGCGCTGGAGCTGGAAGGCCGGTTCGAAGTGGACCTGGAAGCCAGCGACGAGGCGTCGATCAACGCGTACTAGCGGCCCGCCCGCAGTTTTCTTTTCCACTCCTCGCGCCTCGCGGGTCTGTCCTGATGGATCCTTTCCCTGGAGGAGCGATTGCCACCGACGGACGTCCAGGCGGCGCGGCTGTACCACCAGTACGGCGCCCTCATTCATCGCCGCTGCCGGCGCATTCTTCGCGATGACGAAGAAGCGTGGGACGCGACCCAGGAGGTGTTCGCGCGCGCCATCCGGTCGTGGGACAGCTGGGACGGCACCGCCTCCCGCCTGACGTGGCTGTCGCGCATCGCCACCAACCACTGCCTCAACGTCATCCGCGACCGCCAGGGCCGCCGCGCCAAGCTTGATCAACGCCAGGCCGAACGCCCCGGAGCGGGCACCGGCCCCTCGGCCCACGGCCAGGTCGAACTCCTCGACATCGTGCGCGCCGTGATGGACGGCATGGACCCCGATCTGCAGCGGCTCGCCATCCTCTACTGGTTCGACGAGATGACCCAGCAGGAGATCGCCGTGGAGGTCGGTCTGTCCGTGCCGACCGTGCGCAAGCGGCTCCGCGTCTTCGTCGACCGCGCCCGCAAGCAGCTCCGCAGCGGCTTCGAATCCCAAATCATCCGAGCCATCCGGGCCGAACAATGACCACTTTGGACGACGAGACCATGGACGCACTCGAACGCATGCTCACCCGCCCCGACCCGCCGCCCGGCGCCCCCACGCCGTGGACCCTGGAGCGCTACATCGCGGGCGATCTGGCCGCCGCCGAAGCCCGCGCTGTCGGCGAGGCCCTTCGCGAAGACCCCGATCTCGCCGCCCGCGTCGAGGCCCTCTGCGCCGATGACGCCGCGTTCGAGGCCGCCCGCCCCTGGGACGCCGTCGGCGCCGCGCTCCTGGCCCGCGCCGCCGCGCTGCCCGAGTCCGGCCGCCCCGACGCCGTCCCCGACTTCGATCTGCTCCCCCGCCGGTCCTGGAGCAAGGCGCTCTGGTTGGGCACCGCCGGCGCCGCCGCCATCCTCGCCCTGGTGTTCTTGTTCGCCCCGCAGCCCCCCGTCGATCCGACCCCCGCCCCCAACCGGTACAAGTCGTCCGACACCCTCCAGGGCTTCGTGCTCGTCGAAGGCCACGCCGAGCGCATCGACGCCGGCGCCCGCCTCGTCGCAGGCGACCGGGTGCAGTTCCGCGTCTCGACCCCTCACGGCTACCTCGCGCTCCTGGGCGTCGACGGCACCGGCACGGTCAGCCGCTACCTCCCCGTCGGAGGCGAGCAGTCCGCCGCCTTCGCCCCCGGCAACGGCGTGCCCCTGCCCGACAGCCTGGAGCTCGACGCCGCCCCCGGCCCCGAGGTCTTCCTCGCCTTCCTGTCCGACGAGCCGCTGCTGGTCGAAGACCTCGAGCGCGCCGTGCACGACGTCGTCCAGGACGCCGGCAGCCGCGGCGTACTCGCCGAGGACTGGACCGCCGCCGGCCTCGCCCCCCAGGTCAGCGTCTTCCACGTCGAGAAGGGAGACTGAGCCCGCTTGCGACACGCCGCCCTGCCGCTGCTCCTGCTGCTCCTCGCCGTCCCCACGACGGCGCAGGCGGGGGAGCGGTTCGCGTTGGTGGTCGGCGCCAACGAAGGCGGGCGGGGCTCCGGTCCCCTCTACTTCGCCGAGACCGACGCCGAGCGTGTGGTCGACGTGCTCAGCGGCCTCGGCAGCGTGCCCGCGGACAACATCCTCCTGCTCCGCAGCCCCACCCGGGCCGGCTTCGACGGCGCCATGGCCCGCCTCGGGGAGCGCATCGCGGAGGCCGAAGCGACCGGCGACGGCCACACCACGGTCTTCTTCTACTTCTCCGGCCACGCCGATCCGGATGCTATCCAGCTCGGTCGCCAGACGGTGCTCTTCGCCGACCTCCGCGCTTCCCTCGAAGCGACCGGGGCCGACGTGCGGCTGCTCTTCATCGACAGCTGCTACGCCGGCGGCGCCAACCGCTCCAAGGGCGCCCGGCGAGCCCCCAGCTTCCTCGACGCCAACGCCGAAGTGGACGCCTCCGGCGAGGTCGTCATCACCAGCTCCGCCGCCGACGAGCTGTCCCAGGAGAGCGACGAGGTCGGCGGCAGCTACTTCACCCACTACCTGCTGTCGGGCCTGCGGGGCGCCGCGGACGCCAGCGGGGACGGGGCCGTCACCCTCGATGAGGCCTACCGCTACGTCTACCACCGCACCGTCGCCCACACCGCGGCCACCCGCGCGGGCACCCAGCACCCCGGCTACGACTACGACCTGAGCGGCTCGGGCGACGTCGTCATCACCCAGCTGGAGGCCCGCGGCGCGGCGCTCCGGTTCGACGGCGCCGACGGGGGCCGCTTCCTCATCTTCGACGACGACGATCAGCGCTTCGTGGCCGAGGTCCAGGTCACCCCCGGCCGGCCCGTGCGGGTCATGGTCGAGGCCGGCACCTGGCGGGTGCAGAAGCGCGAGCCGGACGCGCTGTACGAGCAGGTCCTCGCCCTGGAAGCGGGCGACGAAGGCGACGTGCAGGCCGACCGCATGGCCGCGCTGCCGTACTCGGAGGACTCCACCAAGGGCGCGGTGCTTCGGGCCCGCCGGTGGGCCGCGGGGCGCGAGATCGCGATCCAGGGCCGGTTCGGCATCCAGAGCTTCTTCGACTCCGAGATCCGCAAGTCCCTCATCCCGACGCTCCCGATGGTCGGGGTCGAGGCCGACTTCCGCGGCTTCCTCGGCCCGGTGCTCTCGATCCGGCTGGACGTGATGGCGGGCTCCATCCAGCACGAGCCGTTCGCGGACGTGTCCGCGCGGGTGACCGAGGTCCACGGCGGCGTCGGCACGTTCCTGTCGCCCCGCATCCCCGGCGCTCGCTCGCTGCGTCCGTTCGTCGGGGCCCGGGTGGGGCTGATCTGGCTCCATCGATCGTTCGAGGCGCCGCTCATCCAGGCGCCCCAGGACTACGTCATGGCGGCCCCCGGCCTCGCCGGCGGCCTCGTCGTCGCACCAGACCGCCGCTTCCGCATCGGGCTGGAGGCCCGCACCCACCTGATGCTGTACGTCGACGGCGACGAGCAGCAGGCGCTGGGCTACTTTGAAGGCATCTTGAGCATGGGAATCGCACTATGAGGCACCTCTTCCTGACCCTCCTCGCGGCGGCCGTCCTGGGCGGCTGCGATCTGTCCAACGAGCTGTTCGAGGAGGACGCCCTGTTCCTCCGCGCGGTGCCCTCGAACGACGATGTGCGCACCGAGCACCCCGGCTCGCGGGCCGAGGATGGCACCCTGGTCGACGACGAGGAGCGGGGCGACGAAGACACCCCCGCCGTGATCCCCCCGCAGGCCCGCGAGACGGCGCGGTGGGTGAACCAGTTCGTCTTCAGCTTCCTGGTGTCGCTGGAGTGGGTCATGGACCAGCCGATCACGACCCGCAGCCGCGACCGCCGCATCTGGGGGCCGCTCGAAGACGACGCCGCGGGGGGCTGGTATCGGCTCGTGGTCGAGCGCTCCGCCGATGCCCCCGACACGTTCCTGTACTCGCTCGAGGTCTCCGACGACGGCGAGGCCTGGTCCGAGCTGATGGGGGGCGACTTCACCCGGGGCGCCAAGACGGTGCTGCGGGGCGGGGAGGGGAGCTTCTGCTGGGACGCCGACCTCAGCGCCTCCCGCGACGGCGGCGACTACGGCGGGCTGATGTGCGTCGACCACGCCCGCGATGGCGGGGAGGTCACGCTGAGCGTGGTCTTCCACGACTGGCTCGACGAGACCGGCCAGCGCACCCGCTTCTCCTACTTCTTCCACCACGTGCCCGACGAGGGGGGCGTGCTCGAGTACGCGACCACGTCCGATTTCCTCGGCGGCGGTGACGGCCTGCGCGAGACCTCCGCGACCCGGGTGCGGTGGCAGCACGGCGGCGCCGGTCGGGCCGACCTTCGGATGAGCGGCGGCTCGCTGCTCGGATCCGAGGTCGCCGCCAGCGAGTGCTGGGACGCGACCTTCGCCCAGACGTGGTGGCTGGTCGACCACCAGGGCGGCGAGTTCGACGAGGAGCGCGGCGACGAGGCCTCCTGCGTCTACGCCGAGCGCGAGGAAGTCCGCGAGCTCTGAGCGGGTAGGCTCCCCGCCATGAGAATCCGCGCCATCAGCATCGCTGGATCCGACTCCTCCGGCGGCGCCGGCGTCGAGGCCGATCTTGCCGCCTTCACCACCCGCAAGGTGCGCGGCCACATGGTCCTCACGGCGAAGACGATCCAGACCCCCGAGGATGGGGTGGTCAGCATGGAGCTGGTCCCCTTGGAGATGGTGGTCCGCCAACTCGGCGGCCTAGTGCGCAACCCGATGGCCAAGGCCGCCAAGACCGGCATGCTCGGAAGCGCCGACGTCGTGCGTGTGGTGGCGAGGTTCTGGGCCGCCGCCCCCATGCCGCTGGTCGTGGACCCCGTGCTCCGTTCGAGCTCGGGCGCCGACCTGTCCGGTCCCGGGGCGGTCGAGGCCTACCGGGAGCTCCTCCCGTTCGCCGCCCTGGTGACTCCGAACCTGCCGGAGGCGCGCCAGTTGGCCGACCGGGACGGCAGCGCCGGCGAGCTGGCTCAGGCCCTGGTCGAGGCCGGCGCTGGCGCCGCGCTCGTCACGGGGGGGCACGGCGAGGGTGACACCGTCGACGACGTGCTCTGCGTCGGCGGCGAGCTCCGGACCTTCTCGGCCCCCCGCATCGCCGACGGCACCCACGTGCACGGCACCGGCTGCCACCTCAGCGCCATCATCACCGCCCACCTGGCGCTCGGCGATGACCTGGAGCAGGCGGTCGAGCAGGGGATCGCCTCGACCCGCGCTCGCATCGCCGCCGCCCTCGGCTAGATTTCCCGGCCATGGACGACCGCCTCCTCGAAGCCTTGGACGAGATCCGCGCCACTGCGCTGGCGTACCCCGAGACCTACGAGGAGTCCCCGTGGGGCGACCGCGTGGTGAAGGTGAACAAGAAGATCTTCCTGTTCGCGGGTACTCACAAAGGCCGGCTCAACATCACGACGAAGCTGCCCGAGACCGCCGAGCAGGCGCTCGAGATGCCGTTCGCCAAGCCCACGGCGTACGGCATGGGCAAGAGCGGCTGGGTCTCGAGCCACTTCGTCGACGGAGACCAGGTGCCGGTGCCGCTGCTGCTGGAGTGGCTGGATGAGTCCTACCGGACCATCGCGCCCAAGAAGCTGGTCAAGGCGCTGCCGGAGTTCGGCCCCCCCGAGGAGGCCGAGGAGGAGGCGCCGATCCCCGCTCCGACCCAGGGGCCCGTGCTGTTCATCGGCTACGACCCCTTCCGGTCCGCGCGGGGCGTCACCGGGCTGGCCCGCGCCGTGACCTCTTCAGCCGAGCCGATGGAACCGGGTGAAGCGGCCCTCGCCGCCGCCGCCGAGATCCGGCCCGTCGCGATCGTCGTGGACGTCTGCCGAAACGCCAGCGAGGGCATCGACTTCGCCGGCTACCAGGGTGGCCAGCTCGACGTCGACGCCCTCCTCGAGGGTGCCGGCGGCGGGGCTCGTGAATTCGACGCTGGGGGGCATGTTGGCCTGGGCCGAGAGGCCGACCGTCAACGTGGGGGAGGCGGTCGAGTCCGTCGTGAGCGTGAGGATCGCGGAGCCGGTGGTGCCCTCGGCCTCAAGCTGCCACTCGCCCAGGGCCGCGATCGAGACCGGCCACGAGACGTCGCCGATCGTCCAGCCGTCGCCGTCCACCTGCCCGTCGGTGATCTGCACCGCCTCGTCGTCGGGGTTGGTGACGGTGAAGGTCACGGTCACCGAGCCGCAGTGCCCCCGCTCGTCGGCGGCGGCGGGGTTGATCTGGAGCGGAGGGGCCTCGTCGTCCACCGTGTCGTCGTCGTCGCTGACGCCGCTGTCGTCGTCGTCGGTGTCGTCGTCGTCGTCGCCGCTGTCGTCGTCGTCGACGAGTGGCGCCGGCGTCGGGCAGGCCGTGAGGAGCAGGCCGATCAGGAGCAGGAACATGCGCATCGAAGGTCTCCGAGCACGAGTGTCGGTGCTTCGGACGGCGGCCGCGAGCGGGATGTTGTTGCAGTTTGTTCCAGTGGCCTTCGGGGTCGAGGCAGGCGCTGCGTCTACGTCGCGCGGGCCCGAGCGAGGAGGCGTCGGGCGACGCGGATCTGGGGGGCGTCGGCCGCCACGGGACGGACGAGATCCTCCGCCACCGCTGCACCGTCCAGGCGGAGCTGCACGTGCGCTCGCGCCAGCTCCACCCGCAGCGGCGCGTGACGCCAGCGGGCCCCCGGCAGGCACCCCTCGGCCTCGGTCAGCGAGGCCCGCGCCTCCGCCCCCTCACCCATCGCCGCGAGGACCTCCGCGAGGTGCGCCCGGCAGCTCGCGCGGACCCAGGCGTCGGGGTGACTCTCCAGGAGCGCCAAGGCCTCTCTGAGCCGGTCACGCGCCGCTGGGAGGTCGCCCGCCACCTGCCGCGCGACGCCGAGGTCGGTCAGCGTCAGCGCCTCGGTGCGGTGGTCGTCGAAGCGTCGGTGCACCGCCAACGCGCGCTCCAGCAGGGCCTGCGCTTCGGCGTGCCGGCCGGCCTCCATGTGGGCCCAGCCCAGGTTGTTCCAGGCCATCGCCGCCGGCCGCGTCATGCCGGCCTCCATCTGGCGGGCAGCAGCTGCGGTCAGGAGCTCGATCGCCCGCTCGAGGTCGCCCCGGTGCAGGGCCACGGTCGCCCGACGGAACTCCTGGGAGCCGAGGCGTCGGGCGCCCCCGAGCGCGCGCAGGGTCGGCTCCACCGCGTCGAGCTCCCGCTCGGCCGCGTCCAGGTCCCCGGTCGCGGTGAGCGCCGACGCGAGGCTCGTGCGGACGAGTACGACGTCGAGATCGTCCCCCGTCGGGCTCATCCTGGCGAGGCCTGCACGGGTGAGCTGCACGTAGCTCTCATGGTCGCCGGTGTACAAGGCCATGCGACCGTGCGCCATGGCGAGCAGCCCCTGCAGGGAGGGATCCGTCGAGCCCACGTCCCCCGCGAGCCCCAGTTGGTGCTTCGCCTCCTCGGGCTCGCCGAACTGGCTGGCGATGACTGCCAGCCGCATCCGCACGTGGGCCTGCAGGAGCCTATCGCCGACCGCCGTCGCCAGGGCGCTGGCCTCTTCGCCCGAGGTCCTCGCGTCCGCAAGCCTCCGCTGGATCTGCAGGGCGCTGGCCCGCTGGAGCAGCAGCCGCGCGCGAGCGAGCGCCGACGGGCCGTCGGACAAGACGGCGTCCAGCGCGAGGAGGCGTTGGTCGCAGGAGGTCCGGTCGAGGTCGACGGAGTCGAGGACCAGGGCGAGCTGCTCGACCGGGCTCAGCGCCGACCAGGACCAGGAGAGGGTCCCGTCGAGGCTCCCGTGGTGGGGCGGGCGATCCACCTCGCGCGACCGGAACAGGTGGGCCACCTCGTCGAGCCGATCCCGCAGGCCTTCGAAGCCGAACAGCGACTCGCGGCGAGCTCCAGTGACAGCGGCAGGCAGTCGAGCCGGCGGACGATCTGGGCGGCGGCGGCCAACCCGGCTTCCTCGGGGGCTGCTGGGCAGCCGGCCGCGCGGGCCCGCTCGATGAACAGGGATTCCGCGGCCGACGGGGCCAGGGGCCCCAGGCGCACGACCCGCTCACCGCGCACGTGAAGGGGGGCGCGCGCCGTCAGCAGGACCCTCAACTGCGGCGCTGCCGCGGTCCAGGCGAGCACCGAAGACCGGAGCGTCTCCAGGTGAAAGTCGGCGTCGTCGAGTACGAGGACGATCGGCCCCGACGCGGCGAGCGCCTCGCCGATCCGACCCTCGACCAGCGACGCGTCGGCCAGGTCCGCGAGGGGGACGTCCAGCGCCCGTGCGACCCGCCCGAGGGCGTCGTCGCCCCCGACCGGTTGGGCGAGGGGGACGAGGCGCGCGGACGCCGATCGGTGGGCCGCCGCCAACGCCAGGCGGGACTTGCCCACCCCCGACGGCCCGACGATCGATGCGACCCGACCCTGCTGCATTGCGTGCTCGACCGCGGCGAAATCGTCCGCCCGTCCGAGGATGGGCTCGATCTCCGCGGGCAGGTGCCGAACGGGCGGCGCAGGCACGGCCTCCTGCATCGCGAGCTTGTAGCCGACGCCATGCTCCGACAGCAGCAGGGTGGGCGCCGACGGCTCCGGCTCGATCTTCGTGCGGAGTCGATGGACGGTGAAGTCGACTGCGCGGGAGACGGCGTCGGGCGAATAGCCCCAGACCTCCTGCAGCAGCTCCTCGCGGGAGACCGCTTGACCCGGTCGTGCGGCCAGGTACGCGAGCAGCCCCGCTTCGTTCGCCGTGAGCCGGGAGGCGTGGTCCGGTCCCTCGACGACGCGTCGCTCGAGGTCGGCGCTGAGTGAGCCGAGGTGCACGACATACGGCATGTGCGGATCATGCCGCAGCTTCGGTCGCAGCGGAGGGGCGGGTCGGTCGCAGGCCGGCCCCCTCAGCCGAAGGCCTTGTTCAGCACCTCGGTGGTGAAGCTCCGCCGCAGGTAGAAGCCCCGCGGTCCGGTCTCCGCCCACTCCCCATCGGGCCCCAGGAACCGCACGACGTCCCGGCTGTTCGCCCCCTTCGGGCGCAGCTGCAGGGCGGTGCCGAGGCTCGCGTTCAGCAGATCGATCCGTCCGTCCCGGATCAGCTCGGTGATCTCTTCCCAGTCCTCCCGCAGCGCGCGCTCCTCGTCCGCGTCCGGCGACCACGCCACGGCGCTCCCGATGAAGCGGTCCCCGGGCGGCCCATCGCCGACGATCGGCACCCACAGCACGGCTGCGAGCTTGCTGTACGCCAGCGACTCACGCCACGCCGCTGCCATCGATCCGTCCAGCGGCGCCCAGCAGACCCAGGTCGACTCGCGCGGTACCGCTGAGGCGTCCACCGGGATCGTCTTCAACTCGACCCTGAGTCCCGGGAAGTCCGGCCCCGCCGCGCTCCCCGCGGGGGCGCCCAGCGCCTTCTCGATGACGTGCCCCACCCAGCCCTTGTGGTGCCGCAGGTCCGGTGGAACCTCGAGCCCCAGCCGCGTCGCCACCTGGCCGACCGTGCGACCGGCGAGCGCATCGGCGCGGGCGATCAGCTCTTCGCGGGTCTTCGGCGCGTCCACCGGGGAAGTTGACCAGAAAGTTGGCACCGCCGCCGGCTGGCCTCCGTCTCCGGAGCATGAAACGGATCTCCCTCTTGTTCGCCGCCCTGCTGCTGACCCCCGTCGCCGCCCAGGCCAACCTCACCAACTTCCCGCCGCCCAAGCCGACGCCCATCCCCGAGGATGACGACAACCTTCGCGGGATGCTGGCCGGGCTCCCCGCCCCCGAGGAGCTGCGAAACCACGCCACCGCCCCGACCGGCCCGACCAACCCCACCCCCGATCCCGACAATGACGACGACATCAGCGCCGACCCCGCCAGCCTTGACTCGGCCAACGAGGGCATCGCCTGGCCGGACTCCCCGATCCTCGTCACCTGGACCGTGGAGGACGGGAACATCGTCGGCCTCTTCGCTGCCCGCGCCGGCGACGAGCGCGCCCTGAAGCGTGACGACCTCGTCCCGTCGGACCCCCGGATGTACCTGCTGTATGCGTCCGACGCGCTGCCGGACCGGCCGTTCGCGCTCGTGGCCGCGGCCACGTCCGAGGCCGACCCCGAGGCCGGCTTCTTCCTGGCGCGGCTGGATCGCGATCAGCTCGGGGCGATCCTGCGTGACGAGCACGCGGCCACCCCCGGCGCATCCGATCCGGCGAAGCTTCCCAAGGCGTTCCTGGATGGCTCGGCCGGCTACGCGTTCGACGCCGGCGGCGCGACGGTTCTGTTCGGACTTCACGACGGCGAAGTCGTGCTCGGGGTCGTGCCCTAGGCGCGCGGGGCGCTCTTCTTCTTCTTCTTGCGGGCGGCCGACTTCTTGGCCGTCTTGCTGCGCAGCATCGTGTCGACCTTCTCCGCGAGGCTGGCCTCCGGGCCGGTCTTGCCGGAGCGGCCGATCGAGCTGAACACCGCCCGCCCCAGGTACTGCGCCGAGCCCCCGAGGTCTTCCTCGATGCGCAGCAGCTGGTTGTACTTGGCGACCCGGTCGCTGCGGCACAGCGAGCCCGTCTTGATCTGCCCCGCGCCGGTGGCGACCGCGAGGTCCGCGATCGTGGTGTCGCTGGTCTCGCCCGAGCGGTGCGACACCACCGAGGTGTAGCCCGCGCGCGTGGCCATCGCGATCGTCTCCAACGTCTCCGTCAGCGTGCCGATCTGGTTCACCTTGATGAGGATCGAGTTGCCCGTGCCGGTGGTGATGCCCTTGCCCAGCCGCTCGGGGTTGGTCACGAACAGGTCGTCGCCGACCAGCTGCACCTTCCCGCCCAGCTTCTTCGTCATGCGCCGCCAGCCCTGCCAGTCGTTCTCGTCGAGGCCGTCCTCGATCGAGATGATGGGGTACTTCTCGACCATCGCCTCGTACCAGGCCGTCAGCTCGTCCGCGGACAGCCCCAGCCGGCCCTCGCCCTCCAGGTGGTACTTCTTCTTCTCGCAGAACTCGCTCGCGGCGACGTCCAGCGCCAGCATCACGTCCGCGCCGGCCTGGTACCCGGCCTTGGCGATGGCGCTCATGATCACCTGCAGCGCGTGCTCGTTGCTGTCCAGCATCGGGGCGAACCCGCCCTCGTCGCCGACGGATGTCGCCAGCCCCAGCTCCTTCAGCACGCCCTTGAGGGTGTGGAAGATCTCCGCCCCCATGCGCAGCGCTTCGGCGAAGCTCGTGGCGCCGACGGGCACGATCATGAACTCCTGCACGTCCACGTTGTTGTCCGCGTGGGAGCCGCCGTTGAGGATGTTCATCATCGGCACGGGGAGCACCCGCGCGCCCGCGCCGCCGAGGTAGCGGTACAGCGGGATGTCCAGCAGGTTCGTCGCCGCCCGGGCCACCGCCAGGGACACGCCGAGGATGGCGTTGGCCCCCAGCCGACTCTTGTTGGGGGTGCCGTCCAGGGCGATGAGCGCCGCGTCCAGCCCCGACTGATCCAGCACGTCGCGGCCGACCACCGCGTCCTTGATCTCGCCCCGCACGTTCGCGACCGCCTGGGTTACGCCCTTGCCCTTGTAGACGGCCTTGTCGCCGTCGCGCAGTTCGCACGCCTCGTGCTCGCCGGTGCTCGCTCCCGAGGGGACCGCGGCGCGGCCGACGATGCCGCCTTCGACGTGCACGTCGACTTCCACGGTGGGGTTGCCTCGGCTGTCGAGGATCTGGCGGGCACGGACATCAACGATTCGGGACACGGCAAGCTCCTTGGGGGGCGAGGCGCGCGGAAGATACCAGCGTTGTTTGGGGGCTGCGATCTCTCATCGACAGCGCCGATCCCGGGGACTACACTCCGGCGCCCATGAGCGCCCCCCGATTCCTTGGTGACTTCCTTCAGTCGATGCTGTTCGGCGGCACGTACGACGATGTCGCGTTCGAGCTTCGCGTGCTCAAGTCGGAGCTCGCGCGCGTGCACGAGCGCCTCGACAAGGAGCTTGGCGAGGTTCGGGATCGGCTGGACCAGCTGGAGGGGAAGCCGGGCAAGGGGAAGGGGCGCGGCCGCCTCACCATCCTCGGCGGCGCCGAGATCGCCGACACCAAGATGGATGCGGCTCCCGTCGCGCCCGCTCCCGCGCCCAAAGCGGCTCCGGACAACGGCTCCGGTGCCCTCTTCTCCGCCGGCATGAGCATCGCCCAGGCCCACAAGGTCCACCCCGACGCGGGCTCCGTGTTCGCGAAGTACCACCTGCCGGCCTGCGGCTCGTGCGCGCTGGCCGGTCGCGAGTCCATCGCCGAGGGCGGCCGCGACCACGGTCTGGACGTCGACGCGCTCCTGCGCGACCTGAACCAGCTGGCTTCTGCGTAGTTGAGCCGGCCAGGCTTCGTTCCCGGTCCTACCTTCAGACTGGCCGCGATCGGCCGATAGCAAATGGGCGGGGGCGATCCTCCGCGCCACGCGCTCTGATAGGCTTTCTGGTTCCTGGGATAGGAGGATTCATCTTTGCACCGAGCGCTCCTCGGACTGCTGGCCCTCGCGGCCGCAATGCTGTCGGTTCCCGCGTTCGCCGCGATCGAACCGCCCCCGGAGTCCGCCATCGGCGGCGAGCCGGTCCACTTCGATTCGTCCGACGGCGTGCAGCTGGTCGGCCACGTCTTCCATCCCCCCCGGGGAACCAAGACCAAGGGCGCGATCCTGTTCGTGCACGAGCCGTATCGCTCCGCCCGCGACTGGGCCTACATGGCCGACAAGATGACGCGCCACGGCTTCGTCAGCATGGTCTTCGACCTGCGCGGCCACGGGCAGTCATTGATGCAGGGCGACGAAGAGCTCGACCGCGAGCTGTTCGGTGACGAAGAGTTCCTGGCGATGAGCCTCGACCTGTCCGCCGCGGTCGCCGTCTTGCGCGATGCGTCCGGCCAGGCGGCCGTGCACCTCGCGGGTTCGGACCTGGGCGGCTCGCTGTCCATCGTCCACGCCAACGAAGACCCCGACATCGCGTCGGTGGTGCTGCTGTCGCCGGGCCTCGGCTACGACGGCGTGAACCTCAAGGGACGCCTCATCACCTACGGCGAGCGGCCCCTGTTGATGGTCTACAGCGTCGAGGACGGCTACGCCCGCAAGTCGGTCGAGGTCCTGGGCGAGGAGGCCGTCGGCCCCACCCACATCGAGACCTACTACGGCGTCGGCCACGGCACCAAGATGCTCGCGCGTGAGCCGCAGCTGGAGGTGCTCATGACGGGCTGGTTCCTCGGCACCGTCATCACGCTCGAAGGACGCCGCCTCGAAGACGCGGGCAAGCCGCTGACCGAGGAGAAGGAAGCGACCGGGGCCGATCTGGACTCGGAAGAAGAGCGAGCCCGCCTCCAAGAGGCGCGCGCCGCCGCCCAGCGCGAGGAAGCCAAGGCGATCGAAGACGAGCAGGACGAGGGCCGCGGCCGTCGTTGGGAGCTCGAAGAAGAGAAGAAGTAGCGCCGGCTCATAGGTGATCACTTAGGCGCCGACCGGCTCGAGTCCCATGGACAGGCGACCTCGTCGCCGCTCCTTCTTCGGTGCGGCCCTGGCCGCGTTGACGGTGATGTAGTCGACGAGGCGGCGCAGCCGCGGACGCATCG
>JAAESI010000330.1 GCA_024229515.1 Pseudomonadota bacterium | reverse complement strand
GTACTTCGTCTTGTACTTCAGTGTCACCTTGCTCTTTGTGCGTGCGGCCATCTTGGTCGTCTCCGGAGGCTGATCCTCGAGGAGCACCGTGGGCCGAGCAGGCCCATCAGGTCAAGACGCCGAGCCATGCACCAACGCCGTACCGCACCACCGCGCACAACGGCTCCAGCTCGGCGAGCGATGACTTCGTGGTCGAGGCGGAGTGCGACATCGACGGGGACGGGGTCAACTCCTACTACCGCGCCAACCGCGCCCAGAAGGCGACGATGGTGACCGCTGGCGACGTGTACTGATCGCTACCGGGAGCGACAGGAGGGCTGCAGGCTCTGAGCGCCGGGGCGGCGCGGATCGTCGCCCTCAGCAGCCCGCGCCCGGATAGACGGTCGCGTCGCCGTCGTCGCAGTCCCAGCCGTCGCCGGGATCGTTGACCGAGTCGAACACGCCGGGGTGCCACCACAGGTAGTAGCCGTCCCCGTCGAGATCCCACAGCTCGGCCCCGGGGCCGCCGTAGACGCCGATGTCGGAGGCTCCGCCGTCGGGGTCATCGATGGACGAGGAGCCGGCGTCGATCAGGGGGGACGTCGTAACGAGGTGCAGGTCCCAATCAGCCGGGTCGGGGGACGAGACGTCCAGGTACTCGGGGTCGACGCTCACGTTGCCGTTGTTGCCGGTGGGATCGAGGGGGAACCCTGCGTAATCGCCTCCGCTGTTGTCGAACGCGTCGCTGTTGGCGATCGAGACGAAGCAGCCGGAGCACTTCACGGCCGCGCCGCCCGTGTTCCCCGTGATCGACGCGTTGACGACCGAAGCCGCGGAGTTCGTGCCGAAGTAGAAGGCTCCTCCCGTCCCCGAGTTGCCGTGCGCGACCACGTTCGAGAACGTCGCTGCGCCGCTGCCGCCGGAGACGCAGCCGCCCTCCGAGGCGCCGTTGTCGAGGCAGAGGACGTTGCTCCAGTCCGGGGCCCCCGACGTGTAGTACAGGGCGCCGCCGTTCTGCGACGCGCTGTTGCCCCGGAAGATGCAATTCGTGTACGTCGCTCCGGAGCTGCTGTCGCGGACGCCGCCGCCCTGCTTCGACGTGGTGTTGGAGTCGAAGAGGCAGGAGTCGAAGGTCACGGCCGAGCCCCCCCCGATGCTGACGCCGCCGCCGCCGTCGTTGCTGCCGGCGTGGTTCGAAAGGAAGGTGCAGCGCTCGAACGTGGCGGGAGCGTTGATGCGTGCTCCGCCGCCGTCCCAGACCACGGAGTTCGACTCGAACAGGGTGTCCGTGGCGGTCACCGAGCCCCCGGTGGCGTACAGGCCGCCGCCGTAGAGCCCCGTGTTGCCGACGAACGACGAGTCCTCGAGGGTCAGCGTGGAGTTCTGGCTCCGGAGGCCCGCGCCCTGCGGGTTGCCCGAGCCGTTCGACAGGAAGCTCACGTCGGTGAAGGAGGCCGCGCCGGACTCGACGTAGACGGCTGCCCCGGGGACCGAAATGTCGTGATCCACGAACTCGGAAGAGGTCACCGTCAAGGTCCCTGAGGAGGCGTCGATCGCGCCTCCCCGGGTGGTCACGGAGTTGTCGTCAAAGGTGCAGTTCTCGACGGCGACAGTCGACGACGACGCGCGCAGGCCGCCGCCCTGACTGGCGATGTTGGCGGTGACGATGAGGTGGGCGAGCACCACGTTCGCGCCGCTGAGGTGGAGCCCCGCGCCGTCCAGCGCGAACCCCTGCTCGATCGTGAAACCTCGCAGCTCGGTCCCCGCGGGCTCCGAGGAGGTCATCGTCACGACGGTGTCGGTGTTCCCGCCGTCGATCGTGGTCAGGTACGGGCCGGCCGTGCCCGCGACGACGATTGCCTTGCCGTCGAAGTCGATGTTCTCGGTGTACGTGCCCGGCGCGACGCAGACCGACTCACCGGCGGCGGCCTCGTCGATCCCTTCCTGGATCGTCGCCTCGTCCGCCGGGACCTCGACCTCGCACGCCAGGCAGTCGTCGTCGACCACGCCGTCGCAGTCGTTGTCGACGCCGTCGCACTGCTCCGCGGCGCCGGGGTTGACGTAGATGTCGGTGTCGTCGCAGTCGTCGCCGCAGGTGGGGTAGCCGTCGACGTCGTCGTCGTACTCGTTCGACGGCACCACCGAGTCGCAATCGTTGTCGACCGCGTCGCACAGTTCGGGGGCGCCGGGGTAGGTGTCCTCGTCGGCGGGGTCGCAGTCGCCGTCGCACTCGAAGACGCCGTCGCCGTCGGGATCCGTCTCGTCGGTCGGGACCGACGGATCGCACGCGTCGCTGATGCCGTTGCACAGCTCGGGAGCGCCCGGGTACGTCGTGTCGACGGCGTCGTCGCAGTCGCCCTCGCAGGTCGCCCAGGTGTCGAGGTCGTCGTCGACCTCGCTGGTCGGGATGTTGCCGTCGCAGTCGTCGTCCTCGGCGTTGCAGACCTCCGCCGCGCCGGGGTTGGTGGAGGAGACCGCGTCGTCGCAGTCACCCTCGCAGATCATCCACCCGTCTCCGTCGGCGTCGTCCTCGCTCGCCGGCACCGAGCCGTCGCAGTTCGTGTCGATCCCGTCACAGCCCTCGGCGGCCGCGGGCGAGATCGCGATGTCGCCCTCGTCGCAGTCCCCCTGACACCCGCTGAATCCGTCGCCGTCGCTGTCGGTCTCGTCCGCCGGCACGCTCCCGTCGCAGTTGTTGTCCACGCCGTCGCACAGCTCCGCCGCGCCGGGGTAGACGAACGGCGCGACGTCGTCGCAGTCGGAGTCGCAAAGCATGAAGCCGTCGCCGTCGGCGTCCGCCTCGTTGGCGGGGATCCCCGACGCGCAGTCCGTGTCTACGCCGTCACACAGCTCGACCGCTCCCGGGAACGCCGATGCGTTGGAGTCGTCGCAGTCGCCTTGACACGTCCAGAAGCCGTCCCCGTCGCCGTCGACCTCGTTCGGGCCGAGGCTGCCGTCGCAGTCGGTGTCGATGCCGTCGCACAGCTCCGGGGCCGACGGGTAGACCACCGGGGAAGCCGGGTCGCAGTCGCCGCCGCAGCCGGTGACGCCGTCGGCGTCGAGGTCGAGCTCGTCCGCGGGCAGCAGCCCGTCGCAGTCGTTGTCGGCGCCGTCGCAGACCTCGGTGGCGCCGAGGTAGGTCGCGGCGTCGGCGGGATCGCAGTCGCCGTCGCAGCTCACGACCCCGTCGCCGTCGGCGTCGGACTCGGTCGAGGGGGTGATGCCGTCGCAGTCGTTGTCGAGGCCGTCGCAGACCTCCAGCGCGATGGGCGAGACGGTGTCGTCGGCGTCGTCGCAGTCGCCCGCGCACAGCGAGACCGTGTCGGCGTCGCCGTCGGCCTCGTCGGCGGGCAGGCTCCCGTCGCAGTTGTCGTCGAGGCCGTTGCACAGCTCGGTGGCGGACGGGTTCACGAGCGGGTTCAGGGGGCCGCAGTCGCCGTCGCACTCGGAGCTGCCGTCGGAGTCGAGGTCCTGCTCGTCGGGGGGCACCGCGCCGTCGCAGTCATCGTCGATCCCGTTGCACGCCTCGGCGGCGTCGGGGGCGATCGCGCCGTCGCCGTCGTTGCAATCGCCGTCGCACTCGGAGACGCCGTCCCCGTCGTCGTCCAGCTCGTTCGCGCCGAGCAGCTCGTCGCAGTCGTCGTCGATCCCGTTGCAGGCCTCCGGGCGGCCCGGCGCGATGGTGACGTCGGCGTCGTTGCAGTCGCCGGCGCACTCGGAGAAGCCGTCGCCGTCGTCGTCGGTGCAGGCGTCCACGCGGAACGTCGCGACCACGCTGCCGGACTTGCCGAGCGGATCGGTGGCCCGAAGCACCGCCGCGTGCTCGCCGATGGAGACCCCGTTGAACACGACGAACCACTCGCCTTCGAACCCGTCGCCGTTTACCTCGGGCGGGCTGCCGACCTCGAGCGTGTCGGAGGTAGCTTCCATGGTGAGCGAGAAGACCTCATGGTCGGCGTCGGCGACCGTGCCCTCGAGGATGACCGGCTCGCCCTCCAGGAAGACCGCTCCCTCGTCGGTGGTCACCGCCAACACCGGCGCCGCGTTGGGGACGATCTCCAGCTCCGCCGACGCCGACCCGCTGGCGCCCAGTCGGTCCGTGACCTGCAGGGTGATGACGTGCTGCCCGACCGTGAGGGTCACGGCCTCGATCTCCGCCTCGCCGGCTTCGCCGGAGGTCCCTCGTCCCAGCTCGCCGTCACGGTCGCTCAAAAACGTGAACTCGAGGTCGGGCTCGCCTCCGGAGCCGCCGTCGCGGACGACCCCGCGCAGCACGACGGGCGTCGTCTCGAACGCCTGCGTCCCCTCCGGCGGGGGGAACGTCATCGACGCGGTCGGCGGCGTGTTGACGGAGACGACCGCGCCGTCACCGCAGGCGGCGAGGAGGGCGATGCAGGCGAGGGCGGCGAGCGTGGTGGTGGCGGACTTGGACAATTCGGGCCTCCCGGGGGACGCCCACCTCAGCAGGAACCACGGCGCACCTCAACCCGAGGGCCGGGTTCGAGCCTGGATACCTTCAGGCCGGGACGCCGCCGAGGTACCAGCGCCGCAGCTGTTCGGCGTTCTCCTCGCCGACCGCGCCGACGCGCACCGCGAGCGTGTAGGCCGGACAAAGTGCTTTTCGTGAACGCGAACTGGCCGAGCCGATGCCCTCTCTCCAACCTGGGAGAGTCGTCCTCCGAGCCGCCCGAGGTCCCGCCCCAGTCGACGGGCGGGTCGGAGTTGAACAGGCCGTGGTCGGCGTGGGCGTCCCAGGAGCTGGAGCACTCCGAGTTGCCCAGGAGGACGAGCGAGAAGGGGATGATCGAGAGGGACGCGAGGCGGAGACGTCGAGGTCGGTGGCGCATGGTGTGGACTCCTTTCGGAGCGAGGCGCGTGACGTACCGGCTCCACCACAAGGAGTAGCAACGGGGGCAAGGGGCCATGTCACAAGATGTGAGGCCGGCCGGCCCTCACAGCCCGGAAGACACGCCCGAGCGCGTTCGGTACTCTTTTCCGCCTCGAGGCCTCCAAAGGAGCCGCGGACAGGGCCGATCCGAGGCCTTCTGTTCACTCCGCTGAGCCAGGCGAAGGAGCGCGTGCCTGGTGAGCGAGTCTCAGCCCCCCCGCGAACGCCGACGACTCTCGCGAGTGCGAGCAGCTGTTTTTTCCGTGGTCGTTGTTGCGGCAGTGCTCCTGGGGACGAACGAAGCGCTCGAGTACCTCGAGCGCCTCGGCTGGATCGAGACATCCCGTCCATCGGACCGCGTCCAGTTCGTCGAGGAGCGTCTCTTTGCGCCGGACGGCCGGGGGAACTGGCATTCGACCCCCTACGCAGAAGAGACCCTCGTCCGGCAGTCCTTCCCGCAAGAGAAGGGGGACACCTACCGCATCTTCGCGCTGGGCGGCTCGTTCATGATGGGGAGCCCCTACCTCCTGCAGGGCTACCCCAACGTCGCTGGAGGCATGCCGTTCTTCCTCGAGGAAGCCCTGGGCCGAGGCGGCTCGAGCAGGCCTGTCGAGGTGATCAACGTGGCCGCGGGCGCGCAGAACTCCTCCCGCGTTCGCGGCATCGTCGAGCAGGTCTTCACCCTCGATCCCGACGCGCTCTACATCGCGACCTGCAACAACGAGGGCGAACCCGCCCCCAGCACGATGCGGGTCTGGCTGAACCGTCAAGGGGGCTACCGCCTGCTCAGCCGACTGCTCGACGAGGAGCGCGCAGGCAGCTGGTACACGCCCCAGGACCCCGACACCCGGAGAATCCGCGACGGGTTCCGCGCCAACCTCCGGTGGGTCCTCTCGGAGGCCGAAAAACGAGAGGTCCCCGTGTTCCTCGCGACGTTGCCTGTCAACCTGGCCTACCGAGGCTGGGACACGGGTGGGCACATCATCGGGGAGGCGGTGGTGCCCGCGGTGCAGCCCGCGATCGAATTGCCCGCAGCCCTTCCCATTCCCGCCGGCTTCGAACTCCAGCCGAAGTGCGTCACCGGCTCCTTGCTGTTCGAAGCCGAGGAGTTCGAGACCGCGCGCCCCCTCTTACGAGCCTGTCTTCGGAGCGATGATCCTCCCGACCGGCTCTCTCGGGTTCGGCCGGCCTACTCGGCGATCGCAGACTACGAGGTGGGCACCGCCGATGCTGCGAGCGATTCGCTCCTGGAAGTGTCTCTGGGTGCGTGCCTCGCACGGGGGGTCCGCCTCTACTACCAGGAGCGCTGGGATGAGGCGATCGGCACGTTCGAGCAGTGTGAGGACCCCGCAGAGGCTCTGCGGTGGATCGGATTCGTCGAGCGCGCGCGCGGGAACCTGGAGGCTGCGAGCGACCTCTTGGAACAGGTCGTCGAGCTGGCCCCACGAAACCGATGCCGGCCCTCGTTCAACGCGATCATCCGGGAAGAAGCGGCACGCTTCTCGACCGCCATCCTCATCGACCTCGAGGCTCACGCCAAAGCCGTCAGTCCCGGAGGGCTCCCCGGACCGCAGCTCTACGTCGACTACTGCCACATGAACTGGCGTGGATACGCGTCGATGACCCGCCCCGTCGCCGCGGCGATCGCCGATCATGAGCCCTCCCTCGAGCTCTCGTGGCCGGACATCGAAGCCATAGCGAGGGACGCCGGCCTCCCGTCGGGCGGAAACGCGGAGCAGGTGCGTGTCACGAACGAGTGGGCGAGGGGAGACGTGATGGCCCCGCCCAACCTTCCCTGAGCCGATGAGCGCATAGAGCGGAGCGAGATTGAGTGGAACGTCCGGTGGACTGAGGTGATCCGGGCTGCTTCTGGCCGAGCCACCCGCCCCACCAGTTCGGCTGGCACCGAGCCAGCAACGACACCAGGGTATTCCCAGAGGGGGATCCATCCATGTCCGAACGCCCGTGCCCACCCTGTTCCTTCCTGCTCGTCGTCCTGCTACTCGCAGGAGGCTGCTCCGACACGGGACTGGTGGCCCTCGACGGCCAGCCCACGGTGACCGTGGACGAGCCGGTCGCGGACCCCTGGGACGGTCCGCCCGAGATCGAGATCATCGAGCCGGTCGTCCAGGCGGTCTACGGCACCGACTTCCCGCTGAGTCTGCTGGCCCAGGTCGGGGATGCCGAGGACCCCATCGAGGAACTCCGAATCGACTGGGAGTCGATGGACACCGGCGAGCTCGTAGCCAACGAGGTCGTCCCCGCCTCCACCGGGCAGGGCCTCGCCATCGCCTGGCTGGATCCGGGGGTTCACACGCTGCTGGCCACGGTGACCGACAGCTCGGGGCAGACGGCCTTCGACAGCGTGATCTCCGAGGTCGAGGAGGCAGAGGAGCCGCCCGACGATCCCGTCGACGGTGGACGACCTGACGGTCTTCGACCTGGACTCCGGGGAGGAACTGCTCAGCGACGACTTCTCCAGCGCGTGTAGGCCGGACAAAGTGCTTTTCGTGAACGCGAACTGGCCGAGCCGATGCCCTCTCTCTCAACCTGGGATGGCGAAGGGGACGACCCCACCTCGATCCTGTCGGAGCTGCTCAAGAGCTGAGCTGACTCAGGTGGAGACGGTCAGCCCCCGCGACTCGAGGAAGGACACCGCTCGGGGCAGCGCCTCGGGATCCGGGCTCAGGCCCAGGGGCGCGATCGGGAAGCCCAGTCGAGCCAGCTTTGCCTCCCCCAGGGGGTGGTAGGCGAGCAGGTGGATCCGCTCCTGGTCGAGCTCCTCCAGGAAGTCCGCGGTGGCCGAGAGGTTGTCCGGAGTGTCCGTGATCGAGGGGATGAGTGGGATGCGGAAGAGCACGGTGGTGCCGTCGGCGACGAGGCGCCGGGCGTTCGCGAGGATCGTCCGGTTGTCCGCGCTGGTGTGCTGCTTGTGGGCAGCACGATCCATCAGCTTCAGATCGAAGTAGACGAAGCCCAGGTCGCCGAGCAGCGACTCGAGGGCGGAGTGGCTGTACGCACCGCAGGTCTGCAGGCCGACGGACAGGCCCGCCTTCACACACCGAGGCACGAAGAGACGCAGGAACTCGTGCTGCAGGGTGGGCTCGCCGCCGGACAGGGTGACGCCCCCGTCCGCTCCGTAGAAGGTGCCGTCCCGCCGGACCTCCTCGAGCAGCTCGTCCACGGTCACCCAGCGGCCGACGTTCGGCTCTGGTTCGGGGCGCAGTGACTCGGGGTTCTGACACCAGGCGCAGCGAAGAGGGCAGCCCTTGAAGAAGACGGTCGTGCGGATCCCCGGGCCGTCGTGCACCGAAAACCGCTGCACATCGACCACGAGAGCTCGCACCTGGTCGGTCACCGGAGCTCCACGTAGCGGCGGATCCCCTCCGTCAGCGGGACGGCGGGGGCGAAGCCCAGCTCCTGGGCGGCGAGCACCGGGTAGCGGTACTGACGGCCGATCACGCGGACGCTGTAGCGCGTGAGCCTTGGTGGCTTGCCGGTGACCTTCGCGGCCAGCTCCATGGCGCCGGCAACTCCCAGCACCACGACGTAGGGCAGGTGCTGGCGCGGTGGCTCGACCTGCAGGGCGACTGCGACGGTCTCGAGCAGGTCCTGCCACGTCGGGTTGTCGGGATTGTTCAGGTTGCAGGTCTTCCCGATAGCCCGGGGGTCCTGCAGCGCGGTCACCAGGAAGGCCGCCACATCTTCGACGTGCACCAGGTCCACCGTGTTCTGGCCGCTCCCGATGATCCGCGTCCGCCCCGAGCGGAGGTTCTCGATCAGCTTCGGCATGAAGAGCTGATCTCCAGGTCCGTAGATGGCCGTGGGGCGGACCACGGTGAGGTCCAGCTCTCCGGCCGCCGCCCGGCGTCGCACAATCCGCTCTGCCTCGATCTTGGTGTCGCCGTAGGGATCTCCGATCGGGAGCATGGGCGCGCTCTCGTCGAGCACCACCCCTGTCTTCCGGCCGTACACGGAGACAGACGACATGTGCACGAAGCGACGGATCCCGGCTCGGATGGCCTCGGCGGCGACGTGCTCGGTGCCGTCGACGTTGACGGTGCGGCAGGCCTCCCAGCGCTGTCCGTAGCCGACCGCGCTGGCGAGGTGAACCACCGCGTCGCAGCCGTCGAACAGCCCCCGAAGGGACTCCGGATCGGTGATGTCGCCGCGCACGACGTCACCGCAAGCCAGCGCCTCGTCGGGCTCAGAGGGGAGGAGCAGTCCGACGATTTCGTGCCCCGCGGCGTGCAGCTGCCGGACCAGCTCCCGGCCTACGAAGCCGGTGGCTCCGGTGATGGCGACCCGCATCAGCGCGCCACCTTGGCCGCGACCCGGTCTGCGAGGTGGGGGGCCAGCTTGTTCAGCCAGACCATGAAGTTGCCCCCCCGGGTGAGCACGACCTCCCTCTTGCGGTGGGCGGCGGCTCGGAGGATCGCGCTCGCGGCGTCTTCGGCGGTCATCACGTCCCCCGAGGTGTGGCCCGCGGCCCGTCGGGGTTGGCCGTCGGGGCCCAGCGCCACCTGGCGGATCTCCGTGTCGGTGTATCCAGGGGCCACGATGCCCACGTGAATGCCCTTGTCGGCCCACTCCACCCGGAGGGACTCGAACAGCGCGTGCACCGCGAACTTGGATGCCGCATACCCGCTACGGGTCGGGAAGCCCCGCTTGCCCACGATGCTCGAGATGAAGATCAGGGAACCGCGGGACTGCTCCAGGCGAGCCATGGCGTGGCGGGCGAAGAAGAGGGACCCAAAGTAGTTCACGTCCATCATCCGCTGGAACACCGAGGTCTCCGTCTCCTCGACCAGCCCGTTCATGGAGATCCCGGCGTTGTTGATCAGCAGGTCCAGGCCCCCCGCCTCTGCCGCGAAGGTGCGGACCGCCTCGCTCACGAACTCCTCGTCGGACACGTCCCCGACTAGGATGGTTGCTCGTGCGGAGGGGCCGATCTCGTCGACGAGGGCTCGCAGCCGGTCCTCTCTTCGGGCGACGAGCCCAACGTGGGCGCCCGCGCGTCCCAACGCGAGCCCCAGGGCGCGCCCGATGCCGGCGGAGGCTCCGGTCACCAGGACCGACTTGCCTTTGAATTGATGAGCGATGGACATCGTGTCTCCTTAGCAGGTGTGTTGGGCCCGGGCGATCAGCTCGTCCTTCAGGGCCTCGGTGAGATCGTTGAAGTAGGCGGAGTAGCCCGAGATCCGCACGACCAGGTCGCGATACAGCTCGGGGTTGGCCCGGGCGTCGAGCAATTGCTGGGCATCGAGCACATTCACCTGGAGCTGCAGGCCGCCCTGGGCGAAGAAGCCACGGATCAGGGCGGGCACGATCCCCTCCTTGGCGACCAGATCCGGAGACAGCTTCGTGTTGAGCACATAGCCGTTGCCCACAGGAGCGACCGCGCTGACGCTGCACAGCGCCGCGGTGGGGCCTCGCCGCTCAGCACCCAGGGCCGGGGAGACGCCGTTGGACAGGGGCTCGCCGGACCGCCGCCCCGAGGGCAGAGCGCCGGTGCGTCGGCCGAAGCCCTGGTGGGTGGTCATGGTCCAGAAGCCCGGCGAATACCTGCCTCCTCGCTCGTTGCGCAGGGCGCGCACCTCGCTCGAGAAGATCGTCGAGACCTCCTGGGCGTAGTGGCTCGCGAGGGCGTCGTCCTCTCCATACCGGGGCAGGTCTCGGAGCCGATGCCGCAGCTCGTCGTCGGCCAGGTCGCTGTCCAGGGCGGCGCGAAGCTCGGTCCAGTCGAGCCATCCCTCGGAGAAGATCGCCCGGTGCACGGCGACCAGCGAGTCCACCACGTCCGCCAGTCCGACGCCCTGCAGCCCCGACGTGTCGTGGGTAGCGCCCCCGGAGGTCACATCCTTGCCCGCCCCGATGCAGCCCCCTACCAGCGCCGAGAGCAGTGGGGTGGGCCGGTGCTCGGCGTGGGCCCGCTCGATGGCGTTGTTGCCCTCGCTGGCGACTGCGACGAGCTCTCGAATCGACCGTCGCAGCGCAGCGAGGACCGCGTCCATGTCCTCGTGATCAGCCTGGAGCGCGTTGAGCAGCGCGTGGGGCAGGTTGACGAAGACCGCGCCGGCGCAGGGGAAGGATCGGTAGGGCACCCCCCATTCGGCGCAGCCCACGATGGCGAAGTCCATAGCCTCGGACCGCGGGATCCCCTCGGAGACGAGGGCCTCCACAATGCCCTCGTCGTTGAACAGGGCGGGCATGCCGCCCCCGCCGGCGATCACGTCGGCACAGCGCTGCAGAAACGCCGGGTCACAGCACTCGTGCACCCGCACGTGCAGGTTGGGCTGCCGCAGCCTCAGCTGGTCGTACGCCTCGAGGAACAGCCACGTGATCTCGTTGACCGCGTCGCCGCCGTCGGCATCTCGTCCGGCCAGCGTGATGCCCGAGGCCGAGGACAGCCCCGAGAAGTACTCAGTCGCACGGTCGAAGAAGAGCGGGAGCAGCTCGGCCGCCTTGGCCAGGAAGCAGCCCAGCAGCACCACGGCCTGGTCCCTGGTGATCCTGCCCGCCGCCAGATCCGCGGCGTACAGGGGCTGCAGGTACTGGTCCATGCGCCCGAACGAGATCCCGTGCTGGAACGACTCCTGGTGCAGGGCGACGTGGGCGATCCAGATGGACTGCAGCGCCTGGTGCAGCGTCTGCGCGGGCTGCTCCGGCACCACCAGGAAGACGTCCGCAAGCTGGCTGAGCTCGGCCCGGCGTACCGGGTCCGTCTCTCGCTCCGCCTCCTGCTCCAGGTGATCGCGCCACCGGGTTCCGAGGTGGATCGCACCGGAGACGGCCGTCTCGGCCGCTTCGTAGAACGCATGACGGGGGTCGCCCTCGGCCAGTTCGGCGTGGGCGGCCACGAGCCGCTGGTGGACTCCACGGAGACCTTCGCGGATCACCGCGGGGTAGTCTGGGGTGACGTGCGAGATACCTGCAACCTGGGTGAGGATGAACTCGGAGCCATCGACCAGCTGCTCCGCGAGAGCTGGGTTGGAGCTGTACCGGGCCGCCTGGGAGAGCACGGAGCGGTCGAACCAGAAGGGGGCGAGCTTGTCCCGCACCAGCTCGACCTGAGCCTGGCTGCGGCCGATGGGGTTCTGCTCCCGACGGTCCAGCGACTCCATCTCGTCGAGCAGCAGCAGCCCTCCGTAGTCCGGGTGCAGGGGAGCGCTGATGCGGTGGCTCCCCGCGTTGCCCACGATCAGTTCGCCGGGATACGCGACGAGCGCGGTGTGTCCCAGCACGTGGGCCAGACCCTCTCCGAGCAGCCGAAGCCGGGAGGCGGGGGTCTCGTGTTCGATCCGCTCGTACAGACCGAGCAGCCCGTCGTGGACCGTTGCAGCCCAGCGTGGCCCGGGCACGCCATGGCTCTGTTTCGTCACTGACTTCTTCCAGGCGCGCACGTGCAGGTGCCGGAGCGGACCGAGCCGCTTGCGGCGGGGGGAGTGGGCCGCGAGGTGCTCGGTGAGCAGCTCTGCCTTGGACGTGCACAGGTGGTACGGCGCAGCCAGCAGGTCTGCGCGGATCTTCGCCAAGCGCGGGTCAGTCATTTCGAACTCCCAGGAGTCGCTGGGCGAGGCTGACCAGGTGGTCGTCCAGGGCCGTCACGGTCCGTTCACCGTCGGCCGGCGAGGCGGGGGCGGGCAGCCCGGCGAGCTGCGCCAGGTGCTCGGGGGTGCTCAGGGCGTACCGAAGGGTCAGCGCGACCACTCCCTGCACGTCGAGCCGCAGTGAGACCGGGGACCGGCCCAGGGGTTCGGCCAGAGCGGAGGTGATCTGCCCCAGGAAGGGTTCCAGCACGGTCTTCGTCCACACGGGATCGAGCCATCCGTCATCGACGAGCGGTCTCCACACCAGCTGCAGCGCCATCCGGTGACTGCGCGCCGCTCTCGAGCCTTCGCGAACGAGCCGCTCCACCAGCAGGGGGAGCTCCGTGGAGGCCTCCGTCACGACCTGATCCCGCACCGTGCCCATGAACGTGCCCAGCGGAACCAGCTCGGAGGCCAGCTCCTGCACCGCCTGCTTCCGACATGCGTCGAAGAGCCCCTGCTTCGAGCCGAAGTAGTGGTGGATGGTGGGCATGGTCACCCCGGCTTCCTGCGCCACGGACCGGAGGGTGGTGCCTTGCAGTCCCCGGCGTGAGAACGCAGCGGTGGCGGCGAGGAGGAGGCGGCGGCGTGTGGCCTGGGCGTCAGCTTTGGTGGGGCGTGCCATGGGCGCTAATTAATCGCTTGATTAATTCGATGTCAAGAAGAACTCCTGACAATCGGAGCGAAGGTCGGCGGTCAGGCACAGGTCAGCGGGACTCGTCGACCTGCCAGTCGCCGTCGGCCTGCCGTAGCCCTCGCTCATAGGTGAGATCTTAAGGCCCAGGGTCCGGATGGACGGGGCACCCGCCGCGTGAGAATCTCGATGTTACGAAGCATTGAGAAAGGCCACGACGGATGCCCCGCAGCACGATAG
>JAAESI010000329.1 GCA_024229515.1 Pseudomonadota bacterium | reverse complement strand
CCGCTCTGTCATGCGCAGCAGGCGCCACAGCCCGAGGCCGTAAGGCCAGTGCTGACGTGCGCGGACCCGTTGCTGAGAATCCCCGCCGGGGCCCGATTTATGAGGGCGAACGGGCGCGACCGAGTTTTGGGACAGCACGGGATCGACGCGGGGACCGCAGCCCCCTGGAAGATCTGCGTCAGGACGATGCGGACGTGCCCGTACTGGCCGGCCTCGATGTAGACGGGGGGACCACGCGGGCGGTGTACGCGGCGAGCGTGAACGCGCGTCGTCGTGACACGCCTGTGACACGCGACACGAAGTTCCAAGACCTTGCAGCAGGTTCCACGGAACCTGCAAACGATTGATGTCGAGGCTTCGGTGGAACGGTGGACCCCCACCTGAGTTGCCGGGATGAAAACCCGGTGTCCTGGACCAAACTAGACGATGGGGTCCCAGGCACTTCCTTCGATGCCCTGCCGCTGGTGAGCCGTCCGGGGCTCGAACCCGGGACCTACGGATTAAAAGTCCGGTGCTCTTCCGGCTGAGCTAACGGCCCGCGTGCGGGCAGCGGGTTTATAAGGCCACGTTCGAGGGGCTGTCAATGGACCACGGCGTTGGTGCATGGCTCGGCGTCTTGACCTGATGGGCCTGCTCGGCCCACGGTGCTCCTCGAGGATCAGCCTCCGGAGACGACCAAGATGGCAGCGCGTACAAAGAGCAAGGTGACACTGAAGTACAAGACGAAGTACCGGGTGCGGAACTGGGCGGCGTACGAGGAGTCACTCCGCCGGCGCGGCGACATCACGATCTGGTTCGCCGCCGCCGCCGTCCGTTCCTGGAACGCCCGCCCTACCGGATGACCAGGGGGGCAGCAGCAGTACTCCGATCTCGCGATCCAGACTGCCCTGACGCTCCGGTCGCTGTT
>JAAESI010000328.1 GCA_024229515.1 Pseudomonadota bacterium | reverse complement strand
GAACCGATACATCCCATTCTCGGCCCGAGCTTGCTGGTTCGCGCCGGACTCCTTGCGCCATTGACGCCGCCCCACCTCATCGATCCTCAGCAGGGCGGCTTCCCTCTGCTGCCAAGTGCCCACGCTGGGACCGGAGGACGACGCCGTCCGCCGAGGAGGAATCGCGATGTCGATCCCCGGCATCCCAACTTCGTCCAACGCCGGGCCGTAGCCCCACACCTCGTCGCAGGTCGACGGGGCCGATCCTGAGCGTCAGCTCAGTGGTCGTGGCCTCCGGGACCGTGCGAGTGACCATGGGCCTTCTCCTCGTCCGTGGCGTCGCGGACTTCGAGGATCTCCACGTCGAAGTGCAACGTCTGCCCCGCCAGGGGGTGGTTGCCGTCGACCATCACCTCGTCGTCGCCGATGGCCACGATCCAAAGCAGCATCACCGAGCCATCGTCCGCTTCGGCTTCGAAGTTCATGCCGACGCTGAGCTCGACCCCCTCGGGGAACGCGGAGCGCGGCACACCCTGCGGTCCCGGTCCCTCCGCCTCGCCGTAGCCCTCCTTGGGGGGCACGACGGTCTGGACCTTGTCCCCGACCGCCTTGCCATCGAGCGCGGCCTCGAGGCCCACGACGATGTTCTTGGCACCGTGGAGGTAGACCAACGGCTCGTCGCCGTCGGACGTGTCGAGCACGTCGCCGTTGGGGTTGGTGAGGGTGTAGTGGAACGAAACGACCTTTCCGGCCTCGACGGTACTCATGGGGCGGAAGGGTACGGGGTTTGCTCAGACGCGTCGCGACGCGGCCCCGAGTATCCTGAGGGAGGTCGTGATCGTCTCCATCCCCAGCTTGCTCGAACGCATCGGCACCGGCGCGACGAACGTCGCCGCGAGCCTCGACGCCTTCGTCGGCCGCATCGACGAACTCACGGGGCTGCTTCGCGCCACCGCGGGCCCCGGGGCGCGGCTGGTCACGCTCGTCGGACCGGGGGGCGTGGGCAAGACCCGGCTGGCCCGCGAGTTCTCCCGCCAGGTGCTGGACCGCTTCGACGCGGGGGCGTGGTTCTGCGACCTCAGCGCCGCACGGAACCGGGACGACGCCCTCGGCGTGGTGGCCGGTGTGGTCGGGGCCCCCGCCGCCAACACCGACGACGACGCCGCCCGGCTCGGCCGCATCCTCGGGTCGCGGGGCTCGCTGCTGCTGATCCTCGACAACCTCGAGCAGTTCCGGGACGAGGCCGCGGACCTCACCGAGGGCTGGCTGGCGCAGGCCCCGAGCATCACCATCGTCGCCACCAGCCGGGAGCCCCTCGGTATCCCCGGCGAGTACGTCATTCACCTGGACAGCCTCCCCGCCCACGACGCGATCGCCCTGTTCAACAGCCGCGCGTCCGCCCGCTGGTCCGGGTGGGATACGACCCGCGAGCGCGGCGACGTCGAGGCGCTGGTCGAGGCGTTGGACGGCCTCCCGCTCGCGATCGAGATGACCGCCGCCCACATTCAGGTGCTCCGTCCGGCAGAGATGGCCGCCCGACTGGATGAACGGTTCCGGCTGCTCGTCGGCTCGCGCCGCCGCCCCGAGCGCCACCAGACGCTCCGCGCCACGCTCGACTGGTCCTGGGAGCTGCTGGAGCCCTGGGAGCGCTCGGCGCTGGTGCAGCTCAGCACCTTCCGCGGGGGCTTCACCCTGGACGCCGCCGAGGCCGTGCTGGACCTGTCGGAGTGGGAGGATCCCCCCCCCGCGCCGACCACGTCGTCCGTTCGTTGCTCCGCCGCTCGCTGCTGCGCCTTCGGGTGGTCGATGGACGTCGCCGGTTCGGCCCCTACGTCAGCGTGCGGGACTACGGCCGGGAGAAGCTCGACAGCCCCGAAGGACAGGCCGCGCGCGCCCGCCACGCCATGTACTTCGCCGGCCGCGACTTCCTCCCCAGCGGGCGCCTCGCGCAGGACGTCGACAACCTCGTCCAGGCGGCGTGGTGGGCAGCCAAGTCGGGGCTCCCCGAGACGGCCGGCCGGGCCGGCGCCGCGGCGTTGGCGGTGTACGTCCGCCAGGGTCCCCTGAAGGCCGCGGTCACGCTGGGGCCGGCGCTGCTGGGCAAGCCCTGGAGATCGCGAACGAGCTGGGAGACGCGCGCCGCATCGCCCGCGAGCACGCCGGCCTGGGGGTCGCTCTCAGTCGGATCTTCCACCTCGAGGAGGCTCGAACCCACCTGGAGGCGGCGATGGCCGCGGCCAAGGAGATCGGGGAGCGGGACATCGCCGACAAGTGCCTCGGCGACCTGGGCATCGTCGCGCGCAAGGCCGACCAGTGGGAGCGCGCGGCGGAGCTGTACGAGCGGGCGCTCCAGGCGACCCGCGCCTCGGGGCACCTCCGCCAGGAGGGGATCGTCCTGTCGAACCTCGCCGCTCTGGAGCTGGATCGCTGCCACCTTCGCGAGGCCCGCGAGCTCCTGAACGAGGCAAGGACCATCCACCGCGCTGTCGGGGAGGCGCGGAGCGAGGCGATCGCCCTGGCCAACCTCTCCTCGATGGAGCTGACGGTGGGGCGGCCGACCGAGGCGCTCCTGCGCGCCGACGAGATGATGGCGATCCTCGCCACCGTGGAGCACCCGGTGCTCGCGCGCAGCCTCGCTCGGGTCCGCGGCGACGCCCTCCGCTACCTGGGGCGCCGCGAGGAAGCGGCCGAGATCTGGAACGCCACGCTGGAGGGGGCCCGGCTCGTGACCAACCCGGTCACCGAGGCCGAGGCCCTCTGCGCCCTCGCCGCGCTGAAGTCGGAGGGGGGGGCGCCCGCCGAGGGCAGGCCGTTGGCGGCCGAGGCGGCCGCCATCGCACGTGCCACCGGCATTCCCCGGGCGCTCGCCTCGGCGCTGCTGGAGTCGGGGGACATCGAACTCGCCGACGGCGCCTTCGATGAGGCCGAGGCGTTCTTCGCCGAAGCGCTCGGCATCCTCGAGCCGATCGACCACACCATCGACCTTGCCCGGAGCCGGATCGGGGTAGCCCGGGCGGCGGTGGGGCTCGGCCGCACGGAGGAGGCTCGGGAGACCGAGGCGCTCGCGCGCGAGGCGATCGCCACGGTCGGCGCGGGCCCGGAGAGCCCCGTGGGACGAGCCCTCGCGGCCCTCCACCGGGAGCTCGGCAGCGGTGCGCTGCCGCTGCGGGTGGACGAGGACGTGACCTGGGTGGGGCCGCCCGGAGGCGAGCGCATCGCCATGGCCCGCAAGGCGATCCTGCGGCGGGTGCTCCGCTGCCTCGTGCGCGCGCGGGGTGATCGTCCCGGCGAGCACGTCGACCTGGACACCTTGCCCACGGCCGCCTGGCCCAACGACCGCTCGGACCGGGACGCGATGGCGAACCGGCTGTACGTGGCGATTCACGCGCTTAGGAAGCTGGGGCTGGATGCGGTGCTGCTGAGCCGGGGGGATGGCTACTTGCTCGACCCCCACGTCCCCCTGAAGGTGAATTCTCCTCGTTCTTAGAATTCCTTAGAAGTTGCCGAAGGGGTCACCCCGACGCTTTTCAAGGGCCCCCGACCCAGGTCTCATGGCACGGCCAATGAGCTCCTCACTGCCCCGTCCCCCCAACCGCCTCGACACCGGCGCCCGCACCATGGAGTTGGCCGGCGCGAAGCGTTCGGACGGGGTGCCGGACCACCTCGGGCCCTACGTGATCGAGGAACTGATCGGCCGCGGCGGCATGGGCGAGGTCTACGAGGCGATGGACCCGCGGCTGGGCCGCAAGGTCGCCCTCAAGATCGTCAGTGCGTGCGACACCGACGCCAGCTGGACCCGTCGCTTCCTCGCCGAAGCGCGCATCACCTCCCAGCTGGAACACCCTTCGATCGTGCCGCTGTACGACGTCGGCCGCGCCAAGGGGCTGCTGTGGTTTGCCATGCGCCGGGTGGAGGGCCGCTCGCTGCGCGACGTGCTCGCCGACGACGATGCAGTGGCCGATTGGCCCATCGAGCGTCTGCTGGGTGCCTTCGTCCAGGTCTGCGGCGCGGTCGCCTACGCCCACGAGCGGGGCGTGCTGCACCGGGATCTCAAGCCCGACAACATCATGCTGGGCCGCTTCGGCGAGGTGCAGGTGCTGGACTGGGGCGTCGCCGGGCTCGTGGGGGCGGTACGCCGGCCCCGCACCTCCATGAGCGTGGATCGCGGCCCGGGGCCGATGACGCTGGATGGGGACATGCTCGGCACGCCCGAGGTCCGCAGCGACGTCTGGTCCCTGGGCGCCATCCTCTACGAGATCGTGGGCGGCCGCCGGGCGTGGCCGCAGTCGGGGCTGAACGAATACCTCGCCGCGCTGTGGACGGAGCGGCTGCCGCCGGATCCCCAGTTGACCGCGTCGGGCCACCGCATGTTCGACGACGCCGTCGGCGTCGCCCTCCGCGCGCTGGCGTACGAGCCGAGGAGCCGCCTCCCCACCGCCGCCGATCTGGGCCAGGCGGTGCGCGGTGACCCCACCCTCGACCCCGAGGCTGGTCCGCCCGTCGGGCAGATCGGTCTCGAAGTGGCCCCGGTAGCGCTGTGAACCCGTCCACACGTGCATCGTCTTGCCGCAGCCGCCGTAGCTGTAGTTGAACGTGCCGTAGCCCCCGGCTCCGCCCACGTCGGTGGCCGAAACACCCACACCCCCGAATGCCAGAAGGAAGCAGCAAGTGAGCCCGAACCGAAGCTTGAGGCAGTCCATGGGTCAACCCAACCACGGGTTCGGGAACCGCACCACCCCGTTCCGGGGTGTCTCGCCGGAAGGCGAAGCGACCCCTAGACCGGCCCGCCGGGACGCCAGAAGCCGGGCAAGAGCAAGGCGAGGATCGTGCAGACCTCCAACCGCCCCATGACCGCGGCTAGAAGTCGAGCGAACCCAGCTCCTGGTGGATCGCGCGCAGCAGGTTGAGGTTCTCCCGCATCAACCGGAGCTCCTCCGCGACGGCTTCGGCGGTCTCGTCATCGAGCCCGACGTCGTCGTCGTCGTCCCCGGCGCTGTCGTCGTCGTCCCCGGCGCTGTCGTCGTCGTCGTCATCACCGCTGTCCGGCTCCGCGAGCAGCGACTGCAGGTGGTTGGCCCGCGCGATCATCCGCGCCGCCACGCCCCGCTCGTCGCCGGCGTCGTCCAGGTAGCTGATCGCCTCGTAGGTCAGCCCCGAGTCGTCGTCCACGTGGGCCACCACGGGCAGCACGGAGGCGACCTCATCGTCGGCGCCGTCCAGCCAGATCCGGGTGCTGTCGATGATCTCGGACTCGAACGTGTCCGGCAGCAGCGCCAGCCCCATCACCATGGTGTGGAACTGGATCGTGAAGTCCGCGTTCGGGTTGATCGGGAGCGCGCCCGGCGGCGGCGTCACGGGGTAGTCGGCGTAGTCCGGGAAGACCACGTTCCCCTCGACGTTGTAGGGCGCGAAGCCGGCCTTGTCGCCGACCATCACGTCGCCCACCAGCTCCATCAGCGGGTCGAAGAAGTTGAGCCCGTAGTTCACCCGGTAGCGCCGCAGATCCGCCGCGGTGTCCTGCCCCATGAAGTACGTGGTCGGGTCGAACAGCGCCTCCATGGCCAGCGTCTTGTCCGTGAAGTAGCCGACGTGGTGAATGACCTCGTCCCAGAAGTAGCCCTCGTCGTAGTTCCAGTCGGTGGCCAGGTAGCGCCCCTGATCGATGCCGACGTCGAAGTCCTCGGACCACCACAGCGGCTCCCACGACGGGTTGCCGTCGGTGTCGACGCCCTCGTAGTACCCGCCCGGCTCAGGCCGCGCGATCGTGCGCGCGAACACGTTGAAGGTCTCCCGCACGCCCATCGTGAACGGACCGAAGCCGTTCTCCGCCTGCAGGAAGCCGTCGACGTCCGCCTCGGGCGGCTCCGTCGCGTAGAAGTCCTGCGTCCACAGGATCCACCACTGGTTCAGCGACACCATCGGATCGAAGTAGCTGTCCCAGATCCGGTACATGTAGCCGTCCGGCGCGAACCAGAGCCGGTCCCGACCGAAGTTGTTCATCACGTAGTAGCGCTCGTAGCGCTGCGCCAGGTCGACCGGGATCTCGTACAGGTCGGCACCCTCGTCGAAGTACAGGCACGTAAGCCCTGATCCGGCGTACTCGTCCGAGCAGAACTCGTACGGGACCACCGGGTAGCCGTCCGGGTCCGTCATGTAGGTGTGCGGCGAGTCGTAGTACTCCGCGATCCCGTTGCCGTCCGAGAGCTTGTGCTGAGGCACGTCCCGGCGCGCCTCGAAGTCCAGGACCATGTCCCAGAACTCCGTGTAGTGCAGCCCCACCAACGCGCCGGCCTCGTCGTAGTTCAGCGGCATCGGGTAGCCGAACGTGTGGGCGATGTAGTGGTCGTTCAGGATCCAGCCGTTGTCCCACGCCCAGTCGTCGTAGAAGACCTCCATGACGCGGCCGTAGCCGTACTTGATCGCCGCCTTGTCGTAGTGCTGCGCGCCCAGGTGGTCGCTGTTGAAGCGGCTCAAGTAGTCCATCACCGAGCTGTACTGGTACTGCCGGATGCCGGCCTCGATCTCGGCCGGGGTCTCGGGGTCCAGGTAGCGCGGCTCGAGCGTGCCGTCGGCGCTGCGCAGGGCCCAGTACTCGGGGTTGTAGTTGATCGCGTCGTGCGACCCCTCGAGGTTGTGCCGCAGCCCCAGCGTGTGGCCCATCTCGTGCGCCATCGTGCCGCGGAAGAGCCCCTCGATGAGGTCCCACTGGATCTCCTCGGGGTCCACGCCCACGTAGTCGGCCGCGAAGCCTTCCACCGACGGGTCCACGAACTCACGCCAGTACGCGCACCGGGGGCCCGAGGCGTTGCGCTCCATGCGCGCCCGCCACGCCGCCCGCAGCCGCTGGTCGCGCACGCGCCGAAGCGGCGAGACGCGGTCCAGGGTCTCCTCGGTCAGCTCCGAACCGGGCAGCGTCGCGCCGGCGAGCATCATCTCGTCGTTCACCAGGAGCGACTCGATGGGCGTGCCCGTGAGCGCGTCCAGGCGGGCCGGCCCCATCGCCAGGTCGCCGTTGACGGCGGGGTGGGACGCGAGCACTTCGCGGGCCTGCTGGCGGGCCTCGATCATCGTTGCTTTGTCGCGGGACGGGGGCGCCAGGTTGGGCAGTGAGCCCTTGTGCCGCAGCTGCACCTTGGCGGTCAGCGCCTCGACCTCGTCCTGCGTGTAGACCTTGGGATCGGTCAGCGCCGCTTCGCTGCGGGCGACCCAGTCGGCCACGTTCTCACCGTCGATGAAGTCCTGCTCGTCGAGCTCGCCGTTGAGCAGCTGGATGACGTCGCGCGCCCACGCCGCGTAGCTGGTCACCTCCGCGGTGTAGGTGATGGCGGCCGACGAGATGATCTCGCCGGTCAGCGGGTCCAGCTGCGCGGGGCCGAAACCGAACGGGTTGCCGAGGCCGGGGTTCTCGGCCGACCACAGGAAGTTGTAGCGGATGTCGCCGAGCCTCGGCGCGAACCCGACGTTGCCGCAGTACGCGGGATCGCCCTCGATCACGGGGTTGTTCGGGCACCATCCGAAGACCTCCACCGTGGCGTCGATCTCCGCCTCGCAGTCGTCCTCGCTGAAGCCGTCGTCCAGGCACTCGTGGAAGCGGAGCGCGTTGATCGTGTCCGTCATCGGCTCGTTCCACTGCCCGATGACCTCCTCGGACACGGCCGCCAGGCGCGGGTCCAGGCCGGGGCTGCCGTAGTAGGTGACCCGGCGCACGCCGCGGTCGCGGTACGGGCGGGTGCAGCGGCCGTCGAGCTCGTCGCACTGCCAGCCGGCATCCGACAGCAGTTCGCCGTCCTCGTCCAGGTCCTGGCAGTCCTCGTCCGCCGCGCAGGCGCGATCGTCGTGGGTGTTGGTCCAGATGTTGTAGCGGGACTGGAGCCGCGTGCGGCCTTCGTTGGTCGGGCCGTAGTTCTCGTCGTAGCTGAACCGGCTGACGTCGAAGTAGCCGAACAGCTCCATCTCCGAACCGTTCCACTCGGCCGCCTCGTAGTCGCGGTCGCCGATGCGCATGAAGCTGTTGCGGACCTGGACCTCTGCGGCGGTGCAGTCGTCGAACACGAAGAAGTACCAGCACAGCGGGATGTCGCCCCAGTACTCGTCCGTCTCCACCGCCGGGGCCGCCAGGAACGACGACGTGATCTCGATGTAGCCGTCCTCGACCACCGGCGCGTCCGGGTGGTTGGGGTCCGTCACGGCGATGTTCATCGCCTCCAGCGTCACCGCGTTGGGCGCGTAGAAGTTCCAGTTGGTGATGCTCTGGGACGTCCAGTCGACGCGGATGAAGTCGCGCTCGAACCACTGCCGGTCGGAGCTGTTCTCGACGATGACGTTGTACTCCTCGCCGGTGACTGAGTTGTAGTCACGCCGGATGTCGAAGTGCTCGACGATGGGCCACGCCGCGATCGGCTGGCCTTCGTTCTGGCCGTCGCCGTCGTCGTGCTCCTCGGTGCCGTCGTAGCGGACGTAGCTGCGGACCGCGAGGAGCAGGTTCTCCTCGATCCGCCACTCGATCCGCTCGAGCTCGCCCTGGTCGCCGACGAAGGTGAACTCCGTCTCGTAGGGAGTGTCGGTGACGGTGCGCTGGAAGTACCACTCGCCGTCGAACGCCGACTTGGCGATGGCGTTGGCCTGGGTCTGGTCGACCGGGGGACGCGCTTCGGGGCAGGAGGTGAGAATCAGCGTCAGGGGCGCGAGCAGGAGCGTAGCGAGTCGTCGCATTCGGGCACGTTAGTACAGGACGGACCTCCGAGTTCGGGCAGGGCCGCTACCGGCTCGCGAACGCCTCCACCGCCGGCTCGGGCCGAACGAAGTCGGCTTCGGGTACACCGATCTGGGGCTGCCAGGCGTCGATGTCGTTCTCGAGCACGCGCAGCTCCCAGCGGTCCACGTCCTCCGCCAGCACGCCGAACCAGGAGCCGGAGATCTCGTTGCCCCGGACGTAGCTGACGGCCAGCTTGCGGTGCGCCGGCAGGCGGTGCCAGACCCCCACGAGCGCGACTGCGATGTCGTTGTCGAGGCCCCGCCAGCGGGTGTCGCGCGCGTAGATTCCGACGATCCCGCGGGCGCCGCGGATCTCGTTGCCCTGCACCAGGATGTACGAGCTGTGGCCCGACCCCAGCAGGGCCACGCCGACCCCGTTGTCCTCCAGCAGGCTGCCGGTGATCGACGCGCTGCCGTAGACGCCATGAGCCGCCACGGCGGTGCCGAAGCCGGAGAAGGAGCAGCCGTCGACCTCGAAGGGGGCGTTCGCCCGCACGCCCACCGTGCTCGAGCCGAGGCCGACGAAGCGGATCCCCTCCAGGCGCGCGCCTCGCGCCTCCAGCGACCACGCCTCCGGGGCCTCGACGGTCGTGCCAAGTCCGGGCGCGCCCTCCACGGTCACGCCGCGATCGAGCACCACGGCCTCGCGGAAGGTCTCCCCCAGCACGATCCGGTCGCCTGCCACTGCGGCGGCCACGGCCCGACCGATCGCTCCGATGGGAGCGTCGGGGGAGACGTGCACGGTCGCCGCGTGACCGTCGGTGGGGACGATCGAGACGACGAGCAGGGACAAGACGAAGAGCAATCGAGACATCAGGACTCCGGACAAGGGGACGCCCCTTCAACGGAGCAACCCTCGCGCCACCCCGCGCACCCACCCGATTCGACGGACATGGCGGCTGCCTCCGCGAGTCGGCGCTGCACGCCGGCCGCGAGCTCAAGGGCTTCGAGCGCGGAGCCAGGCGGGCGTTGATGGTGCAGCCCTGGCCGGGGAACGTGCGCCAGCTTCAGAACACCGTCCGTCGAGCCGTCGTGTACGCCGGGGGTCCCCTGATCACGCCCGGCGACCTGGGGCTCGAGGGCGAGGCCGGCCCAGGGGGCATCCAGTGGCCTGCGCACCTGCTCGGGCGCGACTTTGGCGAAGCGCGGGCCGAGGTCGTAGCCGACTTCGAGCGGGCGTACGTGGGCGCCGCCCTCGCCGCCGCCGACGGCAACGTCGCCGAAGCCGCGCGCGCTTCCGGCCTTCCCCGCAAGTCCCTCTGGCGCATCGCCCAGCGCGTGGGCCTCGCCGCCGACCGCGCCGCCCGCCGCGAAGGCCGCCTGGACTCGGGCGCGGACAAGCCGCCGACCGCCGACAGCGACGCGGACGCCACCATGGACACGTTCCTGGCGGCCGAGCGGGCCGGGTACAGCAAGCGTGGACTGGAAGCGGCCGCTGACCTCAAGAGCTTGCTGATAGCAGCGCCGGGGCTGGACGAGTGGGGCGCTCTTCGCGCGGGCGCACACCGCCTCAAGGGGTCGGGGGACAGCTACGGCTTCCCCGAGGTGTCTGCCGCGGCCGCCGAATTGGAAGCCGCCGCGGCGCGCCTGGATGCGTCCGAGTGCACCAAGCTGCTGAAGTCGATCGAGGCAGCGCTGCGCGCCTGAATCCGTCGGGAATCGGCACGGGAACCTCCCATACCGAGCGGCGGTCGACTATTGCAGTGGACCCGCACGTCAAACGGTGTGGGAGGATTCCTTCGATGACCCGATTGCTCGTTGCCCTCAGCGTCGCCGCCGCGACGCTCGTCCTCAGCCCCCGCCCCGCGGAAGAGCTGAGCAAAGCCGATGCCTTCGGCCTGGAGCTCGCCGCGTGCGCCCAGGCGGGCGACAAGGGCAAGCCCGACAAGTGCGCCCTCTTCGGCAAGATCAAATACGTCGAGCACTTCCCGGACGTGAAAGTCCAGGTGGTCGAGCACTTCCCCGACATCAAGGTGAAGGTGGTCGAGCACTTCCCCGACGACCCCGGTGAGTGGAAGATGGTCGAGCACTTCCCCGACTACGAGGTGCAGATCGTGGAGCACTTCCCCGACTACAAGGTGAAGTTCGTAGAACACTTCCCTTCGTGTGACTGATAGCCTGCGACCTCGGATCGTTTGCAATAACCGTTTGCAAATGCACCTGTTCGAGGAACCGCCAGATGCCCCGGAAACGTCCGCCCCGCGACCGGCGCAGGAACAACGGCTACCCCAAGCCGGTGGCGTTGGTGCATGGCTCGGCGTCTTGACCTGATGGGCCTGCTCGGCCCACGGTGCTCCTCGAGGATCAGCCTCCGGAGACGACCAAGATGGCCGCACGCACGAAGAGCAAGGTGACGCTGAAGTTCAAGACGAAGTACCG
>JAAESI010000327.1 GCA_024229515.1 Pseudomonadota bacterium | reverse complement strand
CGGTACTTCGTCTTGTACTTCAGTGTCACCTTGCTCTTCGTACGCGCGGCCATCTTGGTCGTCTCCGGAGGCTGATCCTCGAGGAGCACCGTGGGCCGAGCAGGCCCATCAGGTCAAGACGCCGAGCCATGCACCAACGCCCCGATCCAGCGCCACGTCCCGGACTCCGGCAGGGGATCCAGCTGCACCGGCCGCACCTGGCTGTTCTCGTCGTGCGACGTGATCGCGACCATCGGCTGGTTGAACGTCACGCTCAGCTGTCCGGCGATGGGGACCTCGCCGTCGGGGCTGTGGCGGAGCACCTTCAGGGGGCCGGGATCGGCGGCGGGCGGCAGCAGGTCGGACGGATCGGGGGGGAAGGGGACGTCGACCTCATTGCCCGGGCGGGGAGCCGGGATGGACGAGGCGCGCATCGCGAAGTCGACGCCCTCTTCGCCGGGGAGGTCCGGAAGCCGGCCCAGCAGCCGGGTGGCCGCGGCGTCGGTCAGGGGGTAGGACTCGGCGAGCTTGGAGTGGCCGGGCCCGTCCGGAGGCGCGTCCGCGTCGCTCAGGCGGACCCGGAGGCCGTCCAGTTCGGGGTCCTCGACGAAGTGGATCGGTTCGGGATCGACGGACGGCGGGCCCTCCGACTCCCCGCTGGTGACGGGCGCGGGCGCGTGCGAT
>JAAESI010000326.1 GCA_024229515.1 Pseudomonadota bacterium | reverse complement strand
CGGTACTTCGTCTTGTACTTCAGTGTCACCTTGCTCTTCGTACGCGCGGCCATCTTGGTCGTCTCCGGAGGCTGATCCTCGAGGAGCACCGTGGGCCGAGCAGGCCCATCAGGTCAAGACGCCGAGCCATGCACCAACGCCGAACCGCGCGGCTCAGAGCTGCGGGTTGTGCGTCAGATCCAGGCCCCCGGGGTACAGGTACGATGTGTAGCTCGCGTATCCGTAGGCGGTGAGGCCGAACGGCGAGGCGCCGTCGCTGAAGACGTTGTGCGGCCCGCGGCCGACGGCGGCGCGGTGGACCTTGTAGGGGGTGTCCTCGAGCACGAGCCAGTCCAGGATCTCGGAGCCGTCCAGGTACACGTTGGCGCCGAAGCGGGCGACGATGTTGATGTAGTCCGCCTCGTAGGTGTCCGGCACGAGGAAGTCGTAGCTGCTGCGCCAGTGGTTGGTCGGCGGCATCGTGCCCATCGCGGGGTCGCCCGCGAACGTGCCCAGCTCCTGCTCGCCGAGGAGGAACTGCATCACCAGGATCGGCGTGTCCGCCGAGATCATCACGTCCTCGCCCACCCGCAGCTCGACCGGCGTGTAGGGACCCGCCTCCACCGGCTCGTGGATCGGCGGCGTGAAGCTCAGCATCGTGCCGTCCTGCTGCGCGATCACGCGGACGAGGCTCGGGGCGAGCCCGTTGCCGCCCGGCATCGTCGGCGCGGTGACCACCGCGTCGGTGCCCCACACCTCGAGCGGGAGCATCGACTCCTCGAGGTGGTCGCAGGCCCAGCGGTCGAACGGCATGAAGGTGCAGTCGTGGCCCGCGAACACCGCCACCGGCTTGTTCGACTCCACCCAGCTGCCGGTCAGGTCGCCGCGCTCGGTGTTCAGGCAGACGGGGAAGCTGAGGTCCTGGATGACGGCGTCGCCCTGGACCCCGCCGACCGCCGAGCACGTCTGGTTGCCCCGCTCGCTGAAGACCTGCAGCACGTCGCCGCGGTTCAGCGTCACGGTCTGGGCGCTGCCCGGATCCATCGCCGCGATGCTGAGCCCGCCGAGGGTGTACGACGACGCCGTGATGGTGACCTGGGTGTCGTCCTCCGGCGCGGTGACCGCGACGAAGCCGGGGCTCCACGTCCAGGCGTTGGCCTCGATGATCCCGAAGCTCGGCCAGGTGGAGACGAGGTGGGTCTGCCCCAGCGCGGGGACGGGGAGCAGGAGGCTGGCGTCGTTGGTGTACGAGAAGGTGCCGTTGTTCTCGAAGTTCAGCGGGTTGTACTGGTACGCGACCACCGGAATCGAGGACAGGATCTCGTACGCCGAGGCGGGCGCCACCAGCGACGCGGTCGTCGTCTTGAGGTCCTGCACGTAGGGCAGCGTGTAGGCGCGGGTGCCCTGCGCGGGGAGCACCGAGGTGGTGATGACCTCGCCGCCCTGCACGATCGAAATCTCCGCCGAGCGCTCCTCGTCCGGGTTGCCCACGACCACCGCGAAGTCGTCGTCGAAGCCCATCAGCAGGCTGTTGGCGGTGGGCACCGCGAGGAACTCGCAGCCCAGGTACGAGCCCGTCTCCGCGGCCACGCTGCACAGGTCGTAGCAGTCGCCCCAGCGGCAGGAGGAGTCGCCGCAGTCCTCGATCTCGGTCCAGTCGGTGCCGTCGCCGTTGCACTGGAAGACGGAGTTGTCGACGCAGTACTCCTGCCCCGCGCCACACTCGGTGCAGCCGATCGACACGCTGCACTGGGGCAGCGGGGAGGCGCAGACCTCGTTGATGACCCACTCACCCTCGGTGCAGGTGCGGTGCACGTTGTCGGAGCACTCGGTGATGCCCTCGGTGATGCACGCCTCGCCCGGGGTGGGATCGGGCTCGGGTTCGGGACCGGGGCCGCTGCAGGCGGTCAGCAGGAAGACGCTGAGGAGGAGAAGTCGTCGCACGAGGCCGCAGGCTAGCAAGGGCTGGGCCCGGCGGCCGGGCAGTTCGCTGCGGGGGCTACAGCAGCGAGTTCAGGTAGCTCTGGCTGGGCCAGAAGTCCGCGTCCGCGATCGTCATCGTGCGATCGATGGCCCAGAAGCTGGGGTAGGCGGAGATCTGGGGGAGCAGCGACTGCGACGTGTCGCCCATGATCGGGTGGCTCAGGTTGTGGGTGGACTCCCACCGCGCCGCGTCCGTGGAGCCGGCGGTGCCGCCCCAGGAGTTCTCCTCCATCACCGCGAGCACGACGATGTCGGGGTGGCTGTTCCAGATGCTCTCGCCCTCGGGGGCCATGTCGTTGCAGGGGCCGCACCACTCGGCGAAGACGTCCAACATGATGACCTTGCCGTAGAACTGATAGAGCTCGACCTGGTCGCCGTTCTGGTCCACGAACGAGAAGTTCGGCGGGGTCTGGCCGTTGTTCCAGCCGGTGCCGGACAGGCCCGGCGGCAGGGTCGTGGTGTGGAACCAGTCGTTCGGCGGGCCGTACTCGTCGCCGGACGGGGTCGCGTCGTCGTCATCGTCGTCGTCGTCGTCATCGCCGACGGGGCCGCCGGAGCAGTCCTCGTTCGTCGTCAGGGTGAACGACGTCGAGCTGCTGTCCCAGCCGTCGACCACGATGTAGTACCAGTCGCCCGCGGACACGTTGACGGTCACCGACTCGCCCACGTTCGTGCTGCTGGACTCGCCCAGGCACGTGTTGCTGGACTCGCAGGAGCTCAGGACGAAGAGGTCCAGGTCGGCGCCGGAGTCAGACCAGTTCAGGTTGACCGTGACGCTGCCGGAGCTGGCGGCCTGCCACTCGAACACCGACTCGCCGCCGGTGTAGCCCGCGCCGTAGTCGACGCACTGCGCCCAGGTGTCCTCGATGCTCGAGCCCGAGTTGAGGCCGGAGTTGCTGACGCCGCACTCGAACTCGTCGGCGATGTCGCACAGCGGGCCGCTCGAGGCCGGGGGCGTGTCGTCGTCGTCGTCGCCCGGGGGCGGGGTGTCGTCGTCGTCGTCGCCGTCGGGGATGGAGTCGTCGTCGTCATCATCGTCGTCGTCGCCCGAGGCGTCGTCGTCGTCGACCGCGTCGTCGTCGTCCGCGTCGTCGTCGTTCGAGGCTTGATCATCGTCGTCGCCGCCCCCACTGCTGCGGCGCACCGGAGTGATGAGGTAGCAGCCGCTCTGCAAGAGCAAGGCGATCAACGCGAGGATCGCCAAGGGCGTACGCTGCGACATCCGAAATTCTCCAGTCCCCGAACCGTGCGCAGTGGTTTCACCACGGACTTGTTGAGGAGTTGTTGAGATGCACAAGTGTTTGCTTTATGGCAGCTATGGCTACACAGGTCGGCTGATCGCCCGCCTCGCCGCGGCCGAAGGGCAGAAGCCGATCCTCGCCGGACGCAACGCCGACAAGGTCCGCGCGCACGCCGAAGACCTGGGGCTCGAGCACCGCGTGTTCGCCCTGGATGACCCCGACGCGCTGGACGCCGGCCTCGAGGGGATCGACGTGGTCCTGCACTGCGCCGGGCCCTTCATCCACACCAGCCAGCCGATGGTGGAGGCGTGCCTGCGCACCAGGACCCACTACCTCGACATCACGGGGGAGGCGGGGATCTTCGAGGCCTGCGCGCGGCAGAACCAGGCGGCGTTGCACGCCGGCGTGATGGTGATGCCGGGGGTCGGCTTCGACGTCGTGCCCACCGACTGCCTCGCCAACCACCTCAAGGAGCGGCTGCCCGACGCGACGCACCTCACCATGGCGTTCAAGAGCGTCGGGGGCGGCGTCTCGCACGGCACCGCGATGACCATGACCGAGGGGCTGGGCGAGCCCAACTGGATCCGCAAGGACGGCAAGCTGACGCCGGTGCGGTTCGGGAAGCTCTGCAAGCAGGTCGACTTCGGCCGGGGACCGACGCCCTGTCTGGGCATCCCCTGGGGCGACATCTCCACCGCCTACACCTCGACCGGGATCCCGAACATCGACATCTACACGGGCGTCTCCTCAGGCGCCGTCCGCGGCGCCCGCATCGGCGGCTACTTCGGGGGCGTGCTGCGCTCCGAGTTCGTCAAGAAGCGGGCCCGCAAGCGGATCGCGAACGCCCCCGCGGGGCCGTCGGACGAGGTGCGCGCCAGGTCCTTCACGATGATCTGGGGCGAGGCTCGCGTCGGCGACGACGTGGTGGAGACGCGCCTGCGCGTGCCCGAGGGCTACACGCTGACCGCGCTGACCGGCTGGGACATCGCCAAGCGCTGCGTGGCGGGGGAAGCCAAGGCGGGGTACCAGACCCCGGCGATGGCGTTTGGGGCGGACTACATCCTCGGCTTCGACGGGGTTGAGCGCGAGGACTTGAACGCCCAGGGCTGACTAACGCCGGCGGCGGCGTCGGGTCGAGGTGAACCCGAGGGCCAGGGCGGTCAGCCAGGCCATCGACAGGGGCGCGGCACCGGCCGCTGAATCGCAGGTGCAGTCGTTGGCGCGGCGGTTGCTGCCGTCGTCGTCATCGTCGTCGTCGTCGCCGATCCCGCTGTCCGGGTCCTCGCAGTCGGGGTCTTCGGCGTCGAAGAGCTCGTCGCAGTCGTTGTCGAGCTCGTCCTCGCACAGCTCCACGGTGTCCTCGGGGTGGTCCGGGTTGGCCGTGACCTGGTGGTCGTTGCAGTCGCCCTCGCACGGCATGAAGCCGTCCTCGTCGGAGTCCAGCTCGGTCAGGTCGAGGTAGTCGTCGCAGTTGTTGTCGAGGCCGTCGCAGATCTCCTCGGCGTCGGGGTAGGTGTCAGCAACCTCGTCGTCGCAGTCGCCGTCGCACTCGGTCCAGCCGTCGCCGTCCAGATCGTCCAGCCCGTTGTCGATCAGCCCGTCGCAGTCGTTGTCGAGCCCGTCACAGGCTTCGGGGGCGCCGGGGAAGATGTTGGGGTTGGCGTCGTCGCAGTCGTCCTCGCACAGCAGCCAGTCGTCGCCGTCCTCGTCGACCTCCTCCTCGGGGATGAGCTCGTCGCAGTCGTTGTCGTTGCCGTCGCAGATCTCGACGGCCCCCGGGTACGTGTTGGGGTCGACCACGTCGCAGTCGCCCTCGCAGCCGGTGAAGCCGTCCAGGTCGGTGTCGACGTCCTCGATGGTCAGCGGATCGCAGTCGTCGTCGATGCCGTTGCAGATCTCCGGCATGCCCTCGTTGACCAGCGGGTTGCTCTCGTCGCAGTCGCCGCGGCACAGCGTGAAGCCGTCGCCATCCAGGTCCAGCTCCTCGTCCGTGGACGCGTCGCAGTCGTTGTCCTGGAAGTCGCAGATCTCCAGGTTGCCGGGGAAGTTGTTGGCGTCGTCGTCGTCGCAGTCGTCGCACTCGAACCAGCCGTCGCCGTCGAAGTCGGCTTCGCCTCCAGCGAAGTCGGCGAAGCCGTTGCAGTCGTTGTCGAAGCCGTCGCAGACCTCGACGTTGCCGGGGAAGTTGGAGGCGTCCGCGTCGTCGCAGTCGTCGCACTCCATGAAGCCGTCGCCGTCGAAGTCGTCCTCACCGCCGGCGAAGTCGGCGAGCCCGTTGCAGTCGTTGTCCTGCCCGTCGCAGACCTCGATGTTGCCGGGGAAGTTGTTGGCGTCCGCGTCGTCGCAGTCCTCGCCCTCGTAGAAGCCGTCGCCGTCGGCGTCGACCTCGATCTCGCAGTCGAAGCAGCCGTCGTACTGGATGAGGTTGCCGTCGTCGCACAGCTCAGGCCCCTCGACGAGGCCGTTGCCGCACTCGTACAGGCTGCCGTTGCGGACCTCGAACTCCCAGACGCCGATCTCGCCGACGTTGGTGGTGTTGCAGAGGTTCAGGATGGCCGGGGTCTGCGAGTCCGGGTGCGACCAGTAGTCGACGCTGTTGCCGGCGTCGAAGCCCATCTGGGCCTCCGTGCCGCCGAGGCCGTTGCTGCCGCCGGAGGCGTTGCCGGTGGTCCACTCGCACTTGTTGTAGCGGAACTGGATGTCGAAATCGCCGGGGTCGAAGTCGGCCGAACGGTCCGTCAGGCGCACCTGGAACGAGTTCAGCTTGTTCGTCGCCGACGAGTAGTAGCCGACGTTGAAGTACGTCGCAGTGAACGTGCCGCCGGGGGTGTCGATGTCCCAGTAGACGCGGTTCCAGCCCGGCCCCAGCTGCGAGCCGCGGGTGTCCACGTCACCCCAGTACGGGGCGATCATCGGCTGGGCGCTGACCGGGAACGGGATCGGGGTGTAGTTGTAGACGCCGCCGGCGAACGTGATGTTGCCGTTGTTGTTGACGTAGATCGTCGACTGGGTCGTGCCGTAGTAGTTCAGCCCGTCGGGGAACGCGGAGCTCACCGAGATGGCCGTGGAGTAGTCGTCGTCGTTGACGTAGAGCGTGTCCTCGCCGAAGCCGTAGGTGCCGCCCAGCCCCGAGATCAGGGAGGCGGCGGCCAGAGCGCTCGTCGAGGTCAGGCAGACCGTCAAGGCGAGGGTTGTCGCGATCGCGCTGGGTCGGGTCATCCGACGACGTTAGGCGTTGTCAGGATTGCGTCAAGGGCACCGCCTAGTCGAACGTCGCCCAGTCGGCCGCGCAGGCGGCGGTGGTGCTGCTGAAGACGACGTCGTACTCGTCGTTGTCGCCGTCGACCACCGGCTCGGCGTTGCTCACGATGATGTCGACGAAGCCGACCACGAGGCCGCTCGCGGCGAGGGCGGCGGTGCCGTCTTCGCAGTTGACTGCGTCGTCGTCGATGAACCCGACGAGGTTGGTGCAGGGGGCCGCCTCGTCGAACGGGAAGCGGCCTCCGTCGGGCGCCTGGTACAGCGAAATGACGGTGTCGAAGTCCGAGGCGTCGCACAGGTCGGCGACCAGATCGTGGGGGGCGGCGCCGATGAGCGGCCACTCCCATCGCTCGTAGCGGGCCGGCGTTCCGGCCGAGGTGCAGCCGCTGACGCCGCTGGGCGGCACGAAGGTCGGGTGGGCGGAGCTGAGCACGTACTCCTCGAAGGGATCCTCGCCGCACGCGAGCGCCCCGCAGGAGTCGTTGGCGGCCCCCGGCGAGCCGGCGTCGCCGAGGCTCCCGAAGGGGGCGCCGAAGGACTCGCACCAGACCAGGCCGATGTCGTTGAGGTCGGCGTGCACGCTGTCTCCGTCGACCTGGCGGCTGTTGCCCGAGGGGTTCGGCCAGTCCGAACCGGACTCGTACTCGACGCCGTCTACGAGGCCGTCCTCGGGGTTGGTCAGGTAGATCTCGTCGTCGCCGTTTCCGAGGGTCAGCGCCGACTGGTACTCGTAGTCGACGGGGGCGCCGCCGTTGAGCGCGGTGTCCGTCTCGCGCCCGAGCACGAGGTAGCCGCCCGCGGGCGCCACGACGCTGATCGGCACGACGAACGAGTCGGTTCCGGCGTCGGAGATCGTCCAGCCCTGCAGGTCGATGTCGGCTGCGGTGGCGTTGAAGACCTCGAACCACTCGGTCAGGTTCTCGTTGCCGGAGGGGTCCTCCATGATCTCGGTGATGACCAGGTCGCCGGGGCCGGTGCCCGAGTTGGCCACGGAGCAGCCGACGTTGGCGGCGCCGGGGCTTCCGACCCCCGCGCCGGGGCCGAACGGGCCGGCGAACGAGATGCACCAGTTCTCCGCGCTGTCGTTCTCGCCGGCGGACTGCGCGCCCGGGCTGAGGTTGGCGGCGGCGCCGTCCTGCAGCGGCCAGTCGGCGGCCTCGTCGTCGTAGGCGACCAGATCGACCGATTCGCCGGTGGGGGAGATGAGGTCGATCTCGTCGTTGCCGTTGCTCAGGTTGATCTCGCCGCCGTAGGGCACGTCCACGGTGACGCCGCCGTTGAGCGTCGTGTCGTCGGTCTCGCCGAAGACGACGTAGCCGCCCGCGGGCACGACCACGGAAGTGCCGAGCCAGAGGTCGTCGCTGTCGAGGTCGCGGATGAGGAAGTTGCTCAGGTCGATGTCGACGCCGCTGACGTTGAGCACCTCAAACCACTCCTTGTCGGAGTCCGAGCCGAACGCGTTGGCGAAGATCTCGTTGACGATGAGGCCGCCGTCGCAGTCGGGGGTGGCGGCGGAGCAGTCGTTGTCCTGACCGTCGCACAGGATCTCGGAGCCGCCGACGAAGGTGTCGATCTGGCCGTCGTTGCAGTCGTCGTCGCAAGCGAGCGCGCCGTCACCGTCGAAGTCGCCCTCGGACGCGACGGTCACGACCTGCGGGTAGAAGGTCTTGCTGGACTCGTCGATGTCGATGCCCTGGGGCACGCCGCCGAAGCCGCTGGCCTGCATGCCCGCGGTGTGCGCGCCGAACGGGGTCGGGATGATGGTGTGGACGGTCTCGTTGCCGGAGTAGATGGCGTCGGCCGCCCAGTAGACGCCGAGCACGTAGTAGCGGCCCGCCGTCAGCACGACGTCGAGCGGACCGGAGTCGTGGTACGTCATCACGGCGCCGTCGGCGGCTCCGACCGTGGTCGTGACGCTGGTGATCATCGCGTAGCCGACATCCGGCGCGGTGGTGCTCTCGTAGATGGTCCAGATCAGGGACTCGCCCGCGGCGATCTGAAGCTGCTGGGTGAACGAGGCGAGGGTGATGTCGGCGTCGACCCGGTAGGCGTTGCCGCGCCAGCGATCGGGACCCTGGCTGGGCTCCTCGGAGACAAACGCCTCGCCCGTGTCGAACAGCACCGACTCGAACGACGTGGTGGCGTCGCAGTCGTTGTCGGAGCCGTCACAGGCCTCGGCGTTGCCGGTGAAGTTGGCGATGTCGTCGTCGTCGCAGTCGCCTTCGCACACCGTCTGGCCGTCGGTGTCGGCATCCACGTTCTCGTCGGTGGTGGCGTCGCAGTCGTTGTCGATGCCGGCGTCGCAGATCTCCGGGTTCCCGGGGAAGGCGGCGTCTTCGTTGTCGTCGCAGTCCCCGTCGCAGAGGGTGACGCCGTCGAGGTCGACGTCGATGTCGTCGACGTTGCCGTCGCAGTTGTTGTCGCCGCCGTCGCAGACCTCGGGGTTGAGCGGGAAGTTGGCGTCGTCGTCGTCGTCGCAGTCGCCGGCGCAGGTGGTGTGGCCGTCGGCGTCGTCGTCGGCGTTGTTGAGGGCGTCGTCGGCGTCGTTGCAGTCGCCATCGCAGACGGACTCGCCGTCGCCATCGCCATCGGCCTCGAACTCGTCGTCGAGGCCGTCGCAGTTGCTGTCGATGACGCCGTCGCAGAGCTCGTCGTTGCCGGGGAAGCGGTCCGCGTCGTCGTCCGCGCAGTCGGCCGGGTCGTCGCAGGTGCTGAAGCCGTCGTCGTCGAGGTCGAGGGTGTTCAGGGCCGCGTCGGTGTCGTCGCAGTCGGTCTCGACCGGGTCGCCGTCGCCGTCTTCGTCCACGGGGCTGGCGTCGTCGTCGTCGGTGGCGTCATCGTCGTCCGTCACATCGTCGTCGTCGCCGCTGTCGTCGTCGTCGGTGGCGTCGTCGTCGTCGGTGGCGTCGTCGTCGTCGCTGACGCTGTCGTCGTCGTCGTCGGGGCAGCCGGTGAGGGCGAAGCCCATCGACAGGGCGAGCAGGATGGCGAGCAGGCGAAAACGGATCAGCAGCGACATGGGAACCCTCCGGGGCGACCTCTTACCATCGGCCTCGCCCTCAGCGCGTGGGCAGTCCCGCGTGGGCGCACGCGCGGCCGACCGCTTCGGTGGGGTACTGCGCCGTCGGATCGTGCCCGTGGAGTTGGAAGTAGAAGTCGTTGAGCAGCACCGCGACGCCGGCGTACCGCCGCACCAGGGTCGCCGCCCCCGGGGGGAGCGAAGCGGGGAGGGGAGCCCCGTCGGCGCAGGCCCGGATGAGCTCGTTGCGGGGGTGCCAGTGGACGGCGTCGGTGAACCGGGAGACCACCCAATCCACGAGCCGGGTGAGGACGTGGGCGACGTCATGGGTGCGGTTGGCGTCCAGGAACGCGGACTCGGCGGGCGACAGGGCGAACGTCCGCGACGTCGCGAGGCCGAGGTCGGCGATGAGGAGCTCTCCGTCGTCGATCAGGAGGTTCCCGAAGTGGGCGTCGAAGTGGAAGAGGCCGACGTCGCCGAGGAGGCCGAACGCGGCGCGGAGCTGCCGATCGACCTGGGTGATCGCGGCGTCTGCGTCGCCCGCTTCGATGCGCTCCTGCAGCCAGCGCTCCAGCGGCGTGGGCCTGTACTCGAAGCAGAGGACGAGGGAGGCGGGCGCCTCGGCGAGGGCTTCGACCCGGCGCCGGACCGCGGGCGAGCCGTGCCAAAGCGCGACGAACGCGTCGATGTCGGCGAGCTCATCGGCGAGGGGCCCGGAGGGGAGGTCGAGCGCGCGTCCGTGGAGCAGGAGGGGGAAGGCGGCGGTGCGGCCGGCGAGCGCGCGGTCGGTGACGATGCGGTTGGCTTCGAGCTCTCGCCAGGCGCCGAACCCGGGCGAGGCGACGCCATAGTGGCAGGCCATGGGGAGGTCGTAGAGGTTGGCCGTCGAGCCGGCGTGTTCCGGCTGGCGCTCCAGCGCGGTGAGGGCCAGGAGCTTCGCAAAGACCGGGGTCCCGTCCACCTCCAGGAGCACGCGGTGGCCCCCGATCCCGGCCCCCAGGGGAGTGGCGGCGGCGATTCGGTCGCGCAGTTCGGTGTCGGTCAGCGCATCGAGGGCGGCGGAGGCGCGGGCGTGGCGCTCGAGTCGGTTCCTCCCGCGGCCTTGCGCATCAGGGCTTCCAGGAGGCCCCGGGCGTAGCGGCGGCGCCAGCGGTCGGCGAAGAGCACGGACAGCACGGTAAACCCGACGGCCGCGCCGAGGGCCCGGATCAGGGGGTCCGGGTCATCAGCGAGACACCGACCCCGGCCAACACCACGAACGTGGCGGCGGCCTTGCCGTCGATGAGGCTGGCGGCGGTGTGCAGGAGGGACGGCTCGCCGTCGCTGACCCCGAGCACGACCTTGAAGTTGACGACGACCATGCCGAGCACGGCGAACGCGCGCGCGACGTCGAAGCCTTCGATGCGGTCGCTGCTCATCGGGGGAGACGTGCTCGCGACGCCCTAGGGGTCGAGGTCGCAGAAGTCGCCGACCCCGTCGCCGTCGGCGTCGCCCTGGTCGTCCTCCCAGGGGGCCGCGCCGCCGATGCTGAGGCCCAGATCGACCATCGGAGTCTCGTCGTCGGTCTCGTAGAAGCGCGCGATCCAGCCCCAGCCGCCGCCGCCGTCGTAGACCTTCACGAGCAGGCGGTTCCAGCCCGCTTCCAGGGTCACGGGGTAGATGAAGTTGTCCGTGCCGACGCCGTGGCAGCCGCTGTTCATGCCGACCTCGACGCCGTTGAGCCAGATGCGGTGGCCGTCGTCCGAGCCCACCGCCAGCGACGCCTCCCGCTCGTCGGGGGACTCGACCCAGGTGAAGGCGTAGGCCTCGCGGGGGGCCGCGTCGGAGAACCAGTTCGTGAAGCTCACCACCGCGGAGTCGCCGGGGAGGCTGTGGTGGGCGAACCAGGGGAGGCCGTCGACGGTGTCCGTGAGGGCGGGGGCGGCGTCGGCGTCGTCCTCGCCGGTGAACGAGTCCGGGGACGGCTCGCAGTCCGCCGGCGTCACGCCGGTCAGGAACGGGCCGAGGATCAGGCCGATCCGCACGAAGCCTTCGTCCGACGTGCTCCAGGCGAAGGGCTGAACGGGGCCGTTGGGGGCCTCGGGGCAGTTGTCGACGTCGTCGTCGACCCCGTCGTTGTCGTCGTCGGGATCGCAGACATCCGCGATCCCGTCGCCCTCGAGGTCCTGGCTGGGGTCCGGATCGAGCGGCTCCAGGTCGGTGCAGCTGTCGGCCGTCGAGGCCGTCACCGAGTACGAGGCGACGGTGCTGTCCAGCAGCGGCTCGACGCAGACGGCGTACGTTCCCTCGGTCAGGTACCGGGCCCAGGTGTCGGTGTCGGGGTCGATGCTGGGGCAGTCCCCGTCGGCGGCGGGCAGCGCCGAGGTGGCGCGGCTGCCATCGGAGGCGACCAGCTCCAACAGCAGATCGAAGTCGCAGGCCCCGCCGTCGGCGGCGCTGACCGACGCCCGGACGGCCCCCGCCTCGTCCACGTCGATCGCGAAGCAGTCGCGGTCGCCCGGGGTCAGAGCTCCATGGGCGCTACCGCCGTCGAGCGGCTGCGCGTCCTCCATATCGTCGTTCGGTTCGGACTCGCCGGGGCCGGCTTCGGCGGTGCACAGGTGGGTGCATCCATCGCCTCCCCAGAGGTTGCCGTCGTCGCAGGCTTCGCCCTCGTCGACCACTTCGTCGCCGCAGACGCCGGGCTCGGGCTCGGGGCCGCAAGCACCGAGGAGGAGGGCAAAACAGAGGAGATGTCGCAGGTTCAGGGCCGGCTCCGGGTGCGGGTCGCTACGATGCGCGTCAGGGTACCGGCCCGCGGAGGATTCATGCGCTCGACCGTCATCGTCTTGTTCGCGCTGCTGGCGGCCGTCGGCTGCACGCCCACCGGGGAGACCGAGCCCGAACCGGTGCCCCCGTCGTGGTGCTCCGAGATGGGCTGGACCGAGCGCCCCTTCATCACCGAGGGCGGCTTCGGCCACCTCCGTCGCGACGTCGCCGACGACTTCGCCTTCGACACCACCAACGGCCAGTTCTGGTTCCTCGAGCGCTTCACCGGCTGCGAGAGCTACCTCTTCATCTCCGACAGCATGGATGTCTCCCCGTTGGACAGCACGCCGCTGCTGGAGTCCGAGGACGACCTCATCCAGCTGATCGAGACCGGCCCGACGAACGTGCACTACTTCTTCTTGTCCGAGTTCGACGCGGACGGGTTCGTCGACGGCATGAGCGATCGGGTCGACGCCGCGATCGAGGCGATGGGGGAGGACGGGGACTGGTGGGCCGAGCGGCTGCATGTGGTCACCGAGTCCGTCGACGACCTCAGCGGCTGGGTCGATGACGCGATGAACGCCGGCGGCCCCGGCTTCGGCATCGACCGATTCCAGCGGATCCGGGGCATCGGCCAGCTCGCCGACGTCAACCGCTACAGCCCCGCGCTCAACAACGCCGGCGCCTGGCCCTGGGAAGCGAACCTCGCCTACGTCGCCCACGAGGCCCTCTACTACAACTACCGCTCCGACCTGCAGGACCGCGTCGACGCCGAGGACTGGACCACGCGGTACATGCTCTACGACGAGAACGTGCGCGCCACGGGCAAGAACCGCGTCTGGGTCGACCTCCCCGATGCCGACACCATGGCCGGGTTCGACACCCTGCTGGTCGACCTGCGGCACGTCTGCGACCCCAACCAGCGCGAGTTCGGCAACTGCGACGCGTGGGACGCCGGCAACCGCCTCCACCTCTGCAGCGAGGACGACCCGGAGGTCTGCGACGACCTCGTCGCCCGCTGGATCACGACCTACCACCGCGAGGGCCGCTGGCTGGTCGACGCCTCCGAAGCGCTGCCCCGACTCAAGGCCGGCGGCGCCCACCGGTTCTCGTACAACGGCGCCCGCGGCGGCCACTACATCACCGTGCGCTTCCTCCTCGCCAACACCGGCAAGGGGGCCGAGCCGTACGCGATGGAGCCGCTGTGGACCGGCGGCGGCTGGGGCGAGACCTACAACGAGGACCACCCGCCGATGACGATCGACGTGCCGTCGGACGCGACGCGGGTGCACCTGTCGGTGACGCTGACGGGCCATGGGATGAGCTCGGAGCACAACTGCGCCGAGTTCTGCGACCACCAGCACACGTTCACCGTGGGCGGGGTCGAGTACGTCGCGGAGCATCCCGCGATGGGGGACCGCGAGGGCTGCCTGAACCAGATTGGGAACGGCACGGTGCCCAATCAGCACGGCACCTGGTGGTTCGAGCGGAGCTCGTGGTGCCCGGGCAAGCAGGTCGACCCGTGGGTCTTCGACATCACCGACCAGGTGACGCCGGGCCAGACCGCGGAGCTCAGCTACAGCACGAACTGGAGCGAGCCGGCGTTCGGCGGAAGCATCAACCTCCAGACGTGGGTCACCTACTGGAAGTGAGCGACGCGCCCACCCTGACGACCGAACGGCTGGTGCTCCGGCCCGTCCGTCGCGACGACGCGCCGGCGGTGCAGCGCTACTTCGGCGACTGGCGGATCATCCAGAACATGACCACTGCGGTGCCGTGGCCCTACCCGGACGACGGGGCCGAGGTCTGGCTGCGCACCTACGTGGAGCCCGCCGTCGCCGCGGGGCGGGCGATGCTCTGGGCGATCACGCTCAAGGAGCACGGGGACGAAGCGATCGGGATCCTGGAGTGGCGCATCGACGATTCGGACGACGCCGACAACCGCGGCTTCTGGATCGCCGCGGACTTCCAGCGGCGCGGACTGATGACCGAGGCGGTGACGGCGTTCCAGGACTGGGTGTTCTTCGAGCGGGGCGTGCCCCGGCTGTTCGTGCTCAACGCGATCAACAACCCCGGCTCCCGGCGCATCAAGGAGAAGACCGGGGCGCAGTGGCTTGGCACCGAGGAGCTGGCCCACCACAGCGGGGAGGCGCACGCGGAGCGGTGGCTGATCACGCGCGAGGCGTGGACGGAGTTCCGACGATGAGGGCCAGCCTGCTCTTCTGCCTGGTGCTCGTCTGCTGCGCACCCACCGAGGGCGAGGACCCGAGCCTGGAGCCGGCGGCGATCACCAGCCGGGCGCTGACGGTGGACGGGCCGCTGCTCCGAGACGAGCTCGGTCGGACCGTCATCCTCCGCGGCTTCAACGCCGGCGGGCGCGCCAAGATGCCGCCTTTCCTGCCGTTCGAAGCGGAGCCGGGAGACGAGGCGGCCCGCGCGGCGGAGTACTTCGCTCGACTCCCGACGCTGGGCGCCAACCTCGTGCGCCTGACCTTCAGCTGGGAAGCCCTGGCGCCGACCCGCGGCACGATCGACGCCGCCTACCTGGCCCAGTACCGCATGCTCCTGGACGCCGCCGACGCCGAGGGGCTGAGCGTCATCGTCGACTTCCACCAGGACGTGTTCGCGTCCCCGTTCTGCGGCGACGGCTTCCCCCTGTGGGCCATCGGCGACGACATCCCCCACGGAGACCCCCACTACGACTGCGGGGTGCCGGGCTGGTCGCTGCCGTACTTCGACCCCGACAGCGAGGTGAACCAGGCGTTCGATCGGCTCTGGAACAACACCGACGGGCTGCAGGACGACCTCGTCGCCATGTGGCGCGTGATGGCGTCCGAGTTTGCCGATCATCCCGCCGTGGCCGGGTTCGAGATCATCAACGAGCCCTCGGGCGGCTCGATCCCCAGCGCCGAGTTCGAGGCCGAGGTGCTGCCCGCCTTCTTCGCGCGCGTCGGTGCGGCGATCCAGGAGGAGGCGCCCGGTGCGGTGGTGTTTGGCGGAGGGGGCGCCGGCGATGCCCTCGGCGAGCCGAACGACCTGGCCCAGCCGGACCTGCCCGACTACGTCTACGCGCCGCACTACTATGAGGCGGCGATCTTCCTCGGCATCGAGACGGTCGACCACGAGCGCATCGGCGAGGAGATCGGCGTGACGTTGGAGCCGGCCGAGCGCTGGGACGTGCCGGTGATCCTCGGCGAGTTCGGGGCCCCCAACAGCAACGCCGCCAAAGGCGAGTACCTGGACCGCGTGTTCGATCTGCTGGACCAGCACCACGCGCATGGAGCGCTGTGGGAGGCGAGCCAGTCGGACACCTTCTGGAACGACGAGGACTTCTCCGTGTTCGACGGCGCGGGCACCGAGGCGGAGTGGGCCAGCGACGTCGTGCGGGCGCAGCCGCGGGCGGTGGCGGGCTCCCTCGACGTCTTCGCCTGGGACCTGGACCGGTGGTTGTTCACCGCGACGGTCAGCGCCGCGACGGACGAGGTTAGCGAGTTCTGGGTGCCTTTGCGCCACCTCGGGGACGACCCCTCGATCGAGGTCACGGGAGCGCGATGGAACCTGCTGGAGGACGGCACGCTGCTGGTCCAGGCGCCGGCGGGGACGAGCTACGAGGTCGTGGTCGGACCCTGACTCAGAACAACACGACCATCGTCCCGATCGGCACATCGTCGTAGATCGCCGAGATGTCTTCGTTGTGCATCACCACGCACCCCCAGCTGAGCCCCTTGGGGCCGTCGTCGGGCCAGTCGTCGATCCAGCCGTGCAGGGGCGTTGGTGCAAGGATCGGTCTTCGGGCTCAGCCCCCCCCCGCCCTCGGATGTGCAAGGTTCCCACGGTCTCATGATCAGCACGCGGAGCCGTCCATGTCGAAGAACAGCCGGTCGAGGGTCCATCCGAACTACAAGGCCCGCCATCGCGTTCGCAACTGGGCGGAGTACGACAAGGCGCTCGTTCGGCGGGGTGACCTGACGATCTGGTTCACAACGGAGGCGATCTCCGCCTGGTAGCCGCGCGCAGAAGGACTGCGGGGCGGGCAGCGACGCTACTCGGACGTGGCCATCGAGACCGCGTTGACTCTGCGTGTGCTCTTCACTCTGCCGTGGCGCCAGACCGAGGGCCTGCTCGGCTCCATCTTCAAGCCTCTGGGACTGGAACTGAGGGCGCCCGACCACACGACGCTCTCGAGGCGGGCAGCCGGCCTGCGAGTTGACCTTCAGACGACCCCGACGAACGAGCCCGTGCACCTCATCGTGGACGCCACTGGTCTCGGCATCGTCGGCCAAGGCCAGTGGGCGGCAGCGAAGTGGGGAGAACGGGGAAGGCGTGGTTGGAGGAAGCTGCACATCGCGGTGGACGACTCCGGACATGTTCTCGCCGCTGAACTCACGGACCGCAGCATGGGTGACGCCGAGGTGCTCCCCGGACTCATGGACCAGGTCATGGCGCCGATTCGGCGGCTGACCGCGGACGGCGGCTACGACACACGCGAGGTCTATGAAGCAGCAGGCGCGCGTGGCGCCTCTGTCATCATCCCGCCGAGAAGGCGCAGAGAAACGAAGCCCTCACGGCTTGCAACATCCTGAACCGGATGTCGGAGCTCGGGATGCCAAGGTCAGAGCGGATCGCGACGGCCTGAACCGAGGGGCCAGGGCCCTCTTTATGTGCCGATTCGATCCTTGCACCAACGCCCCGCCGACTTGGGAGTCCAGCCCAAATCCCGTGGGATTTCAACGACTTGAACTGGTGGGCCCGCCTGGGATTGAACCAGGGCGCGTCCGGTTATGAGCCGGCTGCTCTGACCACTGAGCTACGGGCCCTGCCAGTGGCTCGGAGGCGAAGCGTGCCACAGTCCGTCAGAATGCGGGCCGATGCCGCCCGTCCCGCCTGTCGTGATCCCCGCCGCCGGCCTCGGCACGCGTCTGAGGGGCGTGATCACCGAGTCCGCCAAGGAGCTGGCGATGCTCGGGGGCGATCCGGTGCTGCTGGCGCCCCTGCTCGAAGCGGTCGCGGCGGGGGCTGCCGACGTCGTCATCGTGACGAGCCCGAACAAGCGGGCGATCCGCACCGCCGCCGAGGCGCTCCTGGACCGACCGGCGTTGGCGGCCCTGACCGTGCGCTTCGTCGAGCAGCCGTTCCCGGCGGGCGTGTTCGATGCCGTGGCGCGGGCCGCCGCTGTGCTCGACACCGACCGAACCGCCGTCGTGTTCCCGGACTTCGTGCACCTCCCCGACCAGACGGGCCTTCGTCAGGTGCTCTCCGCGTCCGCGCAGTACGACGAAGACGTCACCTGCTACGGGGTGTTTCGCAAGACGGAGGCCCATGCCGCCCGGATGGGAGGCTCGGCCCGGGTCGAACTCGGCGAGGACGGCTTCATCACCGGCGTCGGCGGCGCGGGGGAGGCCGCCGCGCCCTGGCACACGGGCCTCGTGGAGCTGCGCGGCACCGAGTTCGTGAAGCGGGCCGCAGGACGGCTCGACGGGGACGTTCTCACGCTGCTTCGGGGGCTGGCGGGGGACGGTCTCCTGGCCGGGGTCCCGCTGGGCGGAGACCTGCTCGACATCGGCGTACCGGCCGGGTTCCACGACGCCGTGGCACGGTTCGATCGAGGTGAGGCTCAATGGCGGGGCGCGCGCTCGACCGCGGTCGATTAGCATGCCCGCCGTGAGCACCGTCGAAGACATCTGCCGCAGCCTCGTCGCCCTGGACCGCATCGACCACGAAGTGTGGGCCATCGATGGCGAGCTCCGGGACGAACCGCAGGCCATCACCGCTGACGCGGACACCCTCGCCGCCCACAAGGCTGAACACGCCCGCTTGGAGACCACCCTCAAGGCCGCCCGCAGCGAGGCGGGGGCGTTCGAGCGGGAGTTGGCCAACATCGAGACGCGCCGCACCCGGGCGCAGAACCGCATCGCCAACCTCGTCACCGCCGAGCAGATCGCCGCCACCGAGCGGGAGATCGCCAACCTGGGCGAGCAGGCGGATGAGGCGGAACTGTCCGCCCTCGAGGGGATGGAGAGCGTCGAGAAGATCACCTGGTCGCGTGACACCGAGGTGACCGCCATCGCCACGGGCGAGGTCGCGCTCGCGGTGCGCCGGGAAGCCTGGAACGGCCGGAAGGCCGAGATCGAGACCCGCCGCTCCGTGCTCGAGACCGAGCGGGAGCCCCTCTTCGGCGACCTCCGCGGCGACGTCGCCCGCCGCTACAAGGTCGGCTGGAACATGCCCTTCTACAAGCCGCCGTCGGGGCTGACCGGGGCGGACGGGATCATGTGCACCACGTGCCGCACCACCCTGTCCCCCAAGTGGGTCCAGGAGTGCCGCCGCTTCGACACGCTGCATGCCTGCGACAGCTGCAAGCGCATCCTCTGCTTCGACCCGGACGCGCCGCCTCCGGTGCAAGCTGAGGTCGAAGCCGAGGTCCACGCCGACGGGTGAGCGGGACCCGCCCTCGTCTCGGCTCGTTCGAGCTGATCCGGCCCATCGGTCGGGGGGGCATGGGACTGGTCTGGGAGGCTCGGCATGTGCCGACGGGGGAGGCCGCCGCGGTCAAGACCCTGCGCTCCGAGGTCGCCGCTGATCCGGCCGTAGTTCGCATGGTCGAGCGCGAAGTCCGCGCCGTCGCCACCCTGGACCACCCCAACATCGTTCGCGTCTTCGATCAGGGCACCGTTTCGGTCGAGGCCGCGGCCTCCTCAGCCGGTCGGCTCACCCCCGGAACGCCCTACCTCGTCATGGAGTTGGTCACCGGCGGCGACCTGAACCGCCACCGGGGGACCCTCGGGTGGCCGAAGCTGCATCAGGCGCTTCTGGATGTGCTCGCCGCGTTGGCCCATGCCCATGCGCGGGGGGTGCTTCACCGGGACCTCAAGCCCGGGAACGTGCTCCTCGAGCCTCCGTCGGCCGGATCCCAGGCAACGGCCCGGCTGACCGACTTCGGCATCGCGCGGGTGCTTCCGAGCGCCGACCGCGACATCGAAGAGGAAGGCGACGCCTTCTACGGAACCCCCTCGTACGCGCCCGCCGAGCAGGTGATCGGGCCGGAGGTGGACGTCGGGCCCTGGACCGACCTGTACGCGGTCGGGTGCCTGGCGTGGGCGATGGCCACGGGCCGGCCGCCCTACCGGGGCAAGTCGCTGGCGGCGGTGGTGGAGCAGCACCGGGCGGGGGTGCTGCCCGCGTTCGAGCCGCAATTCGAGGTGCCCGACCGGTTCCAGGACTGGCTCGCGCGGATGATCCGCCCGCGGATCGAGGAGCGGTTCGGATCCGCCGCGTCCGCCGCCGCGGCCCTCCGGCTGGTGGGGGATCCCGACGAGCCGACCCTCCGCCCGACGGCCCCCGTCGCCCTGCTGAGCCGGCGGACCCCGCCGCTGGCCCTCGGCCTCGGTCTGTTCGGGCTCCGCGAGGTCGCCCTGGTCGACCGCGAGGCCGAGCGCAAGATCCTCCACCGGGCCCTGCAGACCGCCCGCTCCCGTCGAGGCGTGCAGGTCGTGCTGCTCCGGGGCGGTCCGGGGATCGGCAAGAGCAAGCTGGCCCGCTGGCTGTGCGAGTTCGCCGCGGAGGCGGGGCGAGCGCTCGTGCTCCCCGTCACCCACCTGGAGCGGGGTGGGCCGCGGCATGGACTCGGCCCCGCCCTCGAGCGCCTGCTTCGCACCGAAGGGTTCGACGAAGCCCAGGCCACCCGCCGGCTCGCCGCACGGCTGGAGACCATCGGCCTGGCGGGGGAGGGGACGGTCAACGCCGTGCTTGCCCTGCTGCGGCCGGGCCGCGACGGCAGCACCGTGGCAGGGGACCCGATCGGCGTCGCGTCGACCCTCTTGACCCGCCTCGCGGCCCGCCGGCCGCTGCTCCTGTTCCTCGACGATCTTCACCATGGCGCCGAGACCGCCGCGGTCGTCGAGGCCCTCCTGAACCGTTCCGACGAACACGCCGGTGCCGTCCTCGTGGTGGGAACGGTGCGCGACGACCTGCTCGACGGCGCCGCTGCCATGGCCATGGAGAGCCTGGAGCTCGAGGGGGCGGTGCAATCGGTGGCGCTGGACCGGCTCGGTCCGGCGGACGTCCGTCACCTCATCGAAGAGCTGCTCCGGGTTCGGGGCGACCTCGCGGAGCGGATCGCGGCCCGGTCCGACGGGAGCCCCCACTTCGCCATCCAGATCGTCGGAGGCCTCGTCCGCCGCGGCATCCTCGTCCCCACCCCCGAGGGGTTCGCCCTCGCCACCGGCGCCGCGGTCAAGCTCCCGGCCGACCTGCGCCGCCTGGGTCTGGAGCAGGTCGCGGCCGCGATGGAGGGGGCCACGGGCGACGAGCAGGAGGCGCTGGAGTTGGCGGCGTCGCTGGGCCGTTTCGTGGACCTCCGCGAGTGGCAGCGCGCCTGCGTCGAAGCCGGGCTCGCGATCCCCCATCACCTCCCGGGGCGGCTGGCCGCCCGCGGGCTGATCGTCGAGGAGGAGTCCGGCTTCCGGTTCGCTCACGGCCTCGCCCGCGACGCGGTAGAGGAGCGAGCCCGGGAGCGCAAGGGCTGGCGGCTGCGCTGCAGTGCCTGCGCCGACGCCATCGCGGCCGTGAATCCGGGGGCCTGGACCGCCGAGCGCCGGGGCCGGCTGCTGCTGGAAGCGGGCCGTCGGGACGCCGCCTTCGACCCGCTGCTGGCGGGCGCCCACCACGCCGCCCTCCAGGGCCGCGCGACGGTGGGCCAGGAGCTGCTCGACCAGGCCGACGCGATCCTCGCTCGATCCGCCGAAGACGACTCCCGTGCGGGTGGGCTGGGGCTCGCTCGGGCCGAACTCCTTCGCCTTCAGGGCAAGCACGAGGCGGCGCTGACCGAGTCTCTGCGAACCGCCCAGGCGGCGTCCCGGCGGGGCGATCGACGGGTCGAGGCGCAGGCGCTGCGCCAGGCGGGGGTGATGACGCGGATGGTCGGGGACGTCCACGACGCGCTGCCCTTGCTGGCCCGTTCGTCGGAGCTGCTTCGCGAACTCGAGGATCGGAGCCTGCTCACGGTGACCCTCGCGGCCCAGGCGCAGGCGTTCCGCGCTGTCGGGGATCACACCGCCCTCGAGGCAACCCTCGGCGAGGCCGAGCGGTACGCGGCGGACGCTCCTGCGGACGCCCAGCAGCGGGTCAAGATGCAGCGGGGCCGGACGCTTCGCACGCAGCGTCGGTGGGCCGAGGCGGAGGCCGCGTTTGGGGACGCCGTCGCCCTCGCGCAGCGCGTCGGCTCCCTGCACGGAGAGGCTCAGGCGCGGCTGCTCCTGGCCCAGGTCCACGACGAGGCCGGGCGGCCCGCGGCGGCGGAAGACGGCGTGCGGGACGTGCTCGAGTTGGCCGACCGCAGCGGTCACCCCGGCGACGTGAGCGACGCCGCCTGCTTCCTCGGCGCCCTGCTCCAGACGCAAGGCCGACTGGACGACGCCGCGGGCATGTTCCGGCTCGCCATCGACGTCGGAGGCCGCTCCGACGTGCCGTGGCGGGGCGTGCCCCGGACCCACCTGGGCACGCTTCGGACCCGGCAGGGCCGGCCCCGCGAGGCGATCGAGCTGTTCCGCCACGCGGTCACGGACTTCGGGGTGCTGGGGCGGCCCGACCTCGTGGACTACGCCCGCTGCCAGCTGGTCGAAGCCGAGCTCGTGAAGGGAGATCCGGCGGCTGCCTCCGCGGTGCTGGACACGCTTCCGTCGGCGTTGGACGACGTGGCCGACCCGGCCGCGCTGGAGGCCGTACTGGAGCGAGCCGCGGCGCGTGCCGAGACGCTGGAGCGTCCCGACCTGGGGGAGCGGCTGCGCACCCTCGGCGACACCCTCCCTTCGGACCGAAGCGAGTAGGCCGAACAGGTTCCCCCGGCCCCATTTTGCGGGGCCTCCGGCTCAACGAGGTCCGCCTCGGGCCGATGAAGTCCCTGACAGGAAACGACAACGGCACCCCCGTCGCGAGGCGGGTCCGCAAAGCCATGGGTCCCTCGGGGATCGCCAGGCCACCGAAAGACCGTCATGCGACGAACCGGGTTCTTGCTGCTCGCCCTCACGCTGTCCGCGCCCCTGAGCGCGTGCACGAGCGAGCACACGCTGCACAGCGCGGCCCAGCCGGTCCTCACCGATTCATTCGACCAGTTCGACGACGGCTCTTGGGCCGAAGGCGATGTGCATGGCGCTTGGACCACCGTCTTCGACGGCTACGGCGACGTCTTCATCGAGGACGGTGCGCTGGTGACCCGGCCGCAGGCGAGTCTGCGGCCCGAAGAGACCCATGCCGCCCTCGTCGCCACCGTCGACCACTTCGAAGACGTCGAGGTCGAGGCCGTCGTGACCACCCGGGAGCAGCTCCGCGAGGGCAGCGAACCCAACCCCTGGGAGACCGGTTGGGTGATGTGGAACTACACGACCAACACCAGCTTCTACTACGTGGCCCTCAAGACGAACGGCTGGGAGATCGGCAAGGGCGACCCCTCCTACCCCGGCGCCCAGCGCTTCCTTGCCGACGGTCGGGACCTGACCTTCGAGGTCGGCCAGGACGTCGCGGTCCGCGTGCGCCAGGTCGGCTCGACCATCGCCCTGTGGATTGACGGTGACTTCATCGGCAGCTGGCAAGACCACGAGCGGCCGCTGCACGAGGGCGCCGTCGCGCTCTACAACGAAGACGCGGCCGTCGCCTTCGACGACATCGTCGTCTCCCTCGTCGACTAGGGGAGCAACCCCTCAATCGCCGTCACCGGCCCCACCACGATGACCGCGGGCGCGGCGATGCCGGCCTCGTGGACCTGCCCGGCGATCGTCCGCAGGGTGCCCCGCACCTCCCGCTGTCGCGGGGTCGTGCCTTCCTGAACCACCGCTACCGGGGTCTCCGGATCCCGCCCCAGCGCCACCAGCCGGGCGGCGATGATCGGCAGCTTGTGCAGCCCCATCAGCACCACCAGCGTGTGGCCGGTGCGGGCCAGTTCCCGCCACGAGACGTCGCGCTCCGGCGCGGCCGCGGCGTCGTGCCCGGTGATGACGGTGACGGCCGCGGAGACGTGGCGGTGGGTGACCGGGATGCCCGCGGCGGCCGCGGCGGCGAAGCCCGACGTGACGCCGGGGACCATCGCGCAGGGGACCCCGGCCTTCGCCAGCGCGATCAGCTCCTCGCCGCCCCGCCCGAAGACGAACGGGTCCTCGCCCTTGAGCCGGACCACGCGCTTGCCCGCCTGCGCGTGGCGCGCGAGCACCTCGTGGATCTGCTCCTGCTCAGCCAGCTTCTTGCCGCGCCGCTTGCCCACGTTCACGAGCTCCGCGGAGCTGGGCAGGGTGGCGAGGATCTCGGCGCTGACGAGCGCGTCGTGCACGATCACGTCGACCTGATCCAGGAGCTCGCGCCCACGGACGGTCAGCAGCCCCGGATCCCCGGGACCGGCACCTACGAGCCAAACGGTGTGGATGGGGCTACGTGTCCTGGGTGAAGGCGCGCAGCCGCTTGCTGCGGCTGGGGTGACGCAGCTTGCGCAGCGCCTGGGCCTCGATCTGCCGGATCCGCTCGCGCGTGACATCGAAGTCGCGGCCGACCTCCTCCAGGGTGTGGTCGGAGACCTCGCCGATGCCGAAGCGCATGCGGAGCACCCGCTCCTCGCGCGGCGTCAGCGTCGCCAGCATCCGCTCGGTCTGCTCCGTCAGCGCCTGGCTGATCACCGCGTCCGACGGGCTGAGCGCCGTCTTGTCCTCGATGAAGTCGCCCAGGTGGGAGTCCTCTTCCTCGCCGATGGGGGTCTCCAGCGAGATCGGCTCCTTGCTGATCTTCTGGATCTTGCGGACCTTCTCCACCGCCATGTCCATGCGCTCGGCGATCTCCTCGGGGGTCGGCTCACGGCCGAACTCCTGCAGCAGCGCCCGGCTCGTGCCGATCAGCTTGTTGATCGTCTCGATCATGTGGACAGGGATGCGAATGGTCCGCGCCTGGTCCGCGATCGCGCGGGTGATCGCCTGGCGGATCCACCACGTGGCGTAGGTGCTGAACTTGTAGCCGCGGCGGTACTCGAACTTGTCCACCGCCCGCATGAGGCCGATGTTCCCCTCCTGGATGAGGTCCAGGAAGTGCAGCCCGCGGTTGGCGTACTTCTTCGCGATCGAGACCACGAGGCGGAGGTTCGCCTCCACCAGCTCACGCTTGGCCTGCATCGACCGCCGCTCCGCCGCGCAGACGCGGTTGTAGAGCTCGCGCAGCTTGACCGGCTTGGCGTCCAACTCGGCGCAGACGGCGAGGATGCGGCGCTCCTGCTGGCGGTTCGCCTTCTCCAGCTCCTTCACCTCCGCCAACACGGCGGCGTCGGACTTGCCTCCCCTGGCGGCCTTCTTGGTCGCTTTGATGAACTCGCGGAGCTCTGGGACCGTCTTGCCGTGCTTCTTGGCGAGGTTCGCCATCTCCCGCTCGGCGTCGATCATCTCGCGCACGAGGCGCTTCCACTCGTCGACCACCTGCACGAAGATCTTGCGGTCCAACTCCATCGCCGTGACGGCGGCGAAGCTGTGCTCGTGGGTCATGTCGAGATCGTCGGCGACCTCGCACTCGATGACGTACCGCTCGCGCAGGCTGGAGGCGGCGTCGAGCTTGACCGACTCCTTCTCGCGCTTGCGCAGCTCCGCACACCGCTTGCGGAGGTTCAGGATCGTCGGGTGCTCTTCCGGCAGCGCTTCGGTGCGCTGGGGGATGCCGCTGGCTTCGGCGCGCGCGCGGGCCTTCCGGGAAGGCCGGGGCGGCGCCGCGATGACGTCCACGAGCAGGTTCTCGCCGTAGTTGCTGGCCAGCACGGCCCGGCGCATGCGGGTTTCCCCCACCTCGATCCGGCGGGCGATGACGACCTCACCGCCGCGCGACAGGAGCGACACCGCGCCCATCGTGCGGAGGTAGACGCGGACCGCGTCGGCGCCGCGTTCGTCGTACCGGGCGGAGACGTCCCGGTGCTCGAAGATGGCTTCGGTCTTGGATGCGAGCAGCTTCTGCTGCCGGCGTGCCAGGGCGTTGCCGTTGTCCTCCGGACCCAGCCCCACCTCCGCCAGTATCTGGGCGGTCTTCTTCTTTTCTTCGTTGGGGACGAGGGCCTCGTCCTCCATGTCATCGAAGTCGTGGGACAGATACCCCCGTCTCTTCCCGACCTCGCTTAGATCATCGTGCTCGTCTGCCATGGGACCCCGAGTCCCTCCCTGATGCCGGATTTTACCTGACTTTGCTGTGGGGAGACTCCCCACGTTTTCAGAGCACGGTCCCGAGGTGATCGCGGAGGGCGTCGCGCTCCTGATTCAGAGCCACCATTTCGCGGAGCAGTTCGGCCATCAGACCGTGGTCGGTCGAGGCCGTTCGCTGGCCCGCGGCGATCTCCCGAGACACCTTCGCGAGGCGCGCTTCGAGCCACCCGATACGCATGCGAATGAGGCACTCCTGGGTCGCCTTCTCCAGCACTTCGTCCTCGTACCAGCCCGCTTCGTCGGCCAGCGCGGTGCTCAGCTCGTCCACGACCTCCTGGTCGTCGACGTCCGGCAGCAGCTCCATCGCGGTCGGCACCCGCTGCTCGCGCCAGCAGCGAAGCATGCGGCCGACGACCAGCTGCACGGCGGGGCTGCGGATCCAGGACGTGGCGCCCATCTCGTCCACGGCGTGGGCGACGTTGGCGAGGTCCTGCACGAGCAGCTTGAGCAGCTCCCGCTCGACGTTGGTGGAGCGCACCGACCGGGGGGCCGTGCGGTCGCCGACGTGAGGGGACGGCTCCGGTTCAGCCCGCTGGCGGGGCTGCGCGGGGGCTTTGGAGGTGCGGACCGCTTCGTCCACGATGCGGGTGTCCAGGCCGAGGTGCCCGGCGACGACGGTGATGTAGTGGCGGCGCGGTCCCGGCGCGAGGTCCCGCAGCATCGGCGCCACCTCGACCAACCCTTTGTCCCGCTCGAAGGGGTTGGGGAGGCCGACGAGCCGGGCCTCGAGGAACTCGTCCAGCAGCGGCCGCGTCTTGGTGAGTAGCTCGCGCATCGCGTCGGCGCCGTGTTCGCGCACGAAGTCGTCGGGGTCCTTGCCGTTGGGGACCCGCAGGAACGACGGCCACAGCCCCTGGCTCAGCCCCATCTGGAGCGCCCGCCAGGCGGCCCGCTGGCCTGCCTCATCGGCGTCGAACAGGAGCACGACGTTGCGGGTGTGGCGGCGCAGGGTGCTCAGCTGCCGCTCCGTCAGCGCCGTGCCGCAGGGGGCGACGGCGTGACCGATGCCGGCCTTGGCGAGGCCGATGACGTCGAAGTAGCCCTCCACCACGAGCACCTGGTCGGCCTTGTGGATGGGGGCGCGGCCCTGGTGCAGGCCGTACAGCGCGCCCGACTTGCTGTAGACGGGCGACTCGGGCGAGTTGATGTACTTGGCGTCGTCGTCGCCGAGGGTGCGCCCCCCGAATGCGACGACCTTCCCGCTGGGCGTGCTGATGGGGAACATCAGCCGGTTGCGGAACCGGTCGTAGTAGCCCTGGCCGCTCTTGCGGGGGAGCACGAGGCCGGCCTCCTCGGCGAGGCGCGGGTCCATGCCGGCCTTGCGGAAGGCGATCCCGAGCCCGTCCCAGGCATCGAGCGTGAGCCCGACGCGGAACTTGCGGGCGAGCTCCTCGTCGACGCCCCTTCGCTTCAGTTCGGCCTGCCCGTGGGCGCCCGCTTCGGACCAGAGCGTCGATTCGAAGTACTTACAGGCGACTTCGTTGGCGTGGTGCAGCCCGTCGCGGCGGCGGGCCCGGGCCTGCTCCTGGGGGTCGAGGTCCTCCTGCGGCATCTGCATGCCGGCGCGGTCGGCCAGCTCGGAGACCGCCTCGACAAACCCCATGCCCTCGACTTCCATGATGAAGCGGTAGGCGTCTCCGCCCTTGCCGCAGCCGAAGCACTTGTAGGCCTTGCGGACCTCGCTGACCTTGAAGCTGGGTGACTTCTCGTTGTGGAACGGGCAGCAGCCCCAGAAGTCGGTCCCCTTGCGGTTCAGCTTCACGTAGCGCGAGACCAGATCCACGATCGAGGTCGCGTCGGCGAGTTCGCGCTTGAAGGAGTCGGAGAACCGAGGCACGGAACGATCCTGAACGAAGAAGGCCCGCGACGCGAGCGTCACGGGCCTCCTCGATAAGGTTTGGGGAAACAGCGTCTATCGACGCCGGCTTCCACCCATCTTGCGCAACTTCTTGAGGGCGCGCTTGCGGGCTGCGAGGGCCTTCTTCTTCTTGCGAACAGAGGGCTTTTCGTAGTGCTGGCGGCGGCGGACTTCCTTGAGGATGCCTGCACGCTCAACCTGGCGACGGAAGCGACGCAGGGCCCTCTCAAAGGGCTCACCGTCACGAACTCGAACACCTGTCATTACGATCACCTCCCAACGGGCGCTGGCTGCGCTGCTCTGCAGGGTCTGTGCCCTGGAGCGGCGCGGAAGCTAGGTGATCGTTCCCCAGATCGCAAGGGGAAGGGGGCGGGATCGCTAGACTGCCCCCATGCACCCCCTCGATTGGGCGGTGATCGCGGTCTACCTCGTCGGCATCGTCGCCCTCGGCCTCGCGCTCTCCCGCAAAGCCAGCGCGTCCGCCGAGAGCTACCTCGTAGCCGACCGCAAGCTCCCGTGGTGGGTGATCGGTTTCTCCAGCGTGGCCAGCGCCGCCGGCGGCGACGCCTTCTGGGTGCTGGTCGTGTTCAGCGGCGCGTTCGTGGGACTGCACCGCTTCTTCTGGCTGTCGGCGCTGTTCTCGCTGCCCCTGGCGGTGCTGTGGGCGCGGTACTGGCGGCGCCTCCGGCTGGTCAGCCCGTCGCAGATCTACGGGGAGCGCTACGGGGGCGTGGCGGCGGGCCGGTACCGCGGCTTCGTGGTCGTCTACGGGGCGTTGGTGACGAGCGCGATCGTGCTCGCCTACGTGCTCCAGGCGTTCGCCCAGATCATGACGCCGTTCCTGGGCTGGGAGCCCGACACGGTGCTGGCCGTCTTCTGCGGGATCTCGGTGCTGTACACCGTGATGTCGGGCCTCCTGGGCGTCGCGTACAGCGATGTGCCGCAGTTCCTGCTCCTGATGATCGGCCGGATCGGGCTCGCCATCGTGCTCGTCGGGGCCGCCGGCGGGCTGCCCGTCATCCTCGATGCGGTCGAGGCCGCGCGCACCGCCGAGTTCCTCCGCCCGCTGCCTCCCGGCGGGCGCGAGCTGTTCGGGGACTGGGCGGTTGAGCCGGGCACCGGAATCGCGCTCGCCCTCGTCGGCTTGTTCTCCATCGCGGGCACCAACTCGGCCGGGGTTCAGCGAAGCCTGGCGGCCCGATCCGAGCTCGACGCGGCGCTGGGCCAGGTGCTCAACGCGGTGCTCACGCTCGGGGTCCGGGTGGTGCCCTTGATCGTCATCGGGTTCGCCGCCATCGCTCTGCTCGAGCAGCCCGAGGGGACCGACGCCTGGGCGGAGCTCGTCTCGACCTACGCCGCGCCCGGCCTGTTGGGGCTGATCCTCGTGGGGGTGGTCTCGGGCTACATGTCGACCATCGACACGTTCCTGAACTTCCTCACCGCGGGCCTGTTCAACGACTTCTACCGCCGCCATGTCCGGCCCAACGCCGAGACCCGGGAGCAGGTCTGGTTCTGCCGCCTCGCCACCATCGGAGTGACCACCGTGGGCTTCCTGTGGGCCAAGCTCCTGATCGGGGTGATCGACGCGGACTGGATCAACTTCGTGAACTCGGTGCTCGGCCTGTTCGTGCTCCCCCTGGCGCTGCTTCGGTGGACGTGGTGGCGGTTGAACATCTGGGGCGAGATCGCCGGGTTCGTCGCGCGGCGTTGGTGCATGGCTCGGCGTCTTGACCTGATGGGCCTGCTCGGCCCACGGTGCTCCTCGAGGATCAGCCTCCGGAGACGACCAAGATGGCCGCGCGTACAAAGAGCAAGGTG
>JAAESI010000325.1 GCA_024229515.1 Pseudomonadota bacterium | reverse complement strand
CGGTACTTCGTCTTGTACTTCAGTGTCACCTTGCTCTTTGTACGCGCGGCCATCTTGGTCGTCTCCGGAGGCTGATCCTCGAGGAGCACCGTGGGCCGAGCAGGCCCAGCAGGTCAAGACGCCGAGCCATGCACCAACGCCAGTCTACAGGTCGAGCATGCGATCGATGGGCGCCAGCGCGGCCAGTCGCAGCTCCTCGTCCAACTCGATCCGGGGCTCCAGGTCGCGGAGGCAGAGGTACAGCTTCTCCATCGTGTTGAGCTTCATGTACGGGCAGTCGTTGCAGGCGCAGCCGGCCTCGGGAGGCAGCGGCAGGAACGTCTTGTCCGGGCTCGCCTTGCGCATCTGGTGGAGGATCCCCGACTCGGTGGCGACGATGAAGGTGTCGGCGTCGTCGTCGGTCGCGAACGTCAGCAACGAACTGGTCGACCCGATGTGGTGCGCGTGCCGGAGGATGACGTCCTCGCACTCGGGGTGGGCGATCACCTTGGCGCCGGGGTGGTCCGCCAGCAGCTTGATCAGCTTGCGCTCGCTGAAGGTCTCGTGGACCACGCAGGTGCCTTGCCACAGCAGCATCTCGCGCCCCGTCTGCTCCTGAAGCCAGGCCCCCAGGTTCCGGTCGGGGGCGAACAGGATCGGCTGATCCGCGGGGATCGAGTCGATCACGCGGCGCGCATTGCTGGAGGTGCAGATGAGATCCGACTCCGCCTTCACCGCCGCGGAGCAGTTGATGTAGCTGACCACCGCATGATCGGGGTGGAGCTCCTTGAAGCGGGCCAGCGCCGGCGCAGGGCACGAATCCGCCAGGGAGCAGCCCGCGTTCAGATCGGGAAGGACCACGATCTTGTCCGGGTTCAGGATCTTCGCGGTCTCGGCCATGAAGTGGACGCCGCAGAAGACGATCACGTCCGCGTCGGTGTCCCGCGCGGCCCGCGACAGTTGAAGTGAATCCCCCAGGAAATCAGCGAGATCCTGGATCTCTCCCTCCTGGTAGTAGTGGGCGAGGATGACCGCGTTTTGCTCCTTGCGGAGGCGATTGATCTCGGCCTCGAGGTCGAGGCTGGGGTCGACAGCGGGCGCATCGAGGACGTTCAGGGCCGACATGTGAGGCACCTATAGCGACGGTGGCCGTCCCGCGCAATCCGCACTCTGCGGTAGGATCCGTCGCCTCATGCAGACCCGCGGATTCGCACCCTTTGCGCCCCTCGCCGTCGGCGCTCTTCTCGCCGCCTGTGGGGGAGGGGAGACAGCGCCCGAATCGACCCCCGAGCCGGTGGTCGAAGCGACGCCGGCGCCGACCCCCGAGCCGACCCCCGAACCGACTGCCCTGGTCCCTGCGACCCTCGTGCACGTCGTGTTCGAAGAGGTCGTGGCGCCGCCCCCGTTGCCCTCCCGCAGCCCGCTCGCCCGACCCGTCGGCGTGGCCAGCGCGACCGTGCCCAGCGCGGACTACCTGCGGTGGGATCACGCCCGGGCGAGCGTCGCCGACACCGTCAGCGCCCTCGAGAGCGGCTACGGCGCCTCCGGCGCGCTGATCGGCCTGATCGAGTGGCGGATCCGTTGGGGCGAGCACGCCGAAGCCGGTGAGGCCCGGCGCTGGGGCATCTGCGCGCTTCCCTGCGTGGTCGAGGACAGCTTCGTCTCCAACTCCGGGCACTTCCCGGTCAACCCCGTCACCCAGCCCCGTCCCCTGTTCGCGCACCGGCCCGGCGCGACCGACGTCGAGATCGTGTCGTTCGAGGGCGGAATCGACGTGCTCCACGGTGGCGCCTCCCTCTGGGCCACTGAAGCGGGCGAGCCGGCCTCCGGCGCGACCGAGGTCACCGTGCCGGTCCTGTTCGCCGATGGCACGACGAAGGCGGACTGGAGCTGGAACGCTACGCGGAGCCTGCGCGTGGTCGACGTGCGGGAGAAGACGTACGGCCTCCAGCACCCCGCCGATCCGCTCCCCACGACCACCCGCGTGCTCCCCAAGATGGGCCCCCGGCCCGACGTGACGCGCCATCGGGCGGTGGAGAACGTGCCTGAGTCCTGGGCCTGGGCCGAGGCCGATCGGCTCAGCGGCGGCTTCAAGGTCAAGCCCAGCCCCGCGGACGTCGGGCTGCGCATCGAGCGCATCGCCAAGCAGGTGCTCTGGTACCCCACCACCCGGCAGGCGGGCGAGGGCAAGGCGGAGTTCGGCACCTACGTGCTCACCCAGGGAGCGACGGCCCTGACCGTCAGCCCCTTCCCCGAGGGGGCGGATGTGCTCGGCGGCACCAAGGCCCTGGACGGGCGCGTCGTCGTTGCGGCGGCCAACGGCTACGAGCTCGATCAGCGCGGCCAACACATCGCCGGGATGCTCGAGACCTACAACGAGTTGCTCCCCCTCAAGGACCCGGGGGACACGACTCCGGATCCCTGGATCCTCTACTCGGTCAAGGAGCCCACCGGCGTCGTGCCCGGCAGCGCGGGGCCCCGGCTGTTCGCGTTGACCGTGGACGAGGCCGCCGATGAGTCCTGGTCCGTCGGCCAGGCATGGGCGCGGCTCCACCTCGCGCCCCACATCGCCGCCCGCAGCCCCGCGGCGCTCGACTTTATCGTCTGGGCCGCCGCGCAGCTGTCCGAGTCCACGCCCGACACCTCCGTGTACATGGACACCTTCGCCACGGCAGGCGACGACGTGCTCCAGGTGTGGCGCGACTGGCTGGTCGACCCGGCGCTCAAGGGAGCCCCCGATCCGGGCGCGTTCCTGGCGTTTGTGGAGGGTCAGCTCCCCGATCTGGCCGAGAGCCTGCGGCGGGACCTGCTCCATCGCCGGTTCACCGTTTCGCCCCTGCCGACGCCGATCGAGTTCGACGAGGACTCCTTGCAGTTGACGGTGGAGACCGACGCCCTCACCGCGGACGGCCGCATCGTGGCGATCACGGTGCCCGAGGCGGTGGCCCACGGAGCGGTGACGCTCACGATGACCCCGTCGGGGCCGGGATCGGTTCGCTGGGCCGCCCGCATCGTGGCAGAGCGCTACTGGCAGGAGGCGGCCTCGGATGCAGGCGCCCGCGAGTACCTCCTGAACGACCTCGGCAAGACCCGCGGCGGACCGGGGGACGTGACCGAAGAAGCCGCCCCGAAGGTGCCGGTGGCGCCGCCGTCGCAGCTGGGCGCCATGCAGCGGCGGGCTGAGCCGACGCCGGCGCCGAAGCCCCCGTCGGCGAAGCAGGGCCCCTCGGAGATCACCGTGCAGCACACCGACAAGCCCACGGGCCGGTCGACCGTGCTGCTGTTCGTCTGGGGCGATCCCGGCGCGTCGGCGGCCATCGACGTGGTCGCGACCGCCACCGAAGCTCCCGCGGAGGACGCACCTTGATCGTTGGAAGCAGCCCTCCTCGCCTCGACGGCGCCGACAAGGTCACCGGCGACGCGATGTACGTCGACGACCTCCAGTTCGACGGCATGCTCTACGGGGCCACCGTGCGGAGCCGACAGGCTCACGCCCGCTACCTCGGGTACGAGCTCGACCCCGACTACGACTGGACCGACATCACGGTCGTGACCCACGAGGCGATCCCCGGGGGCAACTACGTCGCCCTGATGGTGGACGACCAGCCGGCGCTGGTCTCTGACCTCATCCGGCACCCGTCCGAGCCGGTCGTGCTGCTCGCGGCCCCCACCCGGGAGCAGGCCGAGGAGGCGCGCGCGCACGTGAAGCTGCTCGTGGAGCCGCTGCCGATCGTGGTCGACCTCGAGGCGGCGCGCGCTGGCGCAGGCCCGATCTGGGGCGACGACAACATCATCTCCCACCTGGAGATCCAGAAGGGCGACGGCCCCGGCTGCGTGGACAAGGCGCTGGCCGAGCACCCCGACGCGATCCTGGTGGAGGGGCGCTACTACACCGGCGCCCAGGAGCAGATGTACATCGAGCCGCAGGGGATCATCGCGATGCCCTGGGGCAAGGGCGGGATCGAGATCCTCGGCTCGCTGCAGTGCCCCTACTACGTGGTCAAGGCGCTGGCCCAGCTGCTGGACGTGCCCGCCGCCGAGATCAAGGTGGTGCAGGCGGTCACCGGCGGCGGCTTCGGCGGCAAGGAGGACTACCCCTCGATCATCTCCGCCCACGCGTCGCTCCTGGCGCTGGCCACGGGCAAGCCGGTCAAGCTCGTCTACGACCGCGCCGAGGACCTGAGCTCGACCACGCGGCGCCACCCGGCCATCACCTGGCACCGCACCGCGGTCGCGCCCGACGGCACGCTCCTGGCGATGGAGGTCGATTGCGCCTTCGACGGCGGCGCCTACACGACGCTGTCCCCGGTGGTGCTCAGCCGCGCGCTGATCCACGGGGTCGGTCCGTACAACTGCGAGCACGCGATGGTCACGGGCGACATCGTCGCCACCAACACGCCCCCCAACGGCGCGTTCCGGGGCTTCGGCGCTCCTCAGGTCTGCTTCGCCAGCGAGCGCCACATCGACAAGATCGCCGCGACGCTGGGCCGAGACCCCGTGGCTCTGCGCCGCCAGTTGGCGCTTCGGATCGGCGATACGACCCTCACCGGGCAGACCCTGGAGACGTCCGTCGCGTCCGACGAAGTGTTGGACGTCGCCCTCGAAGCGTCCGACTGGGACCGCCGCCGAGCCGAGGCCGAGGCGATCAACGCGCGGGGCGGTGTGCCCCCCGCCGACCCGATCCCCGGCATGGGCACCACCGGCCGCCTCCGGGGCGTCGGCATGTCCTTCTTCTTCCACGGCGCGGGCTTCACCGGCAACGGCGAGGCGCGCATCAAGGGGCGGGTGCGGATGGAGGTTCGGCCCGACGGCCAGATCGTCATCTACAGCGCCTCGACCGACATCGGGCAGGGCACCCGCACGGTGTTCCCGCAGTTGGCGGCGACGACCCTGGGGGTCGGCATCGAGCGCATCGAGATGCACACCCCGGACACGTCGGTGGTCCCCGACTCGGGCCCCACGGTGGCGTCGCGCACGCTGATGGTCGTCGGCAAGGTGGTCGAGGACTGCAGCAACGCGCTCAAGGCTCGAATGGGTTTCGAGGGCGGCGACTGGGACGCGGCCGTGGACGCCTTCTTCGCGGGGGGCGGGGACGGCTCGGTGGAGCTGGAGTACCAGACCCCACCCCACGTGGAGTGGGACAACGAGACGTACCAGGGTGAGGCCTACCCCTGCTACGCCTGGGCCTGCGACGTCGTCGAGGTCGAGGTCTGCCCCGACACCTACGAGACCCGCATCACCGGCTTCTGGAGCGCCCAGGACGTCGGCAAGGCGATCCACCCGGTGCTCGTCAGCGGCCAGCTCGAAGGCGGCAGCCTCCAGGCGCTCGGCTTCGCGGTGCTGGAGGAGATGAAGTTCGCCGACGGGCAGCTGACCAACAACCGGATGACCAACTGCATCATCCCCACCGCGCTGGACGCGCCCGAGATGGACATGCGCCTCGTCGAAGCGCCGTTCGCGGGGGGCCCGTTCGGGGCCAAGGGGATCGGCGAGCTGCCCATGGACGGCGGCGCGCCCGCAGTGCTGGCGGCGATCGAACATGCCACGGGGCTGTCGCTGGACTCCCTCCCGGCAAGCCCGGAGGCCCTCATGCGGGCCGCGGCGGAGTAACGATGAGAAACGTCAACGGAGGCCTCACGGTCCGCTTCACGCTCAACGGGGAGGCAGTCGAGATCCGCAACGTGCCCCCCATGGAGCGGCTGCTGGACACGCTGCGGGAGCGCGCTCGCGTCACCGGCACCAAGGAAGGCTGCGGTGAGGGCGAATGCGGTGCCTGCACCGTGCTCATCGACGGCGCCCCCTCGGTCGCCTGCCTCGTCCCCACCTGCCAGGTGGATGGAGAGGAGGTCGTGACGGTCGAGGGACTCGCCGAGGACGGCCGCCTCAGCGCGTTGCAGTCCGAGTTCCTCGCCGCCGGCGGGGCCCAGTGCGGCATCTGCACCCCCGGCTTCCTCGTCGCTGCGCGGGCGCTGCTGGACGCCAACGCCTCGCCCACCCGGGCGGAGATTCGCGAAGGGCTGGCGGGCAACCTCTGCCGCTGCACCGGCTACCAGAAGATCGTCGACGGCGTGGAGCGCGCGGCCGAGCAGGAGAGGGCGGGCGATGCTGGCTGACATTCCGGTCCATCGACCGAGTTCCCTGGAAGAAGCCCTCGCGCTTCTGGCCGATCCCCCCGACGGCGAGCGGCCCACCCCGATGGCCGGCGGCACCGACATCATGGTCGTCCTCAACAGCCGCCACGTCGTGCCTTCGTCTGTCCTGGACCTGTGGAAGCTGGACGAGCTCCGCGGCCTGTCCGTGCAGGACGACGGCACCCTGTGGATCGGGGCTCTGTCGACGTACCGCTCCATCATCGCCTCGCCCCTGGCGAACGCCCACTGCCCCGCCCTGGTGGAGGCGGCCCGCACCGTCGGCGCCGTGCAGATCCAGTCGCGCGGCACGCTCGGCGGGAACGTGGCCAACGCCTCCCCCGCCGGCGACAGCCTCCCCGTGCTGCTCGCGCAGGGGTGCGATGTCGTGCTCCAGAGCCGGGACGGGGGCCGGCGCACCCGGTCGTTCGACGGCTTCTACGCCGGCTACCGGCAGGCCGACATTCAGCCTGGCGAGCTGATCATCGGCTTCCGCATCCACGCGCTGCCGCCGGGAGCGACGTCCTGGTACCGCAAGGTCGGCACCCGCCTGGCGCAGGCGATCAGCAAGGTCGTGCTCGCGGGCGTGGCGGCGTGCGGCGATGACGGCACCCTCACGACCCTGCGCATCGCGGCCGGTTCGGTCGCGCCGACGCCCATCCGGCTGGCTGCCGCCGAGGCCGCGGGCCTGGGCGGACGCCCCACGGACGTCGCCGCTGCGGTGGGCGCGGGAGCGCGGGCTGACGTCACTCCGATCGACGATGTGCGCAGCAACGCGCTGTACCGCCGCGAAGTCAGCGGCCGGCTCGTCGAGTCCTGGGTACGCAGCCTGTAGGGACTAGGGCTTCATCGCGGCGACGCAGTCGGGGACCGCGCGGAGCGAGCCGGTGCACGCCTGCTCAGCGAGCGCGGCGAGGTCCGGGGCGACGCCGCGTACGCCCTTCATCGACTGACCGGCGAGGCGTACGGCCTGCACCGTGACCCGCTTGAGCGCGTCCGTTCGATACTCCGGCTCCAGGCCGGTTACCGCCTTGAGCGAGCGGTCGCTCAGCTCGATCGACTGCTTGAAGAACCCACGGGTCCGCTCGTCGCCGCAGTCGGCGATGTTTCGGCACCCGCGGTACGCGGCGAAGGCGGCTCGACTGCCCGCAGCGCAGGCGAGGAACTCGACGTCGCATGAGCCGACCAGCTCGGTGACCACCAACTCGATCGCGCTGAGCCGCTCCAGGTCGTCGGGCACCCCCGACGCCACCAACCCGTTGAACCGCTCCTGAATCTCGGTCAGATCCACCTCGGTGGGGTGATCCCACGACTCGATCTCGAGCCGATCGCTGAGGTTGTGCACCGCCGCCTCGGTGGGCGGCTCCGGGGTCGGGGTCGGGTCGGTCCCCTTGTCCTGAAGCAGCACGACGAACGTGACGGTCACGCCGGCGAACAGCACCAGGGCCACGAGCAGCCCGAGGATCCCGCTGTTCTTCTTCTTCTTCTTGCTGCGCTTGCCCCCCGATCCGGTCCGGCGGGCGCCGTCCATCGTTCCGCTGCGGCGCATGGCTCCGGTCCTGCGCATCCCCCCCGTCCGGCCGCCGGTGCGACTTCCACCGATCGTCTCGGCTCCCTGGGTGGTGACCGCGGGCGTACCGCGCACGGGGGTCTTGCCCGCCAGGGCGGTCGTCACGACGCGCGCTACCTCGGGCTTCTCGGGCTCCGGCGGAGGAGGCGGGGGCTCGGGCTCCGCGGGCGGCTCGGGCACGAGGGGCTCGGGCGGGGGCGGGGGCGCCAGCGTCGCCGGCGGGCGCGGCTCTCCGGAGACGGTCGCTTCCTTCAGGAGGTTCAACGCCTCCTTCGTCATCACCGCGGTGGACTCGCCCACATCGTTCGGCTCGTCGAGCTCGTCCTCGGGCGGCGGGGGAGCCTTCTCGGGCGGTGCCGGAGCCTCCTCGGCCGCCGGGGGCTCCGCGGTCGGCTCGTCACGCGTGGTCTCGGTCTCGTCCGGCTCGGGCGGGGCGGCCTCGGCGAGGGGCTTGAGTCCCTCCTCGGGCAGGGTCTCCGCGGGCGCGTCGACCTCGGCCGGCATCGATCCGGATCGCCGCCGTTTGCGCTGCCTCCCGGACCCTCCCTGCTTGCGCAGCTGCTGGGATCGGCTCGCGCCTTCGGGAATGTCACCGGTGTTGCGCGCCTTGCGGCGGATGCGGCCCGACTTGCCCGCGCCCTCGGGAATCTCCCCGGTGGTTCGCTTGCGCCGGCGCCGTCCGGGCTCCGAGGCGCCCACCGCGCGGGTCCGCCCGGTGCGTCGGTCGGCGCCGTCCGCGGTGCGGTGCTTGCCGGTGCGGGGACCTCCGTCCTCGGGCCGCCGACGCCGCTTCTTTTTCGGAGGCGGATCGGCCTGCTGGATGCGACGGACCGTCTCCAGGCCCACGTCCTCGGCTTCGATGTTCGTGAGGTCGATCGCCTCTTCGTCGTCGATCGGCGGCTTCTCCGTGACCGGCTTGGGCGGAGGCAGCGACGGCACGAAGAGTCGGATGCGGAAGAGGTAGTCGGTCCCCTCGTGGGTGCCCGGACCGGCGAATCCGCCCTTGCCCCCCGAATCCCGGAGGGCCTTCATCTTGCCGACGACTTCTTCCAGGGACGCGTTCGCGCGCGCAGGGGTGAAACCACCCTTGCCGTTGGGGGCGAACAGCCGCCACGCCTTCGCTTTGCCGTCATCGTCGGTGAGGGAACGCTCAACCGCAGCCGCGGCGGCCTCTGCGAGCCCCTCCACGGTTCCCGAGACGTCGAGTTCGAGTACCACCTTGGGCCCGCCGATGACCTCGACGAGCAGCGGTTCAGCGGACAAGTGAGCTCCCGAGTTCAGCCGATCCATCCTCCTGGGATCGACGCCCGAGGCTACCCCAATCGCCTTCAATCGGGTACCCGAGGTGACGGGTCGTCACAACGGCCCTATCCTCACGGCCGGGAGTTTTGATGGGGTCGCCTTGTGCCCCATCGAATCGACGCGGGGGAGCACGGTGAAGGTGGGGCTTCGCCCGATCACCCTGAGTCTCGGTTTTTGTAGAATGGGTGCTTGTGACGCTCCGGAGGTTTGCTGTGGGTTCGATGTCTTGGTCCGATTCTGTGCGCGCGCGTGCTGCGCTGGTGAGCCTCGGGCTCGGTGTCCTGCTTGCTGGTTGTCCGCCGGTCGACGCCGACGGTGACGGCTGGGACGTGGAAGAGGATTGCGACGACGAGCAGCCGCTTGTCTACCCGAACGCTCCCGAGGCCTGCAACGGCCTGGACGATGACTGCGACTCGATCATCGACGACGGCTTCGACGTCGATCTCGACGGCCACACCGACGCTGCCGCGTGTGCCGACGGGACCGACTGCGACGACGCCGACGGCGAGATCAACCCCGACGCGGACGAGCTCTGCGACGGCATCGACAACGACTGCGACGAGGGCGTGGACGAGGATCTCGCGCTGGTCGAGTGGTGCGTCGACACCGACGGCGACGGCGTCGGCGGCGACGACTCCACCGAGGTCTGCGACGAAGAGGCCCCCGCGGGCTACGTCGAGTGCGACGTCGTCCCGGATTGCGACGACGAGGACGGCACCTCCTTCCCCGGCGGCACCGAGCTGTGCGACGACGTCGACCACGACTGCGACGGCGACCCCACCAACGACCTCGACGCCAACGAGTACTGGGAAGACGCGGACGGTGACGGATACGGCGCGGGCGCCGTGCTCGTGGACTGCGCCGCCGAGGCGCCCACCGGCTTCGTCGACTACGTCGAGGACGACGAGGACTGCGACGACGACGAAGAGGACGTGAACCCGGCCGAGACCGAGGTCTGCGACGGGGCCGACACCGACTGCTCCGGCGTCATCGACGACACCGTCGACGCCGACACCGACGGCTTCTTCGACTGCGACGACTGCGACGACGACAACATCGACGTGAACCCCGACGGCATCGAGAGCTGCAACGGGATCGACGACGACTGCGACGGCGTCGCGGACGAGGACACCGACGACGACCTCGACGGGTTCACCACCTGCGGCACCGACGGCATCCCCGGCAACACCGACGACGACTGCAACGACAACAACGGCGACACCTACCCCCTCGCCCCCGAGATCTGCGACGGCGAAGACAACGACTGCAACGGTTCGCTCCCCTCGGAGGAGCTCGACGGCGACACGGACGGCTACCCCGAGTGCCTCGAGTGCGATGACTCCAACGCCGCGATCAACCCCGGCGCGACGGAGGTCTGCGACGGCCTCGACACCGACTGCGACGGCTCGCCCGCCGTGGACGAGGTGGACGTCGACATCGACCTGTACCTCGCCTGCGTCGACTTCGTGGCCAACGGAGCCATCGGCATCCTCGGCGGCGACGACTGCAACGACGCTGACGACACCATCAACCCCGCCGCGGTCGAGACCTGCGACGGCGTGGATGAGGACTGCGACGGCATCGTCGACGGCGACTTCGACGCGGACAACGACGGCTTCTCCACCTGCGGCGCCGACGGCATCCCGGGCAACGAGGACGACGACTGCAACGACCTCACCGCGCAGGTCAACCCCAGCGCCCTGGAGCTGTGCGACTACGTCGACAACGACTGCGACACCCTCGTGGACGCCGACGACACGGCTGACTTCGCGGGCACGGACTTCGACAACGACAACGACGCCGGCATCGGCTGCGGCGGTTCCGACTGCGACGACAACGACGCGACCGTGGACGGCTTGAACCTCGACCGCGACGGCTTCTCCAGCTGCAATGGCGACTGCGATGACAGCAACGCCTACATCGCTCCCGACCAGACCGAGTCTTGCAACGGCGTCGACACCAACTGCGACGGCCTCGTGGACGACACGGACCCTACCTTCACCAACGACCACGATGGCGACGGACACGTCACCTCGGGTTGCGGCGAGGGCGGCGACGACTGCGACGACGACGACCACCACGTGTTCCCGGACCCGATCTACACCTCGGGCGTGAACGCCGAGTGCGCCCCCCCGGTGCGCCCCGGCTTCTTCAGCGACCTGGACTACGCGCGCATCTCGCTGCCGTCCTACTTCGTCGACCCGGACACGGGCATGCACTACATCTACTACCGCGGTCACCACGACCAGGAGGCCCAGGCGGTCTTCGTCTCGTCGTCGGCGGATGCGGTGACGTGGACGAAGGAGCCCAGCGCTCTGCTCGAGGGTCTCGAAGACACCGAGTGGGACGACCGGAACGTCTCCAACCCCTCGGTGATCAAGCTCGACGAGGCGACCTACGCCCGTCCCTACGTCATGGCCTACCACGCGCGGGCCAGCGTCGGCGGCGACCGCTCTGTCGGCATCGCCACCGCGACGGACCCGCTGGGCCCGTTCGAGCGGCTCGACCCGCTCACCGGCGCAGCCGCGATCAACGACCCGGTCCTGGCGCCCTCGACCGACGGCGCCTTCCTGGACAGCGGCCGCACCCTGCACCCGACGCTCTGGTACGACGCCACGTTGGACCGCGTGCACTGCTGGTACAGCGCCCGCCAGACCTCGCCCAACACCCTGCGCGTGTTCCACGCGGTCTCCGATGACGGCGGCATGACCTGGGTTCGCACCAGCGATGGCGGCGGCCCGATCCCCGTGATGTCCCCGACCGAGGCGTGGCACACCAGCGGCGGTGCCGGCATCACGCAGGTCACGGTGGTCGAGGACGCGGACTTGGTCGGCGAGTTCGACTTCTGGTTCACCGGCGGCTCGACCGGCGTGGGCGCGGCCCACGGCGACAGCGCCGACGCGGTCTGGACCCAGGACATCGTCGACGAGGTCCTGGAGGCGTCGTCCTCCTGCACCCGCCTCGACGGCTACCAGGTCAGCGCGCGCGGCATCCGCCACGACACGGCGACCGACACGTACCACTGGTACTACGGCGCGAGCACGGACATCGAGGCGACGTACGACACCGGCACCGGGGAAGTGACCCCCGGCTCCGAGGTCTGCACAGACAACGGCGACTCGCTCTTCTTCCGCAACAACGGCGGCCTCGTGATGAGCTACGTGGCGGAGGGTACCAACACCGCGCCCGAGGTCACCGCCGCGGCGGTCGTCAGCGGCACGGTGGACTTCGACGGCACGGTCACGGACACCGCGCCGGACACGGTCACGATCACGCTGACCAACACCACGGACGACAGCTTCCTCGGCACGGTCACCCCGGACGCCACGGGGAACACCACCGCCGGCCTGGTCCAGACCACGACCTGGAGCATCACGGGCGTCGCCGTCCCGTCGGGCACCCACGACATCGAGGTCTCGGCGGTGGATGAGGCGGGCACGTTCCGTTCGACCACCGTCCAGGTCGTCGTCCCCTAGAAGCTAAGGCACCCGCCGGAACCCCGGCTCGCTTCCCGTCAGGATCAGCCCGGTCTCCCAGACCGCGGCGGGGGGGGCCTGCGCGCGTGGATCCCAGGTGACGAACATCGCCCGCCCGCTTGGGGGCAGGTCGATGGGGCCGGCGCGATGGAACAGCAGCGCCACGTCGGGGCGTAGCCCCTCGGTCGTAATCAGGTACTCGAAGACCGTGCCCTCGGGCCACTGGCTGACGAGGATCGCGTTGGGGGGGAGCTGCTCGAGCCGCGCCCGGCACCACCGCTCCGGCAGATCACGACCCGACTTGGGGGGCCACAGCGCCGCGGTCCGCTCCAGGTCCGAGCTCGTCGGCATCAACGCGCGGCCGGCATCCCCGAAGGCGAGCATGCCGTAGGCCACGAGCGGGAGCCCCAACGCCAGGGCCGCGAGGGCGTTCCGCACGGGCTGGCGATCGATCCGGGCCAGCGCGACCCCGCCGAGGACCGCCAGGAGCGGGTGCACCCCCAGGAGGTAGACCTGCTGATCCCCCGTCCAGTCCATGCGTGCAGCTCCGAGGGCCGCCAACGCCAGGGCGCCGCCGATGAGGAGCAGCCCCTGCTTGCGCAGCGCCACGAGGCCGAGGGGGGCCAGAAGCAGCATCGGGCTGGGGAAGTTCAGCACCGTCCACCGGGCGAGGTAGGTGATGTTGGCGACGAGCGGACGTCCCGGATGCTCGCTCATCTGGGATGCGCTCCAGCGGCCTCCCAGGAGCGCGCGATCGATCCACATCGCCCAGGCGCCATCCTGAACCGGGAGCGACGACGGGGGATGCATGAGGCAGAGCACGGCGAACGGCATCGCCCCGATCCCGAAGCCCGCCGCGAAGCGCCCCACCACCCCCGGCCGATCGTCCCGGGAAGACGCCACCACGATCCAGATCCCGACCGCCACGAGCGTGAACAGGATGAGGCGGTGGTGGTTGAGCGCGAGCCCCGCCACCAGCCCGAGGGCGAGCCCTTCGCGCGGTCGGCTGGGGGCACCCAGGGCGAGGTGCAGGAGCGCCAGTTCGAAGACGACGTGGAGGGTGTAGACCTCCGCCACCACCGCGTTGGACCACCACGTGTGGCTCACCGCGAGGGCCCCCGCGGCGGCGGCGCCGGCAGCCCGCGAGCCGCTGAGCCGCTGTGCCAGCGCCGAGGCGAGCGCCACCCCGACGGCGCCGTAAAACGCGCTCGCGATGTTGGCGCCGAGGGCCGGGCAGAAGCCGAACGCGGCGATCGCGCGGCCGGTCATCTTGAAGATCCAGTAGGACCTCGCGAACGGCTTCGGGGTCGTCTCGAGGTGGGACGCCAGCGACGCCGAGTCGCCCCACCAGGCGCCGGGCGCGACCGTCGCGAGGTACATCGCAAACGCGATGGCGAACGTCACGAGGACGTCGCGGGAGCGCACGGTGTGCAAGGGCGGCATCGACCGAAGATGCAGGCTCGGGACGCGCCGTGCAATCTGGCGGTACCCTCCGTCTCGTGACCGAGACCCTGGCGAACCTGCTGTCGTGGGCGCTCGCGTGGCCCGGCACGCCGCTGCTGTTGCTGGCCGCCACGGCCGCGGGGTTGGGGGCGATGAACCGCACCACGGCAGCGATTGCGCTGGTCGGGCTGGCGGTCTGTGCGCAGATGCTTCCCCGCGATCATCACGCGCTCCCGCTTCTGGGCGTCGCCCTCGCGGCGGTGGCGGGCGGTTGGTTCGTGGCGCGTGCGGCCGTGTGGCGGTTCTCCCACCGGCCGGTGGGCCGGTCCGTCGTGCTCGGCGCCGTCGGCGTGGGGTGCGTAGCCCTGGCCTGGCGGGCTGGTGGGGTCGGCCTGGCGGGGGACCCTGGCCTGGGCGCGTGGGCGCGCGGCTGGCCCGGAACCTGGCTGCTGCTGGCGCTCGCGGCTGCCTCTACGAACGTGCTCGAGGACTACCAGGCCCCCTACGGGGACCGTCGCGCCGCGTTCCTGGCGGCCGGGATTGTCACCGCCGCCGCCGCGATCTGGCTGGCGGGGGAGGGCAGGGTCCGCATCCTCGAGGCATCGGCCGCCGCGGCGGTGCTCGGCGGTGTCTTTGCGGCCCTCGCGGTGGGGCCCGATCGCGCCCTGTCGGCGATGCAGGTGGCGGTGCTCGCGATCGCGTGCGTGGCCTGGAGCGCGGGCGTGCACGACTCCTGGGGCACCGGTGAGTACATCCACCCCGCAGGGCTGGAGCGGACCGCTGATCCAGCGGCCGTGGAGGTCGTGCATCGAGGCGTCGCGCTGACGTCCGGGCTCGCGGTCGCGCCCGACGGACGGGTCTTCTACTCCGAGTTCACCACCGGACGAATCGGCATGCTGACGGAGACCGACGGGCTCTGGGACGAAGCGACGTTCGCGACCGTGCCGCTGCCGGACGTCGCCTCGTTGGAGCTCCGGTCCGCCGAGGCGGGGCTGTGGGGGCTGGCGGTCGATCCCGCGGGCACGGCCCTCTTCGCGATGGCCGCGGACACCCTGCAGGAGCGCGACGGGCGGGTCGTCGGGACCAGCCGCGTGCTCCGGTTCCCCCTCACCGGCGGCGAGCCCACGGTCGTGCTCGGCGGGCTCCCCGCGGGGGCCATCCACAACGGCGGAGTGCTCGCCTTCGCCCCCGACGGCGAGCTGTGGGTGACGGTGGGGGACGGGGACGACCCCGACGCCGTCGGCCGGCCCGGCAGCGCGGCCGGTTCCATCGTCGCTGTGGCCCCCAGCGGGCACCGCAGCGACGTCGCTCACGGCTTCCGGAACCTCTACGGGCTCACCTTCGACCCCGCCACGGGCACCCCCTGGGCGACCGACAACGGGGGGGCGTGCTGCGACCGTGTGCTGCGCATCCAACCGGGGCGCGACCATGGCTGGCCTCGGTACGGCGCCTCGCCCGCCGACGCCGCCGCGATGGTGAGCGACCCCGCGGTGGCGCCTTCGAGCTTCGACAGCGGCACCTCCCGGATCGGCCCCACCGGCGTCGTGTTCGTCGACCCGGAGCGGTACGACCAGCCTCCGGGCACGCTCCTGTTCGGCACCTGGCACACCTCGGCGCTCCACCGCATGCGGGTGACCGCCAACGGCCGCGCCCTCGCCCATGATATCGTCTTGGATCTGTACGGCACCCGGCCCCCCGAGGGGTCGGTGTATCCCTTCGCGGGCGGCTTCTCCGCCTTGACTGCGGCCCCCGACGGAACCGTCTGGTTCGCCACCTTGGATGCGGTCGGGCGGCTGCGCTCGCTGCCGGCGGTGGCCCCGTGAAGCACGTGTTCATCGGCGGCCTGCACCGCAGCGGCACCTCCCTGGTGCATCGCCTCCTGCGCGCGCACCCGGACGTGACCGGCTTCGAGGGCACGGGCGTGTGGGAGGACGAGGGGCAGCACCTGCAGGCGGTGCTCCCGACCGGACGCTCCCTGGGCGGGCCGGGGCGGTTCGGCCTCGCGCCGGGCGCCCACCTGACCGAGGCGTCCCCGCTGGCCTGTCCGGAGACGCGCGGCGAGCTGCTCGCGGCGTGGGCCCCCCACTGGGACCGGGACCGGCCCGTGGCGGTGGAGAAGTCGCCCCCCAACCTGCTCCGCTTCCGCCTGCTGCAGGCTCTGTTCCCGGAGGCCCGGTTCGTGGCGGTGGTGCGGCACCCGGTGGCGGTGGCGGAGGCGACGCGGCGCATGCGGTGGGTGCGGAGGTTCCGCTCGACCCGGTCGGTGGTCGCGCACTGGGCGGCCTGCATGGACCGATTCGAGCGCGATCGCGACCGCCTGCGGTCGGTGCACATGGTGCGCTACGAGGATCTGGTGACCGATCCCACCGGGCAGTTCGCGGCGCTGCTGGCGTTCCTCGAGTTGGCCCCCACGCCCCCTGCGGAGGCGATCCGCACCGACGCCAACGCCCGCTGGGAGGCCCACTGGCGTAGGACGCGAAGGCTGCGCCCGCTCAAGGCGGTCGCCGTGGAGTCCCTCGAAGGGAGCGTGCGCGCACACGGGTACTCGATCCGGGGATTCGGCCTGCGGGGACCGATTGGTTGACCGCTCCGGGCCCTCGGAGTAGCTTCGCCGCCTCCTGTGGAGCCGATCATGAACACCGAAGAAACCCCAACCGACGCGCCTGCCCTCCCCACCGGTCCGGAGGTCGTCAAGCGCGGCCGCACCGACGCCGACGTCGAGACTGCCCCCGATGAGAACCCCGAAGTCGAGGCCACCGCCCCCGAGGCGACGCCCGACGAGCCCGCGGAGGCGGCTCCCGAGGCGGCTCCCGAGCCGGCTGCGGCCCCCGCCCCGGCCCCGAGCCAGGGCAAGAGCCTGGACGACCTGCTCGGCTCCGGATCCGACCTGCTCGGCGACGCCGTCCAGACGGGCTCCGCGCTGGATGCGGCCGACCTGAGCGGCGCCGACGCGCTCGCCGCAGAGATGAACCAGGACTTCGCTGCGCTGCTCGCCGCCACCGGCGGGATGACCGAGTTCAAGAACGGCGACAAAGTGCGCGGAACGGTGGTGTCGATCACCAACGACAGCGTGTTCGTCGACCTGGGGATGAAGTCGGAGGCGTGGCTCGACAAGCGCGAGTGCCTGGACGACGACGGCAACCTGACCGTGGAAGTCGGTCAGGACATCGACGCCCAGATCGTCAAGGTGTTCGCCGAGGGTGTGCGCCTCAGCCGTGGCGCGCTGAAGGCCGCCGAGCTGTCCGAGATGCTGGCGGAGGCCCACCAGGGCAGGATCCCCATCGAGGGCAAGGTCACCGGCTTCAACGACGGCGGCCTGGAAGTCCGCATCGGCTCGCGCCGCGCCTTCTGCCCCAAGTCGCAGATCGACCGCGAGTTCACCGAGGATCTCGCCGCCCACGTGGGCGAGACGTACCGGTTCCTCGTCACCCGCTACGACCCCACCGGCCGCAAGATCGTGGTCAGCCGCCGCTCCCTGCTGGAGAGCGAGGCCAAGGAGATGGCCAAGGAGACCCGCGCGCTGCTGCAGGAGGGGGCCGTCGTCGATGGCTCCGTTCGCAAGCTGGCGCCGTTCGGGGCCTTCGTGGACCTCGGTGGGGTCGACGGCCTCATCCACATCAGCGAGCTGTCCTGGGATCGCGTCGAGGACCCCAGCACGGTCGTCAGCGTCGGCGACGTCGTGCGGGTGAAGATCCTCCGCATCGACAAGGCCAAGGACCGCATCGGTCTGTCGCTCCGCAAGGCCCAGGGCGATCCCTGGAAGACGCTCAAGGACGACTGGGAGGTCGGCAAGACCTACGAGGGGACCGTCACCCGCCTCGCCGACTTCGGCGCGTTCATCAAGCTGGCTCCCGGCCTCGAGGGGCTGTGCCACGTCAGCGAGTTGGACTGGAAGCGCGTCAAGCATCCCCGCGATGTGCTGACCGAGGGCCAGACCATCACGGTCAAGCTGCTCGAGGTCGACAAGAAGAAGCGCCGCTTGAGCCTTTCGGTCAAGCAGGTCTCGGGTGCGGACCCGCGGGCCGAGGCCATGAAGGGCGTCAAGAAGGGCGAGCGGCTCAACGTCGTCGTGGAGAAGGTCGAGCAGTTCGGCGTCTTCTGCACCATCGCCGATGGCGTCACCGGGCTCATCCCGAACTCGCACATGAACACCCCGCGGGGCACGAACCATTCGCGGCAGTTCAAGCCCGGCACGAAGCTCGAAGTGATGGTCATCGACCTGGACAAGCGCCGGGGCAAGATCACGCTGTCGCGCAAGGCGTTGGAAGAGGACGGTGCGCGCGCCGACTACGACGCCTACAAGAAGGCGATGAAGGCCGAAGAAGAGGCCTCCAGCGGCATGACCGCTCTGGAGATCGCCTTCGCCAACGCCCGCAAGCGCTAGCGGCTCAGTTCTCGATCTGAATCAGTCCGGGCGCCTGGTAGGCGTACCCGTCGACGAAGTCGTGCGGCTCGAATGAGGCCGCCCAGTCCACCTCCGCGCCGTCGATCCCGAAGACCCGGAAGGCGTAGTCGGTGCCGGCGAGGCCATCCGCGAACCACTCCGCGGGCACGCTGATCTCGTTCGTCGGGGTCACGCCCCGCCACGCCGTGCGCTGCGCGAAGGGGTCGGACACGTCGTCCATCCGCACCGTCATGTATCCGCTGTCGATGTCGAACGGCAGGGACACGGTGACGACGTCCGCGATGGTGGCTTCGCCGGAGACCGGCTCTACGAGCTCGCCCAGGTCGAGGTCGGTGCCGCTGCCCACGTCCAGGCGTCCGCAGCAGGCGAACTGCCCGGTGCGCGCCTGGCAGCCCTCGAGATCGAGCGGACCGGCGCCGATGGCGTCGGCGATGGTCAGCGACCAGCCCACCGGGTTCCCCGAGCTGAGGTGCGCGACCTGCTGGTCCCACCAGCTGAAGTCGGCCGAGTCCAGCGGCTGGGTGGCGGACACCGACAGGTCCACGTCGCTGCTGGTGGGGCTCCACGAGCCGCCCAGCTCCTCCGTGGTGGTGGGGGCGACGACCACGGTGACGTCGCCGCCCCCGCCGCCGGCGCAGGTCTGCGTCGAGGCGATGCCGAAGCCCGCCTCGGTCCCGCCGAAGGCCCGCGCCAGGACCGTGTAGTCGCCCGGGGGCACGGAGAAGACGCCCGCGCCGATGGTCTGCTCGGCGTAGAAGGCGCCCGTCAGGGACGCCGTGTCGGTGGCGTTGAGGATGCGGATCTCCATCGCCCCGCCGGCTCCGTCGACCGCGGTCGCGTCGACCGTGACCGCCGGCGAGCAGGCGTCCACCGGCACCGGGTCGCCCTCGATCTCGATGGTCCAGTCCGCGGTCGCGACCTCCGCCAGTACCGCGCTCCAGACCGGCCGCAGTTCGCAGGCGACGTGCACGGTCGAGCCGAGGGGGACGACGATGTCGAAGGTGCCGTCGTCGTTGGTCTCCACCGCGTCGGCGAAGTCGGTTCCGACGAGGCACTCCTCCAGGGGCGTGCCTTCGGTCCGGTCCACCACCACGCCTGTGAACGCGGTCTCCGTGAGCGGGGGAGGGGTCGGCTCGGGTTCGGGCTCGGGCTCGGGGCAGGCGGTCAGCAGCAGCAGCGAACCCAGCAGGGGGCGGACGTCGCGCATGGTCGGTCTCCTAGACGGGCATCACGGGCCGCTTGCGGGCGGGCCGCTCGACGGTCTTGTTCCGGGTGCGGACGAGGGCGTGCAGGATCACCTGACGCGTCTCCCGCGGGTCGATGATGTCGTCGATGAGTGCGAAGCCGGCGGCGAGGTAGGGGTCGATCCCCTCGCGGATGTGCTCGATCATCGACGCCTTGGCCTGATCCCGCGCCTCTCCCTCGGGCACCGAGGCGAGCATCTTGCGGGCGAAGATCGAGACCATACCCTCGGGCCCCATCACCGAGATCTCGGCCGTCGGCCAGGCGACGATGAGGTCCGGCTCGTAGGCCCGGCCGTTCATCACGTAGTAGCCCGCGCCGTACGCCTTGCGCACGATGACGGTGATCTTGGGGACCGTCGCCGTCGCGACCGCGTGTAGCATCTTGGCGCCGTGCCGGATGATCCCCTGCTGCTCCACGTGGGAGCCGATGACGAACCCGGGCACGTCCTGCAGGAACAGCAGCGGGATGCCGAAGCTGTCGCAGACGTTCACGAACCGGGCCGCCTTGTCGGCCGAGTTCACGTCCAGCACGCCGCCCAGGTACTTGGGGTTGTTGGCGACGACACCGACCGGCATGCCGCCCATGCGCGCGAACGCGCAGGTCAGGTTGGGGGCCCACTTGGGCTTGATCTCGAACACCGAGTCGGGGTCGGCGAGCTGCGCCACGAGCTTGCGCATGTCCCACGACTTGCGGCTCTCCTCGGGCAGCAGGTCCAGCACGTCGTCGGCCAGCCGTTCGCCGTCACCGAGGGGCTCCAGCCCACCGTCGCCGCCGGGGGTGGCGTAGTCCGCCGTCGGCGGCGCCTCCTCGCAGCTGGGGGGGAAGTAGCTGAGGTAGTCGCGCACCGCCTGCAGGCAGTCGGCGTCGGTCTTGACCTCCAGGTCGGCCACGCCGCTGACGCGGGTGTGGATCTTGGAGCCGCCCAGGCTCTCCTCGTCGATGTCCTCGCCGACCGCGGCCTTGACCAGGTACGGCCCGCCCAGCGCCATCGAGGAGTTGCCCTTGGTCATCGGCACGAAGTCCGCGAGCCCGGGGATGTAGGCGGTGCCGGCGGCGCCGGGGCCGACCATCGCGCAGACCTGGGGCACGACGCCGGACATGTGCACCTGCTCGCGGAACAGGTAGCCGGTGCCGGCGAACATGGAGGCCTGCTCCTTGAAGCCGGAGTCCTTGTGGATGCGCGCGCCCGCGGAGTCGATCAGCCAGACGATGGGGATGCGGCTGCGTAGCGCGAGGTCGCGCAGGCGGGTGACCTTCATCTCGCCGGTCTCCCCGATGGAGCCGCCCAGCACCGTGAAGTCGTAGGCCGCGACCGCGACCATGCGGCCGTCGATCATGCCGGTGCCGGTGATCACGCCGTCGCCGGGGGCGCGGTGCTTCGCGGGGGTGCGGTCCATCTTGTGGTCGTGAGCGTGGAGGCCGAGCTCCAGGAACGTGCCGTCGTCGAACAGCTCGTCGACGCGCTTGCGCACGTCCCACTTGCCGCGCGCGTGCTGCCTCGCCACCCGGTCCTCGCCGCCCATCAAGGCCGCGTCCGCCCGCCGTCGCTCCAGGTCGGCGATCAACTCCCGCATCTTGCTCATGTCCGTCTCCGTTCAGCTCGTTCGGCTTCCGACCGTCTCGATTCCCTCCGGCAGGGTGGTCAGGTCGACCCCCTCCGGCAGCGCCTTGACGCCACGCCAGCGGTCCACCATCGACGCGGCCCACAGGCCCAGGTCCTCGAACTCCCGCAGGCCCCAGCCGGCCAGGCCGCGGAGCAGGGTCCAGGCCGAGCCGCCGCCGAGATCGGCCCGGAAGTGCATGCGCCGTCCGGCGTTGCGTTGGCCGTAGTGGCCGGTCCACATCCGCCGGCGGGCCAGCCGCTGCATCCGCCGGGCGTAGGTTCGCATCAGGAGCCAGCGCACCGTGCCCAGGGCACCGACCATGGGGAGCCGGCCGATGGCGCGGCTGGGGGCTCGGGAGCGGGGGGCGACCTCGAACAGCATGTACAGGGCGCGGTCCATCAGCAGGGCGGGCCAGTACAGGGCAAAGTCGCCGCACAGCAGGTACCGATCGCGGAACCGGGCCTCGAACGAGCGGTTCCAAGACCGCTGGAAGGCGGCGTCGTAGGCGGTGATCGCCTGCCCCGCGGGCTTGCCGTCGAGCTGGTCGATGACGATCCGGAGCACGGCGCCGACGGTGCGGCCGACGTTGTCCGCGGACGGACTGCCGCAGGGATCGACGAAGCCGGCGGCGCTGCCCAGCAGCGCCCACCCCAGGCCTGCCGCCTGCTCGACGTCGTAGGCGACCTGCGGGATCACCTCCAGCCGCTGGCGGGGGAGGCTCGCGCGGCTGAGCAGTTGGCGCGTCGCGGGGAGGCCCGACAGGAAGCTGCTGTAGGCGTCGCCGATGTCGGCGCCGGAGCCGAGGTCGATCACGCGCCGGTCGTACAGCACCGTCACCGCGAGGCCCCGACCGTCGTCGTCGCGTCCGCCCGCGGGCTGCACGAGCACGCGGTAGCCGTAGCCCTGGAAGTGGTTGGTGCAGAGCCGGCGGGCCACGGCGGGCCCCTGACCGAAGTCGGTGTCGGGGTTGAAGGCGGGGCCGTCCAGGTCCAGATCGCCGGTCCAGCGGCCGACGATCGCGCTGACGGGGTGCTGCCGGTTGGGGTGCACGAGCCCCAGGGCCGAGCCGAGCACGCAGGTCCGTCCGGAGGCGTCCAGCACCCAGGTGGCGCGGACTTCGTGTTCGCCGTCGGCGGTGTCGTAGCGGACGCGGTTGTCCCAGGGCCGGACGAGCACGTCGGTGACCTTGGCGGGACGCACGACGGTGCACCCGGCGTGGGCGGCGCGGTCCAGGAGGTGCTGGTCGAGCACGTCTTCGCGGAGCAGGAAGCTGGGCACCGGCGGCAGCTCCCAGGCGCCGAGCTCGGTCGCATCCTGGATCCGGAGCACGTCCTCGTTGTGGAACCAGAACCGCGGTCCGTGCGACGGCAGCTCCTCACGCGCGAGGTGGTCCCACAGCTGCAGCGTGGAGGTCAGGAACAGCCCCCCGATCTCGGAGGTCGCCACCGACGTGGGCACGAACGACTCCGAGGCCTCCAGGAGGAGGACCTTCGCGTCGGGGCGGGCGCGCGCCAGGAGCAGCCCTGCAGCCGCTCCCGTCAGGCCTCCACCGATGATGATGACGTCGTACTGCTGCACGGGGATGCGATTGTATCCAGACTGCCCAAGCAACGAGGGCCGGCGGAACAATCCGCCGGCCCTCGCAGGGTCTCGTAAAGGGACGAGCTGCTAGTCGATGCCGAGGTAGAAGTACTCGGTCGAGTTGCTCGGGGTGATGACGAAGCCTTCACCCGACACGGTGCCCTCGGGGACCGTGAAGGAGATCGTGCTGATCACGCTGCCGTCGAAGTCGGCAAGCTCGACGTTGTCGAGGTTGTCGATCGCCTGCTCGGGGTCGACGTTGGAATCGTAGTCGTCGCCGCCGGTCTCCAGCATCGCGGACTCGCCGTCGAAGGTGCAGAACCAGAAGTCATCGACGTTGAACGCGCCGACCGGGGCGTCCGCTTCGGACACCATGTACAGATCGACTTCCTCACCGGGCTGGGCCTCGGCGGGGGACACGCCCACGAGCTCGTAGGTCGCCATGCCGTTGACGCCCCAGCGCGGGGTGTCGCCCTCCTCGTAGCCCTCGTGGGTGTCGAAGAAGGCGCAACCGGTGAGGGCCATGATCATGGCCACAGAAGCAACGGTTCCAGTCAGGCGGGAGAAGCGAGTCATGTCGTTCCTTTGGTTCAAGAGAGACCGAGTCTTCACACAGAGTATCGGATCGATGGACGCCTCGGAAGGCAAAGATCGACCTACCAGTACTCAAGTAGTGCCTCTTGGAGGGCTTCGCAAAGCCCCCCGGCAGATCGATCGGTGGTTTAGACTCGCGGACATGCTGGATCGCTACACGCGCGCGCTGTTCTTGCTCCTTCTGTTCGCCGCTGGCTGCACCACGCTGGGGATCGAGGTGGACCCGGAGTCGGTCGACTTCGGCGCCGTTGCGGTCGATACGGAGGTCATCGACTCGGTCGTGCTCGTCAACCGCGGTCCCGATGCCTCGCTGATCATCGCCACCGTGGGGGGACCCTTCTCCGCCCACGGAGTCGAGCGGATGGACCTCGCCCAGGACGAAGCGGTCGAGGTGATCATCCGCGCCTTCCCCCGATCGCCGGGCGTGGTCGAGGGGGCGCTGCAGGTCGTAGCCGGTAGCGCGAGCTACTCGATCCCCCTCCGCGTGGAAGGGGTGCTGGGCGGCCTCGACGGCGATCGGGACGGCTTCGCCGGCGATGAGGACTGCGACGACGCGGACCCCTCGATCCACCCGGACGCCGAAGAGCTCTGCGACGGCATCGACAACAACTGCGACGGCGTGCTCTCGGACGACGAACTGGACGTGGACGGCGACGGCTTCGCCGGTTGCGACGGGGACTGCGACGACGGCGACGACGCGATCAACCCCGACGCCGAAGAGCAGTGCGACGACATCGACCACGACTGCGACGGCGACGACGGCGTGGTCGACGCCGACGGCGACGGCGTGCGGGGCTGCGACGGCGACTGCAACGACAGCGACGCCACCATCAACCCCGACGCGGACGAGGTCTGCGACGGCGTCGACAACGACTGTGACTCCTCGATCGACGAGGGCTTCGACGTCGACGGCGACGGCTTCACCACCTGCGGCGGCGACTGCAACGACCTGCAGGGCTCGATCAACCCGGACGCGACCGAGCTGTGCGACGGCATCGACAACAACTGCGACGGCTTCGCCGACGAGGGCTTCGACCTCGACGGCGACACGTTCACCACCTGCGACGGTGACTGCGACGACGGCAACCCCGACGTGAACCCCGACGCGATCGAGATCTGCGACGGCCTCGACACCAACTGCGACACCCTCTTCGAAGAGGACGAGACGGACGCCGACGCCGACGGCGTGCCGGTGTGCGCCGACGACTGCGACGACAACAACGCCGACGCCTACCCCGGCGCTCCGGAGGTGTGCGACGGCGCGGACAACGACTGCAACACCGAGATCGACGAGGGGTTCGACGTCGACGCCGACACCTTCACCACCTGCGCGGGGGACTGCGACGACGCCGATGACACCGTCTTCCCGGGGGCCGAGGAGGGCTGCGACGGGCTCGACACCGACTGCGACGGGGCGATCCCGCTGGAGGAGATCGACAACGACACGGACGGCCAGGCCGAGTGCGAGGGCGACTGCAACGACGCCGACAGCGGGGTGTTCGACGGCGCCACCGAGGTGTGCAACGGCACCGACGATGACTGCGACGGCGACGTGGACGAAGGCTTCGACTTCGACGGCGACACCTTCAGCTCGTGTGCGGGCGACTGCGACGACTCCGACGGCTCGATCTTCCCCGGCGCGGACGAAGGCTGCGACGGCGTCGATACCGACTGCAATGGCTTGCTCGGCTCCGACGAGATCGACGACGACGGCGACTTCCTGAGCGAGTGCGACGGCGACTGCAACGACGCCAACCCCGACATCTACGACGGCGCCACGGAGCTCTGCAACGCCATCGACGACGACTGCGACACCCTCGTGGACGAGGGCTACGACCTCGATGGCGCCGGGGTCACCAACTGCGGCGGCGACTGCGACGATGGAGAAGACACCATCTACGACGGCGCGCCCGAGCTGTGCGACGGCCAGGACAACGACTGCGACGGCCTCTTCGCGATCGACGAGCTCGACGGCGACATCGACGGCTACCGCGGCTGCGAGGGGGACTGCGACGACGGCAACGCGGCGATCAACCCGGGCGTGGCGGAGTTCCTCTGCGACAGCATCGACAACAACTGCGACGGCACCGTCGACGAGGGCTCGGTGTTCCAGGAGTTCATCGTCAAGGGCGTGCGCGAGGGCCACGGCCACTGGTTCGACAGCAACTTCGACGGCACCTTCGGGAGCGCCGTGGCCTACAACCCGCCGGGCTCCGGCACCGTCTACACCTCGGTGGCGGGCGACTTCACGGGCGACGGCTACCTCGACTTCATGCTCGAGCGCTACAGCGGCGGCGCGCACCTGCACTTCTACGAATCGGACTGCCAGGCCGGGTTCTCCCAGACGGACCTGTCGTCTCAGATCTCGGTGCTGAGCAGCGGGGATGTCTGGGGCGCCGCCGATCTGGACAACGACGGCGACCTCGACCTGTTCGGTTGGGACTGGAGCGACGGCGAGGGGCAGGTCTGGCTCAACGACGGCTCCGGCTACGTCTGGACCCGCCTGCCCGGCAACCCCGACTTCGACGCCCGGCCGTTCGACCTGGAGTACTGGGACGTGTCCGACGGCGACTCCCAGGCCGTCTCGATCCCGGCCTACGACGTCACCGGCGACGGCGACGTCGACCTGGTCGAGTGCGGCACCGAGGCCGACGAAGAGATCTGGTGCCGCCTGCACGAGGGGGACGGCGACGGAACGTTCACCTTCGGGCCCGAGTTCGAGGTCGACCGCACGATCAACGGCTTCGCCTACACGGATCTCAACGGCGACGGCTTTGCCGACTTCTTCGGCGGCCTGGACGACGACGACGACGCCGGTCAGGTGTGGGTCTGGTACGGCGATGTCTCCGGCACGCTGCCCAGCGGCGAGGGCGAAGAGCTGTTCGACGTGACCCCGGACGTGCCCAACGACGAGGGCGAGCTGGACGACAGCAACGAGCCCGGCCGCGGCTGGATGCATGCCTACGACGCCGACGGCGACGGCGACATGGACGTGCTCGTCTCCTACATGAACCCCAACGGGAGCCTGACGCGCGTCATCAAGGTCGCGATCAACGACGGCGCCGGGAACATGACCCTGCAGCCCGGCTTCAACAGCGTGCACATGTTCAGCAGCTTCTACGCGACGGTCATGGACCTGGTCGGGGTGCCCGTCTGGCCCTGATGCCCTGACGCCGCAGCGTCAGCCGACGCTCGTCCTGCGAGTGGCTCTATTCCCTCTGGGCATTCCGCCCCAGAGAGAGAGAGACCGTCATGACCCGGACCCCCTTGTTGATCGCCGCCGCGCTCGCGGCCAGCCTCGCCCCCCGCGCCGCCGTCGCCTTCCCCGACTGCGCCAACGCCCCGGCCGACTACCTCGGCATCGCCAGCGGAGACGCCCGCACCTGCGATGGAGGCGCGGCCAACAACGTCTGCTGGCTCTCAGGCAAGGAGATCCGGTGTGACCTCGACGTCAACGGAACCTCGTCTGGCGCCGACATCGAGGCCTTCTACGCCCCCCCCGCGCGACTCGGGGATCGACCACTGCGCCAACACGACGGGCTACGGCACGTTCCTGTTCTGGGGCCACGACGCCGCGGGGAACGACTTCTGCTGCCGCGTTGATGGGCTGATGCCCACGGACGTCTGGATCACGGGCTCGGATGAAGATGACGTCATTCAGTTGTTCCATGAGGGCGAGGACGAAGGCGATGGCTGCGACGACGTCACGGTCGGGCTCGCGGATGCGTTCGAATTCAGCAACAACCCGTCGACGTCGCTGGATGTCGAGGTGTGGGGCGGACGGGGCGGAGACACCATCGAAGGGAGCCCGGGGGGCACGGACTACGACGAGCGGCTCGAGGGAGGCCGCGGTTGGGACAGGTTGGTGGTGCGATGGCCGGGGGCCGTCGCGGTCGGCGACCAGGGAGACGACACCCTCATCGCGGAGCCTTCCGCTACGACCGCGGTCCTTTCCGGGCAGGAGGACGAGGACACCGTCGAGGCCTATGCCCTCGGCGTCTACATGTGGGGCGGGGCTGATACCGACCACCTGTACGCCTTCCAAGAGATGGCTCGCATGCACGGCGGCGCCGGAGACGATCTGCTGGACGCGACGGGGGTGACCCACCCCTACGTCGGGGTCTGGATGTACGGCGAGGGAGGCTCCGACGTGATCCACGGGAGCTCCGCGTTCGGGGGCGACGAGATCGAGGGTGGAGACGAGGTGGACCACATCTGGGCCTACGCTGGCGACGACGGTGTGGACGCGGGTCCGGGCGCAGACTGGGTCTATGGGGGAGCCGGTGACGACCACCTCGACGGGGGCGACGGGGACGACCACCTCTACGGCGGGGGTGGCGACGACGTGCTCCTCGGCGGCGAGGACAACGACGTGCTGAGGGGCGGCCTCGAGCAGGACGTGCTCTGCGGTCAGTCGGGAAGTGACAACCTCTTCGGGGGGCAGGGCAACGACCACCCCCAGGGCGGCACGGGCGCCGACGTCCTGGACGGTGGCCTCTTCTTCTACGACACCTGCTACCCGTTCGACGTCTCGAGCAACTGCGCCGTGATCCAGATGATGAGCCACCCGGAGTGCGGACCCACGCGCACGCTCCCCTAGCTGGCGGCGCGGCCCTCACCCCAGATGGGCTTCTTTTGCTTGCTCAGGTCCCACAAGGACTTGGCCGTCTTGGCGTACTGGAGCAGCTCCTGCGGTCGCTTGAGCGAGCGTCGGGCCTGCTGCGCGATGTACGCGGGGCGGAAGTAGAAGGAGCGCACCGCGTCGTGGCGGATGCGGCGCATCTCCTCGTGGGTGATGTCGCCGGGGGCGTACTCGGGGTAGCCGATCTCGCCCCGCATGAACTTGTCGAAGGTGTCCTCGGTCGCCTTCCCCTCTTCCACCGCGAGGTAGAAGTTCTTGGTCTTGGGGATGAGGATCATGATGTGGAACTCGACGTACGCCGCCTGGATGGACTTCACGAACTCCACGGACTCCTTCATGTCCTCGCGTGTCTCGTTGGGGTGACCGAACACGATGGTGCAGGCCGGCTCCACGCCGATGCGGTTGGCCGCGCTGAAGATCTGCTTCACCTTGGCGTTGGTGAAGTCCTTGGTCATGTCCTTGCGTAGGTCGAACACGCCAGACTCGAGGCCGAAGCCGATCTTGCGCATGCCGGCCCGGTGCATCAGGTCGAGCAGGTCCGGGTCCATCAGATCGACGCGTGTCTTGGCGCCCCAGGTGAACTCGATCCCTTCGTCGATGATCCCCTGGCAGATGTCCACGACCCACTGCCGGTTGACCGTGAAGGTCTCGTCGATCATCTCCAGGTAGTTCGGCCGGTATTGCGTGATCGTCTGCTTGATGTCTTTGACGAGCACGTCCGCGGGCACGTAGCGCGACGCGTTGAACATCGAGTTCGGGGAGGCGCTGGAGCAGTAGCAGAAGGGGCACTTGTAGGGGCAGCCGCGGCTCCCTAGGGCGACCTCGATGGAGCCGACGAACGGCAGCTTGTAGTTCGGCGACCGCAGGCACTCCCGATCGGGGAGGTAGTCCGCGAGGTTCTCCAGCAGCTCGGGGTGCTTGGTGTAGACCCGGAAGTCGTCGGGGTGATCCGTCTCCGCGATGATGATCCCGGGGATGTCCTCGGGCTTGCCCTCGCCCCGGATCAGCGCCTTGCACAGCGACGTGAAGGACTCTTCGCCCTCCCCGGAGATGCCGTAGCGGATGCCCAGCTTGGGCACGACCTCGGGCTCGACGGACGGGTGAGCGCCGCCGACCACGATCTCGTAGCCGCGACCCTTCATCACCTGAATCAGCTGGTACGTCGCGCGAAGGTTCGCCACCAGCAGCGAGATGCCGACCACCTTGGCGCCTTCGCACCGGCGGGCCAGCTGCTCCATCGTCAGGCCGGCCACGTTGCTGTCGATGCACTCGACCGAGAAGCCGTGCTTCTTGAGGGTTCCGCTGATGGCGAGGATGCCGATCGGCGGGTACATGAACTCCAACGAGGGGAGATCCATGACGAGCGGGTCGTCCTTGATCACGTCGGTCGCCGGCAGAGGCGGGTAGACGTAACTAGGATTGACGAGGATGACTTCGGCCGACATGAACTCTCCGGGAGACCAGGATCGGAGGGTAGCCGCGCGGATCGACGATCCGCAATTCCGCAGCGAAATGGGCCGCTTGCCCACGCTCGTGGGCTTGCTGTTGGCGGCTGCTACGGCCTGGCCCATGGTCCGGGGCGACGGCATCGACGTGCCCGACGACGCGCTGTACTACGCCGCCGCGTCCTGGGAGTGGCTCGCGCGGGCCTGGAGCGAGGGGATCTCGCCCTGGTTCGTGCCCGGCAAGCTGGGCGGCGTCTCCCTGTTCGGCGATGCGGTGCCGATGGGCCCCTTCTACCCCGCCTCGTGGCTGCTCCACGTGCTCCCCGCGAGCGTCGCCTTCCCCGCCGCGTGCGTGCTCCACGGCCTGCTCGCCTTCGTGGCCGTGCGATGGATGGCGCGCACCTTCGGCGCCAGCGAGGGAGCCGCGGCGCTGGCGGGAGCGGCCGTGGCGGTGGGGCCGCTGGGGGCGCTCGGCTTCGTCGACTGCCGGTCCGATGCGTGGCCGATGATCGTCTGGTTCCCCGTCGCCCTGGGAGCCATGGAGCGCTGCCGAACCGCCGACGGGACGCGCGCCCGGCTGGGCTGGACCGCGCTGGCCGGCGCCGCCGTGGGGCTGGTGCTCCTGGGCTGCCACGTGCGCCTGGGGATCGCGACGACCGCGGCGTTCGGGGTGTGGGGGCTGCTGTGCGGCGCGCCGCTGCAGTTCGCCGTGCTCGCGGGGGTGCTCGGGATCGCCGCGGGCGCGCCCCAGTGGGTGCCCACGATCCTGGAGTGGGGTGAGGCGAGCGCCTCGGCCTCGGCGGGCAGCCGGCTCGACGGCCTCGCGGCGCCGGTCGAAGCGGGCCTGTCGCTCCCCGGACTCCCCGGCTTCCTCGCGCCCCGACCGTGGGTCTCGTACGCCGACTACAGCCTCGGCGCGGTGCTCGGGGTGGTGCTCATCCTGGCCATCGGGCGGGGACCGCTGCGCATCGGACTCGGCCGCGACGTGCCCCCCGCGGGCCGGCTCGCGCTCTTCTTCGTGCTCATGGCGGGGGCCTCGTTCAGTCCGTCGATCCCGGGCCTGCGGTACGTGTTCGCCCCGCTGTTGGTGCTCAGCCACCCCGTCAACGACGTCTGGAGCGCGCTCGCCATCCTCACCGGGGCGGGGGCCGCGGCGGCAGCCCTCGACGGCGTCGTCGCGATGGACGTGGACACGGTGCGGGGCCGGCTCAAGGGCTTCCGCGGGGTGCTCATCGCGGGCTTGCTCGGAGGCGGCGGCACGCTCGCGTTCGTGGGGGCGTTCCGGGACGCTGACAGCCGCCAGTTGTACGCCCTCGGGCTCGTTCAGGGGGTGGTCTCGGCCGGCCTCGTGGTGGCGTTGGTGGCGCGCCGCAACCGGCCCGCGATGCTCATGGCGGTGCTGGTGGGGCTGGGGATGGCAGACCTCGGGGGGCAGATGCTGCGCATCCACACGGCGGTGCCGTCGGCGCCGTTGGGGCTGACCGATCGCACCGACGTCGACGGCGTCGAAGCGCTGGGCGCCGGGTTCGTCGACATCGACGATCTCGCCCGCCTGGAAGGCTTCGCCTACGAGGAGGGCGGCTCGGGCGCGGACGATCCGCAGGACGAGCCGGAGGAGTTCTGGGAGGACACCGCGGCGATGATGCAGGAGCAGATCCTGCACCGGCGCTGGCCCCCCCACCTGGGGATGGATCGCGGGTACCGGGGGCTCAGCGGACGCGCCAAGCTGCCTCCGGGGCGGCAGATCCAGGCGCTCACCCCGCTGGCGGAGATGCTCCGGGTGCGGAACCAGGCCCCCGACGCCCTGGAGGAGCTGTTCACCGACGGCGGCCTCGGTGTGCGCACGATGCAGTTGCACGGCATCGCGGCGGCGGCGGCGGCCGACGGCACCGTCTGGACCGTCGACGGGGGCCTGCCGCTGTGCCGCATCCCCACCCGCCTGGAGCGGGACGAGGACCCGCGCAGCCGGATCGGCCGCCTCCTGGAGGACCGCGACTTCGTGCTCGGGGGCCCGATCGTGCTGGTGGAGACGCAGGCTGACGAGGGGCTCGTGGGCACTGGTGAGCTGGTCTCCTGCGCCGACGGGGAGGCGGAGGTGCGCTCGGAGCAGGGCACGGTGTTGGTGGTGCGGCAGCGGCTGCACGGCGGCTGGTCGTTCGCATCGGATGTTCCGCTGGGCGAGCCGTTCCCCGTGGATCAGGTGCACACCGGCGTGCGGGTACCGGCGGGCACGCACACGGTCCGGTGGCGGTTCGACCCGCCCGGTTTGAACCGGGCGTCGGCCGTCGCGTGGGCTGCCTGGGGGCTGCTGGCGGTGCTGGGGGTCGCGGGGCTCCGTCGCGCCGGAGCATCCGCCGTCGGTCCGTGAGACGCCGCGCCGCCCTGGTTGCGATGAGCGGCGTGCGCATCGTGGATCCCGAGCTCCGCGCGCTGGGCCTGAGCCTTCCCGGCTTCATCGAGCGGGGTGAGACGATCGCCTCCCTTCCGAGCCTGGGCTTGCTGACGGTGGCAGCGCAGACGCCGCCGACGTGGGAGCTGACCTACCGAGAGGTGGACGAACTCGAGGGAGCCGCCGAAGGGCTGTTGGAGGAGGGCTTCGACCTCATCGCCATCTCCTCGCTGACGGCCCGGATTCTGGATGCGTATGTGCTGGCCGACCGCCTCCGGAGCGCGGGGACCGTCGTCGTCCTCGGGGGACTGCATGCCTCGGCCCTGCCCGCCGAAGCGGCCCTGCACGCTGACGCGGTCGCGGTGGGCCAGGGCGAGCCGCTGTGGCCCCGGATCCTGGCGGACTTCGAGCGCGGCGAGCTTCGCCCCCGGTACGAGCATCCCGCGTCGGAGCGGGCGCTCGGCCGGACGCCGCGGTACGACCTGCTCGAGGTGGACCGGTACAGCCGGATCACCCTCCAGACGACCCGTGGCTGCCCCCTGGACTGCGCCTTCTGCGGCGCCTCCCGGCTGATCGCTCCCTACCAGCGCAAGCCGATCGACCAGGTCCGGGCCGAACTGCGGGAGATCCTCCGGATCTGGCCCAAACCGTTCATCGAGCTGGCCGACGACAACACCTTCGTCACGAAGAGCTGGGCCCGGGAGCTGGCCGGGGTGCTGGCCGAGTTCCCCGTGCGGTGGTTCACGGAGACCGACATCTCGGCCGCCGATGATCCGGAGCTGCTGGACCTGCTCGCGACCTCGGGCTGCGTACAGCTCCTGATCGGGCTGGAGTCTCCCAACCTGGAGTCCCTCCGCGGGGTCGACTCCCGGGAGTGGAAGCGCCGTCAGGCGGACCGGTACGCCGAGAGAGTCGCAGCGATCCAGGGGAGAGGCATCTCGGTGAATGGGTGCTTCGTGCTCGGGTTCGATCAGGACGGACCGTCGATCTTCGAGGAGACCGCTTCGCTGGTGCGGGAACTCGGGCTGGCGGAGGTTCAGATCACCGTGCTCACGCCGTTTCCAGGCACCCCCCTGTTCGCTCGGCTGGCACGGGAGGGAAGATTCCTCAGGGAGCGGTTTTGGGATCAGTGCACCCTCTTCGATGTGACCTACACCCCCGCGCGGATGTCGGTCGACGAGTTGAGGAGCGGCCTCCGCTCGCTGATGGGTGAGCTCTACTCCCCCGACGAGGTCGCGCGCCGGAAGGAAATCTTGCGCACATGCCTGAAGAATCGCGCTCGGTCGTAGCCACTGCGTTCGCGGTACTCACCTTCCGGGCGTCGCCCGAGGAGCTCGGTGGGCTCGATCGGCGCCACCTCCGGTTCGGCCTCCTCATGACCTGGCTCGCCGGCATGGGGCGCTACTGGGACAACCCGAAGGCCGACCTGCTGCAGAACCTGGGCGTGGGTTCGCTCGTCTACGTCTTCGCGCTGTCGGCGCTGCTGTGGATCACTCTGCGGCCGCTTACCGGCAAGGGGCTGCGCTACGAGCAGCTACTGACCTTCGTCACCCTCACCGCGACGCCCGCGGTGATCTACGCGATCCCGGTCGAGCGCTTCATGGCGTTGGGCTACGCCCAGACGGTCAACGTCTGGTTCCTCGCCGTCGTCGCGACCTGGCGCGTCGCGCTGCTCGCCTGGTTCCTGCGTCGCGCCCTGCGTCTGAGGTGGTTCGAGCTGGTGGTCGCCACGACCCTGCCGCTGACGCTGATCGTCGTGTCGCTGACCATCCTCAACCTCGAGCACGTCGTCTTCAACATCATGGCCGGCCTGAACCCCAACGAGAGGTCGGGCAACGACGGCGCCTACCGCGTGGTGCTGACGCTGACCGTCCTGTCGGTCTACGCGGTGGGCCCCCTTCTGCTCGGGTACGGGGGAGCCGCGCGCATGGCCTCCCGCCGCCGGCGGACCGCAGCCGCGGACCAGCTCAGCCGCTGAGCAGCTCCGTGAGTACGGTGCCGAGCGGGTCGCCCGCGCCGTCGAGCACGAAGACGTCACCCTCGGCGGGGGGACCCGCGGGGGCTGGGGGAGCCGCGGTGGACGGCGCGGGCTGAGCCGCGGCCAGCGGCGGGAGGCCCGAACCGGTCCCCTCCTCGGGGGCTTCGGCGGGGCCGGGGGCCGTGCGCGAGGGGATGTGGAAGTGCTCCCGGCCGTCCAGCCATCGGCGGTACCGGTCCAGCGTCCAGCTGCCTTCGTCGCCGCCCGTCTCCAGCACCGTGGCGAGGTGGGCGAGGGTCTCTTTGCGCACCGTCGCCCGGGCCGCCCGGTTCATCCGCAGCACCTCACACTCGGGCACGCGGATGCCGAGGTCGGCCCGGTACACGAGCCGCTGGCAGACGACCGCGGTGAGGCAGTCGGCGAGCTGGGCTCGCACGCCGGCGCGGGCTTCCGGGGAGAACGAGGCGATGACCCTCCCGATCGCCTCGGCGCAGGAGGAGGAGTGGATCGTGCTGAAGACGAGGTGTCCGGTCTCGGCCGCGTCCAGCGTCAGCCGCATGGTCTCGGGGCGCCGCATCTCGCCGACCACGACCACGTCGGGGTCCTCGCGCAGCGCGTCGATCAGCCCCTGCTGGAACGACGGCGTGTCGGTGCCCACTTCGCGTTGGCGGATCAGCGAGCGTTGCGGCTTCATCCAGAACTCGACGGGCTGCTCCAAGGTCACGATGTGGCGGGCCCGGGTCAGGTTGATCTCCTGCACCAGCGCCGCGATCGTCGAGCTCTTGCCCGAGCCGGTGGGGCCGCTGACGAGCACGAGCCCGTGGGCGCCGGCGCTCAGTTTCTTGAGGGAGGGGTGCAGGTTCAGCCGGTCGATCGTCGGCACCTGGGTTCGCAGGAGCCGCACCGCGAGCCCCACCCCGCGGCGCGACTGCAGGACGTTGATGCGGCAGCGCACCCCGGCGACCGTGCGGGACAGGTCCAGCGATCGCGTCTGGAGGAAGCGGTTCCAGCCCTCGGCTCCGGCGGCGGAGCGGGCCATCGCCTTCACCGCGGCGGGGGGCAGCGGCGCACCCTCGATCGCGAGGCCGCCGTCGACCCGCACGGCTACGGGGAGCCCCGACTCGATGTGCAGATCGCTGGCACCGGCGGCGTAGGCGGATTCCACGAGTTGGGCGAGCGTCGTCATCGATCTCCTGACCCCCCGAGCATGCCGATCTTCCGACGTGCCGGTTCCTGCCCGATGCGGGACGGCTAGTTGCTGTCGCCGGCCCTCAACGGGATACCTGCGCCGTCGAAGGTCACCAGGAGGCGGTGCATCGCGTGGGGGTTCACGTTGGTCGGGTCGAGGAAGAACCGGTAGCCCACCCGGACGGGTCCGTGGCGGATGTCGATGCCGAGGTCGAAGCCCGCGCGGAAGCTGCGCTCCTGGTCGATCGTCCGGTCGATGATGAACGCGCAGCCCGACGCGGCGTCGGCGTCGCCGCAGTCCGACACGAGCTCCTCGTTCTTGTGCTCGAACCGGTTCCAGCCGGCGCGGAAGCCCAGCGTCGGCACGATGTAGTTGCGCGCCCCTTCGCCGAACATCGGGATGCGCCAGCCGAAGGACGCGCCCGTCTCGATCGACCACCAGAAGTCGCGCGGGCGGCTCCCATCGTCGTCGATGAAGGGGGCGCGGGTTCCGAGCACGACCTCGATGAAGGGCTCGATCCGGATCTGGTCGAGGAAGACGCCGCGAAGGCCGTAGGACAGCGTCGCGCCCAGGTGCGAGGGGCGGTTGTGGGCGGCGATCCCGATGCCGGCCCAGGACTGCAGGTGGTGGGCTCGGGTGTACGGCTTCTCGAGCCGGGGCTCGGCGACCAGATCGGCGACAGCGGCGGCGTCGACGGCGACCCCGCGGCCTCCTCCGCCCTCGACCGCCTCCAGCAGCAGGCCGGCGAAGCGGCCGTCGGCATCGAACAGGGGGGCACCCTCGTCGCCTTCTCCGGGGGAGCGGTCCACGAGGAAGCGGCGCGGGCGCTCGCCGGGGGCGAGGTCGGTCTCCTCGCCGAAGCCGGCCTCCAGGGCCGAGACCTTCGTCGACAGGGGGGAGAAGGTCAGCATGCCGCGCAGCTGCAGGTTCCCTTCGCCGAGGCCGACGGAGCCGCCGTGGCCGACGATCGTGAGATCTTCGCCGACGCCGGGAGGCGAGGTGCGGATGACCGCCGCGTGGCCTGCGGGGGCGGCTTCGTCCAGCGCCATCAAGGCGAGCCCCTCGTAGTGGTCGACGGCGACGATGCGGGCGCGGGTGGAGTGGCCTTCGCCGAGGGTCACGAACGCCGGCCAGCCGATCTGCACGGTGGCGAGGGGGGCGACGATCGAGCGGCCTTCGTCGACGAGGATGGCGCCGGAGACGCGGCCCGAGGCGACGATGCGGGCGGTGGACTGGAGGTGCGGGGGAGGGGTGCGCTCGGCGGCGGGGGCGGGGGCCGGGACCGGGGGAGGTTCGGGAGCGGGGGGAGGATCGGGGGCTGCTTCGGGGTCTTCGCCGGGGTCTTCGTCGGGCACGGGCTCGGGCACGGGCTCGGCCGGGGCTTCTTCGGTCGAGGGGGCCTCTTCGTCCGACGATTCGTCGGCGACGGCGGGGGTGGTGGCGAGAAGGGCCGCCAGCAACAGAACTCGCATCAGTACCTCCGAACGGGCCGCACTATATGCTCCCTGCGTGACGCCCGAGCGCCTCCTCCGCATTGCCGCCGCGTACCACGGCCTCATGGGCGCCGTGCTGCTTCTGCTCGCCCAGGACTTCTTCACGTTCCTCAAGCTCGAACCGCCTCGGCACTGGCTCTTCTACATGCTCGCGGCTTCTACGCCCGCGGCCGCGGGGTTTGCCTGCGATGCGGCCCGCCGCCGGCCGGATCTGCGCCCCGGTCTGCTGTTTGGACTGATCGCCGGCAACCTCGTGGCGGCGGTCGTCATCATCGGCGTGGTGACGTGGACCCAGATGCCGACGGTGCTCTACGGCAGCGGCATCGCCGCGGGCCTCTGGGCGTGGATGTTCTGGAACGTATACTCCCCCGAACCGACCGACGAGGAGCCTGCTCCATCGTGAGCGAGACCACCCGCCTGACCGACCTGATCGCCGCCCTGCAGCGCGATCTCGACAACGCCGACCCCCGCGTGCGACCCCGCAAGGAGTTCAAGAACGCCGAGGCGTGGGTGCGTGAACTCGATCCCGAGGCCGTCGGCGAAGACGGCCTCGAGGACGCGATCCGCGATGGCGAGGCGATGCGGGATCTGCTCGATCTCGCGATCACGGAGACGCAGAGCCGGGTCGATGCCGAGGAGCGGACGAAGCAGACGCGCCTCCGCGAGGACGAAGAGCTGCTCACGATGATCGGGAACGAGCTGAAGCTGTACGGAGGCCTGATCTTCGCCTCGTTCGTGCTTCCGCCCGCGACCCTCGGGCCGTTCGGGGCCTACTGCGGCTTCGGCGTGATCCCCGCCGCCTTCGGGTTGGCCCGCATGATCAGCGCCACCGCGAAGGTCGACGGCCGCTCCTGGCTCATCCTCCAGGACCGCGTCGATCAGCTCATGTCGAAGGTGAAGATGGCGCACGGCGCCGCCGCGGGCGCCGGTCTGCTGACCATCCTCTGGGTCGTCATTGCGCTCCTGGCGGGGGAAGCCGGCGGCGGATGACGACCATCGCCCTGGACTGCATGGGCGGCGATCACGGGCCTCAGGAGGCAGTCGCCGGTGCTGCCGCGCTCTCGATCGAGCGGCCCGACCTGCACACCATCCTCGTCGGCGACGCGGCCCAGATCGGGCCGCTGCTGGACTCCATGACCTACGACCCCGCGCGCCTGAGCGTGCGGCACACCCCCCACTTCGTGGGTCCCGAAGACGTGCCTCGGGAGGCGCTCGCGGCGCATCCGGACGTGTCGATTGCGGAAGCCTGCGAGCTGGTCGCGGAGGGGCGGGCCTCCGCCGTCGTCACCGCCGGCTCGACCGGTGCCGCCATCCTCGCGGCGGCGCGCCGGCTGGGGAGGATCCCCGGGGTGAGGCGCGCGGCGCTGGCGGCGGTGACGCCGACCGAGCAGCGGCACGGCCCCCACGGGGATCCGTTCGCGCTGCTGTTGGACGTGGGAGCGACGCTGAACGTCTCGTCCCGGGACCTGGTGACGTTCGCGATCATGGGTTCGGCCTACGCCGCCGCGATCTCGGGCAACGACCGGCCGCGGGTGGCGCTCCTGAGCAACGGCACCGAGTCCCACAAGGGGCCGCCGGAGGTGGTCGCCGCTCACGCGGTGCTCGCGGAGCTGGGAGAGATCGAGTTCGCGGGCAACGTGGAGGGGCTCGACATTCCCCGTGGATCGGTGGACGTCGTCGTCACCGGGGGCTTCATCGGCAACGTCGTGCTGAAGATGCTGGAGGGGATCGGGGAGGTCATCGCGGACCTCGCCTCGGACGCCTACGCCCGGAAGTTCCTGTGGCGCCTCGGGCTGACGATGCTGTCCTCCGGCATCAAGCAGATCGAGGCGGTGATGGACTGGGAGTCGTACGGCGGCGCGCCGATCCTCGGCTTCTGCCAGCCCGTCATCAAGGCTCATGGACGCAGCCGCAGCGGCGCCATCGCCAACGCCTGCAAGGTCGCGGCGAAGGCGGCCCGGTCGGACATGGTGCGCACGGTCGAGCGTGCCGTGGCCCGGCTCCCCGTCCCCGAGGAAGAGGAGGTGGGCTCATGAGCGAGTGGGGCCACGTCTACCGCTGGGACCTGGACAAGACGTACCTGGACACCCGGTTCGAGAAGCTCAGCCGGATGGTGAAGATCGCCTTCGAATCGGCGGAGGAGAAGGTCAACGTGCCCGGCGCGGCGGCGCTCCTGCGGGAGCTCAGCAGCGAGACCGCCGGCTTCTCCCCCGCCCGCGTAACCATCGTCTCCGGATCGCCCACCCAGATGCGGAAGGTGTTGGAGGAGAAGCTCGCCCTGGATGGCATCACGTGGCACGAGTTCCACCTCAAGCCGCAGTGGAAGAACATCCGGCGCGGCCGCTTCCGGGCCATCCGGGATCAGGTCGGATACAAGCTGCCGCTGCTGCTCCGCTCGCGGACGAAGATCTCGCAGGAGGTGAAGGAGACGCTGTTCGGCGACGACGCCGAGGCGGATGCGTTCATCTACTCCCTGTACGCCGACATCGTGGCGGGGCGGGTCGACGACCAGGAGATGGTCCGCGTGATGAAGGCGGTGGGCGCCTACGCCGACGCCATCGAGGCCTGCCACCGCAGCCTCCGCACGCTGGAGTTCGCCCGCAGCGACGCGGTCGAGCGCGTCTTCATCATGCTCGACAAGAGCACCCCGCCGGCCTTCTTCGGGCCGTTCGGGAGCCGGGTCGTGCCGGTGTTCAACTACTTCCAGGCCGCGCTCGTGCTGTTCGCCGACGGGCACCTGGATGCGCGCTCGGTGATCACGGTGACGCAGGCCTTCCTGGAGGCGGATCAGCACACCCCCGAAGAGCTCGCCAACCTGTTCCAGGACGTCGTCCGGCGCGGCCACCTGCCCGCCCACGCGATGCAGGAACTGGGCATGGCGGTGCAGGACGAGGAGGACACCCCGCCGCAGACCCGGGAGGTGGTGTGGGCCTGCGTGCAGCGGTTCGTCGATCTCGCGGACGAGCGGCGGTACGACCCCCCGAAGCCGCCGGAGATGGACTACTTCGCCATCCTCGAGCACATGAAGAAGCACTGAGCCCGTGGGCCTGTTCGACGTTCACGCGCACCTGACGCACCCCAAGCTGGTCCCCCGAATCGACGGCGCCATCGAGCGTGCCCGGGCCGCGGGGCTGACGTCGGTGATCTCCAACGGCCTGAACCAGGAAGACAACGAGGCGGTGCAGGCCCTGGCGTCCGACGTCGATCTGGTGCGCCCCGCGTACGGGCTGTACCCGGTCGATGCGGTGCTCCCGGAGATGCTCGCGGCGGGCGTCGAGTACCCGCGTACCGCGAGCGCGGCGACGGCGGAGGAGGCAGCCTCGTGGATCCGCGATCACGCCGATGAAGCCATCGCGGTGGGGGAGATCGGCCTGGACGGTCACTGGGTCCCCGAGGCCTTCTGGGAGCGTCAGGAGCAGGTTTTCCGCATGTTCGTGCAGCTCGCGTTGGACGCCGACAAGCCGATCATCATCCACACCCGTAAGCGGGAGCGGCGGGCCTTCGAGGTCCTCCAGGAGATGGGGGTCGAGCGGGCCGACTTTCACTGCTTCGGGAGCCGCGTGAAGCTGGCCGTGCGGATCGCCCAGGCGGGGTACTTCCTGTCGATCCCCGCGCACGCCCGCAAGGCCGAGAGCTTCCAGGCGATGCTCCGCAAGGCGCCTCGCAGCCAGCTGCTGCTGGAGACCGACTGCCCCTACCTCAGCCCCGATCGGGACGCCCTCCCCACGAACGAGCCCGCGTCCGTGAAGGTCACCGCGGAGCTGAGTTCGGAGCTGTGGGGCGAGCCGATCGAGGCGGTGACGGAGCAGTTCGAGGACAACTACCGGCGGCTGTTCCGCGAGGATCCCTAGCCCGGACGATCCCGGACGATCCCGGACGATCCCGGACGGACGATCCCGGGCGCATCAACATAGGAACCTCCTGATTTCAAAGGGTTGGGGACTGGCACGGCCTATGCTTCGGCGTACGCGCGTGTCCGTTGTCGACTTCGAACAAGCGCCCCTGGTGCCCGCGGCAGCCGCGCTCGCGGCGGGCCTCGCGGTGGGGCCGGTGCTCGGCGGGGGAGCCACTCCCTGGCTCGGCGTCGCCGCCCTCGCGGGCCTGGGCGCAGCGGCGTGCACGGGGGCCCGCCGCTCGCTCCTGCTGGGGTTGGCCGTGGTCGCGCTGGGCGCGGGCCGAGGGGTCGCGGGGGCGCCCGAGCCAACCCCCGACGGCCGGTGGTGGACCGTGCGCGTGGTGCGCGCCGCCGATGCCCCCGTCGACCGCCTCGTGGTCGAGGTGATGTCGTCTTCGGGCGGTGAGACGGGGGCGTGGACGGGGCGGCTCCGAGCGGAGGTGCGGGCCGCCGGGTGGACGGCGGGTCCGGTCCGGCGGGGGGACGTGCTCCTGCTGCGGGGTCGGCTGCGGGTCGGGCGGCGCGGGCGGCGCGTGCTGTCGGTGTGGAAACCGGGACATGCGTGCGTTCTCCCCGGAGGGGCCGGTCCGCCGGTGCTCGCGGGGCCGGCGTCGGCGGGCTGGCGGGACCGCGGGGATCTGGCCCTGGAGGGGGCTCGAACGCGGGTCGGGACGGCCGTCGAGCGGGGCGCGACCCCGCGGACGCGGGGGCTGCTGCGGGCGCTCGCGTTGGGTGATCGTCGGGGTGTCGGTCCGCGGCTCCGCCAGGCCTTCGCCCGGACCGGGACCGCGCACCTGGTGGCGATCTCAGGGCTGCACGTGGGCTGCTTCTACGCGGCGCTGCTGGCAGGCCTCCGTCCGCTGCTGCGGCGGGGCCCGTGGCCGCTGCGGTGGAAGCTGGAGGGGCACCCCGATCGGGCCGCGGCGGTGCTCGCGCTGGCGGGCGCGGCCGCGTACGTGGTCCTCGCGGGGGCGCCGATCTCGGCCCGCCGCGCGCTGGTGATGCTGGCCTGCGTCTGCGCCGCCTCGCTCGCCGACCGCGCCCCCTCGTCCGGCAACGCGCTGGCGGCGGCGGTGATCGTGGTGGGGTGGACCGACCCCCCGTCGGTGGGGCAGCTGGGCTTCCAGCTGTCGGTGGCGTCGGTCGCCGGCCTGATCTGGTTCGTCCCCGGCATCGGTTCGGGCGGCGGCCGCGGCGGCTGGTACGTGCGCCGCGTGCTGCAGGCCTTGGTGGCGTCCACGGTCGCGACCGCCGCGACCGCCCCGCTGATCGGCCGAGTGTGGGGATCGGTGCCGGCGGCGGGGGTGTGGGCCAACCCGGTGGTCGTGCCCGTGCTTGGCGCGGCGACGGTGCCGGTGCTGCTGTTCGGAGCTGCTTTGGCGGTGATCGAGCCGAGCCTGGGGGTGCCGTTCGTTCGGCTGGCGGCAGGGATCGCGGAGCTGGGCCTCGCCCTCGTCGACGTGCTCGCCCGCCCGGAGCTGTCGCCGATGATCGCGTGGCGCCCCGGGCCGTCGACGGTGGCGGGGGCCTACCTCGCGGCCGGCGCGGTGCTGCTGGCGTGGGCCCCCCCGGAGGAGCGATGAGGAAGCTCGCGGCGGTCGTGTGCGCGGCGCTCGCGGCAGGCCTGCTGCTGGGGTTGGCGCGGGCTCCGGATCCTGGGTTCGCCCCCACGACGCTGTGCGTGCGCGGCCTGGACGTGGGGCAGGGGGACGCGTGGCTGGTCACCTGGCCCGACGGCCAGCGCTGGCTGATCGACGGGGGCGGGGACCCGATGGGGCTGTGGGACGTCGGGCAGTCCCGGCTGCTGCCGGCTTTGCGAGCCGAGGCGATCGAGCACCTCGACCTCGTGCTCGCGACTCACGGAGACGCCGATCACACCGAGGGTCTGGTGGCGGTGGTCGAGGAGCTGTCGGTCGGCGAGCTCTGGATCCCGGGGCACCGGCGCATGACGGGGCGGATGCGCCGGTTGGTGACCGCGGCCGAGCGTCGGGGGGTGCCGGTGAAGCAGATCGAAGCCGGCGACGTGCCCACCGTCGCCGCTCCGGGCGAGCTCCGGGTGCTGCACCCGAGCCCGGGCGGGGACCCGCCCAAGCACCCCAACGACCGCTCGATCGTGCTCCGGCTGGCGCTGGGCCGGGTCTCGTTCCTGATGACGGGCGACCTGGAGGCGGAGGGCGAGCAGGGGCTGCTGGTGGAGCCGCTGCGTTCGACGGTGATGAAGGTCCCCCACCACGGGAGCCGCACCAGCAGCACGCAGCCGTTCGTGGACGCGGTCGACCCGATGGCGGCGATCGCCGGGATCGGTGAGGACAACCGGTGGGGCTTCCCGACCGCCTCGGTGCGGGCGCGCTACCTGACCCGCCACATCCCGATGTACTGGACGGGCCGCCACGGGGAGCACCGGATCTGCACCGACGGTTGGTCGATGGTGGCGTCGCACCGCGACGGGGTCGGGTGGAAGGAGCTGCGGAGGTGGTCGGTCCAGGAGGTGGATGCCTGGTGGCAGGCCGGCCTGGAGGCGCCGCCGAGGGTGGTTCAGCTCCCCTGCGAGGAGGTCAAACCGCCGAAGCGGAGGAAGCGGAAGCGGAAGCGGACCAAGAAGCCGAAGCCGAAGCCGAAGCCCGAGCCGGAGGAGTCCGACGAGCCTCGCCTGATCGACGATCGGGAGTGGGAACGGAAGCGGAAGAAGCGGGGCCGGCTAAGGCCGGGCTGGTGACCCGTCAGTCGGTCCACCGCACGGTGATGACCTCCACCTCGGCGGCGGCCTCGTGCGCGTCGCTGTCGTACAGCACCCGGAGCGCCGGGTAGGTCGCGGGGTCGTGAATCGCCTCGCGCCAGGGCGTCAGCGCCGGAACCGTCTCCTCCGCGATTCGATCGAACTCCGGATTCCACGAGTCGTAGTCCGTCTCCAGGTCCATCAGGAGGAAGTCGAACCCCTCGGCGATCCACGGCAGGAGCGCGCCGCTGCCTCCCCCGCCGGAGTGGGTCCCGAGGCCGACGCGCGCCGGGTCGACCTCCGACCGCTGGCGCAGCCACTTCTGGATCAGCACCCCTTCGGCCAGCCTCGTCGCCATCACGCTGGTGCCGGCGGCGAGGAACTCCCAGGCGATGCGGGACTCGCTGTCGCGGTCCTTGAACAGCAGCAGCCGCGGTACGACCACGGCGAACCCGCGCCGCGTCAGCTCCATCGCCCCTGGCCGCTCCATCATCCACTCGGGGCTGTCGCCGTGGCCGTGCAAGCCGATGGCGGCGGGGAAGGGGCCGTCGCCGTAGGGCACCCGGTAGAACGCGTCCCACGCCCCCAGCAGCGGCTCCTCGAACAGCAGGTTGATGTCGGTCCACTCGGCGTGTTCGACCCGTCGGCGCTCGGTCCGCGGACCTCGGTGGAGGCGGTCCTGGCGAGGGCGATGTCGGCCCCGGTGGCGGTGTGGATCGCCTCCCTCAGCTGTGCGGGACCGGTCGGAGTCCGGGGCTCGATCGGCCCGTCGATGACCCGCTGGAACTCCTGCCACAGCACGTCGCGGTCGCGGGGCTCCCGGCCCAGGGTAGGCAGCATGCGGTCGTACGGGGCGGCGCAGTCGACCAGCCCATCGCACTCCCACTGGGCCGCGATGGAGACCCGCTCGACGAACCGGACCCCCGGCTGCACCGGTGGTGGCTCGGGAGCCGGGGGATCCGCCGGACGCGAACACGCCAGCGCCAGCAGGGCCAGCGCCGCGACGCCCCGCCCGGGACCCCTCAGGGAAGGTCGGTCCAACAGATCTGCCGCCGATACACCTTCGTGTCGAACTGCTGGGGCCAGCCGTTCAACCGCCGGTTGAACACGACCCGCTTGCCGTCCAGCGTCGGGTGCACGACCTCCTCGTTCCGCCCGTTGGCCGTCAGCGGCAGGAGCATCTCGGCGGCGGGGTCCCAGAGCACGACCTCGTCGTCGCCGGGCACGTCGCCGTCAGCGCTCAGCGGCGCGACCCCGACCCACCGACCGTCGTCCAGCCGCTGGGCCCCGCCGAGGCAGATCGGCATCGCGGTGACCCGCTTGCGACGCAGGGTGCGTCCGTCCGCCTCGATCAGGCGGCACCCTCCGGGGGCCTCGTCGAGGATGAGGAGCGAGTCGCCGTCCGGCTCCACCGCCTTCAGCCGCCCCTCCAACTCCAGCCGCCCCGTGGGCGTGCCGGCCTCGTCGTAGAGCCGAACCTCCGGGCCGGTCTGGCCCAGCAGCCGTGGACCGGCGGGGGTGCGCGTCCACCGCACTCGATCCAGGTTGGGGATGTCGACCCCGCGATCGGGCCACAGCAGGCCGGTGCCGACGTTCCGCACGTTGACGGCGGTGGGGCCGCCGCCGATCCCGGGCTGGAACCAGCGGGTCCGCTGCCGGCGCGCCAGGAGGCCGACCTTGGAGACGCGGTCGTCGATCAGGTCGAGCTGCACGAGCCCCTCGATGCTGTCCGCGCCGAACGCCTCGACGATGGCGAACCGCCCGTCCACGTCGACCTTGGCGAGGTCGTACAGGTTGTTGGCCTCGAACAGCGTCTTGATCGTGCTCGGGTCCTCGGGATCGACCAGCAGGAGCCGCTCGGGGGGCTCGGTCCAGTCCGGCTTCACCGACGGCGGGATCTTGAACACCGGCTCGCGGGTGTACTCCTGCACGACCACCCGGCCGTCCTCGGCGACCCCCGCCGCGAACCACGCCCGGCAGGCGCCCTCCAGGCAGGTGACGCCCGGTTCGGTCTCCCCCAGCGTCGCCAGCCGAGCGGCCTCGTCGGTGCAGTACGCGGCCCACTCCTGCTCCTGCTCGTGTCGGGCCCCGACCCCCCGCTGAAGCTGCGACAGCTGCCGCGCCTGGCCGAGCTTGCCGGAGGAGACCTCGTACGCCAGCACCGGGGCGAAGCTCTCCTGCGCGAACAGCGCATCCAGCGTCCACGGGTTCAGCGCCGTCGCCCACTGCTCGGAGGTCTGGCGGATGGCCGCGCTGGGGGAGGTCGACTCGTAGGCGTACTCGAGCGCGGCGAAGGAGACCGCCTCGGACCCCGGGCGCGTGCTCGCCACCTCCGCCGACATCGTCACGAGGTACAGCTGGTTCCCCGGGACGAGCCCCTCGCGCATCTGCTGCGAGCTCAGGTCCAAGATCAAGGCATGCCCCGCCCGTTCCTCCCGGGCGGCTCGCAGGGCGGCCTCCAGGGGCGCGTCCGAGGGGATGGGGTCGGGCACGATCACCAGCGTCAGGCCGGCCCGCTCGAGGTTGGTGGCGATCTCGCTGGCGAGGAAGAAGTCGGCCGCTTCGTCGACGCTGCCGCGGCGCACGATGCCGAGGGTCAGCGGATCCCCCACCGACAGCCCCTGCATCACCGCCACGCCCCCGCCGATGACGAGGATGAGGGTGACTCCGACGGCGACCAGACCGCCGCCGCCCCCGCCGCTGCCGGCGCCGTCCCCGAGCTCACCGGCGAGCTTCTTGCGGGCCTGGGCGCAGCGGTGCCAGCTGGGCTGGGCGATGAGGACCAGGGCGATAGAGGGGAGGGCGAACATCGCGTTGATGAGCGCGCCGGGGGAGAGCACGTGGCCGAACGCGGCGATGAGGAACCAGGCGCCCGACAGCAACGCCAGGAAGCCGGCCACGAACGGCGCCATCCAGCCGACCCGGCGCACGAACTTGGCCATCGCGTAGGCCCCCGCGATGTTCAGGGCGGCCGCGCCGAGCAGGATCGGGGGGATCCAGGTCACCCACCCCGAGCCACCCATCGTCACGACCCCTCCCTGGAGTCCGGTGGCGATCGCGAGCACGCCGTGCAGCGCCATCACGCCCGCGGCGAGGGACACGAGCAGACTGGGCTTGGCCCGGTCGATGAGTTCGTCGAGATCGGGCTCTGGGGTCGTCATGGCTCCTCCTCAGGAAGCATGGCCCCGGGAGCCTACATCGATCCGAGGCGCTTCCCCCGCACCAGCAGCCACACGCCGACCGCGACGATCGGGATCGAGATCCCCTGCGATGTCGAGAGCACCTGGCCGAGCTGATCCTCGAACCAGAAGGCCCTGTGCACGTCCAACCGGAACAGCTCGATGACGGACCGGCTGAGGCCGTAGGCGACGAACACGAGCCCCATCGCCTCGCCCTCGAACCGCTGCCGGCCTCGAATCCAACGGATCACGAGGTAGATCGCCAGCGCGTTGAGCGCGGCGTACGCCTGGGTGGGGTGCAGGGGGATGCCGCGGAGCACGCTGGGCACTTCGCCGCGCAGGAAGGTGACCCCCCAGGGCCACTCGATCCCGGTGCCCCAGTCGATCGGCCGGCCGTAGCAGCAGCCGTTGCTCAGGCACCCCAACCGCCCGAACGCCAGGCCCACCATCACCGGTCCCGCGAGCACGTCGCCGAACCGGATCAGCGACAGCTTGTGGATGCGGCACCCGGCGATGACGACAGCGAGGCCCCCGAGGAAGCCGCCGTAGAAGACCATGCCGCCTTCCCACACCCGCAGGAACGCCAGCGGGTCCGCCTTCAGCGCGTCGGGGGCGACGAAGATGAAGTGCCCCAGGCGCGCGCCGATCAGCCCCGCGACGATGGCGGGCACCGAGATCCGAATGACGTCCTTGGGGTCGTCGCCGCTGCGCTGGGCTCCCCGGATCGCGACTTCGAGCGCGACCGCGCAGCCGACGATGAGGAAGAAGAAGTAGCTTTGGACCGCCACCGGTCCGATCCCCGGCAGATCCAGGCGGAGCAGCCAGGGGTTCATGTCACGCCTCGGCGGGGACCGCCTCGGCAGCCGCCTCAGCCAGATCGCTGGGCCGCTTCCCCTCGATGAACAGCACGTGCCAGATGAACAGCCCGACGCCCACGTTGATGCATATGTCGGCGACGTTGAACGCCGGCCAATACGACGTGTTGAACTTGTCGATGAGGAACGCGCCGACCGTGCTGTCGCGCGGCAGATAGAACTGCAGGAAGTCCGTCACCTCGCGGAACATCAGCCGGTCGATGAAGTTGCCCGCGGCACCCGCGAACACCGAACTGAGGCTCACGGCGAGCAGCCGGTCGTGCACCGTCAGCTGCCGGAAGTAGCCGAGGATCAGCACGAACGCCAACAGCGTGACGACCGTGAAGAAGGCCATTCGGTACTCGGCGTCGCCGAAGAGGCCCCAGGCGGCGCCCGGGTTCTTGGCGTGCACGATGTTGAAGAAGTCCTCGATGACCTCGACCTTGGGCCGGCGCTTGCCGGGCTCCAAGGGCAGCTTGCTGCGGATCAGCCACTTGGACCACTGGTCCAGCAGGATCAGGATCGGGACGAGGGTAAGGAATACGTTGCGGTGGTACTTCATGACGGGGGCGCCTCGTTTGCCTGTTCGGAGGTCCGTTCGTCAAGGAACAACGAATGCACGGTAAATAGTCCCACCCCGACAACAATGCAGATGTCGGCCACGTTGAACGCAGGCCAGTGGCGCCCTTGGAGGTGGAAATCCAGGAAATCGGTGACCTGCGCGTACAGCACGCGGTCGATGAAATTGCCCGCCGCGCCCGCGAAGATGAAACACAGCGCGAACGCCAGGAGCCGCTCGGAGGCGCGCAACGACCGGTAGTAGTTCGCGATCATCACGAACGCGATCAGCGTCACCACGACGAAGAAGATCTGCCGGTGCTCGCTGCTGGCGAGCAGCCCCCACGCCGCTCCCCGGTTCTCGATGTGCACGATGTCGAAGAACCCGTCGATCACGCTGATCTTGCGCAGCGCGACGATCCCGCCGCCGGAGATCGGAAACTCCGTGCGGATCCACACCTTGGTGAGCTGATCGAGCAGCACCATGGCGGGGACGAGAATGTAGAAGAGCCGGAGGTGCGGCTTCAGTTGACTTCCATCGTGTCGAGCACGTCCAGATCCAACAGTTGGCTGATGGTCTCTTCGTCCGCGCCGGGGAACTCGTACTCAGCGAACTGCGACGGAGCCGCCCACCGCGCGTCGTTGACGCCGATGTGCTGCAGCTCGTCGTCCTCGTCGATCTCGCACCGGAAGACCTGCATGTCGACCGTGTAGTGGTCGTACTCGTGGACGACCTCCATCACGAGTTCGCCGACCTCGGCTTCCACCCCCAGCTTGTCCTTGAGGATGCGCCGGAGCACGTCCTCGCTGCTGGCTCCTGGTGGCACGCGGCCCCCGGGGAACTCCCACAGCAGGGGGAGCGTGCTCGAGGCGAGCCGCTGGGTGATCAAATAGGAGCCGTCGCGCCGAACTTCAGCGGTGACGACTCGAATCTTCTGTCCTACGTACTTGGTCTTCATCGACCCCATCCAGGTCCGGTTTGAAGGCGAGGGAAGCTACCACAGCGATTCGGTATGGTGTGCCCGCCCGGAGGCCCCATGCTGCATCGGACCCTGCTCACCGTCACAATCGTGCTTCTGCTTGCTGCGCCCGCAAGCGCGCGTGAGGGGGCTCCCGACGTCCAGCAGTTCAAGCCCGTGACCGACGTCCAGGGGTTCGTGCTCCTGCACGACGCGACGCAGTTGAACCAGTTCCGCCCCGCCTTCTCGCTGACCCTGAACTACGGGGTGAACCCGCTCGAGGTGAACGCCCCCGGCTACGGACGTCAGTTCGGCATCGTCGACGGCATCTTCGGGGTGGACCTCACCGGCGCCTTCGGTCTCTTCGACTGGTGGGAGGTGGCGCTGCACTTCCCCGTCGCCCAGATTCCGCTGGAGACCGACTTCATCACCAACGTCGGCGGCAAGAAGGTCGCCTACGGCATCGGCGACATCCGGCTGGAGACCCGCCTCCAGGCGCTCGACCCCAGCAAGTTCCCCGTCGGCCTCAGCGGTAGCCTGTTCCTGACCGTGCCGTCGGGCAGCGAGCGCGCCGGGCTCGGCCGCGGCCTCCCCGGCGGCGGGGTGCGGGTGGCGCTGTCCCAGTCGTGGACGCGAGTCCACTTCGCCGTGAACGTCGGCTACGTCTTCTACCCCCGGGCGACCATCGCGAACCTGACCACGGGCGACGAGATCACCCTCGGCGGCGGCATCGGCTTCACCCCGATCATCGACAAGCTGAACGTGCGCCTCGAGCTGGACGGCAGCTTCAACGCCGGCCCCAACGACGACGGGGACGAGCGGTTCGGCGACCCCGCGCACACCCCCTTCGAGGTGCTCGGTTCGGTCGAGTACAAGTTCCCCTTCGGCCTCGCCCTGCGCGGCGGGCTCGGCAAGGGCATCACCCCGGGCTTCGGGGCCACCGACTTCCGCTTCTTCGTGGGCGCCTCGTACGCCATCTTCAAGCCGATCGACCGCGACAAGGACGGCATCGCCGACCCCGACGACGCGTGCAAGAAGGAGCCGGAGGACATGGACGGCTGGGAGGACAGCGACGGCTGCCCCGACCCGGACAACGACGGCGACGGCATGGCCGATGTCGCCGATCAGTGCCCCGACGAGGCGGAGGACGCCGACGGGTGGGAGGACGCCGACGGCTGCCCCGACCCGGACAACGACGGCGACGGCATCGACGACGGCGTCGACACCTGCCCCGAGGAGCCCGAGGACCTGGACGGCTTCCAGGATGTGGACGGCTGCATCGACCCGGACAACGACGGTGACGGCATCGCCGACATGAGCGACGCCTGCCCCAACGCCGCCGAGACGGTCGACGGCTGGCAGGACGAGGACGGCTGCCCCGACCCGGACAACGACGGCGACGGCATCGAGGACGAGCTCGACACCTGCCCCAACGAGCGGGAGGACCGCAACGGTGTGCGCGACGAGGACGGCTGCCCCGACGACAAGCTCGCCGTGGTGACGGAGGGGCAGATCGCCATCCTCCAGCCGATCCTGTTCCGCTCCGGCAGCGCGAAGATCGAGAAGGAGTCCATGAGCATCGTGACCACGGTCGCGAAGATCATGACCGAGCACCAGAGCATCCTGCAGGTCCGCATCGAGGGCCACACGGACAACAAGGGGAACCCGGACAGCAACCTCCGGCTGTCCGAGCGCCGCGCCGAAACGGTCATGAAGGAACTCATCAAGCTCGGCATCGACCGCAGCCGGCTGGAGTCCGCGGGCTACGGCGACAGCCGCCCGGTGGGGAGCAACCGCACCGAGGACGGGCGCACCAAGAACCGGCGCATCGAGTTCCGCATCCTCGCCCAGGCCGCGACCGAGGCGCAGGTGCAGAACCCGTCCAACATCTGGGGTGAGGTGAAGCCGCCGGAGACCGAGGGGGTGCCCGAGCCGCCGCCGGTGACGAAGCCGGAGCTGACGCCTGTTCCCAACCCCTGGGACTGATCGGCCGCGCTAGGGAGTCTCGTCGGCGCCCGGCTCCCACCGGAAGGTGGTGAGCAGCCGCTCGACCATCGCACCGCGCAGCACGAACGTCGGAGCGCGTCCCTCGACCTGCGCGAGGTGACGGCCCTGGGCGTCGGTGGTGGGGGCCAGGGTCAGCACCGTCGTCGCTTCCGCCGTCGCGATCGTGAGCCGAGGCCCGCCCGCGGGGAGCTCGATCGGCTCGTCGATGATCTCGGCCGCCTGCAGGTTCAGCAGGCTGTTGGCGGCGAACTGAAGCTCCGCGTTCGCCGGGGCGAAGTCGGCGGGCGACTCCACGGTCCAGTCGCGGTCTCCCTCGGGCACCACCACGATCGTGCGATCGCCTTCGACCCACGTGAGGGTCGGAGCGTCCGGCCGCCGCACCCCCACCACGGTCTTGTCGCGCAGTTCGCGCTTGCTCTTGTCGAACTGGCGGAGCACCGCGCCCGCCAGCAGGAACGCCCGGTCGTCCCCCTCGATGGAGGCATGAACCGTCTGCCCCTCGACGTCCTCCTCCCCGAACCGCAGGGTGTAGGTCTCGCCCGCTTCGGTGGTGGCGACGACCGTCAGCGTCGGGGTCGTGATGCGTGCCGCCAGCGCCTCGTCCCCCTCCAGCACGCGCTTGGCCTTGAGGTTGCCGAGGGTGCGCCCCATCTGGTCCAGGGCGCGGCTGCTGGGCTCGAATCCGGCGGGCTCGACGCCCTCCCAGAAGGCGCGATCGGGCGTCTCGGTCCGCTTGAACACGAACCGGCCGTGGCTGCCCTCGACGGCCAACTGGGCGAGGTCGTCCTTGGCGAAGGGGACCAGCCGGGCGTCGCGCCAGGCGTCGGGATCGGTGTTGAGCCGGAAGCTCCCGGGCACCCGCCCGCGGTACAGCGACTTGTCCCCGGGACGCTGCAGGTAGTGGCTGCCGCCGCCGATCTTCTTGCCCATGATGAGGTGCGCGAGCGCGCCCTCGGGACCCTCGATGAGCAGCTCGCTGCGGTGTGCCTCGTCCAGCTCGACGGCTTCGAGCGACTCGGTCGAGGGCCGCGGGTCGAGGCGCAGATCGGGGGTGAACCCCTCGTACCAATCGCGGGCGAACGTGCCGATGGTGTCGGGGTCGGCGGGCCGCTCGATGGGCGCGGTCATCATCCACCGGCTGTCGCGCCGCTCGAGCTCGAGGGTGCCCGTGGGGGTGGTCCAGGTGATGGCGTGGATGGCGGCGGGGTCGAAGGGGTCGACCGTCCAGAGGGCCTCCGCGGGGCGGAGATCGCCCAGCAGGCGCAGGCCCGCGAGCAGGCCGAGCACAAGCACGGTCCCCAGCAGCATCTGGTTGGTGCGATCGAGCCTCATCCGGCCGCTCCTCGGCGGCTGCGCCGGGTCAGCCGCACGGCCCCCACGAGGCCGACCAGCAGGGGCAGGCCGGCGGTGTTGGCGAGCCGCAACCAGGCCACGTTGTCGGGGACTTCGAGCATCGACGGGGCCGACACGCGGGGGCGGATGCCGAGCAGGATCTCGTCCGCTGCCATCCAGTCGATGCCCGACAGGAGCAGCCCCGGGTTGGCGAACGGGAGCTCGAACGAGGTGCCGACCAGCAGACGGGTCCCTTCGGGGGAGATGGGGATGCCGGCGGACTCGCCGAACCGCGAATCGAAGCTGCCCTGAAGCGCGACGAGCACGGGCCACGCGCCTGCCCGCTCGCTCTCCTGCACCTGCGCGAGGGCGCGGGGGTCGAGGTTGTTGGCCCGGGCGCCGACCGTCGCCTCGGGCGAGGTGAGGGCGAGCACGTCGACCTGGATGAGCTCGTGGGCGACGGCCGCGCTGGGGTCGATCGGCTTGGCGAAGGGCGCCACCAGGGTGTCCAGCCGCCGGCTGATGGGGTGCTCGCGGTTGAGGTTGCGCAGCAGGGGCACCAGGGGCGAGCTGATCTGCTGGCTGCTCTCGCGAACCCCGTTGCGGGTGCGGATCTTGACCGGCAGCCGGATGACCCCGTTGAGCTTGCGGTCGACGATGAGGTCGGGCCCGATGCTCAGCCCCCAGGGCGTCAGCACCGGGTTGTAGTCCACCGGCCCCGGCGCGATCTCCCGCGTCTTGACGTCGGGGAGGGCGGAGTAGGGGAAGACGCCGTAGGCGCCTCCGCGCATGACGTGCTGGTCGATGGCGTACTGCGCCTGTGGGCTGAGGGGGGCCCGAGCGCCCAGATCGATGAGCACGTTGACGTTGGCGGGGACCTCCTGGACCGTGGTGAGGTCGACGGTGGTCAGGTCGTAGCTCTCGGCGAGCACCGACGCGACGGGGGCGAGGGGGTGGTCCGTGGCGCCCTGGGCCAGCAGCCCGGCGAGGTCGGCCTGGCCGAACCCGAACGCGAAGCCGACCGTCTTGCGGGTCTCGCCCGCCTGGAGCTTGCGGAGCGCCTGCGCGATCTCGAACTCGAGGGTGCCGGTGCGGTCGATGAACGGCAGCACCTCGGTCCCGTCGCGGTGCAGGAACGTCATCCCCAGGTACGTGATCTGGGCTTCGACCTTGCCCGCCGAGCGGGCCGACGTCTCCCGCGGCTCGATGCCCAGGCGACGGGCGCGGGCACGCTCATCGGGGTCGACGCCGGGGTCGGTGTAGGTGACCTCGAAGGGCACGGTGGCGACCGCTTCGAACTCCGCGAGCTTGTCCTTGATGCGCTGCGTGTGCTGCGCGAACTTGCTCGGCAGGTTCGTCGACAGGAACACCTCGACGGTCACCGGCGCATCGAGGGTGCGCACGATCTGCCGGGCCTCCGGGGTGAGCGAGAACTGACCGTCTTCGCTGAGGTCGACCCGGACGAAGCTGTCCGTGGCGAGGTAGTTCGCGGTCACCGCGAGGGCGGCGAGTAGCAGCACCGACAGCCCGGAGTTGATGACGAGGTCCCGACGGGTCATGCCTGGAGCCTCCGCCGTCGCACGAAGTGGGCCGCCAGGGCGAGGCAGACGATCACCACCGACAGGTAGTAGATGAGGTCCCGGGTGTCGAAGACGCCGCGCTGGATGTTGGCGAAGTGGTGGTCGAACCCGATGAAGCGCATCAGGTCGCCGCCCACGCCGGGCACGTTGAAGGCCCACTTGTCGACGACCCAGAACAGCAGGCAGGCCACCAGCGACGACAGCGCCGCGACCACCTGGGAGTTGGACAGCGTGGTGCAGACGAGGCCGACGGCGACGTAGCTGGCGGCGATGAGCACCAGCCCCACGTAGCCGCCGACGACGGGGCCGAGGTCCAGCTCGCCGTACTGCGCCAGGGTCAGGGGGTAGGCGAGCGTCAGCAGGGTGCCCAGCGAGACCACGCCGACGGCGGCGAGGTACTTGCCCACGACGACCTGCCAGGCGGTGACCGGCAGGGTCAGGAGCAACTCGATGGTGCCGCTGGAGCGCTCCTCCGCGACGAGCCGCATGGTGACGATCGGCACGGTCCAGGCGAGGACCAGGGGGGCGAACCGGAACATCCCCCGCATGGTCGCCATCTGCGCTTCGAAGACGTCGGCGATGTAGAAGAAGAAGACCCCGTAGGCGACCAACAGATACACGAGGATGATCCAGCCCAGGGCGGTGTTGAAGTAGGCCGCGAATTCGCGGCGCACGATGGCTGCAACGGTGCTCATGGAACGGCGAAGGGTACCGCCCGGGGCCGGTTTATCAACCGCGCGAGACCGACCCCAGGGGTGTGCTGAGCGCGGCCGCCCCGATGACGGCCGACAAGGCGTAGTGCACACCCGCCGCATAAGCCGCGAACGCGACCCCTTCCCGGCGGGCGACGAAGCGAAGGAACGGCGCTGTCGCGGCGAGGTACCCGGCGGTGCCCGCGGTGGCCAACGGCAGGCCCAGGGGGAAGGTCGCGGTGCCGACTGCGCCTCCGAGGGCGCACACGGCGGCGGCGGCGCTCCGGCGGTTGGCCTGGCCGGACGAGAACCCCTTCAGCTCGGGCGCGAGGCGGGCCCACGACCGGGTGCGATCCCAGTAGTTCCGGGCGACGGCGCCGAAGCCCGGGAAGTGGTGGCGTCCGCGGAGGCGGTCGTCGAAGGCGATGGAGGCGCCGTGGGCGCGCAGGCGGGCGGACAGCTCGTAGTCCTCGACCGAGCCGCCTTCGAAGGACTCGTCGAAGCCCCCGACCGCGTCGAACAGATCCTTGCGCACGGCCGCGAGGGCGCCCTGGAGGTGGCTGCTGGTGCCCGTGGCGGCGCCGGAGTTCTCCCAGCACCAGAAGGTCCACAGGGCCTTGTAGCGAGCGAACCGGCTGTCGTTGGCGGGGTCGGGGTCGTAGCGCCCGGTGGCCGCGGAGGCCCCCTCTTCCAGGGCCGCCAGGGCCCCTTCCACCAGCCCCGGATCGGGCACGACGTCGGAGTCGACGAACAGCAGGATCGTGCCGTTGGCGGCGGCTGCGCCGGTGTTGCGGGCCGCCGCGGCGCCCTGGTTGTGGGGGTGCCGGAGGAGGCGCACGCCGGCGGCCTCGGCGACGCCGCCGGTGCCGTCGGGGGAGGCGTCGTCGACGACGATCACTTCGAACTGCGCCGCGGGCAGGGTCTGATCGGCGAACCCCCGGAGGCAGGCGCGCAGGTGTCCCTCGGCCCGCCACGCGGGGATCACGACGGAGACGAGGGGAGCGTTCGCCTCAGTCCTCATTGCGCGCCCTCCGGGGCAGAGCATGCCAGAGGGGATCGGTGCCCGATCGGGCGGGACTGTGGGACGATGGCCTCCATCGGCGCCCCCCTTCCCGAATCGACCGCACAGACGAGGCGCCTGGCCTTCATTTTCGGGGCGCTGTACTTCGTTCAGGGGATCGCCGAGCCGACCGAAGGGCTGATCTCCCAGCCGGTCAAATCGCTGCTGCGGTCGTGGGGCATGGACGCCGGCGAGGTCGGGCAGTTCATGTTCGTCATCGGCTTCCCCTGGTACATCAAGCCGGTCTACGGGCTCCTCACGGACTTCGTCCCCATCCGGGGCTCGCGCCGGCGGGCGTGGCTGATCCTGTGGACGGGGATCACGTCGGCGGCGCTGCTGTACCTGTTCTTCTTCCCTCCCCAGCAGGGGGCCACGAGCTTGCTGATGGTGATGCTGGTGCTTCCGGGGCTGGGGATCGCGTTCACGGACGTGGTCGTGGACGGCCTGATGGTCGAGGAGGGGCAGCCGCGAGGCATTACGGGGACGTTGCAGTCGGTGCAGTGGGCGTGCGTGTACGGGGCGGCGATCGGCACCGGCGTGCTGGGCGGCGAGCTTGCGCAACGGGGGATGCAGACGACGGGGTTCCTGATCTGCGGGATTACGGCGTTGGGCTCGCTGCTGATCGCCATCTTCATGGTCAAGGATCCGCCGACGGCGCGGCCGGCGGGGACGTTGAAGGAGGCGGTGCTGACGCTGGGGCGGGCGGCGCTCCACCCCGCCGTGCTGGGGGTCGGGGCGTTCCTGTTCCTGGTGAACTTCAGCCCCTTCGGCAGCTCGGTTCGGTACATGCACATGACGGACGCCCTGGGGCTGGACGAGTCGCTGTACGGGCGGATGGTGTCGGTGCAGGCGGTCGCTTCGGTGGCGGCGGCGGCGACGTACGGGGCGATCTGCCGCCGGTTCCAGTTCAAGATCCTGGTCCACGCGTGCATCGTCGTGGCGATCGTCGCGACCCTGGGCTGGGCGCTGCTGGACAACGGAGAGGTGGCGATCTCGTTCCGGGGGGCCGGAGCGGCGGCTGACGCGTGGGCGATCGGGGTGGAGCCCGCGTACCTGATCGCCATCCCCTACGGGTACGGGATCATGTTCGTCACGCTGGTGCAGTTGGACCTGGCGGCCCGGTACTGCCCGCCGGCGGTGGCGGCGACGGTGTTCGCGCTGCTGATGGCGCTGTCGAACCAGGCGGTGGGGCTGTCGGAGCTGGTCGGCGGGAAGATGTACGCGGCCTGGACGACGTCGATGGGCGCGGAGAACGCGTTCATGACGCTGGTGGTGGTGGGGGCGGGGTTCACCGCGTTGTGCTGGCTGCTGGTGCCCTGGCTGAACCGGATCGCGGCGGACCGGGCGGCGGAAGCGGCAGCGGAATCCGCTTGATCTGATTGGGCTTGGACCCCGGTTGCGCGTTGGTATGTTCAGTGCCAGATCCGCAAACCGGGGGCACCGATGCGCGTAAGGATTCTTGGGATGGCAGTCGGCCTGTTGGCCGCTGGTGTGGCGCACGCTGACACGCTGGAGCTTTCGGGCACGATTCGGGACTTCCATGAGTCCCACGTGGACTTCGAGACCACGGTCTGTGGACACACGACTGGCCTGGTGGATCCGGTCCTGGGGGTGGGAGATATCCCGGACTACGGTCCCAACGGGCCGGCGTGCATCGACTCGGCCGCGTCGTTCGACGAGTGGTACACGGACGTGGCGGGGGTGAACCTGTCGATGCCGTTGACGTTGACGTTGGACAACGGCCAGGTGGACCCGGGCGGCGTGTACACGTTCAGTGACTCGGCCTTCTTCCCCATCGACGACACGCTGTTCGGCAACGAGGGCAACCCGAACAACTTCCACTTCACGTTCGAGATCCACACGGAGTTCACGTACCTGGGTGGGGAGACGTTCACGTTCAGCGGCGACGATGACCTATGGGTGTTCATCGATGGGAGCTGGCCCTGGACCTGGGGGGCATCCACCCGGTGGTGACGGACACGGTCGCGTTGGACGACCTGGGGCTGACGATCGGCGAGGACTACTTCCTGGACCTGTTCTTCGCGGAGCGGCACACCACGGAGTCGAACTTCAACATCTCGACGACGCTGCTGCTGTGCCTGGATGGGGACGGAGACGGCTACTTCGAAGCCGATTGCGGCGGGGACGACTGCGACGACGACGACCCCACGGTCAACCCTGGCGCGCCGGAGATCTGCGACGATGGAATCGACAACGACTGCGACGGTCTGATCGACGCGCTGGACCCCGATTGTCCGCCGCCGGGGGACGACGATGATTCGGCCGGGGACGACGACGACGCCGGGCCGGATGACGACGATGTTGGGCCAGATGACGATGACGTCGGGCCGGATGACGACGATGTTGGGCCGGATGACGACGATGTCGGGCCGGATGACGATGACGTCGGGCCGGATGACGATGACGTTTCGACGGACGACGATGACGCCTCCACGGACGATGACGATGCATCCACTGACGACGACGACGCCTCGACCGACGATGACGATGCCTCGACCGACGATGACGATGCATCCAGCGATGACGACGACGCCTCGAGCGATGACGACGACACTTCCAGCAATGACGACGACACGGCCGATCTGGGCGAGGACGACGACGACATCGAGTTGGAGGAGCTCGCGCCCGAGTGCGGCTGCGCTGCGTCGCCGCGTGCCGACCAGTCGGCCTGGCCGGCGCTGATGCTGATGTTCGTGGGACTCGGACTGCGCCGCCGGCACTGAGCCGCGGGCCGGACGAGCAGGCGCTTCGGCCGCCCTCGCAGCGAGCATCTGCGTAGCGCCCGTGTAAGCAGGCGCTTCGGTCGCCCTCGCAGCGAGCATCGCCGTAGCGCCCGAGGCCCCTTAGATCCCCGGCCGCCGAAGGCCGAACCACCGCTCCACCAACGACGTCGGCACCGAGAACGTCAGCGCCACGATCTCCCACAGGGCTGCGCCCCACCGTCGCTCCTGGATCCGGAGCCGAAACCACCGCCAGTGCACCCGCGCGTGCAGCAGCGGTCGGTCGTGGATCCGCCGGTGCTCCTCTTCCAGTTCTTCTTGCGTGCTCACGAAAGAACATGTACCACACGGTTCATGAACCAACTGGTACAAAAACCTGACGGGCGACGGAACCGCCACGCCGGCCGTCGTCAGGAGCTGCTGGAGCAGGCGGCGGACTACGTCGCGGCGCACGGCCTGAACGACCTCTCGGTGCGCGATCTGGCCGCCGGTGTGGGCCTCAGCCACCGCACGCTGCTGTACCACTTCGGCTCCAAGGATCAGCTCCTGCGGGAGGTGCTCGATCACATCCGCGCCCGCGACGGTGCCCGCATCCGAGCCGCGCTCGCGGCGGACCCGACCACGTCGGCGGCTGAGCTGCTGCGGGTGGCCTGGGGCTTCTTCTCCTCCCCCGCCCGCACCGACTTCGTGCGGCTCTACCACCAGGTGTTCGCGCTCGGTCTGAGCGGCGAGCCCTGGGCGTTCTGGTCCCGCACGGTCGTGGCCGCCCGGACCTCCGCCATCGCCGCGAGCCTGCAAGTGCGCGGCTGCCCCGCGTCCCGGGCCACGGCCGCGGCGACCCTCGTGGTCGCCTCGATTCGAGGCCTCCAGTTGCACCTCCTGACCACCAACGACCGGACCGGCACCGACGCCGCGTTCGAGGAGCTCGTCCTCGTCATCGAGGCCCAGCTCGGAGCCCTCAGCCGATGAACCACGCCGCCTCCGTCCCCGCGCTGCCCGGCATCCCCGCCGAGGCCGCCGTCTCCGCCACCAAGGGGATCGCCGTGCACCTGGGCCCCGCCCTCGTGTTCGTCGCGATCCTCAGCCACACCGGCCGCAGCCTCGCCGTCGCCGTGCCCGCCTTCTTCCTCCTGAGCTTCCTGAACCTCGCGGCGGTCCTGGAGTCCGAGCGGCGCAAGCCCTGCGTCGAGCTCCCCGCGCCGGCCCCCGGCAAGGTTCGCGCCGGCCTCTCGCTGGTGTTCACCAAGGGGGTCCTCATCGGCAGCGGAGTCGTCGTCGCGGGCTGGGCGATCCTGGGCGCCATCCGTCCCGCCGGGCTCCCCGCGACCGTCGGCTGGCTCCCCATCTTCGGCGCGGTGATGCTGACGGACGCCGCGTACTACTGCATCCACCGCTGGCTGAACCACGGCCGGTCCCGTGGCCGCATCGCCCGGTGGTTCCGCACCAACCACGTCACCCACCACCTCGTGCCCCACCTGGACTTCACGCGCGGCAACCACAGCTCGCTGTGCGACACCGCCGTCACCGGCTTTCAGCTTCCGCTGGCGCTCATCGCCACGGTGCTCGGACTCGACCTCGCTTCGACGCTGACGGCCTACGGCCTCGTGCTCATGCTCCAGGCCACGCACCACGTGAACCACACCTTCAGCCTCGGCGTCCTGCGCTACTTCTTCATGGACAACCACGCCCACAAGCTCCACCACTGCAAGGGCGGTCGGCGCATCAACCACGCCGCGATGTTCTCGCTGTGGGACCGCCTCGGCGGCACGTACTACGAGGACTGGGACCTCAACGCGAACTACCTCGCCAAGGCTGGGCTCCCGCTGCCGCGCTAGGCCCGCGCGCAACGGCGATGCTGGCGGCGAGGGTGCCCGAAGCGCCTGCTTACCCGTGCGCAACGGCGGCCCTGGCCCTCCGTCGGCCGATCTGTACACTGCGCCGATGCTCCGCCGGCCGATTCTCGCCCTCCCGCTCCTGCTCCTGCCGCTGACCGCCTGCGCCCCCGGCGCGGCCGACGCACCCGCTCTCGACCACCGCCCCGCGCTGTCGGCCGGCTTCTCGGCCGTCGCCGGTGGGCCCGCCTGGATCGAGTTTGCCGACAAAGGCCCCGCCACCGCCGCCGACCTCGCCGCCACCGAAGCCGCCCTGCACCCCAACGCCGTCCGCCGCCGCGCCCGCAACCGCACCGATGGCGCCGCCGTCGACGCCCGCGACCTCCCCCTGCACGGCGCCTACCTCGACGCCCTCGAGGACCTCGGCCTGACCCTCCGCGTCCAGGTCCCCCGCCTCAACGCCGTCTCCGTGCAGGCCGTCGGTCCCGACGAGGCCGCCGCCCTCGCCGCGCTCCCGTTCGTCCGCTCCGTCCGCCCCGTCGCGCTCCGCTCCCTCCCGATGCTGCCGACCGTCACCGACGGCCTCCCCGACGCCCCCCGCGGCGACTCCGACCCCGGACCGTCTCCCTTCGACTACGGCCCGGCCGCCTGGCACGCGGAGCTGACCGCCGCCGACGATCTCCACGGGCAGGGCCTCACCGGCGCCGGCGTCATCGTCGGCGTCGCCGACACCGGCTTCCGCCTCACCCACGAGGTCCTCGAGCCCCTCCAGGCCCAGGTTCTGGACGCCTACGACTTCCTCGAGGACGACGCCGTCGTCGCCAACGAGACCCCGGAGGAGGACACCGCCGAGCAGGACTTCCACGGCTCGGCCGTCGTGTCGGTGCTCGCGGGCAAGCTCGACGGGACCATGGTCGGCATCGCCCCCGACATCTCCCTGCTCCTGGCCAAGACCGAGTCCGTCCCCCTGGAGGAGCCCTTCGAGGAGGACACCTGGATCGCCGGCGTGCAGTGGGCCGAAGCCAACGGCGCCGACCTCGTCACCTCGTCGCTGGCGTGGGCCGACTGGTACACCTTCCCCGAGGACCTCGACGGCGCCACCGCCGTCTCCACCGTCTTCGCCGACCAGATCACCGCCGACACCGGGATCCTCCTGGTCCAGTCCGCGGGCAACGACGGCCCCGGCGTCAGCTCCATCTGGGCCCCCAACGACGCCGCCTCCGTGCTGTCCGCCGCCGCGGTCGACGACAGCGGCGACGTCGCCTTCTTCTCCAGTCGCGGCCCCACCGCCGACGGCCGCTTCAAGCCCGACCTCGCCGCCCCCGGCCAGTCCACCACCATCGTGCGCTGGGACGAAGCCACGGGCCTGCAGACCGCGTCCGGCACCAGCTTCGCCGCCCCCATCCTCGCCGGCGTCGCCGCCCTCCTCATCGAGGCCCACCCCGACTGGACCCGGGACGAGATCGTCGCCGCCTTCAAGGACACCGCGTCCCAGGCCGCGACCCCCGACAACGACCTGGGCTGGGGCATCGTCAACGCCTACGCCGCCTGCGGCCCCGACGACGACGGCGACGGCGCCATCGACGTCGCCTGCGGAGGCGACGACTGCGTCGACGACGACGCCACCCGCGGCCCCGGCCAGCCCGAGCAGTGCAACGAACTCGACGACGACTGCGACGGAGCTCCCGGCGCCGACGAGGTCGACAGCGACGGCGACGGTGACCTCGCGTGCGCGACGGACTGCGACGACTCCGATCCCACGCTCAACGGCCTCGACGCCGACGGCGACACCAACAGCCCCTGCGACGGCGACTGCGACGACAACGACGTCGCGCTGCACGCCCTCGACGGCGACGGCGACGGCGACACCCTCTGCGGCACCGACTGCGACGACGCCGATCCCACCGTCGAGGGCCTCGACCACGACGGTGACGGCGCCTCCCTGTGCGACGGCGACTGCGCCGACGGCGACGCCTCCCAGTCCCCGCTGCTGGAGGAGATCCCGTACGACGGCATCGACCAGGACTGCGACGGCATCGACCCCACCGACGTGGACGGCGACGGCTTCGACGGCCTCGGCGCCGGCGGCATCGACTGCGCCGACGACGACCCCTCGATCTTCCCCGACCCGCTCCCCGAAGGAGCCCTCACCGTCGCCATCGAAGGCGGCCACGAGCTCTGCTTCGACGCCCGCGACAACGACTGCGACGGCCTCGAAGGGACCGACGACCCCGACTGCAACCACGACACCCTGGACGAGGCGGGCGCCATCACCGCCGCCGCCATCGAGGCCGACAGCGTGGACAACGTCTGCACCTTCTCGGTCGCCGGCCGAGCCGGTCCGGGCGTCGGCGTACTCCTGCTGCTGCTCCCCCTGCTGGCGCTCCGCCGCCGAAGCTGAGCCCGCCGCGTCGTCCGCGGCCGCGCGAATGCGGGTAGATTCCCGCGATGCGCACGACCCTGGCCCTCTGGCTTCTCCTCGTCCCCATGTCCCTCGTCCTGGGCGGCTGCCCCGACGATGACGACGACTCGGCCATCACCGACGACGACGACGCCACCGACGACGACGACGCGACCGACGACGACGACGCGACCGACGACGACGACGCGACCGACGACGATGACGCTACCGACGACGACGACGCCACCGACGACGACGACTCCTCGTCCGACGACGACGACTCCTCATCCGACGACGACGACTCTTCGTCCGACGACGACGACGACTCCGCCGCGGTCGACACCGACGGCGACGGCTCGCCCGACGACCTCGACTGCGCCCCCGAAGACGACACCACCTACCCCGGGGCCCCCGAACTCTGCGACGGCGCCGACAACGACTGCGACACCGTCGTGCCGTCCGACGAGATCGACGACGACGCTGATGGCGTGACTTAGTGTGCGTTCGAGCCGGACTGCGACGACGCCGACGACACCGTCTACCCAGGCGCCCCCGAGCTCTGCGACGGCCTCGACAACGACTGCGACACCGTCATCCCCACCGACGAGATCGACGACGACACCGACGGCCTCGCCGAGTGCGAAGGCGACTGCGCCGACGGCGATATCGCCAACTTCCCGGGCAACCCGGAGATCTGCGACGGCCAGGACAACGACTGCGACGCCGCCACCAACGAGCAGGCCGACGCCGACAGCGACGGCGCCTCGGCCATCTGCGACGCGGACTGCGACGACGGCGACGACACCATCTACGTCGGCGCCCCCGAGCTGTGCGACGGCCTCGACAACGACTGCGACGGCCTGCTCAGCGGGGACGAGATCGACGACGACGCCGACGGCTACGACGAGTGCGACACGGTCCCCGACTGCAACGACGGCGACGACACCGTCTACCCCGGCGCCGACGAGCTCTGCGACAGCCTCGACAACAACTGCGACGGCCTGACCGACAGCATCGAGGTGGACGACGACGGCGACGGCCAGAGCGAGTGCGACGGCGACTGCGACGACCCCGACGACGCCAACTTCGACGGCAACGCGGAGGTCTGCGATGCGCTCGACAACGACTGCAACGGCGCCCCCGACTTCGGCCTCGACCCCTTCGAGCACCTCGGAACGTTCGAAGGCGGCAACCCGAACTTCATCGCCGGCGACGTCTACATCGTCGACTCCCCCGTCACGATCACGGAGATCGGCATCCACGCCCAGGACCCGATCGGCGGCGCGGTCGTCACCGCGGTGGTCTACTCCCGCCTGGACGAGGATCAGGCCTGGACCCTCGAGAGCGACACCCTGATGCCCACGGTCCCGGCCGCCTACGACTGGTCGTGAGCCCCGACATCGACCTGCCCCTGACCGTCGGCCGGCAGTACCTCATCGGGTGGCACACCGACGTCGATATCGACGTCCACTTCGAGTACAGCCCCGCGGCTGACCCCAACTGGGGCTCACTCCTGGGCTGGCTGGGCGGCCTGGATCAGCCGACGCTGCCGGGCGATCCGGGCGCGATCGACGGGGCTGGGGGTCCTGGTCGGTGCGCACCGTCGTCGCCACCGACTTCGACGCCGACGGCGACGGAGTCCTCCAGTGCGACGCCGACCCCGACTGCAACGACGGCGACGACACCAGTGGGCCCAGCGCCGACGAGCAGTGCGATCCTGTCGACCACGACTGCGACGGGGACTTCGTCAACGCGGTCAACCACGAGGCCGTCATCGAAGGCGGGGGCGCCGGCACGCCCATCCTGGACAACTCGACCTTCGTCGTGACCGCCACCGTCGCCTCGACCGACCCGATCCAGGATCTAGATGTTCGCTTCGGCATCCAGCACACCTTCGCCGCCGACCTCGAGATCACGTTGACCTCACCGGCGGGAACGGTCGTCGCGCTGATGACCGACCACGGCGGCGGGGGCGACGACCTCGTCGGCACGACCTTGGATGACGAAGCTGCGACCGCCTTCTCCACCACCTCGTCGGACGACGCGCCGTTCCTGGGCCGTTGGAACCCGGAGGAGCCGCTGGCCGCGTTCGACGGTGAGGACCCGTCGGGCGATTGGAGCCTGTCGGTGACGGACGACGCCACCGTCGACGAGGGCGAGCTGCTGTCCTGGCAGCTTCACTTCAGCACCGCCGAGGTCGGCTTCGACGAGGCCTGCCCCGCGCCCTCGTGCGAGTCCATCCTGTTGAACCACGCCGACCCGGCCACCGGCGTCTGGTGGATCGACCCCACCGGCGGTGGCGCGTTTGAGGTCCAGTGCGACATGGACACCGATGGTGGCGGCTGGATCGTGGTGGGGCTCGACGACACCGACAGCCTGCTGGTGGGCACCAACGCCAACAGCAACCCCTGGGACAAGTGCGCCGACGACAGCGCCTCGCCGTACTCCTGGATCGCCGGGGAGGCGAGCGTGTCCGAGGACTACTTCGGCAGCGTAACCACCACTGTGGTCCCAGACTACCTCAACGAGGCCTCCGGCAGTGCCTTCTGCCCCGAGCTGGCCGACCTGCGCGCCCACGCCACCCAGCTGAGCGACACCACCCGCATGGTCGGGCAGACCGCCGACGCCGACGGCGGCGACTACCTCGTCGACGGCTACGGCCACGAGGTCTGGGTCTACAACGCCGACGGCGACGTCTTCGAGGTCACCCCTGGCACCAACGGCCAGTGCGGCCACTCCACGGGCTGGCCCTGGGGCGGCTCTGAGTCGGACTTCTACTGGTGGTCCACCAGCGGCGACGCCAACGCCGCCACCGGCGACAACGGCGGCTTCGACGAGACCACCATGGCGGCGCTGCCCTCCAGCTTCGTGATCCCCACGGAGATCGACCTCGTGGTCGCCACCGGCGGCGGGGTCTCCTTCGGCTGGGAGTCCGAGCTCTTCCTCGTCAAGTAGCCGCTACATCGTCCCCGGATCGAGGGTGCCTTCCTTCGTCCAGTAGTTGGTCGTCAGCGGGATCAACCGCGCCATGTCGACCACGTCGATCTGCCCCGTGCGCACCAGCCCGGCGGCGTAGTGGGCCTTGAAGATCAGCTCGAAGCCGACGTTCGGCTTCATCTCGATCGCCCGCCTCACCACCGGCTCCAGCCACGGCGCGTTCACCAGCAGCGGCATCAGCTTCTGCAGGTTGCACAGCGCGTCCTTGGACTCGATCTTCAGCGGCGTGTCGATGAAGTAGGTGTACTGGAAGTCCTTCTCGGCGGCGTCGCTGTCGAGGTAGCCGTGCTCGACGGACCAGTCCTCCAGGTGCGTGCCCGGGTACGGCTGGCAGATCGACGTCCAAGCGTGGTCTGCCCCCATGTCGATGTTCAGCTTCGCCGTCTGCATCGCCATGTCCACGCTCTCGCCGGGGATGCCGACGATGTTGAACGTGTACAGAATCATCCCCGCGTCCTTGATCAACCGGCCTGCGGTGACCATCCCGGGGTTGTCCAGGCGCCCCTTCTTGAGCACGCCCACGCGCAGCTCTTCGACGCCGCTCTCGACCCCGATCTTGACCATCTTGCAGTTGGCCGCCTTCAGGCTCGCGACCATCTCCGGGGTCACCAGGTCGGGCCGCAGGAGGCAGCTGAAGGGGAGGTTGATCTCCTCTGCGTAGCGCCGGAGGAACTCCTTGCCCCAGCCCCGGAAGTTCAGCACGAAGATGTCGTCGGCGAAGCCGATCTGACGCACGTGGGGGTACCTCGTGATCAGGTCCTTGAGCTCGCCGATCATCACCTCGACCGGCTTGGTGCGCACGTACTTGCCGCGCCCCCGGTACATGTCCTGGAGGGTGACGTTGAAGCAGAAGGTGCACTTGTAGGGGCACCCGCGCGTCGCCATCACCGACACCGTCCGCCGCTTCCGCACGAAGTCGTAGCGGTCGTACACGGCGCGGTCGGGGTAGGGGAACTTCGTGAGGTCCTGCTCCAGCGCCCGCATCGGGTTGTAGACCGGGGTGCCGTCCTCGTCGCGCCAGCCGATGTTGTCGATCTCCGCGACGTCGCCGTCCCCCTCCAGCGCGGCGGCGAGCTCGACGATCGGCCCCTCGCCCTCGCCCAGGCAGATGTAGTCGATGCAGGGGTTCTCCTCGAGCACCCTGGGATAGAAGGTCGGGTGCGGCCCCCCCATGAGGATGACGGGGGCCCAGCGAGCCTTGATCGCGCGCGCCACGCGAAGCTGCCAGACGTGCTGCCCCGTGGTCGCGCTGAGGCAGACCACGTCGGGGTCCAGCCGGCGGGTCGACTTCACGATGTCGCGCTCGGCGGGGTCGATGAGTACGTCACAGACATGCCCCTGCTGACGCAGCACGGCCGACAAGCACATCGTCGCCAGGGTCGGGATCGGGTCCTTCTGGAGGAAGACGAACCTCATCGCGCCGATCGGGCTTCTCGGCCGCATGGTCGCCGAGGCCGGGGCGACGAGGGCAAGGCGGGAGGAGGGAGTGGGGTCGCCCCCCACGACCGACGACCAACGCGGTCATCGGCGGGCCGGGCCGGCGAGGGGCGGTCAGGAAGCCGGGTCGTCGCGATTAGTCCCACAGGAGCTTGCCTCGGGACAGGTTCGACGCGGCTCGGATCACCTGCTTGGGTCGGAGCCCCAGGAGCAGGTTGATCTCCTGCGGCCCCTTGAACCAGCAACCCTCGCAGCCGGACCGATCCGGCAGCGCTGCGAAGGCCCTCTCCCAGCCCCCCGTGGGGCCGTGGCAGGAGGCGAAGGTGTACTCCTCCTCGGAGCAGCAGGGGACGACGAACCCCTCGGGGGTGACCTCGCAGAACAGCCGCCCCGCCCAGCACTTGACCCCGAACGGTTTGCCCGGCCAGGACTCGAGCACGGCCTCCAGGTAGGCGCGGCTGGCGGACACCGGGCGCCCCTCCATCTTGGCCTGCATCAGCCAGTCGACCGCCTCGTTCATCGCGGAGGTGCGGGGCATGAGCGTCTCGTCGATGTGGGCGCCGCCCAGGCGGGTCTCCACCACCGGCTGCACCGCGACCCCGGCCCCGAGCTCCTCGGCGAGGGCCAGCATCGACTCCAGCAGCCCCCGGTTGCGCTCGTTCAGCACGACCATGAGGCAGACCGCAACGCCGCGCTCGCGCAGCAGGCGGAGGCCTCGGAGCGCGCTGTCGTAGGTGCCCTGGCGCTGGACCACGCGGTCGTGCTCGTCGCGGTCGCCGTGGATGGAGCAGATGACCAGGTCGAGCTTGCTCAGCTCGTCGATGCGGGACTCGATGAAGGTTCCGTTGGTCACCATCGTGGTGTCGAGCCCGAGCCGGTTGGCGTGGGCGATCCAGATGCCGAGGTCCTTGATCAGGGTCGGCTCACCGCCGTTGAAGACCCACCACCGGGTCCCCATGCGCGCGAACGCGTCCATCATCCCCAGGACCTCGTCGGTCTTCATGTGGCCCGACGGAACGTGGATGCGGGTGCAGAAGCCGCACTCGACGTTGCACCGGTAGGTCGTCAGGTGCGTGACCTTCAGGGGGGTGCGTTTGCCTACGCGCGCGCGCAGCAAGCTCGCGGCGATGGGCAGAGGACGGGAAGGCAGGGCCACGGAGCCGTACCTTAGCGCCTGGGTCAGGGAGCGCTGAGAATCGTCCAGGTCATGGTCGTGCCCTCGCCCACCAGACCGATCAGGCGGGGCACGTCCACCGTGCCGACCAGCGGCATGGTCTCGGTGCTGGTGTGCTCGTACGAGAACAGCTCCTCCATGCCGGTGAAGTCGCTGTCCTGGATGGACACCTTCACCGTCTCGCCGGCCTTCCACGCGAGCTCCGTCTCGAAGGTGACGGTGGACTTGTCGGTGACGTACTGGGTCATGACCACGGGCTGGCCGTTGGTCTGGATCACGAGCCGCATGTCGGGCCGGGAGCCGTCGGGGTCCCCATTCCGGGCGGCCCACAGCTTGGCGCCGATGGTGACGGTCGCGGACAGCTTGTAGGTGCCCGGGTTGCTCGTCTGGGGGGCCCGCAGAGCGGAGTACCAGCGGGTCATGTCGGCCGCGTTCCCCGCCGCGATGGCGGCCCGCAGTTGCTCCTTCTGGGCCTTGCCCATGGGGCAGTCCGCGTCGAACAGCCCCTCGTCGAAGAGCTTCCAGGCTGCCGCCGCGCCGCGCCCCTCGGCGGTGGCGAGCTGGCCCAGGGTGTCGTCGAACAGCGCCCACTCGCCCGCGTGCGGGGTGGGCGCGAGCAGACCGACCGCCTGCAGGTCGACGCAGCCGTTCGAGACGTAGGTGAGGAGCCGGTCGTAGACCTTGTCCCCGTCGGCGTCGCCGAGTTCGAACACGTAGCTGCCCGCGACGATCGGCCCCGCCGACACCTTCGCGAACATCCAATCCCCGCCCGCGAGGGCGACGCCGATGAGGGCCTGGTCCATCGTGGTGATGTAGTCCAGGGGGTGCTCGATGCCCGAGTTGCCGGGCTGGTTGGTGCTCTCCATCGTCATGATGAAGCCCCGGGCGGGACCGCTGCCCGCGGTCGGCTCGACCGTGCCTGTGGCCGCGGGGCCACCGGGGTGCATCAGCCACAGCCCGTCGGTGCCCTGCTGGGTCGCCGCGGCGCGCGCGTTTGCGTGCTCCTCGTCCAGTTCGAACGGGTTCAGGCGGAAGCGCCAGGTGGGGTCGTCGGCCGTGGTCGGATCCCAGTTCAGCCCCGTCTGCTTCGTCTGGAAGACCGTCTTTCCATCCAACGCCTTGGCCGTGATGCTCCAGCCATCCTGATTGCTGCCCTCGATCGAGAGGTACTCGACGACGCCATCGCCATCGAGATCGAGCTGGAAGTCCGCGGCGGAGGCCGCCACGGGGACCAGAGCCACGAGGAACGTGAGGGAGAGCAGGAGTCGGGTCATCAGGGGTCTCTCGGGTGAATGCGTCGAGCCGACGGCCGCTCGACGGCGGGTAATCTAGCGTGTTCCCCCTCCGCGAACAGAAGGACCGATCCAATGACCGAAGATGTACGCGGCGCCCTCCGGGCGAGCACTGCAGGGCTCGTCGAGCGTGAGGCGCTGGCCGAGTTGATCGTGCTCGCCGCCGTCGCGCGGGAGCACCTGCTCGTGATCGGCCCCCCGGGAACGGCCAAGTCCGAAGCTGTCCGACGCGTCGCCGCGGCCTTCGGCGGGACCACGTTCGAGTACCTGCTCGGCCGCTTCACCGAGCCGTCGGAGATCTTCGGCCCCGTCGACCTCAAGAAGCTGCGCGACGGCGTCGTCGAGACCCGCACCGAGGGCATGCTTCCGGAGGCCGAGTTGGCCTTCCTGGACGAGGTACTCCTTGGCTCCACGGCCATCCTGAACACGCTGTTGGGGCTGCTCAACGACCGGGTCTTCCGCCGCGGCCACACCGTGGTCGACTGCCCCCTGCGCGTCTGCGTCGGCGCCTCCAACGCGCTCCCGGACGACCCCGGCCTGGAGGCGTTCGCCGACTGCTTCCTGCTCCGCGTCTTCGTCGAGCCGCTGGGCGATCCCCGCCTCGAGGAGCTGCTGGAGGGCGGCTGGGTGGCCGAGCGGCCCACCATCGAGGCGCTGCCGCTGGCCCGCCTGGACGAGCTCGCGGATCAGGCCAATACCATGGATCTGGCCCCCGTCCGGGCCGAGCTCGCGGCCGCCGTGCGCACCCTTCGGGGCGGCGGGATCCTGCTGTCGGACCGCCGCGTCGTGAAGATCCAGAAGCTCGCCGCGGTCGCCGCCGCGTTGGCCGGTCGGGAGCACCCCACGGCCCCCCACCGAGTGGGCGCTGGCCGACGAGGCGCCGATGGAGTTCTTCCGCCGCGCCGCCTCCCGCGAGCAGCTGTTCCACCGCCTCCTGTGCCGCGAGCCGGCGGGGATCCGTCGATCCGTGGTGCTCCTGGACGCGGGGCCGTTCCAGCTCGGAGCCCCCCGACTGGCCCAGATGGCGGCGCTGGTGGTGTTTGCCCGGCGGGCGGCTCAAGGGCGGGCCGATCTGTCGTGGGGCGTGCTGCAGGACCCCCACCGCCGGCTGCGCCCGTTCGACCCCGACGCCTTGGCGGATCTGGCGGGGGCCCGCACGCTCCGCGCCGTCGAGGCGTCCGACCTCGAGGCGTGGGCGGACGCGGTCGACGCGGACGGAGCCCCCGAGGACCTCTGGCTGGTCGGCTCGGCGTCGGCCCCCCTGGCCGAGCGGTGGCGGGGCCGGGCCCGCGAGTTGCTCCTGGACGAGGGGTTCGACCCCGAGCGCCGCTTCGTGCAGGTGCGCGCGGATCGTCCGATCGAGCTCCCCATCGTCGATCCCGAGCAGGGCGCCCGCGTGCTCCGCGAGGTCGTGCGCCGGCCGCCCCCGCGATCGGACGTGACGGGGCCTCCGCTGGCCCGCTATGGCCTTCGCTTCTCCCAGGACGGTCGCCGGTTGCTGGGCGTCCGGGAAGAGGGCGGCCTGCTCCACCTCGTCGCCTACCACGTGCCCGACAACAGCTACTCCGGGCCCCCCGGCCGGCCGCGTTCGACCGCGTTGGGTCAGGACGATCTGCTCCTGGCGGCCACGTTCGAGCGGAAGCGCTTCTACATCGCGGTCCTGCGGGAGGCCCGGCTGACGGTGGTCGAGCGCCTCCCCAGCGGGGAGGAGAAGGAGCGGGGGTCCACCGACCTGACCGTTCCCCGGCAGTGGCTCGACCATCCGAAGCTCCGACCGATGCTGATGCGACGCTCCAACCCCAACTACCTCGCGGTCTTCGGGGACTCCTTCGCGTCGGTGGCGAAGGGGCGCTGGAACTCCTGGATGCTGGAGGGGCCGCTGGAGGCGCTCGCTGCTCGGAAGCAGGAATGGGTGGGCGTGCGCAGCGACGGGGTCGTGGCGTTGGCGTCGATCAAGTCGACCAACGGCGGCGTGACCTGGGAGAGCGCGGACGCCGACGCGAACATCGCCGGCGTTGACCGGCCGGTCGCGTTCCTGGGCTTCCCGCTGGGCGGGTGGTGCACGGGACCCCACGGCTTCGCCGCGCACCGGATCGGGCCGGAGCGCTGGCGCATCCACTACGGGGAGGTGGTGGCGTGGAAGACGAAGCCGCCTCGCGCCGTCGAACTCAACACCGATCTGGACGTCATGGGGGTGGTCGCGGGGTTCGGGGGATCCCACCACCAGTCCGCCTTGTTGCTGCGGTCCCACGATCGCCACAGCTTGCTGATCCAGACGGCGAAGGAGCCGGCGGTGCGCGCCGTGCGGTTCGCCCAGAGATCGTGCTCGCGGCCGCCAACCCGCGCCGTCCGCACGTCGCCGTTCTGCTGGCCAATGGTGAGCTTCGCGTGCGCTGCCTGTCCGAGAAGAAGGACCTGTTGTGGGTCGAGCCGGGGGCGGGGTCGTGACTGGTCGGCCCCACCACCTCGTCCACCGCGGATCGGTCGAGGCGTCCGGCTTCGTGCTCGACGCGGACCTGCTCGGCGTCGAGGTGGTGCAGCGTCGCGTGCTCTCGCGGTGGCGCCCGGGTACGCGTGTGCTCCAGCAGGGGCCGACCACGCTGCTGCTGCTGCGGGAGCCCGCCCGGGTCCGCCGAATCGACGCTCCGGGCGAGCCGTTGGTGCCGGACGAGGAGCTCCTGACGGCCGCTCCGATCGCCGCCGAGGACGCGGCGACGGCCTCGGCGGGGGTGGTCGCACGCCCGCGCGGCGGGGTCTGGGAGATCGTTCCCCGGGCCTCCTTCGAGCCGGTCGATCCCGCCTCCTGGATCGACGTCGACCGCTTCCAGACCGCCGCCCTGACCGCCCTCGGGGGGGCCCCCCGGGCGGCCGTGTTGGCCCCTCCGGAGCCCGACGCCAGCGCCCGCGCGGTGTTCGACGAGGTCCCCGAACTGGATCCCGACGCGGCCGCCGCGATCGCCGAGTTCGTCGATCCCGAAGCGAGCCGGGGAGCGAAGCCAGCCGGCGGCGGGGGAGGTCTGGGCGCGGCTCTGGGCTCCCTGGCGGCTCCGTTCGTCTCCCTCTTGGATCGCCTCTTCGGAAGCCGCGGCGGCGAGGCCGGGCAGGCCGGCTCCAAGTACCTGCCCGCGCCCAGGGAGCGGGGACCCACGTGGTGGGACCGGCTGCGCGAGCGGATGAAGGCCCGAGTCGCGCAGTCCCAGCTGGGGCGCCTCTTCGGAGCCCGCCAGGGCAAGTACCTTGCGGACCTGTTCGACCGCCTGGAGGCCGGCGACTGGGAGGCCGCCTTGCGTCGCGCCATCCCCCTCGGGGGGGGGCGATGGCGTCGCCAAGGGGCTGTCCCTCGGCGTGCCCAACGTGCGTGCTGATCTGAGGCTGAACCTGGCGCCCCGGGCACCTGGCCGCAGCCTCGTGATGGGGCTCGGCGAGGACCTGTTCGACCGCCCCCGCGGGCTGTACCGCCGAGCGTTCGAGCAGCTCGAGCGGGCCGGACGCCTCCAGGAGGCGGCGTTCGTGCTCGCGGACCTGCTCAACGCCCCGCTGGAGGCGATCACCTTCCTGGAGGCGATCATCTTCCTGGAGGGGCACGGCGAGTACGAGCTGGCCGCGAAGCTGGCTGAGGCGCGCAACCTGGACGCCGGCCTGATCGTGCGCCAGTGGTTCCTCGCGGGCGACGCCGAGCGGGCCATCCAGATCGCCCGCCGCACCGGCTCATTCGCGGCGGCCGTGGCCCAGTTGGCCAAGACGCACCAGGCGAAGGCGATGGCGCTGCGGGTGTTGTGGGCCCGCCTGCGCGCCGCCAACGGCGACTACGTCGGAGCGGTACGCACGATCTGGTCGGTGGAGTCGGCCCGCCGCGTGGCCGCCCACTGGCTGGAGGCGGGCATCGCCGCGGGGGGGCCCGCGGGGGCCGAGTTGCTGGTGCTGAAGGCGGTGGAGACGACCGCTCCCTGGGACGAGGCGGCCGACGCCATCGATGCCATCGCCAAGACCCCGGGGCTCGCCGGTGAGCGCATCCGCACGGCGGCCGTGGCGGCGCTGGAGATGAACCCCCGGCGCACCGACGTCGCCCGCGCCATCGCGCGGGCACTCGTGAGGCCGATGATGCATGACGACGCGGGCGCGGCAGGCACCGTCAGCGCCGTCGTGGGGCGGCTCATCGCGCGCTCGTCCGACCTGCTGGTCTCGGCGGATCGTCCGTCGTCCGCGCTCTCGTCGCGGCTGCTGCGCAACGTCGCTCCGCCCCTGCACTGGACCCTCGATCCGGCCGACCGCGGTCTGGAGCCGGTGCTCGACCTTGCCCTCCTGCCGGACGGTCGGCTGCTCGTCGCCCTCGGCGAGGCGGGGGTCGCGCTGTACGGCCGCGACGGGCGCGAGCGGCACCGGTTCACCGAGCCCGCGTCCCGCCTCGTCCTGCACGCCGCGGGGGGGCGGGCCATCGCGCTGGCGCCACGGGGGCAGGGGACGTGGCGGTTGGCCCGGCTCGACCTGCACGCCCGCACCGCTCGGCGCTGGTGCGACGCGAAGCTCGACTCCTGGTGCCCCCGGTACGACGGCCTGTGGTTCGTGGTCGAGGGCACGACCGTGACGGCGATCGACCCCATCGCCGCGGACTTCAGCGCACTGTGGCGGATCCGCGATGTCGGCGGACCCGTGAAGGCGTTCCGGTGGCACCCCGAGGTGCTGATGTTCGTGGTCCTGCTGCCCGCCGGCTTCGAGCTGTGGCAGTTCGAGCTGCCCCGGCTCGTGCTCCGCCGCCGCGTGAAGGTCGAGCTGACCGTCGACGGCCCCGACTGGGCCGCCCTCGCGGTGGATCGCACCGGCCACGTGCTCCTCCCCGGGGTGCAGTTGGACGCCGACGGGAACCCCCAACGCACCCTGCGCTCGTTCCGCGACGCCTGGGAGCGTCGGCGCATCGAGGAGCCCGCGGGCGCGGGCGGCGCCGAGACCTTTGCCCGCCCGGTCCACGAGGGCGAGATGGTGGCGGTGCCGGTGCGCACCCAGCAGGGCTTCGAGGTGGGGATCCTGACCCACGACAGCCTAGTGGTGCGTGCGGTGGTCGAGCTGCCCGGGGCGGCCGAGGTGGGCCTGCGCCGCGGCCAGGACGTCATCGCGCTGGGCGACGATCTCGGCCGCATCCAGGTCATCGATCTGCGGACCGGGGGCCGCGTGCTGGACGTTCGCACCCGGTAGAGTCCGCGCTTGATCACCAACTTCCTTCGCCGCGCCACGGTCGATCAGTGGGTCGCCCTCGAGGACGAACACGCCGCGCTGCCCGCGCCGACGGGCCGGCAGCGGGCCGAGGTGGTCGGCGTGTACCTGCTGGCGTGCCTCGCGCTGTGGGCGAGCCAGGACCTGCATCGCCCCACGTGGGCGCTGATCAAGCACACCGACTGGATCCCTCGGGAGCACCGCGGCCTCGCCAAGCACCTGTGGTGGTGTTGGTGGGGCATCGGCTGCTACGTCGTCCCCACGGGGCTCTACGCCCGGTACGTCATGAAGATGTCCTGGGCCGACCTGGGGCTCCGCACCGAAGGGCTGTTCAAGCACGCCTGGGTGTACGTGGCCGGCTTCGCGATCGTGCTGCCGCTGGTGTTCCTCGTCGCCGGGACCCCCGAGTTCCAGGACACCTACCCCTTCTACCGCCGCTCCGGCGACGAGCTCACGACCACCCTGATGTGGGAGCTGTCCTACGCCGTGCAGTTCGGGGCGCTGGAGTTCTTCTTCCGGGGCTTCCTGCTGTTCGCCGCGTGGCGGGTGGCCGGCCCCTGGGCGATCTTCGCGATGATGCTGCCGTACTTGGCGATCCACTTCCCCAAGCCGCCGCTGGAGGCGCTCGCCTCGATCGTGGCGGGGGCGGCGCTGGGGATCGTCGCGCTGCGGACCAAATCGATCCTGTTCGGCATCGTCATCCACGTGGGCGTCGCCTGGACGATGGACGCGCTGGCCATCTGGTACCGTCTCAACCCATGAGGCGAGCTGTCCTTTTCGTCGCCCTCGCTCTGCTCCTGGGCTGCCCCGAGCCGGAGCCGGAGCCGGTGCGGCCTCCGCCCGAGGATCCCGGCCCGTGGGCCGTCGTCGGGCTGGCCGTGTCCGACGCCGTGATCAACCAGGGCGTGGAGATTCCGCTGTGGCGGAACAGCGCCCCGGTGACCACCGCCCGCAAGGCCCCCGTGATCGCCGGCCGGCCCGCGCTGGTGCGGCTGGGCCTGCTCCCGGCCGAGGGCTGGGTGCGGCGCGACGTGCTGGTGGAGTTCACCGTCGTGCAGGCGGACGGCTCGGAGGCGACGCGCCAGACCGTGCTGGAGATCGATGACGCTCCCGTCGACTTCACCGATCCCGAGGTGAGCCTCAACTTTGAGCTGCCGGCCTCCGAGATGCAGGTCGGCACCCGGATCCGCGCCACCTTCTGGGAGACCGCCAGGTGGGAGATCCCGGTGCTTGAGGGCGAGCCCGCGGCGTGGCCCCCCGACGGCACCAGCGAGCCCCTGCTCCCGACCGACCACGGCGGCGTGCTCCGGGTCGACATCGTGCCCATTCGCTACGACTTCGACGGCAGCGGCCGCATGCCGGACATCAGCCCCGAGCAGCTGCTCGTGCTGGAGGAGGCGATGCTCGGCCGGTACCCGGCCCGCGAGGTCATCCTCGAGGTTCGCGACGGCATCGCCGTCGACTACGAGTACGACCGCGGCGGTGAGGCGATGGGCGCGACCCTGTCCACGCTGCGCGACCTCCGGCCGAGCCTCGACATCGCCTGGGACACGTACCTCTACGGGATGATCAACCCCGATGAGACCTACGGGGCCTTCTGCAACCTCGGCTGCACCGCGGGCATCGGCTACCGCCCCACCAACCCGATGAACGAGGGGCTCCGGGTCGGGGTGGGGCTGGGCTTCGCGGGACCGGAGACCGGCTACGTCATGGCCCACGAGGTCGGCCACGGGCATGACCGCGGCCACGCCCCGTGCGGCGGCGCCGCCAACACCGACGACGACTACCCCTACGCCGGGGGCGGCATCGGCGTGGCCGGCTGGGACGTCATCTCCGGCGAGCACATCGATCCGAACGGCACGGCCGACGTGATGGGCTACTGCCAGCCCGAGTGGGTCTCCGACTACACCTTCGAGGCGCTCCACCAGCGCATGGCCGCCCTCGAGGGCCTGCGAGACCACGTGGAGGATCGCTCCGACGGCGAGCTCTGGACCGCCATCGACGTCATCGGTGGAGCCACCACCCGCTGGGCCCCCCGCGCGATGGTGTTCGAGCCCGAGGGTGAACCCATCGCCGTCGGTCTGCTCGACGGCGCGGGCCGCCGCATCGGCAAGGTGTCAGGTTGGTTCGTGGGCATGACCCACATCGACGGCGGCACGGTGTTCGTGCGGGGCGATCTGCCCGGCGACGTCGCCGACGTCGTGATTCCCTAGGACCGCTTCACCGCCGCGAACGAGTCGGGGCGCGCCAGGTGCCACAGCCGCATGACCCACGGCGGCGCCTCCCCACTCAGCAGCGAGCCTTCCGGGAGCCGCGGGTAGATCTCGGCGTAGGTATTCACCTCGCCGGGGCCTTCCCGCCGCACGATGTGGAACGGCCGCAGGTCGCGCGGATCGGTGAGGCCGGCGGCGCCGAGCAACTCGTAGACCCCGTCGACGGTGCGGCCGTGGAAGCTCGCCACCCGCTCCCCCTTGTTGCCCACCTCCAGCCCCAGCATCAGCCGCTTGTCCTGCGTGGCGACCCCCACGGGGCAGTGGTTGGTGTTGCACTTGAGCGCCTGGATGCAGCCCAGCGCGAACATCATCGAGCGGGCCGAGTTGGTCAGGTCCGCGCCCAGCGCGAGCAGCTTGGTGATGTGGAACGCGGTCGCGATCTTCCCCGCCGCGATGAGCTTCGTCCGCTCCCGCAGGCCCGCGCCCCGCATGGCCGAGTGGATGAACACCAGCCCATCCTCCAGCGGCGTGCCGACGTGGTTGCTGAACTCCAGCGGAGCCGCGCCCGTGCCCCCCTCGGCGCCGTCGATGGTGATGAAGTCGGGAACGACGTCGGTCTCCAGCATCGCCTTGATGAGGGCGAGGAACTCGCGCGGACTCCCCAGGCAGAGCTTGAAGCCGACCGGCTTGCCCCCCGACAGCTCGCGCAGTTGCACGACGTACTCCATCAGCCCGATCGGCGTGTCGAAGGCCCGGTGGGTCGGCGGGGAGATGACGTCCTGGCCCATGGGCACGCCCCGGATGGCGGCGATCTCGGCGGTCACCTTCTTGCCCGGGAGGATGCCGCCGTGCCCCGGCTTGGCGCCCTGGGACAGCTTGATCTCGATCATCTTGACGCTCGGCCGCCCAGCGTTGGCCGCGAAGGCGTCGGGATCGAAGCCGCCGTCGTCGGCCCGGCAGCCGAAGTAGCCGGTGCCGATCTGCCACACGAGGTCGCCGCCGTGCTCCAGGTGGTAGGGCGAGACCCCGCCTTCGCCGGTGTTGTGGCTGAAGCCGCCCTGCTTCGCTCCGAGGTTCAGCGCGAGCACCGCGTTGGCGCTGAGCGATCCGTAGCTCATGGCGCTGACGTTCAGCAGCGAGCTCAAGTACGGCTGGGCTGCCCCGCTGGCTTCGCCGATGGGGATCCGCACCTCCTCGGCGGGGGAGTGTGCGGCGGCGAGTGAATGATTGATCCACTCGTACCCCTCGGCGTAGACGTCGGTGCGGGTGCCGAAGGGGAGCGTCGCCAATTGCGCCTTGGATCGACTGTAGACAATCGTCCGGTCTTCGCGGCTGAAGGGGTTCTCCTCCTGGTCGGACTCGACGAAGTACTGCCGAAACTCGGGGCGCAGTCCCTCGAGCACGTACCGGAGCCGCCCCAGCACGGGGAAGTTCCGGCGGATCGACTGCGCCCCCTGGACGCGGTCGGCGATCCCCATCCACGAGAACACCGTGACCGGGACGGCCAGCAGCCAGAACCACGGGCTCAGCTTCGACAGCCACGCCGTGGCCGCCCAGAGGGCCGTGGCGACGATGTAGAAGACGCTGGGAGACCAGCGCTCGATGATGTCGGGGACCCGCGCGGGGTAGGGGCCGTGGGGGTCTTCTCGACCGAACTTCATGGCGTCACCTTAGCGGGGCTCGCACCGCGACCCCACCGACCCCATAGTGAGGCCCCGTGCGCGTCCGGCACCCCTTGATCCGCCTCGCTCCGTTGTTCCGCGCAAGCCGCGGGCTGCTCTTGATCGGGGTGGTCGGTCTGGTCGCCGGCACCGCGCTGATGATCGCCGGTCCGTGGATCGTCGCGCAGGCGATCGACGTGGACCTCGCCCAGGGCGACCGCCCCGGGCTCGTGCGCAAGGCGTTGCTGTACCTCGTGCTCCTGTCGGCGCAGATCGCGGTGACTTACGGCTCCCGGATCACCCTCGAGATCGCGGCCCAGAAGGCGATGCTGCAGCTCAAGGAGGAGCTCTTCGACCACCTCGTGGAGCACGACCTCGCGCTCCACGACCGGCATCCCTCGGGGAAGCTGATCACGCGGGTCCAGGGGGACACCGAGGCGCTCCGGATCCTGTTCGTCGAGGTCATCCTGTCGGCCCCCGCGGACCTGCTGCTGTTCCTGGGCATGTTCACGGTGATGTGGTTCACCGCGCCCGAAGTGGCGTGGCTGACGTTCTCGGTGATTCCGCCGTACATCGTGCTGTTCGCGATCTTCCGCAAGGTCGCCCCGCCCCGGTTCCTCGCGGTCCGCAAGGTCAAGGCGCAGCTGACCGGCTTCCTCACCGAGCACCTGCGGGCGATGCCCACCCTCCAGGCGTTCGATCGCGAGGCGTGGGCCAACGAGCGCTCCGAGGAACTCAACGAGACCGTCTTCCGGGCCGAGGCGATCAGCCACCTCCACCCCGTCTGGTACTTCAACACCGTCGTCCTCATCCGCGCCCTCGGCATCGTGCTGCTGCTCTGGGTCGGCGCGGGCCTCGTGGCCGCCGGTTCGATCACCGTCGGCGTGCTCGTCATGGGGCTGGGCTACCTCCGGCAGATGTTCAACCCGCTGTTCCGACTGTCGCACCAGCTGGCGTCGCTGGAGCGGGCGCGCGCCGCCGCCATTCGCATCGCGGAGCTCCTGGACACCCCGCGCACGATCGCCGATCCGGAGCAGCCGGAGGCGTGGCCCGGGCTCGTGGACGCGGTCCGGCTCGAGCAGGTCGGCTTCCACTACACCGAGGGCACGCCGGTCCTGACGGACCTGAGCCTGGCCATTCCCGCGGGCAGCCACGTGGGCATCGTGGGAGCCACCGGGGCGGGCAAGTCGACGGTGCTCAACCTGCTGCTCCGGTTCCGCGATCCGACCGCCGGCAAGGTCACCGTGGACGGGGTCGATCTGCGGGACATCGCGCTGGCGGACCTGCGCTCCCGGACCGGCCTCGTGCTCCAGGACGTGCACCTGTTCGCGGGCACGGTGCGCGAGAACCTCGGGGGTGGGGACGACGCCGTCATCGCCGCCGCCCTGGCCACCGTCGGCGTCGAGATGCCGCTGGACCACGTGCTGCTGGACGGCGCCGCCAACCTGTCTCGGGGCGAGCGGCAGCTGCTGACCTTCGCGCGGGCGCTGGTGCGTGACCCCGAGCTCCTGGTCCTCGACGAAGCGACCTCAGCGGTCGACCCGCGCACCGAAGCCCGGGTCCAGGCGGCGCTGGAGAAGCTCCAGGAGGGACGCACCACCGTCACGGTGGCCCACCGCCTGGCGACGGTGCGGGGCTGCGACCGCATCTACGTGCTCGGTCGGGGCGGCATCGTGGAGCAGGGGACTCACGGCCAACTGCTGGCCGCCGGTGGCCTCTACGCCGCCCTGCACGAACTCCAGCACGGCGAGGTGGCGGCATGACCCGGCGGGCGCTGCTGTGGCGCTGGCTGCGCGTGACCTGGGCCGGCAGCGGGCTCGAGCTCGGGCTGATCTGTCTGCTGTCGCTGGTCAACGCGGGCCTCGTGGTCGCGTTCCCCTGGCTCTGGCAGTACGTGGTCGACAATGTCCGCGGGGCCGACACCGGGGGGCCGTCGCTGCGCGAGCTCGCCGCCTGGATGGCGGGGGTCGGCGTCGCCCAGTTCCTGCTCTACAACGTGCTCCAGGGCACGCGGTCGATCATGAACGCGAAGATCCAGTGGCGGGCGCGCACGCGGGTGTTCGAGCACCTCAGCCGGCTGGACGCCGCCTTCTACCGGCGCTGGCGGGCGGGCGACCTGGTGACCCGGCTCAGCGACGACGGCGGCGAGAAGATCAGCTGGTTCCTCTGCTCCGGCATCTTCCGCACCCTCGAGGCGGTCCTGGTAGTGATGGCCTGCCTCATCGCGATGGCGTCGCTCGACCCCGTGCTGACGCTGTGGGTCATCCTCCCGCTGCCGATCCTGACCGTGCTGCAGGCGGCGGCCCAGGGCGCGTTGGGTCGGCGCTACGCCGCCGTGCAGCGTTCGATCTCCGGCATCAACGACGAGCTGGAGGCGACCTTCAGCGGCATCCGGATCGTCCAGGCCGCCGGCCTCGCGGAGGCGGCGCGGGCTCGGTTCGTGCGTCAGGCAGGAAGGCAGCGGGACGCCGAGGTGCGGACCTCGGTGGTGCAGCAGGGAGTCCACATCATGTACGGCTACGGCTGGCAGATGGCGGTCGTGGCGCTCCTGCTCGCGGGCGGTCTGCACGTGATGGAGGGGCGCATCACGCTGGGCCAGTTCGTCGCCTTCGAGGGCTTCGTCATGGTCCTCGTCTGGCCGATGTTCGACGTCGGCATGTTCCTGTCCAAGTACAAGCAGACCTTCGTCGCCCTGACCCGCCTGCAGGAGTTGATGGACGAGCCGCCGATCGCGCGCGCCAGCGCTGGTGTGCCTCCCGCGGACGGTCGGGTCGCCGCCTCCGGGGTGGGGGTCGACGCCGAGGACGGCGCGCTCCTGCTGGACGACGTCGCGCTGGAGGCGGCCCCCGGTGAGCTCGTCGCGTTGGTCGGCGAGGTCGGGGCGGGCAAGTCGATCCTGATGCAGGTGCTGGCGGGGGCCCGTCCCCCGACGCGGGGCAGCGTCGCCATCGGGGGGACCGCGGACGTCGACCTCGATCGGGCCGCCCGCCGCGCCGCCGTTGCCCACGTGCCCCAGGATCCGGTGCTGCTGTCGGCCACGGTGAGGGAGAACATCCTCCTGGGCCGCGAGGTGTCGGACGACGACCTCAGCGAGGCGCTGGAGGTCAGCCGCCTGGCCCAGGACCTCCCCGTCCTTCCGGATCGGTTGGAGACCGTGGTCGGTGCGCGCGGGGTGACCCTCTCGGGGGGGCAGCAGCAGCGCGTGGCGTTGGCCCGTGCGTTGGTCGGCCGTCCCCGCGTGCTCCTGCTCGATGACGCCACGGCGGCGCTGGACGCCGACACCGAGGCGGCCTTCTGGCAGCGCTTCGACCGCACGCTGGGCTCCGTCGCGGCGGTGGTCGTGACGCACCGAATCGCGACTATTCAGCGCGCCGACCGGGTGCTGGTGCTCGAAGGAGGCCGGGTCGTGCAGGCGGGCCACCACGCCGAGTTGGAGGCTCAGGACGGTCCCTACCGAGCGATCTACGGCCGCTACTGCGCCGCCGAGGCCGCTGCCGTCTAGACGCCTGGAGCGTGAAAGGGGGGGCGCCGCGGCACCACACGCGGCAGATACGGCATCTCGCCCCCAGGAGGTCCCACCCCTCATCGACTTCGCGCCTTGGGATCCCACGCGCCCGGGGGGCCACCCTCTCGGTCGACGGCCAGCTGCTCCTGACCTACGAGCGGAGGCCCGCCCGGATCCCGCGTTCGGAGTCCTGGCCGCGCTCGCTCCGCCCGGAGTTTGGCGAGGCCGATCATCACGGCTTCGTGGGGGAGACCCCGGTCGCCTGGGCCGCGCGCGATCGCATCGCCTGGGTCGCCGCGCGGAAGCCCCACGTGCTGATCCTGGGGGCTAGCGGAACCGGCAAAGAGCTGGCCGCCAACGCCATCCACCGGCTGTCCGACCGCGGCCGGCAGACCCTGGTCGCGCGCAACGCGGCGACGCTGCCGGAGTCGCTGGTCGACGCGGAGCTGTTCGGCAACGTTCGCGACTACCCCAACCCGGGCATGGTCGAGCGCACCGGGCTGATCGGCGCGGCGCACGAATCCACGCTCTTCCTGGACGAGATCGCGGAACTGCCCGAGCGGCTGCAGTCGCACCTGCTGCGGGTCCTGGACGAGGGCGACTACCAGCGGCTGGGGGAGTCGCGGAACCGGATCGCGGACTTCCGGCTCGTCGCCGCCACGAACCGGCCCGTCAGCGCGTTGAAGCACGACCTGCTGGCTCGGCTGAAGATGCGGATCGAGTTGCCGGGGCTGGATGCGCGGCGCACCGACGTGCCGTTGCTGGCCCGCCACCTCGTGCGCCGGATCGGCGCCGAAGATCCCGGCATCGAGGGCAAGTTCTGCACCCCCGAGGGGGAGCCGAGGTTCACCCAGGCGCTGATGCAGGCGCTGCTGCTGCACCCCTGGAGCTACCATGTGCGCGAACTGGATGCGGTGCTGTGGGCCTCGATCGGGTCCAGCGCCTCCTCACGGCTGGAGCTGACCGCCCAGACGCGGGCCGAGTTGGACCGCCAGGCGGGCGCGTCGGACTCCGGCATCGCCCCCGATGAGGTCACCGCCGAGGTGCTGAAGGCGAAGGCGGCGATGGAGAAGCATCAGGGGGTGCGCGAGCGAGTCTGGCGGGAGCTGGGCCTCAAGAACCGCTGGGTGCTGGGCCGCTTGCTCAAGAAGCACGGCCTCTGATCAGCGAACGCGGAAGACGTCCGTGTTGTAGCCCCAGGAGATGCCGCCGCCGGTGTAGATGGCGGCTTGCACCACGGCGGGGATGACCGCGTCCGCGGGGAGTCCCCCCAGCTCGACCGGGTCCTCCCCCACATCGCCCATCGTGACGCTGAAGTCGGGGTTGCTCGCCCACAGGTAGTGGCTGGAGGTGCTGTCCGGCGTCGGCCACTCGTCGACCCCCCCGCCGCAGTCCCCGCCCGTGCCCGGCGTCAGCAGGAACCAGGTCCCGTCGGCCTGCGTGGCGTAGACCTCGAGGCCGCCCCCGCCCCCGTCCTGCCAGTCGCCGCCGTCGTCGTCTCCGACGGTCGCGAGCATGCGCACGCCGGGGTGCAGCTCGCCCACGAGGGCGCGCAACGCCGCCATCTGGGAGTCGTCGTAGGCCGCGCCGGTGTCGGGGTGGATGTAGCCGATGGGGATGGCCCGCAGGTCGTTCTCGTCGAGGATGTGGTCCTCGAAGACGTCGTCCTCGGAGGCGACGTGGGCGTAGTTGAACGCGGCGTCGTCGTCGCACTTGGTCCAGGGATTGTCGATCTCCCGGCTGACCGCGAGGATGCCGTCGGAGTCGTCCATGGACAGGCGGATCCAGCCTCCGCCGTCGCTGCTGTTGTCGCAGGCGACGACGAACGGGGGCTCGGTGAGGCTGCCCGCGTCGATCCAGTAGTCGCCGTCGGCGATCCCGGGGACCGCTTCGACCAGCGCCGCGCAGCTGGCGGCGGGGCACTCGGCGTCGAGCCCCAGGCGATCGGTGCAGTCGGGTCCGGGGTCCGTAGTCGGCTCGTCGGTGGCGTCGTCGTCGTCCGCCGGCTCCGTGGGGCAGGCGCTCAGGACCGCTACGGCGGCCAGCAACAGCAGAAGCCGGCTCATCCGATCCGCTCCACCACGTCGGCGGGTCGGACGGGGCGCTGGGGGGTGCCGGCGCGCTCCAGGAGCGCGACCGTGAGCAGGTCCCCCATGCCGCGGAAGTACCGCAGGGGGCCGTACTTGCTTCGTCCGAAGGGGCGGCGGGCGTGCTTGACCGCGATCTCCGTCACGCGGAAGCCGCGGCGATGCAGTAGCACGGGGATGAAGCGGTGGAGGTCGTCCCCGAGGTCGAGGGCGTCGGCGGCGTCGCGGGTCATCGCCTTGAAGCCGCAGTTCACGTCCCGCAACCGGACCCCCGAGAAGGCGGAGCAGAGCGCGTTGAACGCCCACGAAGCGAAGACCTTGCCGCGCGCATCCTGCCGGTCCGAGCGCCACGCCTGCACGACGTCGAAGTGCCCCGTGCCGAGCACGCCCAGGAGCACAGGGAGCTCCTCGGGGAGGTCCTGCAGGTCGGCGTCCATCATCACCACGAGGGTGCCGCGGGAGGCCTGAAGCCCGCACCGGAGCGCCGCCGACTTGCCCTGGCGGCGGGCCAGCCGGACCGCCCGGAAGCGGGGATCCTCGGCGTGCAGCTTGTGGAGCAGATCGGCGCTTCCGTCGCCGCTTCCGTCGTCCACGACGACCACCTCGAAGCTGCAGGATTCCCGTTCGAGTACTTCGCGGATCCGGTGGGCCAGGAGCACGAGCGATCGCGCCTCGTCGTGGGCCGGGACCACGACGGAGACTTCCGGAGGAGCGTGCTCGGCGCGCCCGCCGGGCAGGATTCGGATCGACGCTGTCACAGACCCTCGACCGCGAAGATGAACGCGTACAGACCGATGTAGCAGAAGCAGCAGCCGAGCACGGGGAGGAGGATGCCGGCGGCCGACTTGCCGCCGCTCTGCTCATGCACCTGGGTGTAGCCGATGCCCATCACGGGGAGATACCACGCCCACGCGACGTAGTTGAGGCACGGCACGAACTGGAACAGCTGGATCGGGCTGGTGAACAAGGCCACCCGCGCCGTCGCCCCGAGCCCCTTCGAGGCGCCGCCGGCGAGCAGCATCACCACGTGGTGGACGAGGCCCCAGATGAACCCGCCGAGCACGAGGCTGAGGGGCGGGACGATGGTGTAGACGACGCCGACGATCGCCACGACGATGGCGATGCTGGGGTCCCAGTTGGAGCCCCCGAAGGCGATCGCGAGCCCCAGCAGCGCCCCCACCACGGTCACGAGGGTGAGGTACAGCAGGGCCAGCCAGAGTCCGCTGATGGCGGCGAACAGGACGGCCCCCCCGATGGGACCGTAGGGATCGACCTTGCGGAAGAACTGAACCGGCTGCGTGTAGAGCATGCCCGCGGTCCGGGCCCACGCCGTGAACAAGCCCAGTTGGTCGCGCTGCTCCCACGGGATCCCGTAGATGGCGACACGCCCTTCGTCCTTGCACGTGATGCAGATCTGCCGGCCGCCGAGCCACCCCAGGCAGCTGCCGCAGGAGAAGGTCCCGCAGTGGGCGCACGTCCCCTGCGAGGGACGATCGGGGTGCAGCGCGCAGGTCGGGCCGAGGTCGCTCATAGGGCGTCCAGGAAGATGATGATCACGTAGAAGCCGATGTAGCTGATGCAGCACATCAGGCCCGGCAGGATGATGCCGACGGCCGACTTCCAGCCGTCTTGTTCGTGGGTCTGCGTGTACCCGATGCCCCACATCACGAGGTACCAGATCGTCGTCGCGAGGTTCAGCGGACTGCACAGCAGGATGCAGGGGATCCACTGGATGGTCTGGTAGGCCGAGCCGAAGAGGCAGACCCGCAGCGTGGCCGCGAGCCCCGCGGTGCCGCCGCCCACCAGCCGCATGGAGCCGTGGTGGATCAGCGCCCAGACGCAGTTGCCGATCAGCAGCGTCAGTGGCGGCATGACGATGAACATGCCTCCAATGCTGACCAGCATGATGACCAGCGCCAGGAGCCCCTCGGCGCCGCCGATGCCGGGGCCGTGGTCGAACAGCATGCCGAGCCCCAGCAGCGCGCCGAAGAGCAGACTGAGCACCGTGAACAGCAGCGACACGATGCCGCCGGAGATCGCGGCGAAGAGGAACGCCTCGCCCAGCGGGCCGTAGGGGTCGAGCTTGCGGAAGAACTCGACGGGGTGCGCGAACATCATCGTCGCGGTGCGGAACCACGCCCGCGCGAGGCCGAGCTCGGCTCGCTGATCCCACGGCACGCCGAAGACGGTGACCCGCCCCTCGCGCACGCACGTCGCGCAGATCTTCTTGTTGCCGATCCAGCCCAGGCAGGCGCCGCAGGAGAACGTGCCGCAGTGCTCGCAGGTGCCGACCGAAGCCTTGTCGGCGTGGACCGCGCAGGTGGGGCCGGCCTCAGGCGACATCGGCGATCCAGACGTAGGCCCAGTTGAAGACGACGATGCCGATCAGCGTGCCCCGCACCCACCACGCCTCCCGGCTGGAGGTGCGCAGGCGCACCGCGGGGAGGCGGAGGAACTGGCGGAGCGACAGGTAGACCACGCTCACGATGGCGGTCAGCGCGAGCAGGGTCCCCAGGGGGTTCTGCAGAACGGCGGCGAAGACGTGCCCGTGCATCACGTGGATCCACGACCGGGTCATGCCGCAGGCCATGCAGGGGTGCCCGGTGCCGAGCTTGAAGGCGCACATCGTGGGGAGCGCGTGGAAGGGGAACAGGGTCGCGGCCACGAGGGCTACCAACGCGACTCCGCCCAGCCCCCCCGTCAGCCAGCGGTCGGCCACGGGGACCTCGCGATCGAGCTCCAGCTTCACCTAGAAGGCGCCGGAGCTGCCGGCCAGGCCCGCCACGGCGAAGGCGAGCAGGAACGTGCCTCCGAAGATCGCGCAGCAGCAGCCCACGGGCGCATACAGAACGGCGAACGTCGCCTTGAATCCGCCGGACTTGTGCACCGTGCTGAGCCCGAACACGAGCACCACCAGCAGCCACAACCACGACAGCGATCCGGCCAACGGGACGATGGCCCAGAAGGTGACCGCGTAGGCGTAGATCGTGGTCTTGACTGTCGCCTCCAGCGGCTCCTTGGCGCCGCCGCACAGCATCAACCCGAGGTGGCACAGCAGCCCCGTGATGAGCGCGTAGACGACGATGATGCCGGGGTACAGGAACAGCCCCAGGATCGAGCTGAAAGCGTTGGGCTGCATGGACTCGACGACCATGTCGCTCAGCGTGTTGCCGGGGGGGCCGTAGACGTCGCGGATGAACGGCTCGAACATCGGCGCCAGGGCCAGGTTCGTGAAGTAGCCGGTGACCGAATTGACGAGGCCGGCAGGGATGGAGATCAGCGCGAGGAAACCGATCGCCGAGCCGGTTCGGCCGGTGGCGGACATGCGCGCGAAGAACTCGGCGGGAGCAAGCGAGACGCCCTTGATGGTCTGCCAGACCGCGCCCATGAAGCCGAGCTCGTCGCGGCGATCCCACGGGGTGAGGCCCGGGTTGACCCGGCCGGAGGTGACGCAGGTCTTGCACACGATGGCGCCATCCATCGTTCCCAGGCACTCGCCGCAGCCGAAGTTGCCGCAGTGGGAGCAGGTCCCAGCCGACGGCACCCCGTCGTGAATTGCGCAGACCGAAGCGGGGGGCGGAGGCGTCGTTTCCATAAGGTAGGGAGCCTACCAGTGGGTGGGGGTTTGAAGGACGTGCCCCGCGCCTGCGATACTGCGGATGCGTGCGCCGCCGTTTCCACTTCCTCGCGTTGATCTCGATGCTCGCCGGCTGCGCCGCGGGCCCCGCCAGCGTGTCCACCCAGGCGGTCGCCGAGTCCGGCCTCGTCCGCTTCGAGTTCGCCACCGAGGGCAAGAACAGCTTCACCGTCGGCGGCTCGTCCTGCGACGCGCCGAAGGGGGGGACCTGCGTGGTCGAGGTCTCGACCGCCGATCTGCAGGCGGGCTGGAACGAGATCTCCATCGAGACCCGGCGCCGCACCGGCGAGGACGAAGCGCTGGCGGCGCGCGTGTTTGTCGGCGAAGAGTCGTTCCGTCGAGACTGCGAGGTGACCGAGGTCGGGGGCCCCGATCCGCGGACCCTCGTCTACGAGCTCGCTTGCACCTTCGACGAGGGGTTCCACGGCGTGCTCGATGGTGTTCCGATGGCCGACGGGAAGGCCCGCGTCCCCGCCGCCGAGGTGGAGGTGCACGAGGATCCGGCGGAGGCGGGCGTGCTTCGGCCGCTCGTGATGGGGAGGCTCCCGGTCGTCGTGACCAACCGCGCGGGCGGGGAGTGGAGGCGGCCCGTCGGGGTGGTCGTGCCGCTGCCGCTGGTGCAGCTGTCGGTCAAGGGCTGGCAGAACCCCTGGTACGAGGACGAGATGCCGCTGCGCATCCGCGCCGAGCAGGGGTCCTCAATCACCATCGACGGCGAGACCGTGAGGCCCACGCGAGACGGCGCCTCGTTCACCGTCAACGCCAAGGTCAAGCCGGGGCCCAACACGATCCGGATCGAGGCGGCCAAGGAAGGCCGGGTGCGGGCCCTCGTGGACCTCAGGATCCGGGGCAAGGCGCCCGACACGCCGCTGTACGTGTTCGAGCCCGCCTCCGACGACGTCGTGACCGACGAGGCCTACGTGAGGATCCGCGGCCGCACGTCCCCGGACGCCAAGCTGTACCTCGCGAACCGGCCGATGGACACCAACCGGGACGGCAGCTTCGACCTCGTCGTGCCGCTGGACGAGGGCGAGAACGAGATCAGCGTGCTGGCGGTCGTGGACCCCGCGGTGGGCGTGCGGGCGCGTCCCCCCACCAAGCGCACGTTCAACGTCTTGATGGAGGCCAAGGCCGAGCCTCGGCAGCGCACCTACACCCCGGAGGAGGAGGCCGAGACGAATACGGCCGTGCTCGTCGCCCTCGGCAAGGACCCCTGGAGCCACGTCGGTGCCCTCGTCGAGTTCCCGATGGTGGTCGACGACATGGCGACCTCCCTGGTCAAGGACGGCTGTGAGGCACGCCTCGAGGGCGACGCCTGCACCCACGAGGTGGAGCGCGACGTCCGCGTCGGCTTCAGCCTGGTCACGGCCCGGGCGTGCGACGGCGAGCTGATGCCGGCGGTGGTCGAGCTGGACCACTGCCCCGAGCTCGAGCGCGGCGCCCGGCTGCTCATCACCGGCAAGGTGCTGGGCGGGCTGGGGGGGCGGGTCGGGCAACTCACGGTCGAGCGGCCGCGGTTCCGGGCGACCAGGGCGGCGCCGGCGCCGTGGGTCGTCGGTGAGGAGCCCTGAGTGGAGATCAAGGGCTACCGACTGGAGGAGATCGCCGGGGACGGACGGACCGGGCGCGTCTACCACGCCAAGCGGATCTCCGATGGCGCCGACGTCGCCTTCCGCCAGGTGAAGCCCCGGCTGGCCAAGGAGCAGGGCGTCATCGCCAACATGTGCCAGCTGAAGAAGGACTGCGCGGAGATCCGCAACGTCGTGTTCGTCCCGATCGTCGAGTCGTTCGCGGTGGAGGGGGCGATCTGCGTCGTGGAGCCCTGGGTCGAGGGCACGACCCTGCGCAAGCGGCTGCACGACGGGGCCATGCCCCACGAGGAGATCCTGACCCTCGGCATCGAGGTCTGCGAAGCGCTGGAGGAGCTGCACGACGCGGGGTTGGTCCACGGCGACGTCTCCCCCCAGAACATCATGTTGACCTCGCGGGGGGCGCGGCTGATGGGCATGGGGGTGGCCTCCCGCACCCACCGGCGGCGCAAGGACACCAAGATGGGGGTGGACCCGTACGACGCCCCCGAACTCAAGAGCCACGCCACCTGCTCGCCGAGCACCGACATCTTCGGCCTCGCGGCGACGCTGGATGCCGCCATGAAGGGCGAGGTCGAGGCGACGGGCGGCTTCCAGCTGACGTCGGGCCAGTCCGAGGAAGACCCCCTCCGCAAGGCCGTCGACGAGGGGCTGTCGTCCCACCCCAACATGCGGTTCCCCACCGCGCGGGCGTTCAAACGGGCGCTCATGGGGGTGCAGATGGGGGTGCTCCCGCCGACGCGGTCGTCGGCGCGGTCCGAGGCCCCCGAGTGGGACGACGACGCCGTTCCCGCTGCCGCGCTCGCCCGCCCGGCTCCCGCCCCCGAAACGAAGCTCCCCCCGTGGGCCCCCAAGGCGGGCGCGATCGCGGGCGCCGTGGTCGGGGTCATCGCGGTGGGGATGTGGCTGGTCAGCCTGCTCCCGGACGTGCCTGACGGCATGGTCGAGATCCCCCCCGGGGTGGCCGCCGTGGGCGACGCCGAGGGGCCGTTCGACGAGCGGCCCGGCTTCGGGTGGACCCATCCACGGTTCTTCCTCGACCGCACGGAGGTGTTGGTGGGGGACTACGAGACGTGCGTCGCCGAGGGTGTCTGCTCCGGCGTGGGCACGCGCCTCGAACGCCGCCAGGACGAACCCAGCGAGCCGATCGTGGGCGTCACCTGGCTGCAGGCCAACAGCTACTGCCAGTGGCTGGGCCGGCGGCTCCCGAGCGAGAACGAGTGGGAGGCGGCGACCCGCCGCTTCGGCGGGGAGTACGCGTCGGGGCCGTCCGCTCCGAGCTGCGGCACCGCCTGGTTCGGGGCCTGGGCGACGGGGCCCTGTGGCACCCCGGGGCAGTCGCCGGAGCCCCGCCGGATCTTCGTCGACGAGGGTGATCTCGCGGTCCCCGTGGACCTCGCGGGCAACGTCTGGGAATACACCAACTCCGACTACCAGCCGAACCGGCGCCCCGGCAGCGGCAACCTCGCGGCGGCGGGCGCGAGCGTGCTGAAGGTGATCAAGGGGGGCGCGTTCTCGACCGGCCCCGAGGAGCTTCGCAGCTCGGCCCGACTGGGCGTCGAGATGGACCATTGGGCCGCGGACGTGGGGTTCCGCTGCGCGGCCGATCCGGAGGAGTGATGAGCGAGTCGCGGCGGGTCTTCATCACCGGCGGCTCGGGCGCCATCGGGCGCGCGCTGGCGGTCCGGTTCGCGAGTACGGGGGCGCGGGTCGCGTTCACCTACTTCATGGGCCACGAAGGCATGGAGGCGACGTCTGCGGCCGTTCGTGACGCCGGCGGGGAGGCGGTCCCGGTGCAGTGCAACCTGCGCGACAAGGGCGGCCCCACCGAGGCCGTCGAGGGGGCGCTGGCGGCCCTCGGAGGCGGCGTCGACGTCTTCGTCAGCAACGCCGCCACCGGCGTGCTCAAGCCGCTGGCCGACGTCAGCCCCAAGAGCTGGCAGGGCGTGCTTCAGGTCAACGCTGGCGCATTTCTGGAGATGACCCGCCAGTTGGCCCCCACGATGGAGGCCGGCGGACGCGTGTTGGCCCTCACCTCGGCCGGCTCGCTCCGGGCCCTGGAGCACTACGGGGCGATCGGCGCGAGCAAGGCGGCGCTGGAGAGCCTGGTCCGCGCCTTCGCCATGGAGTTGGGACCGCGCGGCATCACGGTCAACGCGATCCGCCCCGGCGTCGTGGACACCCCCGCGCTGCAGTACTTCCCCAACCGCGAGCAGATGCTGGAGATCGCTCGTATGCGGACCCCCACGGGGCGAATTGCGACCCCCGATGACGTCGCCGACGTGGCTCTGTTCCTGGCGTCGGAGCAGGCCGGGATGATCAACGGCGAGACCATCACGGTCGACGGCGGCTACTCCATCCTCGCCTGACGGTCAGGGGCTCAGGGCGTTTTCGCACTCGGGCGTGGGCGGCGGTGTGGCGTAGTAGCCCTGGGCTCGGCGCTGCCCTCGGTGATGCTCATGAGCGCGAAGTTCATCCAGTCCGCCCCCGTCGGTTCGACGTCCTGCAACGACAGCCCGAGGGTCCT
>JAAESI010000324.1 GCA_024229515.1 Pseudomonadota bacterium | reverse complement strand
ATCGACAAGAACTCACTTAGCGCGTCCATTGGACTCTCAGTCAAACTGTTAGGACTCCCGACTATCCTTCGTCCAAGCGTAGGGACATAAAGTCAGTTCATCAACAACGAACTGGAGTCACTCATGAAGCCCACCGCCGCCGCCCTCAGCAACTGGTTCCTCCCCGGCCTCGGTTACCTCATCCTCGGCACGAAGATCCCCCTGGCGATCGCCTGGATGGTGTCGCTCGTCGGCCTGACGTACGTCGAATTCGGCATCAAGGAGGCCGCCCCCGAGTTCTACCTCCCGATGTTTGCCTCGGTGCTGGTCATGAACACCGCCTTCGCGGTGGATGCCTGGAAGACCGCCAAAGAAGCCTAGGAGGCGGCGACACCGCACCCGGGGGGGGGCGCGTCCGAGTAGAGTTCGTCGCGTGATCGAACAGACCTACCAGATGCTCTGGGACTGTCCGTACTGCGGCACGGACAAGCTCCTCGGATTGACCCACCGGCACTGCCCCTCCTGCGGCTCCGCCCAGGCCGAGGACAAGCGCTACTTCCCGTCCGACGAGGACAAGGTCGCGGTCGCCGACCACAAGTTCAGCGGCGCCGACAAGGACTGCCCCGCGTGCTCGTCGCCGATGGCGGCGGCGGCGGCCCACTGCGGCAACTGCGGCTCCCCCATGGACGGCGCCGCGGCGGTGAAGCTGAAGTCCGACGCGCCCGCGCCTGATCCCCAGAAGGCCAAGGGCTCCGGCAACGGCAAGCTGATCGGCATCGGCTGCGTCGTGCTTCTCGGCCTGGGGCTCGTCTTCCTGCTCGTGACGATGCTCTGGAAGAAGGACGTCACCCTGGAGGCGACGTCGAGGAGCTGGGAGCGCTCGATCCTCATCGAGGCGAAGCAGCCCACCAAGGAAGCGAAGTGGTGCGACAACCTGCCCCGCGATGCCTACGCCGTGACCCGGTCGTCCAAGCAGCGCGACACCAAGAAGATCCCCGACGGCGAGACCTGCACCACCAAGCGCAAGGACAACGGCGACGGCACCTTCAACGAGTATCAGGACTGCAAGCCGAAGTACCGGGAGGAGCCGATCTACGACGAGTGGTGCGCGTACACCGCCGATCGGTGGCACGAGGCCCGCACCCTGAATGCCGCCGGCGACGCCAGCTCCGCACCCGATTGGCCGACCGTCACCCTCGCCAAGACGGGCGAGTGCGTCGGCTGCGAGCGCGAAGGCAAGCGCAGCGACAGCTATGTCGTTCAGTTCCTGGATGCCGACGGCAAGACCCACGACTGTGATCTGGTCGAAGCCAGGTGGGCCGGGATCGAGATCGGCAGCAAGTGGACGAGCAAGGCGTCGGTCATCGGCGGATCGCTCGACTGCAAGGGGCTCGAGCGCGCGCCCTGACTAGGGCAGCGAGTGCTCCAGGAGCCAGCCGATCAGTGCGACGTTGTAGGCATCGTTGGGGATGAAGATGTGGCCGGTGTCGTTCATGGTCCACAAGGCCATGTCCAGGCCCGGGTCGCAGCCCTCCCGGTAGAGCCGCACGTCGGTCTCGGCGCCGTCGGTCT
>JAAESI010000323.1 GCA_024229515.1 Pseudomonadota bacterium | reverse complement strand
CGGTACTTCGTCTTGTACTTCAGTGTCACCTTGCTCTTTGTACGCGCGGCCATCTTGGTCGTCTCCGGAGGCTGATCCTCGAGGAGCACCGTGGGCCGAGCAGGCCCAGCAGGTCAAGACGCCGAGCCATGCACCAACGCCGGGAGACGCGGTCGTCGAACCCGTCCTCGTCGAACTCACGGGGGGGACGCGTGCTCAGGGAAGAGGCCGGGCGCGCGCTCTACTCTCCCTCACACAGGTAGATGAGCTGAGTCACGGTGCGCGGCATGACATCGACCGTGCTGGGGCCGCTGCACACCATGCCGTCGTGCAGCGTGAGGGTCACCGTCGTATCGCCGGGGGCGACTCCGGTGAACAGGACCCAGGTCTTTGCCGGGTTGGCCGGGATCATCCCTGAGCCCACAGGGGCTCCGTCGGCGTCCCAGGTGAAGACCGCGACCGAGTCGCCGGGGATGTCGGCGATGAGGCCTTCGGCTACTTCGGGCGAGCTCGTTCGGAAGTCGACGATCAGCACGCCGAGTCCCTCGTCCCACTCGCTATCAGCGAGTTCCTCGTGCCAGGCAAGGCCCCCGGCGGTGGTCCAGGTGGCGATCTCGAGCGGCGGGCCCGTCGCGAACCAGGTAGCGAGGTCGAAGACGGACCACCAGCTGATGTATCCATCCGCTGTGGCGAGAAGCATCGTGGGGTCCCACGACGTCGGAAGCGTGATGAAGGTGCCGTCCTCGGCCGTGATCTCACCGTTGACCGAGACGTTCGCGATGCCGTCGCCAGTCGCCCGGTCGATGACCTTGCCGGCGACCCCGTCCTCCTTGGCGGGCGGCGTGTCGTCGGGCGTCGGATCCTCGTCCCCGGGTGTCTCCGAGTCCTCCGACTCCACGAACTCGTTGGATTCGGGTGCGCATCCCGAGACAGCCAGGACAACGCAGAGAAGTAGGTACGAACGCATGGCCTAACTCTAGCGACTCGTCTGTCACCGAGCCAGCGACAAGGTGGATTGAAGAGCCGGAACCGGCGGAGCGGCTGGTCCAGGGGGGGCCTGTCGCCCTAGGTGGCTGGAGCGACGGCCTTGGGACGGTCGTCTGCCACCCGGGCGGCGGCTGCCGACGGTCGCGCTACTATCCGGGCCTCGTGCGAACCCCGGACCACCGCTGGAGACAGGCCCTCGGGCTGGCAGTGGCGCTGCTGCCGGTAGCGTTCGTGTTCGCTCCGGTCTTCGCCCGCTCGGAGAACATGCACGCCGGCCCGGAGTCGATCGCATTCGATCGAATCCAGCTGGCGATGCGGAGCTTCTGGCTGGAGCCGGGAGCGAGCCTCTGGCGCCCCCGGACCTGGACTCTCGACACGAACTTTCCGCTCGGCACGGCGTTCCTGTTCGCGTTGCCGAGGGCCTTCGGCCTGGACTCGGTGCTGGCGGCTCGCGGCCTCGCTGGGGGGGCGGCGCTGGTCGCCTCGCTGGCGGTCTTCCGGTTTCACTCACGCAGCGCCGGACCCCTGGTCGCCGGGCTGGCCGCGGCCTCCGTCTGGACCGTGCCCCCCTTCATCCGCGGGGCGGTCGTGAGCGGGGAGGAGGCGTTCTTCACCGCAGCGCTGATGCTGGCCTTCCTCGGGCTGGCTCGATCGGGCCGCGGCTGGACGATCCTGTCGGTGGTGGCCGCCAACGGGCTGGTCCTGTTCCGCCTCGAGGGAGCCCTCCTCCTCCCCATCTACGGCGCCGTCGCGCTGTGGGCGCGTGGACGGCGCGAGGGTGGTCTCATCGCCTTGGCCAGCGGGGCGTCGGTCCTGCTCCACCTGGGACTCGCCTGGAGCATCACGGGCGATCCGCTGTCCTTCCTGTGGCTCGCCCAGGGGGTCACCGAAGCGACCTCCTCGGGGCAGGCGTCCCTGGCTCCGATGGAGTACCTGTGGGTGCTCGGGCAGCAGCTCGGCGGGTCGTGGGTGGTGCTCCTCAGTGGAGCCGGAGTGGCTTCAGCCGCGGCTCGCGGAGGCCGCGAAGGCCGACTCTGGGCCGCAGCGGTGCTCGGCGTCACGATCGTGTACGGCCTGTTGACCGCCCTGGGCCTGCTCAACGCCCTGCACATCCGATACCTGGTGCCGCCACTGGCCCTCCTGTCGGCGAGCGTGCCGCTCGGGCTCCTGGCGCTGACTGGACGCGCCGCCGCGCTGGGCCGGCCGGCGTTCTGCGTCCTGCTCGCCGTCCTGCTCCACGGCGGCCAGCAGGCGGCGTTCGCGGAAGCCGAGGCTGCCCGCCTCCCTCCCACCGTCCTGCAGGGCAGTCGCTGGCTCGGGAGCTGCGCGCGAGGTCAGCTGACGCTCGTCACTTCCCACTGCCCCGAGATCGAGGTGCTCGGCCGCCTCCCCCCCGGCTCGGTCCTCGATCTGGAGACCGACTTGACCTGGCCGGACCCGCTCCCCGTGCGGACCCAGCTCGAACGGACGGGCTTGACGATGCTCTTCCTGGCCGACCAGGGGGACGCGGCCCAGGCGGTCCTCGAGGTGCTCCCCGACGACTGGCACCTCGTCTGGAGCCGTGACCTGGGCCGCATCTACACCCGGGCCGGCGGGCAGGAGCGCGAGCGGCTGCTGGAGTGTCGGTCCCGCTGACCTCCGAGTTGCAGCGAGGAGCGCTGGCGGAGGCCCTGGGGCACGCGCCGGGCGAGGCCTCCCGGGCTGGGCTATTCAGCCGCGTTTCGTTAGGCTGGGCGCCCCATGAACCGCCCCCTGCCTTCCCTTGCGGCCGCGCCGCTCCTCTTCGGCAGCCCGTCCGTGCAGGAGGAGGCTCTCCCGTCCTCGCTCGGCGCGAGCGAGCCCGAGGGTGAGAAGGCCTGAGCCCCCCGGCGGCAGACGAGCGCCGTTTGTCAGCGGGAGCTTCGGACGGCGGAGGCGGAACGGGGGCCGAGGTCCCGTCGTCGGCGAGGTCGCCGCTCTCCGCGGAGGGCGGGACGCCCCGTGGGCTGGGCTGGGCAGCGTTTGTCGTGGGAGCGCTCGCGACCTTGCGTGTCGTGGCCTTCGGCTTCCTCGATCGTAGACCCCGCTTCGGAGGCGCCGAGGGCAACGACCTCGGCATCCTGATGCGCAACCACCTGCCGTTCCGGGAGCCCGGGGGCGTCGACTTCCAGACGCTGCTTCACAACGTCCTGCTGGAGCATCACCAGCCTCCGCTCTGGTACGTCGGGGTCCCCGCCCTCTTCTCTCCGGCCGAGACTCTGTCGATCGGACCGCTGCTGCTCACCAACGCCGCGGCACTCGCCCTGGCGCTGTGGGCTGCCTGGCTGTTCGGGGCCCGGCAGGGCAGCGCGAGGCTGGGGCTCCTGGCCGTGGTGGTCGTGGCTTGTCTCCCGGGGGTGGCGGGCCGGGTCACGATGCTGGGGATCGAACCCTGGCACATGGCGCTCCTCGGGCTGTCGATCGGGCTCTTGCTCCGCCTCCGGGAACCGGACGCCACCCGCGCGGAAGCCCTGCTGCTGGGGGGGGTGATCGCCGCCGGCCTGCTGATGAAGCTGACCTTCGTCGCGGGCCTGTTCGGCCCCCTGCTCCTGGACGCTGTCGGGGCCCTGGTCGGAGGGCGTCCCGCGAGGCGTTGGCTACGCCGCCTGCTCGAGGCGGGCGCGGTCGTCGTGGCGCTGTTGCTCGTCGGCTACCTTCCCTTTGCGTCCTCGCTCAGCGACTTCTTCACGATGGCTCAGACGGAGCCGACCCACAGCTCGGTCTTCACGATCCACTCGGTGGCCCTCCTGGCGGACTGGGCGCTCCTCGGACTCGGACCGGTCGGGCGCGCGCTGGTCGCGCTCGCGGTGCTCGGAGCCTGCCTGGGACGGAGCTGGGCGACCCCGGCGCCGACTCTGGGCGTCCGGCCCGTGACGCTGCTGGTCGCCAGCATCGTGAGTCTGCTCTTCATCCACTGGCTCGTCCCCCACAAGGAGCTCCGATACCTGCTCCCGGTGGCTTGGAGCGTAGGCGTGCTCCTGGCGATGGGGCTCGGGCACCTCTGGGGGTGGAGTCGGCTCGGCCGGATCGTGGTCATCGTCGCCCTGTCCCTGCTCGCGTTGTCGACGTTCGTGGACCCGGAGGACCCCCAGCTCCCCGAGACTGCGGCGGACCAGGTTCCCCTGGAGCTCGAGCCGCCGATGCTTCGACTCTGGCTCGATCGCTCCGACTATGGGCTCGATGATCTCGTTCGGCACGAGACCTTCTCCGAGCTCGAGCGTTCCTTCGTGATCATCACCCTGGACGACCCCACGTACACGACGCTGCGAGACATGATCAACTGGGAGCTGTACTCCCGGAACGATCGGCCGGTCGTCAGCCTGCCCAAGGTCAAAAGCCTGCTGGATGACGTCGCGACGTCGCAGCTGGAGCTGGCGACCCATGTGGTCACGAACCGCTCCCTCGGTCGCGCCGAGCTGCGGGTGCTGGAGGCCTTCGACTTCGCTGAGGTCGTAGCGGTCGACCTGCCCCTCCCGGGACCGAAGCGATGGAGCCTGTGGGCCAGGCTCCCCCCGAAGCGGGTCTGGGACGACTTCTCGAAGGACGACGGCGACTGGGAGCTCTGGTCGGACGCCCTTCCCAACGAGCCGAACAGCTCGCTGCTCGAGTGGACGCCGGACGATCAGGGCCACCCTGGCCGGGCGGCCCGCCTCTCCGGCAGGGGGATTCCTCGGGAGGGCATCGACGGTCCCAGCGCGCGTGGCTTCTCGATGCAGCGACTCTTCCCGAAGCTGGCGAGCTTCCATCTCTCCTTCGATTGGCGGGTTCAGTCCGACAGTGCCTCGGGCGTCCACGCCTGGCTGGACCTGGTCGACGCCTCCGACGGGACTGTCCTTCACAGGCAGCGGCTGACGGTCGGGGGCTTCCAGGACACGGGCTGGCTGACCCTGCCCCCGACCGACTTCACGGATGTTCTCGCAGACGGCGCCGACCAGGACGTCTTCCTGCGCATCGGTCTCCGACCCGAGGACCCCGGACCCGCGAGGCACGTCCTGCTGGTCGACAACTTCGAACTGGTTCGGGGGGGGCTCGAGCCGCCGGCCGATGTCTCGCTGGCGACCGACGACCCCGCCGCGGGGGTCACCCCCTGGACCCTGTGGCGCCGGGGCTCCGCGGGTCCGACCGTCGAGCATTCGCTCGCGCTGGACGGACGCGAGGGGAAGGCGACGCCGGCAGTCCACGTCGTCGGGGCCCACGACCGTGGGGGGCCGACGCCCCCCCACGGCATCGAACGCCGCCTGCCCGTCACCCTTCCCTTCGTCGTGTCGTTCGACTGGTTGGCCCGCGGAGAGGCCCCGGACCGCCCCCCCTCGATGACGTTCGAGCTCCTGCGGCCCGACGGTTCGCTAGCCCACAGCTGGCTGGTTGGAGGGGAGGAGGCCTGGGGTCGGTACGCTCCCCCCGACCTCAGCCCCAACGTGCTCGGCCTGTCGGAGGTCATCGCCCGGGTGGGGGTCGCGGAGACCCAGGGCTCCGGCGCCCGCAGCGAACTGTGGGTCGACGGCTTCTCGTGGACGGCCCCATGCGACAGCCCGCGGTCCTACTTCGTGGACCGCGACGGGGACGGACATGGCGACGCCCGGTCTCCGCACCCCTACGGAGAGATGTGCCACGGGCTGCCAGGCTGGGTCGCTGACTCTTCGGACTGCGACGACGAGGACGACGACTCCCACCCCGGAGCGGCCGAGCTCTGCGACGGGCGCGACAACGACTGCGTCCCTTCGAGGACGGCTGTCGGAGAGGTGGACCTGGACGGCGATGGCCAGCTCGTCTGCGAAGGTGACTGCGACGACAACGATCCAGCGACGTACCGGGGCGCCATCGAGCTGTGCGACGGCCGCGACAACAACTGCGACGGCCTCATCGAGGACTCGTCTACCGACAGCGACGGGGACGGCAAGCCCCTGTGCGACGGAGACTGCGACGACAGCGACCCGGACATCTGGCCCAGGGCGCCGGAGACCTGCCACGACGGGCTGGACCAGGACTGCGACGGCGGCGAGGCGAGGGACGGCTTCGACCCGGAGTGCGGCCCGCCGCCGGTCCGTCAGTAGGCCGCTCACCTCGACCAACCACTTCGCGAACCCCGGTCACGTCACTCCCCCCGCTCTTCGGGCTCCTTCACCTCGCTGTCTTCGCTCGGAGCCTCGGCCTCCTCGGCGGGACCGACGAGCCACCCGGCCAGCGCCTCGCCGAGCATGCGGTGGCCTTCGACCCCGGGGTGGGGATCCTCGAACTGGGGATCGATGGAGTAGCTGGCCACAGAGCCGGGCCCCCGGTCGTAGACCTCCCAGGCGTCGAAGGCCTCGATGCCCGCCTCTCGGACCCAGCGCAGGTTGCCATCGACGCCGCCCCTGGCCCGCTTGGTGTCGTCGGAGAGGTGGGGATGAACGACGACCCGCACGTCGACTCCAAGGCGCTGTAGCTCCGTCAGGCCCGAGCGCACGTGGCTCAGCGCCTCTCGCCGGTAGTCTTGCCCGTCCGTCGCCCACCCCGGTAGCCCCTGCGCCTGGCTGCGTCCCAGCAGCGCCGTGAGCAACCGCGTCGCCCGCCACAGGGCCGATCGCTCCCAGAGCCAGGTGTCGACTGGTCCGCGACCCGCTCGGTAGGGCGGCGTGAAGTCGTCGGAGAACAGGCTGAAGACGACGGTATCGGGCTGGAAGTCGGCCCATCTCAGCTGGACGGTACGCAGCGACTGGCGCGCGTTGTAGCCGCTGACTCCGCAGTTCATGGCGACGTTGGGCGTGCCCCGGGCTTGCAGCTCGCGTTGCATCACCGCCACGAAGGTCTGGTGGTCGTCGACGGTGGCGCCGAAGGTGATGCTGTCGCCCACTCCCAGGATCCGCCGCACCCCCGGTTGGGCTGCCGCAGGCTCGGGGCCGCGGCAGCCCATCGAGTTGACCTGGACGGTCGCGGACTGGAAGTCGCCGGAGGCCCCCGGACGCAGGCTGTAGCCGAGCGCGGGGTCGTCGCTGACCTGGTGGAAGACCCGCCCGGGATCGGCCATCTCCTGAGCCGCGTACCTGCCCCAGGCGCCCGTGGGGAGGACGCGCAGGCCGACCTCGGCCAGGCCCAGCGCGAGCAGCAAGCCGACGGCTCCGGCCGCCACACGAAGCATCACCGGGGATCGGGTCGAGCGTGCCACTTCCCGACTCACTGTACTCGACGCCGCTTCGGTGAGACGGCCGCCGAGGCCAGCATCGGCTGGTACCGCGCCGTCGGCGCCGGATCCGGGCGCCTTGAGTGGCCGACGTGGAGGGCCTGGCGACGGACTGACCGCGCTCAGCCTCGTCGGCTGATATTGAGGGTCCATGACCCCTGACGACGTTCTGACCCTGCTCGAAGCCAACCAGAACCCCCGTGTGCCGCACCCGGTTTCTCGGACACATGCTGTTGTTGTTCAGGCCGCGACGCTCCCGGTGAGTTCCCGCCGTACCTGGGCCGGCGAGCTGTACCCGTGTCGTGCGACTAGCCACTGCTCGTTGTAGATCTCGCGGAAGG